>LXQJ01000020.1:24499-95928 GCA_001683895.1 Luteimonas sp. ANT-B3E | reverse complement strand
ATCCCGGGATTCGCGCCGCGCCCGGCGCAGCAGGACCTGTCGGCGGCGGTCGCGGAGGCGTTCCAGCGCCGCGAGGTGCTGCTGGCCGAGGCCGGCACCGGCACCGGCAAGACGTTCGCCTACCTGGTGCCCGCGCTGCTGTCGGGGATGAAGACCATCGTCTCGACCGGCACCCGCGCGCTGCAGGACCAGCTCTACCACCGCGACCTGCCGCGCGTGCGCGACGCGCTCGGCACCGGGCTGAAGACCGCGCTGCTGAAGGGCCGCGCCAACTACCTGTGCCGCTACCGGCTGGAGCGCAGCCGCGGCGAGCCGCGCCTGTCCTCGCGCGAGCAGGTGTCGCAGTTCCAGCGCATCGTCGCGTGGTCGGGGCGCACGCGCATGGGCGACCTCGCCGAGCTCGAGGCGCTGCCCGAAGACTCGCCGCTGCTGCCGATGGTCACCTCCACCGCGGACAACTGCCTCGGCAGCGAATGCCCGTTCTGGGGCGACTGCTTCGTGGTCCAGGCGCGGCAGCGCGCGCAGACCGCCGATGTGGTGGTCGTCAACCACCACCTGCTGCTGGCCGACCTGGCGCTGAAGCAGGAGGGGTTTGGCGAGATATTGCCTGGTGCGCAGGCGTTCGTGGTGGACGAGGCGCACCAGCTGCCGGAGCTCGCGGCGCAGTTCTTCGGCGAGGGCCTGTCGGCACGGCCACTGGCCGAGCTGTCGCGCGACGCGCTGGGCGAATGCAAGGAACTGCCGGGCGCGCTGGCCGTGCTGCAGGGCCCGGCGCGCGAGCTCGAATACGCGACCCGCGGGCTGCGTGCGGCGATGGACGGCCTGCCGCTGCGCGGCACCCAGGCGCAGGCCCACGCCGATCCCGCGGTGGTCGAGGCGCTCGATGCGCTGGACGCCGCGCTATGCCGCATGACGGAGGCGCTGGCGCCGCTCCGCGAATCAGCGCCGGGCTTCGATGCCTGCCACGCGCGCGGCGTCGACCAGCTGGCCCGCCTGCGCCGCTGGCGCGGCGAGGATGCGGTGGGTGGGTCCGGCGACGCCGACGACGCCTTCGACGGCGACACCGTGGTCGTGCCCGACGCTGAGCACCATGATCCGGACGCGCCGGCGACGGCCATGCGCGCGCCCGCCGCGCCCGCCGACGACGTGCGCTGGTACGAGCTGTCGCCGAAGGGCTTCCGGCTGCAGCGCACGCCGCTGGACGTGTCGGGGCCGCTGCGGGCACACCGCGAGGCATCGATGGCGTCGTGGGTGTTCACCTCGGCGACGCTGGCGGTCGATGGTCGGTTCGACCATGTCGCCACGCGGCTCGGGCTGGCGTCGCCGAAGACACTGCTGGCGCCGAGCCCGTTCGACTGGGCCCGGCAGGCGCTGTGCTACCTGCCGCCGCGGCTGCCCGAACCCGCGGCGCGCGATTACACCGGCGCGGTGGCGCAGGCGCTGCTGCCGGTGCTGACGGCATCGGCCGGCCGCGCATTCGTGCTCTTCGCGTCGCACCGTGCGCTGCGCGAAGCTGCGGAGCACCTGCGCGGCGGGCCTTGGCCGCTGTTCGTGCAGGGCACCGCGCCGCGCAATGTGCTGCTGCAGCAGTTCCGCGAGTCCGGCAACGGCGTGCTGCTGGGCGCCGCCAGCTTCCGCGAGGGCGTCGACGTCGCCGGCGCCGCGCTCAGCGTGGTGGTCATCGACAAGCTGCCGTTCGCCGCGCCCGACGACCCGGTGTTCCAGGCCCGGTTGGAGGCGATCCGCCGCGCCGGCGGCAACCCGTTCCGCGATGAGCAATTGCCGCAGGCGGTGATCGCGCTCAAGCAGGGCGTCGGCAGGCTGATCCGCACCGAGACCGACCGCGGGGTGCTGGTGCTGTGCGACCCGCGGCTGCTGGGCAAGAGCTACGGCAAGCTGTTCCTCGACTCGCTGCCGCCGTTCCCGCGCACCCGCGAGGTCGCCGACGTGCAGGCGTTCTTCGCGGCGGCGGCGTTCGACGCCGACTGACGTCGCGCCTGCGGCCGGTCGGCGATACCCTGCGCGGCCTGTCCTGCCGCCGACGACCGCCATGCGCCTGCTCGCGTTCGAGACCGCCACCGAAGCCTGCTCCGTCGCGCTGTGGGTCGACGGTGCGCTGACCGCGCGCCACGAAGTCGCGCCCCGTCGCCACGCCGAGCTGGCGCTGCCGTGGGCCGAGGCGCTGCTCGCCGACGCCGGGCTGGCGCGCTCGCAGATCGACGCGATTGCTGTCGGGCGCGGCCCTGGCGCGTTCACCGGCGTGCGGCTGGCGGTGTCGGTGGCGCAAGGCATTGCTTTGGCGCTGGACCGGCCGGTGGTGCCGGTGTCGACGCTGGCCACGCTCTCGATGCGCGCGCTGGCGGCGGACGGGGAGGCGCCGGTCGCCGACGCCGCGCCGGGAGGCAGTGGCAGGGCCGAAGACGCCGGCACTGTCCCCGACGCGCACGGCCGCTGGATCCTGGCCGCGATCGACGCGCGCATGGGCGAGGTCTACGTCGGCGCGTTCCGCACCGACGCCGGGCTGGTGATCGCGGCGTCGCCCGAGGCGGTGCTGGCGCCGACAGCGGTGCGCCCGCCGGACGATGTCCCCGCCGGCGTCCGCTGGACCGGCGTCGGCACCGGATTCGCCGCCAGCGATGGCGCGCTGCGCGTGCACCTCGACGCGCGCCTGCGATCGGTCGACGCCGAGGCGCTGCCGCATGCCGCGGACGTCGCGCGGCTGGCGGTGGCGGCGTACGCGCGCGGCGAGGCGGTGGATGCCGGCCAGCTGCAGCCGGCCTACCTGCGCGACAACGTCGCCCGCACCAGCGCCGAGCAGCAGGCGTTCCGCGACGCCCGCTGAGCGGCCGGGGAACCTCCGCCCCCGGCGCGCGGTCGACCTGACCTCTCTCCCGGACCTCGCCAATGCACCGGATCCCTCCAGGCCGCCACGCGGTCGAGCCGCCCGCCCCCCGTCCGCCGTCGCGCGCGCACCGCCTGCTGCGGGAGCTGGCGCCGCTACTGCTCGTCCTGCTGCTGCTGGGGGTCACGCGGACGTCGTTCGCCAACCACTACGTCGTGCCCAGCGGCTCAATGATGCCAACCCTGCAGCCGGGGGACCGGGTCGTGGCAGACATGCGTGCCTATGGGCTGCGGGTGCCCTTCACCGACATCGTGGTGGCCGGCGAGGCGGCGCCGCGCGCGGGTGACGTTGTGCTGCTGAAATCGCCGGTCGACGGCACCCGGCTAATCAAGCGCGTCGTCGCGCTGGGCGGCGACCGGGTCACGCTGCGCGGGGGCCGGCTGGCGATCAACGGCAAGTGGCTGGCCCGGGAGGACGATCCGACGCTCGAGCGATTCGGCGCGCGCGGCGTGCGGCTCGATCTGGGCGCTGGCGGTGGCCCGTGGATCAACGGCCTGGTGGTGCCCGCAGGGCAGGCGCTGGTGCTAGGCGACCATCGCGGCAACAGCGCCGATGGGCGCGTATTCGGCCTGGTGGAGGCGTCGTCGCTGTACGCGCGTGCGGTGGCCGTCTACTACCGCCGCGAAGGGGGCATCGGCTGGCAGCGGCTCTGAGTCGAGCTGCGCGTCAGTCGTCGACCAGCTCGCCGCCGGGCAGGAAGTTCCAGGTGCGGGTGACGTGGAGCACGTCGACGTTCTCCCCGGTGCGGGGCAGGGGCGGATACGGCTCCGCCAGGCGCGCGATCCGCAGCGCGGCATCGTCGAGCAGGCGCGTGCCGCTGGACTGGATGACCTCCGCGCGCTCGACGCTGCCGTCGGCGCGGATGGCGACGCTGATGACCAGCGTTCCGGCGAGACGGCGGCGCCGGGCCTCGTCGGGATAGTTGAGGTTGCCGACCCGCTGCACGCGGTCGACCCAGGCGCGCAGGTATCCGGCGTAGACGTACTCCTGCGTGCTGGCGGAGACGAACTTGCGCTTGGGGCGCCTGGCGTAGCGCTCGGACTGCAGGTGGATCTCCGCGGCCAGCCGTGCCATCGCCAGGTCGCGGTCGATGCGCTCCCGCCCCGGCGGCAGCGCCGCCTCGTCGACGCGCGGCGTGGCCTCGGGCACCGGCGCGCTGCGCTCGGCGCGGGTCGCGGTCACCACCCGGGCCTCCGGCGGCGGCGCCGGGGCCGGCGTCTGCGCGCGCAATGCGCGCGGCGCGACCCCGGGCTCGGGTTGAGGCGCCTGACCGGCCTGGGTGTCGCGCGGCCGGTTGCTCCGCTCGTCCTCGCCACCGCCCTGGTTGCTGGCCTGGGCCAGGAAATCCGCCTGTTTCTGGGTCAGCGGGCTGGTGTTCTCGGTCAGGATCACGTCCAGCGTCGGCAGCACCGGCGCCGGGTGGTCGAGGGTGAAGCCCACGCCCAGCACCAGCAGCCCGTGCAGCAGCGCCGACAGCACGAGCGTCGCGCCAAGGCGCTGGCCCTCGCCGACGTCGGGACCGGGCGGTGCGACGACTGCACTCATGCCGGGGGCGCGGCTCCGCCGGCCTCGGCGGGCGCGGACCTGGCCTGTCCGGCCTCGATCGCGTCGAACAGCAGCCCGGCGATGTTCAGCCCGAACTGCGCGTCGAGCTCGCGGATGCAGGTCGGGCTGGTGACGTTGACCTCGGTCAGGTAGTCGCCGATCACGTCCAGGCCCACGAAGCGCATGCCGCGTGCATGCATCGCCGGGCCGACCTGCGCGGCGATCCAGCGGTCGCGGTCGGTCAACGGCCGGCCCTCGCCCCGACCGCCGGCGGCCAGGTTGCCGCGGAACTCGTCACCCTGCGGGATCCGGGCCAGGCAATAGTCCACCGGCACGCCGTCGACCAGCAGGATGCGTTTGTCGCCGTCGACGATCTCCGGCAGGTAGCGCTGCGCCATCGCATGGTGCGCGCCGCCGGCGGTCAGCGTCTCCAGAATCACGTTGACGTTGGGGTCGCCGGCACTGGCGCGGAAGATCGAGCGTCCGCCCATGCCGTCCAGCGGCTTCAGCACCGCGTGGCCGTGCTCCTGCACGAAGGCCTTGAGAGAGGGCGCGTGGCGGCTGACGAGCGTGGGAGGGCAGCACTGCGGGAAGTCGAGCGCGGCGAGCTTCTCGTTGAGGTCGCGCAGTCCCTGCGGATCGTTGACCACGTTGGCGCCGGCGCGCTGGGCGACGCCGAGGATCTGGGTGTCATGCAGGAAGTCGGCGTCGAACGGCGGATCCTTGCGCATCAGCACCACGTCGCCCGCGCCGAGCGCGCGGCGTGACGGCGGTTCCAGTTCGAACCAGTCCCGCGGGTCGTCGCGCACGCGCAGCGGCGACATGCGCGCCCCGGCGACGCCGTCGCGCATCGCAAGGCCGCCGGGAAGCACGTAGTGCAGGCGATGCCCGCGCCGTTGCGCCTCCAGCAGCATCGCGAAGGTCGAATCCTTGGCGATCGAGATGGACTCGATCGGGTCCATCACGACGACGACATCGAGCGACATGTGCGCCATCCGCGGCAGTTAATGACAAATGTTAGCAGGTGCATCCAAGGCCAAGCCGGCGTTGGGGCGACGCATTGCACGCGATGCTTCACGAAAGCTTGACAGTGTCGCGGCGGACTGGGATATAAGACGGCTTGCAGCGACGCCAAGTGGCCACCACGCGTCGCGCACCGGGGAGTAACGATGACGCAAGACGACAGCCGCGCTGGCAGCCTCGACGGGCTGCGCGTGATGGTGATCGACGATTCGAAGACCATCCGGCGCACCGCGGAGACCCTGCTGAAGCGCGAGGGGGCCGAGGTGGTCACCGCGACCGATGGCTTTGAAGCGCTGGCCAAGATCGCCGACCAGCGGCCGCAGATCATCTTCGTGGACATCATGATGCCGCGCCTGGACGGCTACCAGACCTGTGCGCTGATCAAGAACAACCAGATGTTCAAGCAGACGCCGGTGATCATGCTGTCGTCCAAGGACGGACTGTTCGACAAGGCCCGCGGCCGCATCGTCGGCTCCGAGCAGTACGTCACCAAGCCTTTCACGCGCGAGGAACTCCTCGACGCGATCCGCACGCACGTCAATCACGCCTGACCGGGGGGTAGGGCACACCAATGGCACGCATCCTGTTGATCGAGGACTCGCCCACCGATACGGCGGTCCTGACCCAGCTGCTCGAGCGCCATGGCCACCAGGTCATGGCCTCCAACAGCGCCGAGGACGGCATCGAGGTCTGCAGGCGCGAGCTGCCGGACCTGGTGCTGATGGACGTCGTGCTGCCGGGCATGAACGGGTTCCAGGCTACGCGCGCGCTGTCGCGCGACGCCGCCACCAGCGCCATCCCGGTGCTGATCGTCAGCACCAAGGGCATGGACACAGACCGTGCCTGGGGCCTGCGCCAGGGCGCGCGCGACTACATCGTCAAGCCGCCGGTCGAGAGCGAACTCGTGTCGCGCATCAACGAGCTGATCGGCGCCTGACGTGGCGAAGAAGCACGCCGCGCCCCCGGTTGATCCGTTCGAGGTGCTGCTCGACTACGAGCGGCGCAGCCTCGCGCATGTCGTCGGGCTGCCCGAGCAGCTCGACGCGCCGGGTCTGTGGCGCGGCGTCGGCTACCGGGTCGGCCGGCGCCGGCTGGCGTCGGGATTCGACGAAGTGGTCGAGATCCTGCCCATGCCACAGGTGACGCCGGTGCCCGGCGCGCAGCCCTGGATGCTCGGCGTGGCCAACGTGCGCGGCAACCTGCTGCCGATCGTCGACCTCAAGCAGTTCCTGGAGGGCGAGCGCACGGTGCTGCACGAGGCTCAGCGCGTCCTGATCGTGCGCCAGCCGGGTGGCGACGTCGCGATCACCATCGACGAACTCTTCGGCCAGCGCAGCTTCAACGATGCCGAGCAGCTCGACGGCGACTTTGCCGGCGAGGGGCAGCTGGCCGACGGGCGCTATGCCCACTTCATCGACCGTGCCTACCGGCTCGGCGAGCACGCGTGGGGGATCTTCAGCCTGGACCGGCTGGCCCGCACACCCGAATTCAGACAAGCCGCCGCGTGATCGCGGCAACACGCAAGGTCGAGGTAACACGATGAGCACTGTGATGGACTCCGTCGCCGGCAAAGGCCGCACGACGAACTTCTGGCTGGTCCTGCTGGGCGTGGCGGGCCTGATCCTGGTGCTCAACACCGGCTACGCGACTTGGAAGGCCGCGCGCCTCGGTGGCGCGAGTTCAGCGGCGTCCAACCTGCAGGTGAACTCGCAGCGGCTCGCCAACCAAGGCCGCGAGGCGGTCGAGGGCAACGCCGACTCGTACGCGGCATTCAAGGAGACCAAGGCGGAGGTCGACAGCGACATCGCCCAGCTCAACGCCAACTACGGCGACACCACCGGCGTCGCCGGGCCGATCCGGACCGTCAGCGGAACCTGGACGCCGCTGGCGGCCAACGCCGAGCAGGTGATCGCGAGCGAGGCCGCGGTGCTGGCCTTCGCCGGCAACGCCGACCGCTTCACGCAGAGGGTGCCGCAGCTGCAGGCGCAGCTTGACGAGGTGGTGCGTGCGATGTCGGCGAGCGGCTCGCCGTCCTCGCAGATCTACATCGCGCTGCGCCAGGTGGTGCTGGCCTCGACGATGGCGCGTCGGGTCACCGAGATCCGCGCGGGCGGCGAGGCGGCATCGGTCGCGGGCGACGCGCTGGCGCGCGATGCCGGCGTGTTCGAGCAGGTGCTGGCCGGCCTGCGCAGCGGCGACGCCGCGATGAACGTGCAGCCGCTGGGCAACGCCGCCGCGCTCGCCGCGCTGTCGCAGGCAGACGCGCAGTGGGCAGAGATGAAGCAGGACCTCGACGCCATCCTCGCGAGCTCGCAGAACCTGTTCCGCGCGCAGTCCGCGGCTGCTGCATTGACCACCGGATCCGAGGGGCTGCTCTCCGACAGCGAGTCGCTGTTCCAGTCCTTCACCGCGTTCGGCTCGCTGCGCGACACCAGCCTCGCGGGCAACATCTGGATCTCGATCATCTCCGGGCTCGTGGCGCTGGCGGCGATCGTCGGACTGCTGTACTCGCTCAGTCGCGCCCAGCGCGGCCGCTACGAAACCACGATGGAGCTCAACAACCGCAACCAGGAGGCGATCATGCGCCTGCTGGACGAGATGGGCTCCCTCGCGGAAGGCGATCTCACGGTCAAGGCCACGGTGACCGAGGACATGACCGGCGCGATCGCCGACTCGATCAACTTCGCCGTCGAGCAGCTGCGCAGCTTGGTGCAGACCATCACCGACACCTCGGTGCAGGTGGCGTCGAGCGCGCAGGAGACGCAGGCCACCGCCATGCACCTGGCCGAGGCCGCGGAGCACCAGGCGCAGGAGATCTCGTCGGCGTCGGACCGCATCAACGAGATCGCCGCCAGCATCAACCAGGTGTCGAAGAACTCCGCCGAGTCCGCCGACGTGGCGCAACGCTCGGTGCAGATCGCGACCAAGGGCGCGGGCGTGGTACGCGAGACGATCGCCGGCATGGACTCGATCCGCGACCAGATCCAGGAGACCTCCAAGCGCATCAAGCGGCTTGGTGAAAGCTCGCAGGAGATCGGTTCGATCGTCGAACTGATCAATGACATCTCCGAGCAGACCAACATCCTGGCGCTCAACGCGGCCATCCAGGCGGCGTCGGCCGGCGAGGCGGGCCGAGGGTTTGCGGTGGTGGCCGACGAGGTCCAGCGGCTCGCAGAGCGCGCGTCCAACGCGACGAAGCGCATCGAGACGCTGGTGCAGACCATCCAGAGCGATACCAACGAGGCGGTCAGCTCGATGGAACAGACCACCTCCGAGGTCGTCGCCGGTGCGCGCCTGGCCGAGGACGCGGGCACCGCGCTGGGCGAGATCGAGAGCGTGTCGAGCAACCTCGCCGGACTCATCGAGGGCATCTCCAGCGCCTCGCAGCAGCAGTCGGCCGCGGCGACCAACATCACCGCGACGATGAACACGATCCAGTCGATCACCGCGCAGACCTCGCAGGGCGCCAACCAGACCGCCGAGTCGATCGGCAACCTGGCGCAACTGGCGGCGGATCTGCGTCGGTCGGTGGCCGACTTCAAGCTGCCGGCCTGAGCACGGACACGGACCGACGGATGAGCCCGAACGCCCCCGGCCGCGCGCTGCGCGCCATCGACCGCCGCTGCGGAGCGCGCCGATGACCGCGCTGCGCGATGCGATCGACTACACCACCCTGGGATGGGTGAAGCCGGAGCTCGACGAGACGCTGCGTTTGGCGCGGCTGGAGATCGAGGGCTTCGCCGAGGATCCGGCGGACACGAGCCGGATGCGCTTCTGCGCCAGCTACCTGCACCAGGTGCAGGGCACGCTGCGCATGGTGGAGCTCTACGCGCCGGCGATGGTGGCCGAGGAGATGGAGCGGCTGGCACACGCGCTGCAGCAGCAGAAGGTCGACGAGCGCGACGCGGCGTGCGCGACGCTGATGCGCAGCGTGGTGCTCCTGCCCGACTACCTTGAGCGGCTGCAGAGCGGGCACAAGGACATCCCGATCGTGCTGCTGCCGCTGCTCAACGAGCTGCGCGCCGCGCGCGGCGAGACCGGGCTGAGCGAGAGCGTGCTTTTCGTGCCCGACCTGGCGCGGCCGCTGCCCGCGGACCTGCCGCAGGCGCCGGGTCCGGCGCCAACGGTGCCGATGCGCAACGCCACCGCGGCGCCGCTGCTGGCGCGGCTGCGCCTGGCAATGGCGGGCTGGCCCGAGGCTGGATCGCCGGCGGATCGCGACGCTCTCGTCGCCAGCCTCGATGCGCTGCTGCCGCATGCGCCGCACGAGGCTGCGCGCCGGCTGCTGTGGGTGGCGACGTCGATCGCCAAGGTGCTGCGCGACGGCGGACTGGACGCGCGCAAGGGTCTGCAGCAGGCGTTCGCCGGGGTCGAGCGCGAGGCGCGCCGGATGTTCGAGGACGACGGCTTTGGCATCCCGCGCGAGGACGCAGCGCTCGAGCCGACACGCCAGCTGCTGTACCACGTCGCACACGGCGGCGGCGACCATCCGCTGCTTCGCGAGCTGCGCGCGACGTTCGACCTCGACGCACTGCAGCCGACCGCGTCGGAGATCAGCCATGCCCAAGGCAGCCTGAGCGGGCGCAACCGCGCGCTGCTGGACACGGTGGCGGCGGCGGTCAAGGAGGACCTGCTGCGGGTCAAGGACGCGTTGGACCTGCACCTTCGCACCGGGCGTACCGACCTCGCCGAGCTGCAGCCGCAGGCCGAGGCGCTCGGTCGCGTGGCGGACACTTTGGGCATGTTGGGGCTGGGCGTTGCGCGCAACGTGGTGCAGGAACAGCGCGTCGCGATGGACGCGATCGTCCGCGGCGACCGCGCCGCCGACGAGGGCGCGCTGCTCGACGTGGCCGGCGCGCTGCTCTACGTGGACGCCTCGCTCGACGACCAGGTCGCCCGCCTGGGCACCGGCGATGAGGCGCCGGGCGACCAGGACGACCTGTTCTCGACCGAGGCCCGCAAGGTGCTGGAGGTCGTTGTACGGGAGGCGATCGCCAACTTCGCCGACGCCCGCCAGGCGTTCGTCGCGTTCGTGGAGACCAACTGGGACCACGGCGAACTCGTCGAGGTGCCGCGCCTGCTGGAGGAGGTGGGCGGCGCGCTGCACATGCTGGAACTGCCGCAGCCGGCGGCATACCTGAGCGGCGTGCGCCGCTACACCGAGGTGGAGCTGCTCGGCCGCAAGCGCGTGCCCAACGGGCGCCAGCTCGACACTTTCGCCGACGCGCTGGCAAGCCTCGAGTACTATCTCGAGGCGCTGCGCGAGAACCGCTTCAACCGCGACGACATTCTGGACGTCGCGCGCAACAGCCTGGAGTCGCTGGGCTACTGGCCGCTGCCGTTGGAAGACGCCGGCGCGCGCCGCGACTTCGAGGCCGATGCCGCCGAGGCGCGGTCGCTGGGCGACATCGACCGCACGCTGACCGCGCTGATGGATCGGGAAGGCTCCGCCGCGCGTGCCACTGCCGCCGCTGCCGGGGTCGACACCACGGACGCGCCCGCCATCGAGGAACCCGCCGCGGTCGCGTCGGCCCGTGCAGGATTGCCGACTTCGGCACCGGGCGTGGTGACCGCAGGTGGCTTCGAAGCCACCGGGGACGAGATCGACGACGAGATCCGGGAGGTCTTCCTTGAGGAGTTCGCCGAGGAAATCGACAACCTCGACCACCTGTTGCCGGTCTGGCGGGCCGCGCCGGACGACTTCGAGCGCCTGCGTCCGATCCGCCGCGTGTTCCACACCCTCAAGGGCAGCGGCCGGCTGGTCGGTGCGCGCACGCTGGGCGAGTTCAGCTGGAAGATCGAGCACCTGTTGAATCGGGTCCTTGACGGCAGCCGCGCGGCCTCGCCGGCGGTGGTTGCGATGGTCGACCAGGCGTTCTACACGCTGCCGCAGCTTCAGGCGGCGCTGCGCGGCGACGGCGCCGTCACAGCGGACCTTGCGCGGATGCAGGCCTCGGCCGAGCGCATCGCCGAGGGCGACGAGGCGATGCCGGAGACGGCAACGCTGCAGGCGGACGCGACGACGGCGACCGGTCGCGCGGACCCGGTGATCGCCGATGGCAGCGATGGCATCGAGAACGCGACCGGTGCGGCGCTCGACGATGCGCCTTCCGTACGGGCGCCGAGGTCGGACGCGGACGCGGGCATCGTGGACGCCGACGACGCCCCCGGTGCCGGCATCCCGACCGTGCCGGCGTCGGTCGACGCACTGCTGCTGGAGATCCTCGACGTGGAGGTTGCCGGTCACCTGGCGACCGTCGACGGGTGGCTGGCGTCGGCGGCGAAGGCGCCGGCGGTCGCGGACGAGGCGCTGCTGCGCGCGATCCACACCATGAATGGCGCCTTCGCGATGACCGAGGTGCCGGCAATCCCGGCGGCGCTTTCGCCTGCGGAAACTCTGGTCAGGCGCCTGCTTGCGACAGCCGGCGTGGCGACGCCGGACCAGGTACTGGCGATGGCCGGTTTGGCCGGCCTGATCCGCGCCACGATGGCCGGGCTGCATGCCGACGCCCCGCGGGTCCCGACTTGCGACGCGCTGGCATCGGAACTGGAGGCGCTGCGTGACGCGCTGCCCGAGGCCGTCGCGAGCGCGCCTGCGGACCCCGCGGATGACGGCCGCGGCGACGGCGCGTCCGACGCTGACGCGCCTTCCTCCGACGAGCAGGCGCTGGCGTTCGAGCTCGCAGGCGGCGACCTGACGGACACGGATCTTTCCGATTACGCGGACCTCGCGGCCGGCGCGGGCGCGCCCACGGACGTGGAGGACGCGGACGCAGCGGAGACAAGCGACAGCGCAGGCGCGGAGGCGGCCGACGCCGCGGCGCGCGCGCGCGCGCGCGACCACGATGTCCTGGAGCGCGAGCGCATCGAGGCCGAGCGCCTGGAGACTGCGCGGCTCGAGGCGGAGCGTCATGATGCCGAACGCGCGGAGACCGCTCGTCTCGACGCGGAGCGCCTCGATGCCGAACGCGCCGAGGCCGAGCGTCTGGCGTCGGAACTCGAGGCGGAGCGTCGGGCTGCCGGGCGCGTGGAAGCCGAGCGCGTCGAAGCGGCGCGGCTCGAGGCGGAGCGCCAGGAAGCCGAGCGCGCTGAGGCCGAGCGCCTCGATGCCGAGCGTGCGGAAGTGGAGCGGGTGGACGCGGAGCGCGCCGAGGCCGAGCGTGCCGAAGCAGCGCGTCGCGATGCAGAGGCGGCGCGACTGGCTGCCGACGAAGAGGCCGAGTACGCGCGCCTCGAGGCGGAATACGCCGAACAGGACCGCCTGGCGCGATCGGCCCAAGATGGCGTCGAAGGAAGCGGGACGGCCACAGATGTGGCGGCCGACGGCGGTGCCTCAGCGGAGGATGCCAACGCCATCAGTGGCGCGCCTGACGCCACGCACGACATGTCGCCGGACGTGAGCGCCGATCCGGATGCGGATGCGGCATCGGCGGTAGAAGTGGGTGTCGACCCCGGATCGGCCCGCGATTCACATGACGCGGAGGACGCCAAGGCCGAAACCGGCACCGAATCCGAGTCCGAAACCGAAACCGAAACCGAAACCGAAACCGAACCGGAAGCGGAAGCCAAGGCCGAAGCCGAATTCGAGGCCGCAGCCGAGTCCGACGTCGGCAGCGGGACCGAGTCCGAAACCAGTGCCAAGGCCGTAGCCGAAGCTGGAGCGAGCGCAGACACAGACGCGCGCTCGCTCCAGGACGATGTCGCGGTTGCCGCGATCCTCGAGCACGCAGTGCGTTCGGCGGACGATCCCGATGAGGCGCTCGACCTGTCCGGACTGGACCCGGAACTCGTCGACATCTTCGTCGAGGAGGCCGGCGACCTGCTCGACCACTCCGATGGCCTGCTGTCGCAGCTGCGTGACGCACCCGCCGAGCGCGAGCCGCTGGTCGGCCTGCAGCGCGACCTGCACACCATCAAGGGCGGCGCGCGCATGGCCGGCATCATGGCCATGGGCGAGCTCGGCCATGCGATGGAATCGCTGCTCGAGGCGGTGGTTGAACAGCGCTGCGAGCTCGGTGCGGACGGCATTCCGCTGCTGGAACGCGGGTTCGACCGGCTCCACGCGATGGTCACGCGCATTGGCGACCGACGTGCCATCGGCCAGTCGCAGGCGCTGATCGACGAGTTCGATACCCGCGCCCGCGGCGAGCCGCGCCGCGCCGCGGAGGCGCCCGTGTCGCCGGCGCCGCGCATGCCGGCGCCGAAGGTGTCCCTGAAACCGCTGTCGGCGCCGATCGAAGAAGGCGTGCCCGGCGACGAAGACGACATCGGCGTGCGTGCGCCGCAGGAGCAGGTGCGCATCCGCGCCGACCTGCTCGACCGGCTGGTCAACTACGCCGGTGAGGTCGCGATCTACCGCGCCCGGCTGGAGCAGCAGCTGGGCGCGTTCCGCAGCGCGATGGGCGAAATGGAGCAGACCAACATGCGTCTGCGCGACCAGCTGCGGCGGCTGGACATCGAAACCGAGGCGCAGATCATCGCCCGCTACCAGCGCGAGGGTGACAGCAACGACGGCAAGTTCGACCCGCTGGAGCTCGACCGCTTCTCGACGCTGCAGCAGCTCTCGCGTGCGCTGGGCGAGTCGGCGGCCGACATGTCCAGCCTGCAGGGCACGCTGGACGACCTGACGCGCCAGTACGAGACGCTGCTGCTGCAGCAGTCGCGCGTCAGTTCCGAGCTGCAGGAAGGTCTGATGCGCACGCGCATGGTGCCCTTCGATGCGCTGGTGCCGCGCCTGCGCCGGGTGGTCCGGCAGGCCGCGGGCGACACCGGCAAGCAGGTGCAGCTGAAGCTCGACGGCGCCCAGGGCGAGCTAGACCGCAACGTCCTCGAGCGCATGACGGCGCCGCTGGAACACATGCTCCGCAACGCCGTCGCGCATGGCCTCGAGGGTCCCGACGCGCGCAATGCGGCGGGCAAGCCGGAGGAAGGCGTGGTCCGGATCGCGATCCGCCGCGAGGGCTCGGAAGTCGTGCTGGAAGTCGGTGATGACGGCGCTGGCCTCGACCGCGCGGCAATCCGTCGCCGCGGCGAGGAGCGCGGCCTGGTGCGACCGGAGGCGAACCTTGCCGACGGCGACCTCGACATGTTGATCTTCGAGCCGGGGTTCACCACGGCAGACGCCGTCAGCCGCCTGGCAGGCCGTGGCGTCGGCATGGACGTAGTTGCCAGCGAGGTGCGCCAGCTCGGCGGAACGATCGACATCGCGTCACGGCGTGGCGAAGGCACGCGGTTCACGCTGCGCCTGCCGCAGACGCTGGCGGTCACCCAGGCGGTGTTCGTCAGGATCGGCGACACCAGCTTCGCGGTGCCCATCGCCTCGGTGCGCGGCGTCGGCCGGGTGTCGCGTGGCGAGCTGGCGCAGCCCGGCGCGAGCTATGCGTACGGCGGCGAGGACTACGCCATCCATGACCTCGGCGGATTGGTCGGGCAGGGCGATGCGCGGGCCGAAGGCCTCCTGCAGATGCCGGTGCTGCTGATCCGCTCTGGCGACCTGCGCGCGGCCGTCGTGGTCGACCAGATCGTCGGCAACCGCGAGATCGTGGTGAAGCCGGTGGGTCCCCAGGTCGCGTCGGTGCCTGGCATCTTCGGTGCCACGATCATGGGCGACGGTAGAGTCGTCGTGATCCTCGACGTCGCGCCGCTGGTCCGTCGCCAGGCGGTGCTGCCGCGTGGCGGCGCTCCGGAGCCGGTCGCGGTGGCGCGCCGCGTCCCACTGGTGATGGTGGTCGACGATTCCGTGACCATGCGCAAGGTGACCGGGCGCGTGCTCGAGCGCCACAACTTGGAGGTCGGGACGGCGAAGGACGGCATCGACGCGCTGGAGCGCATGGTCGACCGCGTGCCCGACCTGATGTTGCTCGACATCGAGATGCCGCGCATGGACGGCTACGAGCTGGCGGAGAAGATGAAGGCGGATCCGCGCCTTCGCGATGTGCCGATCGTGATGATCACCTCACGGACCGGCGAGAAGCACCGCCAGCGCGCATTCGAGATCGGCGTCGAGCGTTACCTTGGAAAGCCGTACCAGGAGAACGAGCTGATGCGCAACGTCTACGATCTGCTGAAGATGCAGCCCGAAGATGAGTGACCCCTGCGCACGCGTCGTCCTGCTGGCACGCCCGGGCGAGGCCTGCAACCGGCTGCAGGCGGCGCTGCGCGAAGCCGGTGCCGAGGTGGCGCTGGTGGCAGACCCCACCGCCGTCGACGTGGATACGATCCGCGCCGCATCGCCGCAAGCGCTGCTGGTCGCGCTGGAGCCGGCGGTCGAGGATGCGCTGGATCGGTTCGAGGCGCTGCTCGTCGACCCGGGACTCATCGTGATCTTCGACGAGGCCGAACTGGCCGCGCAGCGCGAGGGCTGGGATGCGGCCCGCTGGTCGCGCCATTTGGCCGCCAAGCTGCACCGCCATCAGGACGTGCTGCCGCCCGGCGCCGAGTCGGATGCCGAGTGGCAGCCCGCGCCCGGCGGGCTGCTGGTGGCCGGCGTGGGACTCAGCGCCGAGGATCTCGCGATCCTGGAGAGCGCCGCCAGTGAGCTTGCCGTCGACGTGCCCCGCGACGACGCGTTCGAGATCGTGTTCGAGCCGCTGGTGCTGGATGACGACGGGGACGACGCCGGCGACAGCGGTGTGCTGCGTTTCGTGCCGGACGCGATCGGCCCCGACCTGTCTGACACGCCGGTCGAGGCCTTCGGTACCGGGGGACTGCTGGCCGCGGAGGACATGGACTGGTCGTCGTCCGCCACCGCCACCGCCACCGGCTCCGCGGAGATCGACATCTCCGACGACGCGGTGCTGGCTTTCGAGACGCAGTCCTTCGAAGAGATGGCGCTTGACGATGTCGCAACAGCTGCCGCATCCGAGGTTACGGCGGGGCCAGGGGATGTGGGTCGCACAGACGATGCCGACCGCGGTGTCGACGCACTGCTCGCTTCGTCGTCGCTGTCCCTCGACGAGGCGGATGCCGCTCCCCGGAGGGCGCCGGCCGCGCCCGCGCTCGACGCCACCCTCGGCGACAGCCTGTCGCTCGCCGACGACGACGGCCCCATTGCGCGTGCACCTGCCCCGCCGACGCATGACGTCGCGGCGCTGGATGCGCGTGCCTCGGGGCTGTCGTTGGCGGACGCCGACAGCTATGGCCACGGCACGCTGCGCGGTGCGGTGGTGATCGAGGGTGGGCTGGGTGGACCCGACGCCGTGCGCCAGCTGCTGGCGGAGCTGCCCGAGGACTTTCCGCGCGCGGTGCTGGTACGCCTGCAGCTCGACGGCGGTCGCTATGACCGCCTGGTGGCGCAGATGCAGCGCGCCTCCAGCATGCCGGTGCTGCTGGCCGAGGCAGACGGCGTGGCCGAGGCGTCGCATGTATATTTCCTGCCGCCAGGGATCACGCTCGTGGCCGACCGCGCGCGGCTGGTGTTTGCCAACAGCGACCACGCCAACGGCGGCCTGCACGCGATGCTGCCTGCTGGCGATACCGCGTGGGTATTCCTCAGCGGCAGCGACGTCACCCTGGTCGACGACATCGCTGTACTGGCGCCGCTCGGCGCGCTGCTCGCGGCCCAGTCGCCAGAGAGCTGCTACGACGGCACCGCGCCGGCCCGGATGATCGAGCAGGGTGGCCACGGCGGATCACCAGCTGCACTGGCAGGCCGACTGGTCGAACGCTGGCCTTCCTGAGGAACATGTCTTGAGCCTTTCGAACGATATCCGCGGCGTCCTTGTGCAGATCGAAGGTGCGCGCCTGCTGTTGCCAAACGCCACCATCTCCGAGGTGTTGTCCTTCGCCGCACCCGACGCCGTGGCCGGTGCCCCCGACTGGCTGCTGGGTCGGATCCGCTGGCGCGGCTGGCAGGTGCCGCTAGTGTCGTTCGCGCGCATGAGCGGAACGGCGTCCGAAGGCGGCGGCATCGGCAGCAAGGTGCTGGTGCTCAAGGCGCTGGGCGACGACGCGACGTTGCCGCACTTTGCGCTGTTGACACAGGGCTTCCCGCGACTGGTGACGGTGTCGCGCGACGCACTGCGCCCGGCCGGTGATGACGACGGCGACGCGAGCGCGGCAGTGCTGCCGGAGGGCGTGCTGATGCGCGTCGTCCTCAACGACGATCCCGCGTGGATCCCGGACATGGGTGCGGTTGAAGCCGCGCTGCGCCAGGCGCTCCCGCAGGCAGCGTGACGCGGACCGCCCAGCCTCTCGCGGCTTGGCGCCCCTAGTGCAGGTCGCCGAATCGCGCCTGCAGCGCCGCGATCGCGGCCAGCCCGGCGGTTTCCGTTCGCAGAATCCGCGGCCCCAGCCGCACTGCGCCGAACCCGGCGCCGCCCAGCAGCATGCGGTCGCGCGGTGACCACCCGCCCTCGGGTCCGACCGCCAGCACGATGCCGTCCGCGCCAGGGTGTTTGAGGTCGGCGACCGCCTGCGTGGCGGTGGGATCCAGCAGCAGGCGCTGCGCTCCGGTAGGCAGCGCATGCAGCGCTGCGTCCAGCGCAGCTGGAGCCGCGATGCGCGGCAGCCGCGCGCGGCCGCACTGGCTGCAGGCGGCGGCGACCACGCTGCGCCAGTGCGCCAGGCGCTTCGCCGCGCGGTCCGCATCGAGCTTGACTTCGCTGCGATCGCTGCCGACCGGCCACACGTCGTGGACGCCAAGCTCGGTCGCCTTCTGCAGGATCAGGTCCATCTTCTCGCCGCGCGCGATGCCCTGCAGCAGTCCCAGTCGCAGCGGGGACTCCGTGTCGACGGCTGCCTCCGAAAGCAGCTCGACCTCGGCGCCGCGACGGTCCGCGGCGATGATGCGGGCGGTGACGTCGCGACCGTTGCCGCTGAACAGTACGCAGTCGTCGCCGACGCCGAGGCGCAGCACGCGCATCAGGTGCACTGCGGCATCCGCGGGCAGCGCAAGACGCGTTCCGACCACCAGCGGCATCGCAACGTGGACGCGGGTCACGCGCATGTCGCGAGCGCCGGGGCGGGCCGCAAGCGGGCGGGGGAGGCCATCACCGGGTCGCCTCCACGATCGCCTCCCGGGTTACACGGGCCAGCAGCGCCAGCTGCGCTTCGTCGACGCAGTACGGCGGCATCCAGTAGACGACGTCTCCGAGTGGCCGCAGCAGCACGCCGCGCGCCATCGCCGCGCGGTAGGCCCGCAGCCCGACCCGCCGCGCAGGATCGAAGGGGCGCCGGCGATCGCCGCCGTCGGTGAGCTCGAAGGCCACGATCATGCCGGCCTGGCGGACGTCGGCAACGTGCGCCAGGTCGGCCAGCGGCCCGGCGAGCATCGCCATGCGGGCCGCGGTGGCGACGTTGCGCGCGACCACTCCGTCATCGCGGAGGATGTCCAGCGACGCCAGCGCCGCGGCACAGGCCAACGGGTTGCCGCTGTAGCTGTGGGAGTGCAGGAACGCGCGCTCGCGCGACGCGTCCAGGAAACCGTCGTAGATCGACTGCGTCGCCAGCACCGCCGCCAGCGGCAGGAATCCACCGGTGAGGCCCTTCGACAGGCACAGCAGGTCAGGGGCCACCCCCGACTGCTCGCACGCGAACAGCGTGCCGGTGCGTCCGAAGCCGACCGCGATTTCGTCGGCGATCAGCAGCACGCCGTGGACGTCGCACAGTTCACGCGCGCGCTTCAGGTACACCGGATGGTGCATGCGCATACCGCCGGCGCACTGTACGCGCGGCTCGAGGATCATCGCGCAGACCTCGCCTGCGTGGTCGTCGAGCAGACGCGCAAGGGCGTCGGCCGCCTCTTCTGCGCAAGCCGCCGCGGACTGACCGTCTCGCGCGGCAAACGCGTCCGGCGAGGGGGCGAACAGGCACTCCATCAGCATCGGCGCGTACGTGCGGCGGTACAGGGGCACGTCGCCGACCGACAGCGCGCCGATGGTCTCGCCATGGTAGCCGTTGGACAGGGCGATGAAGCGCGTGCGCCGTGGCTCGTCGCCGCGATTGCGGAACCAGTGGAAAGCCATTTTCAGCGCGACTTCGACCCCCGCCGAGCCGTTGTCGGCGTAGAACACTTTCGCCAGCGGTGAACGCCCGGTTTCCCGCGGCGCGATGGCCAGCAGCCGCTCGGCAAGCATCACGGCAGGCGGGTGCGAGACCCCCGCCAGGATCACGTGCTCCAGCGTGTGCGCCTGCTGCGCGATGGCACCGGCGATACGCGGTTCGGCATGTCCATGCAGATTGGTCCACCAGCTGCTGATGGCATCGAGCGTGCGGCTGCCGTCATGGCCGACCAGCCACGCGCCATCGCCACGCGCCACGGGCAACAGCGGCATCAGGCCGTCGTCGTGCTCGCGCATCTGTGTGCAGGGATGCCACAGCACCGCGAGGTCGCGGGCGCGCCAGTCGGCCGCGTCCGCTAGACTTGCCGCATCGTGGAACGTCTTCGTCATCAATGCATTATCGCCCGATCGGCCCGGCCCCGGCCGGCGCCCTGGCGCGCCGCATGACGCGTCGACTGCCGACCATCCACGGCGTCACCGAACACGACGCCGGTCCCTACCGCGTGGAGCGCCTGGACCTCGAGTTCGGCAACGGTGAGCGCCGTCGCTTCGAGCGGCTGCACGCGCGCGGCCACGGCGCGGTCGCGGTGGTGCCGATGCTCGACGACGACACCGTGCTGCTGGTGCGCGAGTATGCGGCAGGCGTCCACCGCTACGAACTGGGGCTGGTCAAGGGCCGCATCGACGCCGGCGAGACGCCAATCGAGGCGGCCGACCGCGAGCTGAAGGAGGAGGCGGGCTACGGCGCGCGTTCGCTGTCGGTGCTGCGCTCGCTGAGCCTGGCGCCGACGTACATGAGCCACCAGACCCACCTGGTGCTGGCGCGCGACCTGTATCCGGAGCGGTTGCCGGGCGACGAACCCGAAGAGCTGGAGGTCGTGCCGTGGCGCCTGGACGCGCTGCACGAGCTGATCCTGCGCGAGGAGTTCTCAGAGGGCCGGTCGATCGCCGCGCTTTACATCGTCCGCGACTACCTGCTGCACCATGCCGGTCGCTGATGTGCTGCTCGAGGGTGCGATCGCGATCGCGCGGTCCGCGGCCGGCGCGATCCTCGAGGTCTACGGCACCGATTTCGGGGTGCAGCGCAAGGCGGACGCCAGCCCGGTGACCGCGGCCGACATGGCGGCGCACCGCTGCATCATCGCGGGGCTGGCTGCGCTGTCGCCGTCGATCCCGGTGCTGTCTGAGGAA
This sequence comes from Luteimonas sp. ANT-B3E, assembly GCA_001683895.1. GTDB lineage: Bacteria > Pseudomonadota > Gammaproteobacteria > Xanthomonadales > Xanthomonadaceae > Luteimonas. The sequence goes on along the minus strand of LXQJ01000020.1, from coordinate 75,267 downwards.
GCAACGCACGTCGTGCCCGCGGCGGAGCGCCGCGCGTGGCCGCGGTACTGGCTGGTCGATCCACTCGACGGCACGCGCGAGTTCGTCAAGCGCAACGGCGAGTTCACCGTCAACATCGCACTGGTCGACGACGGCGTGCCGGTCTTCGGCGTCATCCAGGCACCGGTGACCGGGATCGTGTGGCACGGCGCCGATGGCCGCGCGTTCCGGCGCGAGGCCGACGACACGCAGCGTCCGCTGCACTGCCGGCAGCCGGCAACCGGGCGGCTGCGCGTGGCGGCGAGCCGCTCGCATCGCGACGCGCGCACCTTGGCACTGATGACGCGGATCGGCGACACTGAACCGGTGGCGATGGGCTCGTCGCTGAAGTTCTGCCTGTTGGCCGAGGGCGCGCTCGACGTGTATCCGCGCTTCGGCCCCACCAGCGAGTGGGACACCGCCGCCGGGCAGGCGATCCTGGAACCGGCCGGCGGCTGCGTCGTCGATCCGCGCGGTCGCCCGTTCCGCTACAACCAGCGCGATACGCTGCTCAACGGGGATTTCCTGGCGCTGGGCGATCCGTCGCTGGAGTGGCGTGAGTGGCTCGATGTCGACCGCTGACGAGATCGTGCGGCTGCTCGGGATCATGGCGCGATTGCGCGACCCGCGTGCGGGCTGTCCATGGGACCTGGCGCAGGACTTCTCCACGATCGCGCCGTACACCATCGAGGAGGCGTACGAGGTTGCCGATGCGATCGATCGCGGCGACCTCGGGGCGCTCCTGGACGAACTCGGGGACCTGCTGCTGCAGGTCGTGTTCCATGCGCGGCTGGCGGAGGAGCAAGGCGCGTTCGCGTTCGCCGACGTCGCGCGCGCGATCGGCGACAAGATGCTGCGGCGTCATCCGCACGTGTTCGGCGACGCGCCGTCCGGGCGGGGTGACGATGGCGCCGACGTGCCCGGCGACTGGGACGCGATCAAGCGGGCGGAGCGGCAGGCGGCCGGGGAAGATGACGGATCGGCGCTGGCAGGCGTCGCGCGCGGCCTGCCGGAGTGGCAGCGCGCGGTGAAGCTGCAGCAGCGCGCCGCGCGGGTGGGCTTCGACTGGCCTGGTCCTGCGCCGGTGATCGCCAAGCTGCACGAGGAGATCGACGAGGTGCGCGAAGAGTTCGCGGCGGTGGCGGCCGAGCCCGCGGACGCCGGCGCGCGGGCGCGGCTCCAGGACGAGATCGGCGACCTGCTGTTCGTCGCGGCCAATCTCGCGCGGCATGCGCGGGTGGACGTCGGCAGCGCGCTGCGCGGCGCCAACACCAAGTTCGAGCGCCGGTTCCGCGCAATGGAGGCGCTGGCGATGGCCGACGGCGGCACCCTTGCCGCGCTTCCATTGCCGGCGCAGGATGCGCTTTGGCGACGCGTCAAGCGGCAGGAGGCCGCCAGCCCGGCCGGGAGCGCGGCACGGGAGGTCGAGCCTGTCGATGGAGACTGAGGCCCCGATGGCAAAGTTCGCTAGCTTCCGCGAGTTCTATCCGCTCTACCTCGCCGAGCATGCCAACCGCACGTCGCGACGCCTGCACTTCGTCGGCAGCTGCGGTGCGCTGCTGCTGGTTGCCCCGGCGCTCACGCTGCGCGATGGACGCTGGCTGCTTGCGGCGCTCGTGTGCGGCTATGGTTTCGCGTGGATCGGGCACTTCTTCTACGAGAAGAACCGCCCGGCGACGTTCAAGCACCCGCTGTACTCCTTGATCGGGGACTGGGTCATGTTCCGCGACATCCTCGTGGGTCGCATTCCCTTCTGACGCTGGCCCATGCGTCTTCCCGGTAGCCCTTCACAAACTCTGCACCGCTGACGCGGCAACCTTCACAAAGCTGAAGCAACCGCGAGTGAACAACGATATGCGTGGATCGCAGGAACCCGGTGGGCTCGTCCTGATCGTCGAGGACAACCGCAACATCTCCGAAATGGTCGGTGAATACCTGGAGGGCAAGGGCTTCGAGGTGGATTACGCGTCCGACGGCCTGGATGGCTATCGTCTGGCGGCAGAGAACAGCTACGACGTGGTCGTGCTGGACCTGATGCTGCCGCGGCTGGACGGCATCGAGGTCTGCAGGCGCCTGCGGGAAGAGGCGCGCAAGTCGACGCCAGTGCTGATGCTGACCGCCCGCGACACGCTGGACGAGAAGTTGACTGGCCTGGGCGCGGGCGCCGATGACTACCTGACCAAGCCCTTCGCCATCCAGGAGCTCGAGGCCCGCCTGCGGGCGCTGATCCGGCGCGAACGGCGCCAGGTCGGGTCGGAGGTGCTGAAGGTGGCCGACCTGGTGCTGGACCCCGCGTCGCTGCGTGCAACCCGCGGCGGCGTCGAGCTGCAGCTGTCGCCGATCGGCCTGAAGCTGTTGACCATCCTGATGCGCGAGTCGCCACGGGTGGTGAACCGGCAGGAGATCGAGCGCGAGATCTGGGGCAACAGCCTGCCGGACTCCGACACCCTGCGCAGCCATCTCTACAACCTGCGCAAGACGATCGACAAGCCATACGACAAACCACTGCTGCACACGGTGCAGAGCGCCGGCTACCGGATTGCCGACATCGAGCAGCCGCCCGCCTGAGCGGCGGCTGGCGTCGTCCATGCCGCAGAGTCTTCCGCGCAGACTCCGTCACGTTTTCACCCTGCAGGCGGTGATGGCGAGCTTTGCGCTGCTGATCGGGTTCTACATCACGGGGGTGCTGGTCAAGGAGACTCTGGCCAAGGACCGCCTGGAGCAGGAAGCCGCGGACTACTGGCGCGGGGCCGAGCAGATCCCCGGGTTTCCGCTGCCGCGGACCTCGACGGTCCGCGGCTTTTTCATACCCGTTGGCACTTCAGCGCGGACGCTGCCGATGGAGCTGCAGGGGCTGGCCCCGGGCGTTCACGACCTCCGCGTCCCGGACCGGTCGCACAAGGTGCTGGTGCAGGAGCGTCCCGGCGGCACGCTCTACGTGCGGATGTCGTTCCGGCTGCTGCAGAAGGCCGTGTGGTGGACCGGGGTGTGTTCGATGCTGCTGGCGCTGCTGGCGATCTACAGCGTCAGCTGGCTGAGCTATCGCAGCGCGATCGCACTGGTGCGGCCCGTCAACCGGCTGGCGGAGGCGGTGTCGCGCTGGGATCCTCGGCAGCCCGACGTCCATGCCATCCGCGTCGACAGCGATGGCGGCGACGCCGGGACCGAAGTGCACCAGCTGGGCGGCGCGCTGCGCGACCTTGCCGCGAGGACCCAGGACTTCGTGCAGCGTGAGCGCGACTTCACCCGCGATGCCAGCCACGAGCTGCGCACGCCGCTGACCGTCGTCCGCGTGGCGACCGACATGATGCGAGCCGATCCGGAGACGCCGGCGCGGATGCAGCGCTCGCTGCATCGCATCCAGCGCGCCGGCCAGGACATGGAGGCGGTGATCGACGCGTTCCTGATCCTTGCGCGCGAAGGCGATGTCGCGCCGCGGGTCGAGGACTTCGCCGTCCACGACCTGGTGTACGAGGCGGTCGACAAGGCGCTGCCGATGCTCGCCGGAAAACCGGTGGCGCTGGAGGTGGTGGAATCGTCGCAGCCCACGCTGCACGCCGCGCCGAGCGTGCTGCGGGTGATGCTGGACAACCTGCTCAGCAATGCCTGCACGTTTACCGAGGAGGGCCGGATCGAGGTCCACATCGAGCGCGACCGGATTGTGGTGAACGACACCGGCATCGGCATGGCGCCGGAGACGCTGCAGCGCGTCTACGACCCTTTCTACCGCGCAGACCAGTTCAATCCCAGCGGCAAGGGCATGGGGCTGTCGATCGTGCGCCGGCTGGGCGAGCGCTTCGGCTGGCCAGTGATGCTGGAGAGCACGCCCGGCGCCGGCACCCGGGCCACGATTTCCTTCGCCGATACAGTCGCTGGCTGACGTCCGCACTCTCCCGCGTCGATGCCGGTCAACGCGACGACGCAGCAGGCGTTGTCTTTCCCGCCACCGCCCCGGAAACGTCGCCCCATGAGCTCCCGCCAGACCAGCGCCCGCGGGCGCACCCGCCGCACCGTCGTCGTCGTGCTGGTGCTCCTGGTGGTCGCTGCCGCGGCGTGGGCTTGGCGCCAGCGTGATGCCGGCGGCGCGGGGCGCGCGTACCGCACCACCCCGGTCGAGCGCGGCGACATCCGCGTCGCGATTTCGGCCACAGGCACCCTGAGCGCGATTTCCACGGTCGTTGTCGGCAGCCAGATCTCCGGGCAGGTGACCCACGTGCTGGTCGACTTCAACGACCGGGTCGAGAAGGACCAGATCATCGCGCGCATCGACCCGAGCACGTTCGACGCGCAGATCGCGCAGGGTGCGGCGCAGATCGCCTCGGCCGAGGCTTCGCTGCGCCAGGCGCAGGCCGCCCTGGCAAATGCCGACATCGACTATCGGCGCAAGTCCGACCTTGGTGCGTCGCAGCTGGTGGCGCGCAGCGATGTCGACCTTGCGCGTGCGGCGCGTGACCAGGCCCAGGCCCAGGTGACGGCCGCGCGCGCGCAGATCCAGCAGCAGACCGCGTCGACGCAGGCCCCGCGGATCAACCTGCAGCGCGCGGTCATCCGCTCGCCGGTGGACGGCGTGGTGCTGACGCGGACGATCGAGCCGTGACAGACCGTCGCCGCCAGCCTGTCGGCGCCCGAGCTGTTCCAGATCGCCGAGGACCTCGGCCAGATGAAGATCGAGCTCGCCGTCGACGAGGCCGACATCGGCCAGGTCAAGGCGGGGCAGGGCGTGTCGTTCAGCGCGGACGCGTTCGCCGACCGGCAGTTCCGGGGGACGGTCGCGCAGGTGCGGCTGGCGGCGACCAATACCAACAATGTGGTGACATATCCGGTCGTTGTGTCGGTCGACAACAGCGATGGCACGCTGCTGCCCGGCCTGACGGTCAACGCGGAGATCGAGGTCAGCCGCCGCGACGACATCCTCAAGGCCTCCAATGCCGCGCTGCGCTACAAGCCGACCGGCGAGCAGGCGGCCGCGCCCCCTCGCGCAGGTGGCGGACGCAGCGCTGGCATGGTCGAGGACCTGGAGCGCACCGCTACGTCGCTGCGGCTGGCGCCCGCGCAGCAGGCGGCCTTCGACGCGGCAGCGGCGCGGATCGCGGCGCGGCAGGCGGCGCGTGAGGCGGCGCCGGCTGCGCCATCGGGCGGTGGCATGTTTGGTGGTGGCCGCGGCGGCCAGGGCGCGGGCGCCGGCGGAGGCGCGGTGCCCGCACAGATGCGGCAGCGGATGGTGGAGCGCTACCAGCAGGACTTCGCTCCCTTCCGCGCCGCCCTCGACGACAGCCAGCGGTCCACGTGGGACGCGGCGCTGGCAACCCAGGTCGGCGCCACCCGCGCGCCGCTGTACCGCCTGACCGAGGGCACGCCGCAGCGGGTAATGGTGCGGGTCGGTGCCAGCGACGGCACCAGCACCGAGGTCTCTGGGGCACTCGAGGCCGGCGACGAAATCGTCACCGGCGAGCGCGCCGCGCCGTGACCCGGCGCGTCGACGACAGCGTACCGGCGATCCTCACCCACGGCCTCGGCAAGGTGTATTCCGCCGGGACCGAGGCCGAGGTCGTGGCGCTCCGCGACGTCGACCTGCGCATCGACCGCGGCGATTTCGTCGCCATCATGGGGCCGTCGGGATCGGGCAAGTCGACGCTGATGAACATGATCGGCTGCCTCGACACGCCCACCGCGGGCCGCTATGCCTGCGACGGCATCGACGTGTCGACGCTGGACGCAGAGGCGCTGGCGGTGCTGCGCCGCGACAAGATCGGCTTCGTGTTCCAGGGCTTCAACCTGCTGCCGCGGATGAGCGCGCTGGACAACGTGGCGATGCCGCTGGGGTATGCGCGGGTTGCGCCAGCCGAGCGGCAGGCGCGGGCGCGCGCCGCGCTCGACGAGGTCGGCCTCGGCGCGCGTGTCGGGCACCGTCCCAGCGAGCTGTCCGGCGGCCAGCAGCAGCGTGTCGCGATCGCGCGCGCGCTGATCAACCGGCCGCCGAGCCTGCTCGCCGACGAGCCCACGGGCGCGCGCGACTCGAAGACCGGCGCCGAGATCCTGGCGCTGTTCAAGCGGTTGAGCGATGACGACCACACCGTGATCCTGATCACCCACGACGCGGAGGTCGCCGCGCACGCCGACCGCACGTTCGTCATGCACGACGGCGAGCTCCACCCCGAGGGCGCACCCGCATGAAGTTCAGCGACATCCTGCGCACGGCCGTGTTCGCGCTGCGCGGCAACTGGATGCGCAGTGCGCTGACCTCGCTGGGCGTGATCATCGGCATCGCCGCGGTCATCGTGATGGTGTCGGTAGGGCAGGGCACGCAGTCGGAGATCGACAAGCTGGTCAGCGGGCTGGGCTCGCAGCGGCTGGACATTTCCCCGGGCTCGCGTCGCGGCCCGGGCGGCGCGCGCCTTGCCGGCGCCGGCTTCTACACCCTCAACGAGGGCGACATCGAGGCCATCCGCGCGGAGATCCCCGAGGTCCAGTACGTCGCCGGGTCGCTGCGGGCAACACCCAGATCGTCTATGCAGAGAACAACTGGGCCGGCAGCTGGCAGGGCGTGCAGCCCGAGTTCTTCGAGATCAACGGCTGGGCGGTCGCAGAAGGCGAGGGCTTCGACGCGCAGGACTACAGCGGCGCGGTCAAGGAGGTCATGCTGGGGGAGACGGTGCGCCGCGAGCTGTTCGGCGAGGAGTCCGGCATCGGACAGACCGTGCGACTTGGGCGGGTGCCGTTCGTCGTCGTCGGCACGCTGGAGCCGAAGGGCCAGGGCGGCTTCGGGCAGGACCAGGACGACGTGATGATGGTGCCGATGGAGACCGGCCGCCGCCGCCTGCTGGGGTCGATGGGGCTGCCGCCGAGCGCGGTGATGCAGGTGGCGCTCACGGTCGCCGATGCCAACGACCTGGGCTACGTGCAGGGCGAGGTGGAGGCGCTGCTGCGGCAGCGCCACCGCATCGGACCAGGCGACGAGGACGACTTCTCGGTGCGCAACATCTCCGAGATCGTGGCCACGCGCACCGCGACCACGCGCCTGATGTCGCTGCTGCTGGGCGCCGTCGCGACGATCTCGCTGGTCGTCGGCGGCATCGGGATCATGAACATCATGCTGGTGCCCGTCACCGAGCGGATCCGCGAGATCGGCCTTCGGATGGCGGTGGGCGCCGGTCCATCGGACGTGCGCCGGCAGTTCCTGGCGGAGGCGATGCTGCTGTCGCTGATCGGCGGCGCGCTTGGCATCGTGATCGGCATCGTCGGCGCGCTGCTGGTCGGCAAGTTCGGGCAGCTTCCGGTGGCGCTCAACGGGCAGGTGATCGGCATGGCGGCGGGCTTCTCGATCGCGACCGGGCTGTTCTTCGGCTACTACCCGGCTCGCAAGGCGTCGCAGCTGGATCCCATCGAGGCGCTGCGCCAGCAGTAGTGCTGCGCACCGGAACCTGCAGCCAAAAAAAGGGCGCCCCTGGAGGCGCCCCAGTTTGCTGGCGATCGCGTCAGCGGCTGTAGAGCAGCCGGTTGGGCGACCCGGTGCCGACGTCGCTGATCCTGTTGAGGGTGGCCTTGTTGTACAGCGCGCTGCGCACCGTCGCGGGGCTCGCCGACGGGCTGCCTGACAGGTACAGCGCCGCGGCGCCGGCGACGTGCGGCGACGCCATCGAGGTGCCGCTGATGGTGTTGGTCGCCGAGGTGCTGGTCCACCAGGTGGAGGTGATCGACGAACCTGGCGCGAAGATGTTGACGCAGCTGCCGAAGTTGGAGAAGGAAGAGCGGGAGTCGTTGGATGCGGTGGAGCCGACGGTGATCGCGCCGGCGACGCGCGCGGGCGAGTAGTTGCACGCGTTGGCATTGCTGTTGCCCGCGGCGACCACCACGGTGACGCCACTGTTGATCAGGTTGTTGGTCGCGGTGTCGGTGGCCGACGACGCGCCACCGCCCAGGCTCATGTTGGCGACCGCAGGCAGCACGCGGTTGGCGCGTACCCAGTCGATGCCGGCGATGATCGTGGAGTTGGCGCTGCCACCGGTGCAGCCGAAGACGCGGACCGGCACCAGGCGCACAGCCTTGGCGACGCCCCAGGTCGCGCTACCGATGGTCCCCGCCACGTGCGTGCCGTGGCCGTTGCAGTCGCTGGCGCCACGGCCGTCGTTGATCGCGCTGAACCCCGACAGCACGCGGCCGCCGAAGTTGGAATGGCTGGCGAGGATGCCGCTGTCGATCACGTAGGCGCGGACATTGCTGGCCGTGGGAGTATAGATGTAGGTGCCGTTGAGCGGGCGGTCTCGCTGGTCGATGCGGTCAAGGCCCCAGGTGGCGCCGCTCTGCGTTGCGCCGAGCTCGACGTAGCCGTCCTCCTCGACGAACGCGACCCGCGGATCCTGCAGCAGCCGCTGCACGTCCTTCTCGGTCGCGCGCACTGCCATGCCGCGCAGGGCGCTGCTGTAGACGCGCCCGACGCCAAGGCCATAAGTCGCGGCCATGTCGACGACCTCGGCGGCGACCGCGGCGGAGATCTCGGCGGGTGCGGGGGCATCGCCGCGGACGCTCGCGATCCGGTCGCGGCCTCTGGCGATCTTGCCGTCGATGGCGTCGTCGGCAAGCACGACGATGTATTGGCCCGGGATCGGCCTCTCGACGCGGCGGAGGTCGGCAGCGGCCGCGGGGGCGGCGAGCGCGAACGAGAGGGCAACGGCAAGGATGCTCTTGTTGATCATGGTGGTCCTTCATGTTGGCTGGATCGACGGCGTCGCGACGGAACGTGCGCGACTGTGCTGTCGCCCCCAATGGCCGGGAACGTCCTGCACGACGGCGCTGCGACGGCACGGTGGCCGCGGGGGCGCGTCAACGGTGGCAGGCGGCACATGGGCGACGCCCGGACCCTCGGTTTCGCGAACCGTCGATGTCAATGTGCGACCGCAAGGTGGCGCGGGGTTGGAGTCGATGCGCAGCATGCGCTGTGACCCTGTCCACGAAATACGGCCTCAGAAGCGGAATCGGGCATCGGATCGCGCGTTGCCGGTGGCCGGGGATGCTGCAGTGCATCGCGCATCTGCGCAGGCCCTGGCGGAGAGTCGCCCTGCCGCGAGGCTGACAGCGTCCGGTATGCTGCGCGCTTTCCGCGAAGGCTCCGCCATGCGCCTGCTCGCCGTCCCGCTACTGGTGATCGCCGTCATGTCCACACAGGTCCACGCCGCGTCATCGCAGACCCCCTCCGGTGCATCGAAGCATGCGGTGGCACTCGTCATCCACGGCGGCGCCGGCGTGATCGAGCGTGATGCGCTGTCGGGCGGAGACGAAGCGGCCATTCGCGCCGACCTCGACCGCGCGCTCGACGCCGGGCACGCGGTGCTGGTGGCCGGGGGCGGCGCGCTGGACGCTGCGATCGCCGCGGTGCAGGTGCTCGAGGACTCGCCGCGCTTCAACGCCGGCAAGGGTGCGGTCTACAGCGCCGACGGCACCCACGAGCTCGACGCGTCCCTGATGCAGGGCTTCGACCGCTCGGCGGGCGCGGTGGCCGGGGTGACCACCATCCGCAACCCGATCCTGCTCGCGCGCGCGGTGATGGAGCGCTCGCCGCACGTCTTGCTTGCCGGTGCCGGCGCCGAGGCGTTCGCCGACCTGCACGATGACATCGCGCGGGTGCCCAACAGCTACTTCGACACCGAGGAGCGCCGCCGCCAGCTCGAAATCGCACAGGATCGTGAGCGCGGCCACGCGCTGGACGCGCTGCCGACGGTGGGCGGCACCTACTTCGGGACGGTCGGCGCGGTGGCGCTGGATGCGCAGGGCCGCATCGCGGCGGCGACGTCGACGGGCGGCATGACCAACAAGCGCTGGTCGCGCGTCGGGGACTCACCGCTGATCGGTGCCGGCACCTGGGCCGACGAGCGCTGCGGCGTGTCGGGTACCGGCTGGGGCGAGTTCTTCATCCGCAATGCGGTCGCGCACGACATCTGCGCCCGCGTCGCCTACCGCGGCGACTCGCTGCGCGACGCCGCCGACGAGGTGCTGCTGCGGCGCGTGCCGGCACTGGGTGGCGACGGCGGCGCGATCGCGCTCGACGTCGACGGCAACATCGCCATGCCGTTCAGCACCAGCGGCATGTACCGCGGCTGGGTGAATCCCGACGGCACGCGCGGGACAGCGATCTTCCGCGGGGAGTGACGCTACGGCGGGTGCACGGCGGAGTGGCCCAGTGGGCAGGCGTCCACGCTGGCACTGGCATGCGCCCGGACAGTGTCGGCATGGCTCCCCGGCGGATGTGCGGCGCCGACCTGGCCGGTGTCGATGCGGCGCTGTGGCAAAATACGTGCCCCTGGCCACGCCAGCTCGAACAGACCTCCGATGTATCGCCTGCGCTGTCGCGTTCCGAATGCCGCCTGCAGGGACGTTGCCGTCAGTGCGCGCGGCGTTCTGCGCCCCATCGGCGTTGACGTATCCGGACCCTGACCGGCGGCTACCACGATGGCAGACGAGTTCGGACACCTGCCGCGGCGACCCCGACGGATCCTGAAAGCGACCGTCTGGTCGCTGCAGGGCCTGCGCGCGGCGTGGCTGCACGAGTCGTCGTTCCGGCTCGAGGTGTGGGCGTTCGCGGTCTTGGCGCCGTTGGCGGCCTGGCTGGGTGCCGACGGCGTGGAGCGGGCGCTGCTGCTGGGCAGCCTGCTGCTGGTGCTGGCGGTCGAGCTGCTGAATTCGGCGATCGAGGCGGTGATCGGCCGCTACGGCAATGAGCACCACGAGCTCGCCGGGCGCGCCAAGGACATGGGGTCGGCCGCGGTGATGGTCACGATGGTCAACGTGATGGTGGTGTGGTCGGCGATCCTGCTGCCACGCATCTGGTGAACGAGGCGCGCCCGTTGCGGCGTGGCTCACTTTGAGGGCGTGCTGGCAATGATGGAACTTCTCTCCGACCCGCAGGTGTGGATCCTGCTGCTGACGCTGAGCACGATCGAGATCGTGTTGGGCATCGACAACCTGGTGTTCATCTCGATCGCGGTCAGCAAGCTGCCCTCGGAGCAGCGCGAGTTCGCGCGCAAGTTCGGCATCGCGGTGGCGTGTATTACCCGCATCGCGCTGCTGCTGACGCTGGCGTGGCTGGCGGGGCTGACCAGCGACCTGTTCACGGTGGCCGGCCGCGGCATCTCGGTGCGCGACCTGGTGCTGCTGCTGGGCGGTGCGTTCCTGGTGGTCAAGGGCGTGTTGGAGATCCGCGAGCTGGTGCTCGGCGACCACGACGCGGGCGATCCGTCGGGCAAGGTGGCGACGTCGTTTGCGATGGTGATCGCGCAGATCGCGGTGATCGACATCGTGTTCTCGCTTGATTCGGTGATCGCCGCGGTCGGCATGGCCGGCGATTACGTACCGGTGATGGTCGCCGCGATCCTGATCTCGGTCGGCGTGATGCTGCTGGCCGCACGGCCGCTCGGACAGTTCATCGACCGCAACCCGACCATCAAGATGCTGGCGCTTGCCTTCATCGTGCTGATCGGCGCATACCTCATCGCTGAGGGGCTCGGGCTCCACATTCCGCGTGGCTATGTCTACGGCGCGATGGGCTTCTCGGCGCTGGTCGAGCTGCTGAACCTGTGGGCGAAGCGGCGCGCAATGCGCCAGGTGCTGCCCCATTGAGCGTGGCCCGCCGCCTGCGCGCGCGGTGGCCCGTCGGGCACAATAGGCCACCGCCGCACCCGGGCCGACGCCCCGCATGACCTACCTGCACCTCATCGATCCGATCGCGCTCCAGTCGCCGCCGCTCGAGCTGCTGGGGCGCACGTTCCAGCCCGCGGTGCACTGGTACGGCGTGATGTACCTGCTCGCGTTCGTGGCGGCATGGTTTCTCGGCAGCCGGCGGGTCCGCGCCGGTCGTCTGCCCGGGGTCACCACCGACGCGTTTGGTGACCTGATGTTCTACGGCATGCTCGGCGTCGTCCTCGGCGGGCGTATCGGCTACGTCCTGTTCTACGCGTTTGGCGACCTGGCCGCCGACCCGCTGCTGCTGTTCAAGGTCTGGGACGGCGGCATGAGCTTCCACGGCGGGCTGCTGGGCGTGCTGGCCGCGGCCTGGTGGTGGGCGCGGTCGCAGCGCCTGCACTTCTTCGACGTGATGGATTTCGTGGCGCCGATCGTCCCACTGGGGCTCGGATTCGGCCGTATCGGCAACTGGATCGGCGGCGAGCTGTGGGGCAGGCCGACGGGCGAGGGCTGGGGCGTGGTCTTCGTGAGCGCGCTGCCGCCGCAACTGCAGGCGCTGGATCCCGCGTCGCTGCGCGCGGAGTTCCACGCCGGCATGCTGGCGCCGTTCGCGCGCCACCCGTCGCAGCTGTACCAGGCATTCCTCGAGGGCGTGGTGCTGTTCTGCGCGCTGTGGTGGTTTTCCAGCCGTCCCCGGTCGCGGTACGTGGTGGGCGGGATGTTCGCCGTGCTCTACGGCGTGTTCCGCTTCATCGTCGAATTCGTGCGCGAGCCGGACGCGCAGCTGGGCTACCTCGCGTTCGGCTGGCTGACGATGGGGCAGCTCCTGAGCCTGCCGCTGGTGGCGTTCGGCCTGTACCTGCTGTGGCGCTCACGCACCGCACCGACGCTGCTGCCGGTCCCCGCGGGCGAGGCCGGCGCTCCAGGCGTGGACCGCGCCGCGCCATGACCCCGTACCTCGCGCTGTTGCGGCACGTGCTGGAGCACGGCGCGGTCAAGGGCGATCGCACCGGCACCGGCACGCGTAGCGTGTTCGGGTGGCAGATGCGCTACGACCTGCGCGACGGTTTTCCGCTGGTCACCACCAAGAAGCTGCACCTGCGCGCAATCGTCCATGAGCTGCTGTGGTTTCTGCGCGGCGACACCAACATCGCGTACCTGCGCGACAACCGGGTCACCATCTGGGACGAATGGGCCAACGCCGACGGCGAGCTCGGACCCGTCTACGGAAAACAGTGGCGGCGCTGGGCGGGCAGCGATGGGAAAGAGATCGACCAGCTGCGCTGGGTGGTCGACGAGATCCGCCGCAACCCGGACTCGCGCCGGCTGGTGGTGAGCGCTTGGAACGTCGCCGACCTGCCCGACATGGCGCTGATGCCGTGCCACGCGCTGTTCCAGTTCTACGTGATCGACGGGCGGCTGAGCTGCCAGCTTTACCAGCGCAGCGGCGACATCTTCCTCGGGGTGCCGTTCAACATCGCCAGCTACGCGCTGATGACCCACCTGGTGGCGCAGGCCACCGGGTTGGAGGTGGGTGACTTCGTGCATACGCTGGGCGATGCGCACCTGTACGACAACCATGTCGAGCAGGCTCGCGAACAGCTTGCGCGCACGCCGCGGCGGTTGCCGACGCTGCAGCTCGACCCGTCGGTCACCGACCTGTTCGCGTTCAACGCGGGCCACATCGCCTTCGACGGCTACGATCCGCATCCGGCCATCCGGGCGCCCGTGGCGGTATGAACGCGGCGGCGCCCGACGCGGTGGTCAACGTCGTGCTGGTCGCCGCGCTGGACCGCCGCCGCGCGATCGGGCGCGGGAACGCGCTGCCGTGGCACCTGCCCGCGGACCTAAGGCGCTTCAAGGCGCTGACGCTTGGCGGGACCGTGCTGATGGGGCGGCGCACGGCGGAGTCCCTGGGACGCGCGCTGCCGAAGCGCCGTAATCTCGTGCTGACCCACAGCGGCGCGACGCCGGTCGCGGGAATGGAGACGGTGGCATCGCTGGACGACGCGCTTGAGGAGACGGCCGACGGTGCGCGCCTGGACGTCATTGGTGGTGGCGAGGTGTTCGTGCTCGCGCTGCCCCGCGCGCGCCGGATGCGGCTGACGTGGGTGGACACGGTGGTCGAGGGCGCCGACGCGTTCTTCCCGTGGTTCGATGCCAACGACTGGATCGAGACCCTGCGCGAGCCGCACTCCGCGGACGCAGACCACGCTTTCGGCTACACCTTCGTCGACTACGAGCGCGCCTGAGAAGGCGGCACGTCGCGCCCGGGGACCTGGACCACACGCAGCTCGTCGCTGTCGAGCTGCAGCGCGGTGAGCCTGCCGCCCCAGACCGCGCCGGTGTCGATCGCGTGCACGCCGTGGCCGATGAACAGCCCCAGCGTCGACCAGTGGCCACTGACGATCCTGAGGTCTCGTTCGGCGCGGCCCGGTACCGAGTACCAAGGGTACAGCCCCGGCTGCTGCGTGCCCGGGGCGCCCTTCTCCTCGAACGCGATGCGGCCACGCGGCGAGCAGTAGCGCATGCGCGTGCACACGTTGATGATCGCGCGCTCGCGGTCCGGCCCGGCCAGGCCGGGCGACCACGGGGGGCGGTCGCCGAACATGTTCTTCAGCAGCCTGCGCCGCTGGCCGCCGCGGAGGCTGGCCTCGACCTCGTGTGCGTGCTCCTCGGCCATCGTGGTCGTCCATTTCGGCGCCAGACCGGCATGCACCATCAGCCAACCGAGCTCGCGGTCGACGTGCACCAGTGGCTGCATCCGCAGCCAGTCCAGCAGCACATCGCGGTCGGGAGCGAAGAGCACCTCCTGAAGCTCCGCGTTGACCCGCCGCTGGTCCTCCTCGCGGCGCTCGGCGATGGCAAGCAGCGAGAGGTCGTGGTTGCCGAGAACGCTGACCGCGCAGTCGCGCAGCGAGTGCACCAGGCGCATCGTCGCCAGCGATTCGCCGCCGCGGTTGACCAGGTCGCCGCAGAACCAGAGCCGGTCGCGCGCGGGGTCGAACGCGATCCGGTCCAGCAGCCGCCGGGTGGCGTCGTGGCAACCCTGCAGGTCGCCGATCGCCCAGACGGCCATCAGTGCAGGGTGCGCGGGACGGACAGGGTGAACGGCGGGATCGGCGCGTCGAATTCCGTGCCGTCGTCGCCCAGCATGTCGTAGCTGCCCTCCATGGTGCCCACTGCCGTTTCCAGCACCGCGCCGGAGGTGTAGGTGAACTGTTCGCCGGGTTCGATCCGCGGCTGTTCACCGACGACGCCTTCGCCCCGCACTTCCTCCACCTTGCCGTTGGCATCGGTGATCACCCAGTGGCGCGAGACCAGCTGCGCCGGCAGACGGCCGAGGTTGCGGATGCGGATGGTGTACGCGAACACGTAGCGGTCGTCGTCGGGCGCGGATTCATCGTCCAGGAAACGCGTCGCGATCTGGATTTCGAGCGTGTAGTCGGAAATGTCGTCCATGCAGCCAGTTTAAGCCGGCGGCGTGAACGCATGGACACGCGGCTCGCGGATACGGCGGCAATGCGACGTGCGCTCCGTTCGTTGGCGGCCGATCAACCCCCGCTCGCAGGCAGCGCGTCGCCGGCGTCGGGTGCATGCCGTGCGATCACGTTGCCCAAACGGACGAAATCCGCCACTGCCAGCTGCTCGGCGCGCAGCCCGGGATCGATGCCTGCGGCCGCCAATTCGGCGTTGCCGCAGACCTGCTGCAGCGCGTTGCGCAGCGTCTTGCGCCGCTGCCCGAACGCCGCGCGCACCACGTTGGCGAAGCATCGCGGATCGTCGATGCCGATCTCCCCCGGCGGACGCGGCACCAGCCGCACCACCGCGGAGTCGACCTTCGGCGGCGGGCGGAACGCGCCAGGTGCGACGCTGAACAGCCCGGTCACGTGGCAGCTGGCCTGCAGCATCACGCTGAGGCGGCCGTAGACCTTGCTGCCAGGGGCCGCGGCCATCCGGTCGACAACCTCTTTCTGCAGCATGAAGTGCATGTCCCGGATCACAGCGGCGTGCGCGATGGCGTGGAAGAGGATCGGCGACGACAGGTTGTAGGGCAGGTTGCCGACCAGTCTGATCGGGGTGCCGCCGGCCACTGTGGTCAGGTCGACGTCGAGGATGTCGGCGTGCACCAGTGTCAGCGCGCCGCGAGGCGCAGCGGCCGCGGCCAGCGGCACCAGCAGGTCGCGATCGAACTCGATCGCGGTGACTGCCCCATGGCGGTCGAGCAGCGTCAGCGTCATTGCGCCCTGGCCGGGGCCGATCTCGACCACGTGATCGCCTGGCCGCGGGTCCAATGCCAGCAGGATCTTGTCGACCACGCCGCGCTCGTGCAGGAAATGCTGCCCGAGCTGCTTCTTGGCCTGGGTCGCAAAGCCGGAGGCATCGCGACGCTGGTCATGGAAACGCGTCATCGGCGCTGGCCGGCCATGCGGCCGCAGGTGGAGATCGCTGCAAACAGGCTGGACGGGTCGGCGCGCCCGCTGCCCGCCAGGTCGAGCGCGGTGCCATGGTCGACGGCGACCCTGGGGTACGGCAATCCGAGGGTGACGTTGACCGCCTGTTCGAAGCCGCTGTATTTCAGCACCGGCAGCCCCTGGTCGTGGTACATCGCCAGCACCGCATCGACCGTTGCCAGGCGTCGTGGGAGGAACGCGGTGTCGGCGGGCAGCGGCCCGTCGAGGCGCATTCCCTCCGCACGCAGCCGGTCCAGCAGCGGTGCCAGAACCTCCAGCTCCTCACGCCCCAGGTGCCCGTCTTCGCCAGCGTGCGGATTGAGGCCCAGCACCGCGATCACCGGCGAGGCGATGCCCTCGTCGCGCACCAGCGCGGCGTGCAGGATCCGCAGGCATCCCTCGACGGCGGGCGCGGTGATGGCGTCGGGCACCGCGCGCAGCGGCAGGTGGGTCGTCACCAGCGCGACGCGGAGGACGTCGTTGGCGAGCATCATCAGCACGCGGCAGCCGGCCAGCGCAGCCAGCAGCTCCGTGGTGCCGGTGTAGGGAATGTTGCCGAGGTTGATCGTCGCCTTGTGTACCGGTCCGGTGACCAGACCGTCGTACGTCCCCTCTTGGCAGCCGGTGGCGCCGGCGGTCAAGGCATCAATCACCGCGCGCGCATTGTCGGGAGACGGCGCGCCTGGCGCCACACGGCGCGCGTTGGGCACGTCGAGGTAGCGCACGCTGGCCTGTGCGCTCTCATTTCCGTGCGGGGGGAGGGGCAGGTCCAGCCTGGCCGCGGCGTCGCGCAGCGTCGCCAGGTCGCCGATGACGGTGAGCTGTGCGTCCCAGTCGCGCTGCAGCGCGCGGACGCAGAGTTCCGGCCCCACGCCGGCCGGTTCGCCCGGGACCAGCGCGAGGCGCGGTCGCGCCATCTCAGCCGCCGCTCGGGGCCGCGTCGCTTGCAGCAGGCGCCGTGCCGGTGCGGATGTCGACGAAGGCCTCTCCGCGCAGCTCGCGCAGGTACCGCTCCCATTCGTCCTCGAGCTTGCGCTGGCCGATCGTTTCGCGCACCTGCGAGCGCCGGTTGTCGTCGGAAACGCTGGCCTGTCGTGTGCCGACACGCTGGACCACGTGCCAGCCGGCCTGGGTGCGGAACGGCGCGGAAACCTGACCGTCCTGCAGCGCCGCGACCTGGCCGCCGAAGTCGGGGCCGAAGTCGTCCTGCGCGAACCAGCCCAGGTCGCCACCGGCGGCCTTGCTGCTGTCGTCCTCGGAGTTCTCGCGCGCAAGCGCCTCGAAGTCCGCGCCGCCGGTGATGCGCGCGCGCAGGGTGTCGATGCGCGCCTTGGCCTGGGTGTCGCTGACTGCGCCGCCGCTGCGCACCAGGATGTGGCGCGCCTGGAACTGGGTCAGGCCGCGGTCGGCGGCGGCCACGCCTTCCCGCGTTTCTACCAGCGTAAGCAGCTGGAAGCCGCTGGGGCCGCGGATCGGGCCGATGACGCCACCCGGCTGCATGGTGCTGATCGAAGTCGCGAACGCGGCGGGGATCTCATCCAGGCTGCGCCAGCCCAGGTCGCCGCCTTCAAGCGCGTTGGGGCTGTCGGAGTAGCGCACGGCGGCCGCGTTGAACGCTATTTCGCCGCGGTCCAGCAGCGCCTTCACGCCGTCGATCTTCTGCTGGCCGGTAGCGAGTTGCTCCGGTGTCGCGCCCTCCGGCACGGCCACCAGGATGTGCGCCAGCCGGTACTGGGTGTTGCTGGCTTGCGCGGCGAGCGCGGCGTCGACCTCGCCGTCGCTGACACTGATGCGGCTCTGCGCGAAGCGCTGGCGCAGGCGCTGGATCAGCAGCTCGTCGCGCAGCGAGCTGCGGAAGTCGGCGTACGTCGTGCCATCACGCGCCAGCTGCTGGCGCAGCTGCTCGGGCGTCAGGTTGTTCTGCTGCGCGATGTTGGTCACCGCGGCGTCGACCTCCTCATCGCTGACGCGCACGCCGGTGGACTGGGCACGCTCGGTCTGCAGCCGCACAAGCACCAGCCGTTCCAGCACCTGGCGCTCGAGCACCGAGCGCGGGGGCAGCTGGTCCTGGCGGCCAGCGTACTGGGCCTGGATGTTGTTGACGGCGCGGTCGAGCTCGCTGCGCAGGATCACGTCCTCGTCGACGACGGCGGCGATGCCGTCGAGCGGCTGCGGCTCCTGGGCGTGGGCCAGTGGCGCAAGCAGCAGCGCGGCGACGGCCAGTGAGGTCAGGAATCGGTTCATGGCAGGGTACCGGGGGAGTTGTCGTTGAGGCCGCCGCGGACTTCCGGAGGCGGCTCGAGGTAGAGATCCTCACGATAGTAGCCGAGGATCGCGCGGCGGAGCCGACCCTGATTATCCGCGCCCGCGGAGCCCAGGCCCTTCAATTCCACTTCCACCTGTATCGAATCGTTCAGGTCTCCGATGCGGTTGCGCACGTAGCGGCGGCCGACCAGGCGTACCGCGAGGCAGCAGCTGTCCCACTGCACGCCGGCGATCGCCTCGAGCACCTTGCGGTCGAGCACCGAGTAGTAATACCTGCCCACGATGCTCCACGCGGGCGTCAGCGGGTACAGAAAAGAGAAGTCGACCTGTTCGAGCAGGTCGGCCTCCGAAACCGGGTTGCGCCGGTACCGATACGACAGGTTGGCGATGCCGTCGTCGCCGATGAGGTAGCGCGTGCGCAGGCTGGCGAGGTCCTCCTGTCGCGTCGCCGGGTTGTACTGGTACGAGGTGCTGATGTTCCAGCGGTCGTTGACCGCGTAGGTGACGTCCGCGATCCATGCAGAGCGGCTGCTGTCGAAGGTCGACGAACCCGCCGTGAGACCGACACGCGAATCGTCGAAGTAGCGGATCTGACCGATACTGGCTGCCAGCTTTTCCTGTCCTGTGGACTCGTTGATCAGCCGGCTGCTGACAGCCAAGGTGAGCTGGTTGGCGTCAGCCTGGCGGTCGGCGCCGGAGAAGCGGTTGTCGCGGAACAGCTGGCCGTAGCTGAAGGTCAGCGGCGTGGTGTCGAACAGCGGCAGCTGGTCCTGATCGCGGAACGGCGAGTTCAGGTAGAACAGCCGCGGCTCGAGGGTGTTGAGGAAGCTGTCGCCGCGGAATGACACCCGGCGGTCGAAGAACAGCCCGGCGTCGACCGTGGTGATCGGCATGCTGCGCGTCGGGGCGTCGTCGACGGTCCCCGTCCCGGCGCCGATCGACTGGGCGAGCGCATCGTCGAGCTGGTAGGCGGTGTAGCGCCAGGCGAAGGTCGGACGCACGAACCAGCTTGCGCCCTCGATCGGGAAGCTGACGAAGGGCTTGGCGTCAAAGCGCGTGCCGCCGGGACGCGCGCTGGCATCGGTGTGCGAGAAGCGGGTCAGGTCGCCATCGAGGCCAGTGGTCAGCCACGGGCGGTACGCCTCCTCCCAGCGCGCGTACAGGCGTGGCAGCCTGTTGTAGGGCAGGTTGGCGTCGACCAGCGTGTAGTCGCCGAGCTGCCAGTAGTCCGCGGACACACCGGCGTCCCAGGTGCGGCCGCGGCCGTAGACGCCGAGATCGCTGGGGAATGAATACGCGGTACCGCCCGCGAGCGAACTGCTGAGGTCCTCAAGGTACCGCGGGTCGCTGATGTAGGCGAGGTTGGCCCGCGCCTGCCAGCGCCGGTCCAGGTTCTGGAGCCCGTTGAAGCCGAAGCGCCCGCGGTTGTCCGCGCGCAGGTTGTCCAGGGAATAGCCGGCGGCAATGAACTCCGCCGTTTCCCGGTCGCGCTCTCGGCTGGCGAGGTTGTCGGACGGCAGGAACTCCACGTCGAAGGTGCCCGCGCCGCCGTCGCGCAGGTAGCGGAACTCGGTGCCCAGCAGCAGGCCGCGGTCCGACATGAAGCGCGGCTCGAGCGTCGCGTCGTAGTTGGGCGCGAGGTTGAGGTAGATCGGCTGGCGGTAATCGAACCCGTTGCGGCTCGAGAGGCCGATGGCGGGGAAGAGCAGGCCAGTCCGCCGGCGGTCGTCGGTCGGAAACACGAATACCGGCACGTGCAGCAGCGGCACCTTGCCCACGCGCAGCGTGGCGCCGCGCGCGGTGCCCATGCCTTCGGCATTGTCGATGTCGATGCGCCGCGCGCGCAGTTCCCACCAGCGTGCAGCCATCGGGCACGTGGAGTAGGTGGACCCGTACAGCGATCCCTGGTCGCCCTTCATCTCGATGCGCTCGGCGCCGCCGTTGCCGCGGCGCTCGGTCAGCTGGTAGGTGACGTTGTCGACGCGATGGGTATCGGCGTCCTGGTCTCCCTCGAGGCGCTCGGCGACCATGCGCATGCTGGAGTCCTGGTAGCGCACGCTGCCGCTGGCGATGTAAGTACCGCGCTCCTGGTCGTAGGCGAGGTTGTCGGTGCCGAGGAACTGGTCACCGCGGCGCAGGGTGACGTTGCCGCTGTAGGCGACGTTCTCGCCGTCGATGCCCTCGAGCGAGTCGCCGGTGATGTCGGTGGGCAGCTCGGCGCGCTCCTCAGCGCTCCCGGTGGGGGCCGGGGCGTCGGCGAACACCGGTACCGCCTCCTCGACCGGGCACAGGCCCCAGTCGGGTTCGCGCTCTCGCTGCTGCGACAGCGCGGGGCCGGCGGCCAGCACGCAGGCGATGCAGAGGGGAAGGGGCAGCAGACGGGGGAGGATGGGCACGCGCAGACCTGGCGGCGAAACGGCGGCTAGCTTGCCGTATCGCCCGGGGTGCGGCAATGCGACTGCATGCGCTGGCCGGGCGACGGCCGGAGCGCGCGCGCTCCGGCCAGGATGGCCTGCAGGAATCCGTTCAGGCGCGCAGCGCGCCAACGTGGGCCACGCTGCACTCGCGCAGGGCCTGCAGGTCGTAACCCCCTTCCAGCAGCGACACCACGCGGCCCAGCGCATGCACGTCGGCCAGTGCGACCAGCTCGTGCGTCAGCCACGCGAAGTCGTCGGCTTCCAGCTGCAGCTGCGCCAGCGGGTCACGCCAGTGCGCGTCGAATCCGGCCGACACCAGCAGCAGCTGCGGCGCGAATGCGTCGATCGCCGGCAGCAGCGTGTCCTGCCACGCCTCGCGGAAGCGCCGGCTGCCGGTGCCCGGGCCCAGCGCCACGTTGAAGACGTTGCCCACTCCGCGCTCCTGCGGTGATCCGGTGTCCGGGTACAGCGGCATCTGGTGTGAACTGAGGTACTGCACACGCGGCTCGGCGTCGAAGATCGCCTGGGTGCCGTTGCCGTGGTGCACGTCGAAATCGACGATCGACACCCGCGCCAGCCCGTGGCGGTCCAGTGCGTGCGCCGTGGCGACCGCGACCGTGTTGAACAGGCAGAAGCCCATGGCATGCTCGCCGGTCGCGTGGTGGCCCGGCGGACGCACCGCGCAGAATGCCGCCTGCGCCTCCCCGCCCATGACGCAGTCGACGGCGGCGACCCCGGCGCCGGCACAGCGCAGCGCCGCCTCGGCCGACGCCGGCGATAGCACGGTGTCGGGGTCGAGCTGCATGCGCGCATCCGGACGTGTCTCCAGCACCGCCGCCAGCAGCGACGACGCATGCACCCGGAGCAGCTGGCCGCGGGTGGCGCGGGGCGCCTCGCGCCAATCGAGTGTCGGCAGGGCTTCTCGCAGGGCCTCGACCACGGCGCCCAGGCGCTGCGGGCGCTCGGCGTGGCCGGGGCCGGTGTCATGGGCCAGGCACGCGGGATGGGTGAAGACGGGGAGGCCGACGCGCGCCATCGGGTCAGTGCTTGCGGTGCTCGTGGTTCCACAGCACCTCGCCCTCGCCACTGTGGCGTGCCAGCACCCGCGAGAGCACGAACAGCAGGTCGGACAGCCGGTTGAGGTAGCGGATCGCCTCCGGCCGCACCGCGTCGTGGTGGGACAGCGTTACCGCCTCGCGCTCGGCACGGCGGACCACGGTGCGCGCCACGTGGCAGCGCGCAGCGGCCTCGCCACCGCCGGGCAGGATGAAGTCGCGCAGTGCGGGCAGGTCGGCGTTGTAGCGGTCGAGGTGCTGCTCCAGGCGGTCGATGTCGGCAGCCTGTATCGCCGCGTGGCCGGGAATGCAGAGCTCGCCGCCGAGGTCGAACAGCTGGTGCTGGACCGACGTCAGCAGCGCGCGCATGTCATCGGGCACGGCGGCGGCCAGCAGCAGGCCGATGCAGGAATTGGCCTCGTCGACCGTGCCGTAGGCGCAGACGCGCGCCGAGTCCTTGGCCACCCGGGTACCGTCGCCCAGCCCGGTGGTGCCATCGTCGCCGGTACGCGTGTAAATCTTCGACAGCCGGTTGCCCATGTGCGGTCAGCCGGCGCGGCGGTGGCGCCGCGGCGCCAGCAGCGGCGCTGCGCGGACTACGGCGACGTGCACCACGGCGACGAGCGCGACGTAACCCACCGCCACCCGCAGGTACGGCACCAGCCAGACGGCGAAGTTGTCCCACCAGCCGGCCAGCGTGGGAGCGGAGACGTTGGCGCTGATCCAGTAGAAGCTGCCCTGCGCGACCAGGTGGCAGGCCACCACCGCCAGCGGCAGTGCCAGCAGCAGCCGGCCCGCCTCGCTCGCCGCCAGGCCGCGGTACCCACGTCCGAGCCACTGGCCACCCGCCCACAGCGCGTAGTACGCCGGCAGCAGGAACGCGTAGGCCGGCGACACGCAATAGCTCTGCCAGAAGGGCGTGCCCTGCGACGTCACCACCAGCACGTCGACCAGCACCGCCAGCGCCATCAGCCCCGGGAACGCCACGCGGGCCCAGTCGCGCAGGTAGAAGCCGGCGACAAAGAACACCGCCCAGGACGCGTCGGGCACCGCCGCGAAGTGGTGCAGGCGGGAGGCCGACAGCGCGACGGCGAGCAGGACGAGGATCGTGGCGCGCTGGGCGACGGTAGTGGGCATGGATCAGCTCCGGGGCGAAGACGGTCGTGCAGGACGCACAGTCTAGCGGACCGTCCGCTGCCGCCCGGTATCATTGCTGGATGCTTGCTTCCCACGACGTGCTGGTGATCGGCGGCGGCCTCGTCGGCGCCAGCCTGGCGATCGCGCTGGAGGGGCTCGGCCTGGGGGTCGGTCTGGTCGACACCAGCGCGGACGGCGCGTTGCCGGCAGTGTTCGACCAGCGCAATCTCAGCCTTGCCGACGCCTCGGTCAATGCATTGACGGCATTGGGCGTATTGCCGCTGCTGCGCGCGCCTACGGGCCCTATTCGCCGCATCCACGCCAGCCGCCGCGGCGACCTGGGCCGCGTCGTGCTCGACGCCGCCGAGCAGGGCCAAGAGGCCTTCGGCCAGGTGGTCGTGGCACGCGACCTCGGCGAGGCGCTGGAGGCGCGGCTGGCGCAGCTGCCCGGCCTGGTGCGCCATCGCCCCTGCCGGTTCGTGACGCTGCCCCACATGGCCGCCGATGCGGGCGAGCGGAGGGTCGTCCTCGAGCGCGATGGCAGCAGCCTCACGCTCGGTGCCCGGCTGGTGGTGGCCGCCGACGGCAGCCGCAGCGCCGTGCGCGCGGCGCTGGCGATCAATGCCGACGAACACGACTACCGGCAGACGCTGCTGGTGGCACGCCTGCGCACGGCGCGCCCACCTGACGGCACCGCCTACGAGCGCCTGTGCGACGACGGCCCGACCGCGCTGCTGCCGCGTGGCGACCGCCACTACGGCATGGTGCACGCGGTGGCGGTCGAAGACGCCGACGCGGTGCGCGCGCTCGACGATGCGGCCTTCATCGCCCGCGTCCAGCAGGCCTTCGGCTGGCGCGCGGGTCGGATGCTGTCGGTCGGCGAACGCAGCGCCTATCCCGCGTTCTCGTTGACCGCGCGGACCACAGTCGCTCCGCGCGCGGTGCTCGTCGGCAATGCCGCCCAGACGCTGCACCCGATCGGCGCACAGGGTTTCAACCTCGGCCTGCGCGACGCGATGACGCTCGCCGACGTGCTTGCGCCGTGCATCGGCGCCGCGGACGTTGACCCGGGCGACGCCGCGCGCCTGGCCCGCCATGTGGCGCTGCGCCGCGAGGACCGCGAGCAAACGGTCGCGCTGTCCCACGGGCTCGCGCGCCTGGGATCGAGCCCGGGCGCGCTGCTCTCGCCGCTGCGCAGCCTGGGGCTGCTGGCGCTGGCTGCCGATCCCGGGCTGCGCGCGCGGCTTGCAGGCGGCGCGATGGGCTACCGCGGGCAGGTGCCGACGCGCTGCCGGGCGCCGGCGCGATGACCCGGCGCGGCCAGGTCGACGTGGTGGTGGTCGGTGGCGGCATCGTCGGCGCGGCGTGCGCACTGGCGCTTGCGGCCGATGGGCTCGACGTGGTGCTGGTGGAGGCGCGCGCGCCGCCGCCATGGCCGGTGGTTCCGCCTGACCTGCGCGTCTATGCGCTGGCGCCCGACAGCCAGGCGCTGCTCGCCGGGTTGGGTGCCTGGCCGGGCACGTCGCGCAACCACGGCGCCGCGGGGGTCCATCCCTACCGGCACATGCGGGTGTGGGATGCGGGTGGCGGGGGCGACCTCGCGTTCGACGCGGACCGCCTGGGGCGGCGTGAGTTCGGGTGGATCACCGCCCACGGCCTGCTGGTGAACGGCCTGTGGCGGGCGCTGGACCAGGGCGCGGTGTCGGTGCGCTGTCCCGTGCGCGTAGACGCCCTGGCCCGGCACGGCGACGGCGTCGAGCTGCGGCTCGACGACGGCAGCCGTGTGCACGCCAGGATCGCCATCGGTGCCGACGGCGCCGGGTCGACGCTGCGCACGCTGGCCGGGATCGCCGTCGACACGCATGACTATGGGCAGACCGGCGTCGTGGCGTTCGTCGCGACCGCGCTCGCGCACGAGGACACCGCGTGGCAGCGCTTCCTGCCGGGCGGACCACTGGCGCTGCTGCCGTGCGCCGATGGCGCCAGCTCGATCGTGTGGACGCTGCCCACGGACGAGGCGGACGCGGTGCTGGCGCTGGATGACGCCACGTTCGGCCGAGCGGTCACGGACGCATCGGCGGGGCGGCTGGGCGCGGTCACGCCGCTGTCCACGCGCGCCGGCTTCCCGCTGCGGCGCCAGCTGGCCGCGACATGCGCCGCGGATCGCGTGCTGCTGGTGGGCGACGCGGCGCACGTGGTGCACCCGCTTGCCGGGCAGGGCATGAACATCGGCCTGCGCGACGTGCTGGCGCTGCGCGACACGGTCGCCGCGGCGCGGTCCCGCGACGCCGCATGGGATGCCGCGCCGCGGCTGGCGCGCTGGTCGCGCGCCCGCCGTAGCGAAGCCGCCGTGGCCGCGCATGCGCTGGAAGGCATCAACCGGCTGTTTTCCACTGACGCCATGGCGCCGGTGCTGCTGCGCGGATCGATGCTGGGTCTGGCGGGGCGGCTGCCACCAGTGGCCGCAGGGCTGTGGCGTCGGGCGTCCGGGCTCTAGCGCCGCGGCGTCGCCATCGCAGCGACGCGGGTCAGCGGGTCCACCCTGCGATCTCCGACGCGTCCAGCCGGCCATCGCGGTTGGCGTCGACCGCATCGAATTCGGCGTGCAGCGTCGGATTCGCGGCGGCCTCGGCGCGGCTGAGGACGCCGTCACCGTCGGTATCCAGCGCCTCGACGCTGATGCGATAGCTGCCGACGACCGGATCCGACGGACCCGACCTGAAGGTCACGACCTGCTGCACCGGCTCGAGTGGCTCCATGCGCATCGGCATGTCGACGGGATACGCGTCGCTCGGGTCCGTGGGCGCCGTGGCGCTGCCGCTGGACGAGCGCTGTGCGTCGGCGGCGGCGCTGGACGCATCCTCACGTGCGCGGCGGGCCACGGACGCGGCCTGCTGCGCACGCATGGCCGCGCCATCGGGTTGGGCGGTGCCGCCGTACGCCGCGGATTTTTCCGCCGCCACGGCGTTGGCGGCGTTGATCGCGCGGTGCGCCGCCGCCTGCGCGGTGATCGCGGCCTCGCGCGCGCGCCAGGCGTCGTACCGTGCGCGTGCCGCGGCATCGCCGGAACCGCTGAGCCGCTCCACGACGGCTGCCTCGGCGGCCGCCCGCTGAGCCGCGCTGGCGTCGGCGCGCGCGGCGCGTGCGTCCTCGATCGCGGCGCTGGTGGTCGCGGTGGTGCGCGCACGCGCTTCCGCGCGCCCCGCCTGCGCCTGCGCAGTGCCGGCGACGGCTGCGGCGGCGAGGGCGGCAGACAGCAGGGTGGCGACGGATAGCGTTCGCGAAGTGACGGCGTGCATTCGGGATCCTCGGCAGGACGGACGGGGTGGTGACCACGGACGCAATGGTTCCTGACGATACCGGGTCGCGGCGAGATTGAAGGCGCGCGGTCGCACGACGGCCGCACGGGTGTCCGCAACGCTACCGGGGCGCGATGAACCGGCCCGCAACCGGCCGGCGTGGCGCGTGCGTCGCGGCGTTCGCGTCGCGGCGCGTCAGGGTCGCTTGTCGCCCAGCACCACTACCGTGATTTCCTCGCGGTCGTGGTACAGCTGGCGTGACCGCACCGTCAGCGGCCGCCCGGCGTCGTCGGCGAACCGCTGCAGGCAGTCGCGCGACTCCTGCCAGCGCTTCTTCATCGGCAGCTTGAGGTTGAACACCGCGTGCCGGCACCAGCCCTGGGCGAACCATGTCGCCATGCGCGCGGCCACCTTCGACGGCTGCTCGACCATGTCGCAGACCATCCAGTCGAGCGGCCGCGTCGGCTGCCAGCGGA
The DNA here is from genome assembly GCA_001683895.1 of Luteimonas sp. ANT-B3E. Lineage (GTDB taxonomy): Bacteria > Pseudomonadota > Gammaproteobacteria > Xanthomonadales > Xanthomonadaceae > Luteimonas. The sequence goes on along the minus strand of LXQJ01000020.1, from coordinate 48,473 downwards.
ACCCGTCCTCGCGCACGTGCTCCACCAGGCCCGTGTCCAGTACGTGCGGGCGCAGCGGCCCGTTGTCGATCGCGCTCACCTTCAGCCCATGGCGGGTCAGCACCCACGTCCAGCCGCCGGGCGCGGCACCGAGGTCGGCCGCCAGCATGCCCGGCTGCAGCAGGCGCGCGCGCTGGCCGTCGTCGAGCAGCGTCAGCAGCGCCTCCTCCAGCTTCAGCGCCGAGCGCGACGGCGCGTCGCGGTGCAGGCGCAGCCGCGGCACGCCCATCGGCCAGGGCGCGCTGTCGCGGGTGTCGGCGACCGCCAGCAGCAGGTGGTCGCCGTCGAGCAGGCAAACGTGCAGCCGCGGGCGGGTGGAATCGTCGCTACGCGCCAGCAGGCCGGCGCCGCGCAACGCCGGGCGGAGCGCGTTGCCGAATGCACGCGCCAGTCCGGCCAGCCGCTTGGCCGCGTCGCTGTCAGGATGCTCGACCACCAGTTCGCCAAAGGTCGAGGTCGCCCCCGACGCACGCAGTGCAGCGACCAGCGGGGTGATGCGGTCGGCGGGATCAATCCCCGCCAGCTCCGCGATCAGCCGCAGCTTCTGCCGCGCGAACACCAGCGACCGCCACGGCAGCGCGCGGTCGAGGGCGGTCGCGTCGTCGGCGATGAATACCACGTGCCCGCTGCCGCGCTCGGTGCGCGCGTAGCCATGGTGGCCGGCGGCGGCCGCGCGCGCGCCGAGCTCGGCCGCCAGCTCCGGCTCGAAGCCGGCGCGGCAATAGCAGAGCAGGCCGGTCAGCGCCGCCGGCGGTGCCGCGCCGGCGTCAGCAGCGGACGTCGTCACGCATCCTGCCGGACGAGGCAACGGCAGCTGCAAGCGCGCGCCGTGCGTCGCGTATCAATAGTGGCGACCCCCACCACTGCCGTACGCGGCCAACACCGCGCGTGCGCCCTCGCGGTGCACGTCGCGGACGACCGCGATCCCGCGCCGCTCCAGTTCGCCGACCCAGTCCGCCGGAAGCGGACCTTCGTCAAACTCGGTCAACGCCTCGACGTCGTCGGCGCGCGCTCCGATCAGCAGCCGGTCGATGCCGGCCCAGATGGTCGCGCCGAAGCACTGGCAGCACGGCTGCGCGGAGGTCGCCAGCGTGTAGGGGCCGTCCCGCGTGCCGCTGTCGTCTTGGTTGATGCGCGCGCGCTGCAGGCGCTGCTGCGCCAGCATGTACGCCATGTTCTCGGCGTGCGCGAGAGAGCTGTGCTGCGGCAGCACCACGTTGACGCCGGCGGCGACGATGCGGTCGCCGGGGCCGAAGACGGCCGCACCGAAGGGTCCCCCGGTGCCGGCCTCGATGTTGCCGCGCGACAGCGCGATCGCGAGCGTCACCTTGTCCTCGTCGCGGGGGTAGGTGCGCGCGGTGTCGACGGCATCGTGGACCCATGCAGGCAGCGTGAGGTGGACCTGGCCGTACAGCATCAGCACCCCTCCCGGATGGCTCGCCGGCCCTGCTGGTCGCGCGCTGACGCTGCGCCCCTCACGCCTCGCCCCGCGTGGCCCAGGTGTCGCGCAGGGTGACGCTGCGGTTGAACACCGGCGCGTCGGGACGGTGGTCGCGGCGGTCGGCGACGAAGTAGCCCTGGCGCTCGAACTGCAGCGACTGCTCGGGCGCGGCAAGCGCGGCGGCAGGCTCGACCCAGCCCTGCATCACCCGGCGGGACGCCGGGTTGAGATGGTCGCGATAGGTCAGGCCGGTCGACTCGTCGTCGGGCTTCTCGACCGAAAACAGGCGGTCATACAGGCGGACCTCGGCGGCGACGGCTTGACGCGCGCAGACCCAGTGGATGGTGCCCTTGATCTTGCGGTTGGCGCCGTCCATGCCGGGCCGCGATTCCGGATCGAGCGTGCAGTGCAGCGCGGCGATGGTGCCGTCGGCGTCCTTGACCACCAGGTCGCAACGCACGATGCCGGCGCCGCGCAGCCGCACCTCGCCTCCCGGCACCAGCCGCTTCCAGCCCTTGGGCGGGACCTCGGCGAAATCCTCGCGGTCGATCCACAGTTCAGGCGAGAACGGCACCTCGCGCACGCCCAGGGCCTCGTCCTTCGGATGGTTCGGGAAAGCGAGCGCCTCGACGTGGTCGGGATCGACGTTGGTCAGCACGACCTTCAGCGGGTCCACGACGGCCATCCGCCGCGGCGCGGTCGCGTCCAGGTCGTCGCGCAGGCAGCCTTCCAGCACCGAGAAGTCGATCACCGAGTTCTGCTTGCTGACGCCCACGCGGTCGACCAGCAGGCGCAGGCTGGCCGGCGTGTAGCCGCGGCGGCGCAGGCCCTGCAGCGTGTACATGCGCGGGTCGTCCCAGCCGTCCACCAGGCCTTCCTGCACCAGCGCGGCGAGCTTGCGCTTGCTCATGACCGTGTAGTTGATGTTGAGACGCGAGAACTCGATCTGCCGCGGCTTGCCCGCCTGCAGCGGCATCCCGCGGTCGCGAAGCGGCTGCAGCAGCGACGGGTCGCCGGTGAGGTCGACGCGGTCGACGCACCAGTCGTAGAGCGGGCGGTGGTCCTCGAACTCCAGCGTGCACAGCGAATGCGTGATGCCCTCGATGGCGTCGCCAAGCGCGTGCGCGAAGTCGTACATCGGGTAGATCGGCCACGCGTCGCCGGTGTTCTGGTGGCTGACGTGCTTGATGCGGTACAGCGCGGGGTCGCGCAGGTTGATGTTGCCGCTGGCCATATCGATCTTCGCGCGCAGCGTGCGCGCGCCGTCCGGGAACTCGCCGGCTCGCATGCGCGTGAACAGGTCCAGGTTCTCGTCGACGCCGCGCCCGCGGAACGGGGAATCCCGGCCGGGCTCGGTGAGCGACCCGCGATAGGCGCGTACGTCGTCGGCGCTGAGGTCGCAAACGAAGGCATCGCCCTGTGCGATCAGCTTGCGGGCCGCAAGGTGGAAGACATCGAAGTAGTCCGAGGCATGGCGTAGTTCGGCCCAGTCGAAGCCCAGCCAGCGCACGTCGTCCTGGATGGCCGCCACGAACTCGGGGTCCTCGCGCGCGGGGTTGGTGTCATCGAGGCGCAGGTTGCAGCGGCCGCCGAACTCGGCGGCAAGGCCGAAGTCGAGGCAGATCGCCTTGGCATGGCCTATGTGCAGGTAGCCGTTGGGCTCGGGGGGGAACCGCGTGCGGATGGCGGCATGGCGCCCGGCGGCCAGGTCGTCGCGGACAATCTGGCGGATGAAGTCCTGCTTTACCCGGGCGCCGTCGGCGTCTCCGGCGTTGGCGGCGGCGGGGTGCGATGCGGGGGCGTGGCTCATGCGGCTGACTGGCGTGGGGCGCCGTGCAGTCTAGCGGGTGCGGGGTCCGGCGCCGCGGAGGCGCCAGTACGGGGTGCAGGTGTGGACAGATCCCCGGCCGAAGCGGAGCAACGTATTCGGGGCGACTGCGTGGTCAGGGCGACTGAGCGTCGAAGACGAGGTCAAGGTCGACGACCGACAGCCCTTGCCGCTCGGGGAGGCGTCGGCGTCGGCGTCGGCGAGAGCGAAGCAGCCCGGGCTTCGGGCTGTCGCGCGCAACTCGCCGATGCTGCCCTGCGTCGCCCTGCGTCGCCCTGCGTCGCCCTGCGTTGCCTTGTCTTCGCTCCCCATTGTCGGCGCGGTGTTAGCCTCGTGACGCGCTGCAAACCGTGACGCAGGCAATGTTTTGGTGGCACGGCACGTGCTTCCGCTCAGGGACGATGACGAACATGGCGACAGGGGGAAGGGCGACCATGGGGCGCCGGGGCACGGCGCTGCGTGCGCGCTGGGTGCCGGCGTGCGCTCGATGCCGGGGAGGATCGGCGAGGTCATGCGCGATGGCGGCGGTGGCGGGGCCCCTGCGCTGATGCCTGGGACCTCGACGGATGTACGCGCGCACAGGATGCCGCACGAGTGGCCGTTCGCGCTCGGCCTGGCGCTGCTTCTGGGTGTGTTCGTGGCCTCGGTGCTCGGTGCGGTGCAGGACACCGTGCGTGAGGTCCCGGTGCGTCTCGCGCTCGCTGCGGGCGATCACGGCTCGTCGCTCAGCAGCGACAAGCGTGCCCTGCTGCTGCCGGCCGGCCGGGTGGTGGAGCGCCACGCCCGCCTGCATTTTTCGCTGCCGCTGTCTTCGGAGGACCATGCCCGCTGGGTGGTCTGGGTCGGCCGCGACGCCGTCGAATCGGTGTCCCTGTCGACCGGGGGCTGGACCAGCGCACGACGGTCGTTCTTCGCGCCGGACAGCGACGAGGGGATCCTCCCCTCGGGGTTCCAGTTCCCGCTGCCGGGCGAGTGGCGCGGCGATGTGGCCCTCGACCTGCGCGTCACCTCGTCGCAGGCGGCGACGCTGCGCGTGCGTGTCATGCGCGAAAACGCCGCCATGCGACTCGAGCAGCGCGGCGCGGCGCTGTCGGCGGCGATCTATGCCGCGCTGGCGACCCTGGCGCTGTTGACGCTGGCGCTGTCGAGCGCGGCGCGCGACAGCATCTTCCTCGTCTTCTTCGGCGCCGCGGTCGCTGCACTGGTGCTGTTGGCTGCCGAGAATGGGCATCTATACCAGCTCCCGCTGCTCGGGGTGGCCGCCATCTGGCGCGGCCAGGGCCTGTGGGCGGCGGAAGCGCTGTTCCTGGCGATCACTCTGCAACTGCTGTCGCGCTATGCGGGAACGCGGCGGACGGTGCCGGACCTCGCGCGTGGGATCGACGTGTTCGCGATGGGGCTGGCGGGGCTGGCGGCGCTCTGCCTGTTGGGGTTCGACGCCGTCGATGCGTGGATCAGCCCGGTCGGCGTGCTCGCGTGGTTCGTGGCCGCGATGACCGCGCTCGGCGTGGTCGCCGATGGCGCGCGCCGCGGCGTTCAGATGGCGTGGCCCATCGCTCTGCTGGTGCTGGCCACCATCCTGGTGTCGATCGGCGTTGACTTCCTTGCCCGCGGGCGTTGGTACGACCCGGTGTGGCTGCGCTACCTGTGGCAGTCGGTGCTGGTGGTGACCGGCGTGGTGCTGGCCGTCGGGCTCCTCAGCCGCATCGGCGAATACCGCAACCAGCGCGACCGCGACCGCCTGGCGCGTGCCGACTCCGAGCGACGCATGCGCCGTGAGGCGGCACGGTCGGACCTCAGCGCGATGCTGCAGTCACGGCTGCGCACACTGTCGGCGGGCGATGTTGAATGGGCCGGGTTCCGCCTGCTCCTGGAGCACCTCGCGCCCCAGGTGCCGGTGGAGTTCGCCGCGCTGATGGCCTACGGCTATCAGGGCCAGGACATCGTCGCCGTGCTGCCGCTGTCGCACCAGCCGGCGGTCGAGGACATCGCGGCACGACGCCTGCTGCCGCTGAAGCGCCAGGCCGCCAACGGCATCCCCTTGCAGCAGCCGGTGACCCTGCCGACGCACCAGGGGGTGGTGGCGATGGAAGCGGTCATCCCTCTGGCGATCCGCGCGCCGGCGTGGGGCGCCCTGCTGCTGCAGCGCACCGGCGGCGAAGGATTCTCGACCGAGGAGTTGGCGTTGGCGGGCGACCTCGCGCGGCTGACGATGGCCGGCATCGAGCAAGCGCTCGCCGCGATCGCCCTGCGCCGGTCGGCCGAGGTCGACGTGCTGACCGGCAGCATGAACCGGCGCACGATCGACCAGTGGCTGGTGCGCAGCTTCTCCGAGGCCGATCGCGACCGCCAGCCGATATCGGTGCTGTTCGTCGACATGGACCACTTCAAGGCCATCAACGACCGGTTCGGCCATGCCTGCGGCGACCATTGCCTGCGCCAGGTGGCGGCGACGCTGCGCGGCGCCCTGGCCGACGGCGACCTGCTGGGACGCTACGGCGGCGAGGAGTTCATCGCGGTGTTGCCCGGACGCGGCGGCGCTGCGGGTCGGGTGGTCGGGGAGGACCTGCGGGCTGCGGTGGAGCGGATGGACCTCAGCTGGGAGGGCCAGCCGATCCGGCTGACGGTCAGCGTTGGCGTCGCGACGCGGCTGGCCGGCGACGGCACGCCCGCGGCCACCGTCGACCGCGCCGACAAGGCGCTGTACGCCGCCAAGCGCGACGGCCGCAACCGGGTCATGGTAGCGCCCGCGGTCTTCTGTTGACCTCGCCGCGCGCTGCAGGGCGGGACCTGGCCGCCCCGCGCGGCGCAGCGGTTGAACCCGCCGCCGGTGCCCGCACATCGTGATGCCGCTCCTGGAGACATCACATGCTCGCATCGTTGTTGGGAATCGGCGCTGACAAGCAGCGCCTGCCGTCCGCCGACCGGGCGCTACCGGGCCGGGACCAGCCACTGCCGCTGGGCAACGTGCACCTGGTCCACGGCCGTCCGCTGCGCGCGGCGTTCGAGGGCCTCTCACGCGTGCACCTGGCGATGGGTTGTTTCTGGGGCGCGGAGCGGCTGTTCTGGTCCGTGGACGGCGTCGAGACCACGGCCGTGGGCTACGCCGGCGGGTTGACGCCGAACCCCACCTATCGCGAGGTCTGCAGCGGCGAAACCGGCCACACCGAAGCGGTGCTGGTCGTCTACGACCCCGGCCGGGTCGGGTTCGACGCGCTGCTACGGCGCTTCTGGGAAGGTCACGACCCCACCCAAGGCATGCGACAGGGCAACGACCGCGGCACCCAGTACCGCTCGGCGATCCACTGCCATACGCAGGCCCAGTACGACGTCGCCATCGCCAGTCGCGATGCCTACCAGATCCGGTTGACCGATGCCGGTCGCGGTGCGATCACGACCGAGATCTTGCTGCCTGCGCCGCCGTTCTATTACGCCGAGGACGAGCACCAGCAGTACCTGGCGCGCAATCCCGGCGGGTACTGCGGCCTTGGCGGCACCGGGGTCAGCTGTGCCGCTGGTCTCGGCGTCTGAACCAGCCGCCAGGCGCTAGGGCCTGGCACCGGGAGGGACGGGTCCCGCCTCGCGACGCGGGGTGGTGGCGTCCGCCAACAGGTCGGGCGGCAATGCCTTCAGCACTTGCGTCAGCTGCAGCAGGAAACCGGCCATCGCCGAGCTCCGGCGCCAGACCATCGCGATGCGGCGGCTTGGGCTGGCGTCGTTGAAGCCGAGCAGTCGGATGCTGTCGGACTGCGCCACCGGCGGTTTCGTCGCCAACATCGGCAGTAGGGTCACGCCGACGTTGGCCGAGACCATCTGTCGCAGCGTCTCCAGGCTGGTCGCCTGGAAGCCGGCTTTCTCGCCTGTCCCTGCGAGGTGGCAGACATCCAAGGCGTGGTCACGCAGGCAGTGGCCGTCCTCGAGCAGCAGCAGGCGCTCGTGCAAGAGCTCCTGTACCGACAGCCGGTCGCGGTCGGCGAGCGCGTGCTGCGCGGGCACTGCCAGCAGGAACCGTTCCTCGAACAGGAACTCGGCGTGCAGCTGGTCGTCGGCAACCGGTAATGCCAACAGCGCCGAGTCCAGCCGGCCCTCGCGGACGCGCGCGAGCAGCACGTCGCTTTTTTCCTCGACCAGCAGCAGCTCCAGCCGCGGGAAGCGGGCGTGGATGGCCGGGACCACGTGCGGCAGCAGGTAGGGACCAAGGGTGGGGAACATGCCGAGCCGGACCGTGCCCGCCTCAGGGTCGTGGCCCCTGCGTGCGGCCTCCTTCATCTGGTCCACCTCGCCGACGATCCGGCGGGCGCTTTCGACCATGTCACGCCCGGCCGCGGTCAGCATCACCCGCCGCGGCGCGCGTTCGAACAGCGGCAAGCCCAGTTCCGCCTCCAGCTTGCGGATCTGGGTCGACAGCGTGGGCTGGCTGACGAAGCACGCTGCCGCTGCGCGGCCGAAGTGCTGCAGCTCGGCCAGTGCGACGAAATAGCGCAGGTCGCGGAGGTTCATGCACATAGCTTAAGCCTATGGCCGGAATCGACACCATCAACTTGAACAATGGATGCTGCATTGCAATAATTGCGGCATCGCAGCATGCACGCTTGCCGTCGCTTCTGCCCCCCAACCCATCCCCAGGAGACTCTGCATGCTGACCGTCGGCGACAAGCTGCCCCAGTTCAAGCTCAAGGCCACCGTGTCCACGGACCTCAACAAGGCCTTCACCGATATCGACAACACCACCTACGAGGGCAAGTGGCTGGTGCTGTTTTTCTATCCGAAGGACTTCACCTTTGTCTGCCCGACAGAGATCGCCGGCTTCGCCGCGCACAACGAGGCCTTCCTAGACCGCGACGCCCAGCTGCTGACCGGTTCGACCGACACCGAGTTCGTGCACCACGCGTGGCGCACGCACCACAAGGACCTGGCCGACCTGCCTTTCCCGATGCTGGCCGACGTCAAGCGCGAGTTCACCTCGGCGCTCGGAATCCTCGACAAGGACGAGGGCGTCGCGCAGCGCGCCACCTTCATCGTCGATCCGGACGGCGTCATCCGCTTCGTCTACGTGACCGACCTGTCGGTGGGTCGCAGCCCTGAGGAGGTGTTGCGCGTGCTGGACGCGCTGCAGACCGACGAGCTGTGCCCGTGCAACTGGAACAAGGGCGACGAGGTCCTCAAGGCCGCCTGAGTCCATCCGTCCAGATTGAGGCCGCAGGTTCGGCCATGGCTTCCGCGTACTGATCCCTCCCTCACGTATGCGGAATCCGAAGGCGGCCCAGGCCGCCTTCTTTTTTCGCCCCCAGCTTCGCCCCCTCATCGACCGCCGTGCAGCCGCGCGCGGCGGCGGCCGCAGCCCCAAGGAACCGTCCAATGACCGTCCAGGAACTCCGCAGCCAGCTTCCCGCCTACGCCAAGGATCTCCGCCTCAACCTCGACAGCGTGTTGTCCGCCGGCGGCTCACCGGGCCTCGACGGCAAGCAGATCCGCGTGATCGCGTTGGCCTCGGCGATCGCCTCGCGGTACGCGCCGCTGGTGTCGGCGCTGGCCGGCTTCGCCGCCGAATCGCTGTCGCCCGATGAGGTCGACGGCGCGCGCGCCGCCGCCGCGATCATGGCGATGAACAACATCTACTACCGCGCCACCCACCTGATCGAGAACGACGAGTACGCGCAGTTGCGTGCCGGCCTGCGCATGAACGTCATGCAGAGCCCTGGCGTGGAGAAGGTCACTTTCGAGCTGGCGTCGCTGGCCGTGTCGGCGATCAACGGCTGCGGCATGTGCATGGCTTCGCACGAGACGACGCTGCGCCGCCACGAGGTCGGCGCGCAGGCGGTGCAGAGCGCGATCAGGATCGCCGCGGTGGTCCACGCGGTGGCGGTGACGCTGGAGCAGTCCGCGGTCTGAGCTGCGTGGCGCTGCGACGCGCGTCCGGGCGGCCTACGGGCTCACGCCGCGCTCAACGCGCTCAGTGTTCCGCGATGAAAGCGAGCACCGCCGGCAGGACCTGCGGCGAGCGCGACGGGTCGTAGAACGCGGCAGCCGGCGCGAAATGCCCGGCGCCAGGGACAAGCAGCAGAGTCGAGGCCACGCCCTGCGCGCGTAGACGGGCGTCGAGGTCGACGCTGTCGCGAGCTTCCACGACGCGGTCGCCGTCGCCGTGAACAAGCAGGAACGGCGGCTCGTCGCCGTCGACGAAGTTGATCGCCTGCGCATCTGGCCACTGCCCGGGCGGGCCGAACACCGCGCGGTACCTGCCTGTGATGGCGAAGTCGTACGGTCCCGACAGCCCGATCACGCCGGCTAGTGCGTCCGGGCGCAGTCCCTCGCGCGCGAGGTAGCGGCCGTCCGTCCCCAGCAGCGCTGCGATCTGCGCACCCGCGGAGTGCCCGGCGATGAATACCCGCTCCGGGTCCCCGCCGTAGCGCGCGGCATTGGCCCGCGCCCAGGCCACTGCCTGCGCGGCGTCGTGCATGAAGTCGGGAAAGCCTGCGCGCGGGAAAGTGCGGTAGTCGGCCACCACCGCCACCACGCCGTTTTCCGCCAGGCGGCTGCCGACGAAGCGGTACTGCATGCGGTTGCCGCGCTCCCAGGAACCGCCGTAGAAGAACACCACTACCGGCGCCGCGCCCGTCGACGCGCGGGTCGCTTCCGGCCGGTACACGTCGAGCGCCAGCCCGGTCTCCATGGCATAGACCACAGTGTCGGTGGGCGGCAGCGTGCCGCGGTTGGCGACGCTGAACAGCGCGCGCTCGCAGCCCGATGACAGCAGGGCGCCGATCGCGACAAGCGCGCCGGCGGCGATGTGGCGGGGGCGTGGGGTCATGGGGTCAAGGGTCCGTCTTGGTGGAATGCATCGTCGGGCGTGCCGCGGGTCCGTACGATGGAAGGATGGATACGTCATCGCCCCTGCGCGTGGATGCGGCGCTGCGCGACGCGCGTGCGCGCATCGACGACGACGACGCGCGCGTGCTGGTCGCGCATGCGCTGGGACAGGCGCCATCCTGGCTGTACGCGCACGACGATGACGTATTGACGGCTGCCGACGTGGCGCGCATCGAGGCGCTGGTGGCGCGGCGCGCGGTTGGCGAGCCGGTGGCCTACCTCACGGGTCGTCGCGGTTTCTGGAACCTCGATCTCGACGTGGGCCCGGCCACGCTGATCCCGCGAGCCGATACCGAGTGCCTGGTGGAAGCTGCGCTGGCGCGGATCGTGGCCGGCGCGACCGCTTGCGTTGCCGACCTCGGCACCGGCAGCGGCGCCGTCGCGCTGGCGGTTGCGCAGGCCAGGCCGGCTGCTCGCGTGGTCGCGACCGATGCCAGCGTCCCGGCGCTCTCGGTGGCCCGCGGCAACGCGCGCCGGCTGGGCATCGGCAACGTCGCGTTCGTGCTCGGTGACTGGCTGCGGCCGCTGGCTGCGCGCCGGTTCGACGTGATCGCCAGCAATCCGCCCTACATCGCCGCGGGCGATCCGCATCTGCGGGAAGGCGACCTGCGCTTCGAGCCTGCGATGGCGCTGGAGTCGGGTGCCGACGGCCTCGACGCGATCCGCGCGATCGCTGCGTCCGCGCCTGGCTGCCTGGTCGACGGTGGCTGGCTGCTGCTCGAGCACGGCTACCAGCAGGGGCAGTGCGTGCGGCGCCTGCTCGCGCAGGAAGGGTGTGTCGATATCGCCACGCTGCGCGACTTCGGGGGCCAGGACCGGGTCACGCTGGGGTGTCGCAGGGCGGGGCGCTAGACTGGGACAACGCCCGACGACAAGGCCGACGATGCGCCGCCTCCATCCCGAGATCGAGCCCCACGAGACCGGCACGCTGCAGGTCGACGACCGCCATGCGCTGTACTACGAGGTCTGTGGCAACCCCGCCGGCAAACCGGTGGTGATCCTGCACGGCGGGCCGGGCGGAGGCTGCAGCGCCAAGATGCGGCGCTTCCACAACCCGGCGAAGTACCGCATCGTGCTGTTCGACCAGCGCGGATCCGGGCGCTCCACGCCGCACGCCGACCTCGTCGACAACACGACCTGGCACCTGGTAGCCGACATCGAGGCGCTGCGCGAGCGCCTGGGGGTCGAGACCTGGCAGGTGTTCGGCGGCTCGTGGGGCTCCACGCTGGCGCTCGCCTACGCCCAGGCGCACCCGCGCCGCGTCGCCGCGCTGGTGCTGCGGGGCATCTTCCTGCTGCGGCGCTGGGAGCTGGAGTGGTTCTACCAGCAGGGCGCGTCGCGCCTGTTCCCGGATGCATGGGAGCACTACGTGGCCGCGATCCCCGACGGCGAGCGCGGGGACCTTATCGGCGCATTCCACCGCCGCCTGATCTCCGACGACGAGGCCACCAGGCTGGATGCTGCGCGCGCGTGGAGCGTGTGGGAGGGCGCGACCAGCTTCCTGCATGTCGACCGCGATTTTGTCACCGGGCACGAGGATGCGGCGTTCGCGCTGGCGTTCGCGCGGATCGAGAACCACTACTTCGTCAACCGTGGCTTCCTCGAGGTGGAGGACCAGCTGCTGCGCGATGCGTACCGAATCGTCGACATCCCCGGCGTCATCGTGCACGGCCGCTACGACGTCGTCTGCCCGATCCAGAGCGCGTGGGACCTCCACCAGGTGTGGCCAAAGGCCGAGCTGGTGATCAGCCCGGCCTCGGGACACTCCGCGTTCGAGGCCGAGAACGTCGACGCCCTGGTGCAGGCGACCGACCGCTTCGCCTGACGGCGGCGCCGCCCCTCAACGCAGCGGCATTCCGTCGGGCTCGTGGTCGATCATCCACAGCCCGGCCCACAGCTTGAGGTCGAGCTCGAAGCCTTCGCCGTGCTTGCGCATCAGCCACGCCGGCGCGGTCGCGCGCGGCACGGCGTGGACGGTGATGTCCTCGCCGCCAACGCCGCCGCCCGTCCCCACGCGCCGGAGGTCACGGGCACGCGCGAACGCGATCCGTTCGTTGCTCATCCCCGCGGAGGTCGGCCCGGTCAGCAGCACGTCGACACGCCCGGGCTCCCAGCCGGTCTCCTCCACCAGTTCGCGGCGGGCGGCACGCTCGATGGTGTCGTCGCTGACGTCGTCGCCAATCAGCCCCGCCGGCATCTCGATGGTGCGGGCACCCAACGGGACGCGGTACTGCTCGACGAAAAGCACCTCGTCGTCGGGCGTCACCGCGATCACCAGTACCGCCAGGCCGTCGCGGCCGTGGGTGCGCTCGCAGGATTCCCAGCGCCCGCGCCTGACCAGCCGCAGCCAGTCGCCCTGGTAGAGGATCTCGGTTGCTTCGGATGTCGCGGAATCGTCGGACATGGCGGGATCCTACCCGGATCGCGGCGCCACGGCGGGCCGCGGCCCCGGGAAACTCAGTTGCCTGCGAGCGGCTCCAGCCCGCAGGCGGCGTGCAGCCGCCGACGCGTCATCGGGCCGAAACGCAGCGCATCCGCGAGCGCCGCGAGCGTCGCCGCATCCACTGCGTCGCGCAGGAAGGGCGGGCCGGCATCAAGCGGCGCGTCGAGCGCGATCGTCGATAGCCGGCGGCACAGCAGCGCCTGCTCGCGGTGCAGGCGCAGCCTCACGCCGGCCTGGGCCGCGCCGCGGAAGCGCAGGTAGCCAACCTCGTCGCTGCGCGCCAGCAGTACGTCCAGGCTGCCGAAATGCGCAAGCAGCGTTGCGGCGGTCTTGGCGCCGATGCCGGGCACACCCGGGATGTTGTCGACCGGGTCGCCGCTGAGCGCGAGGTAGTCGGCGACCTGGTGCGCCTCCACGCCCAGCCGCGCCTTGACGCCGTGCATGCCCCAGCGCTGCCCGCGCGCGAAGTCCCATTGCTCATCGTCGCCGGCAAGCAGCTGCGACAGGTCCTTGTCGGCCGACACGATGACGCTGCGGAAACCGGCGCCGCGGGCCAGGTGCAGCGAGGTGCCGATGAGGTCGTCGGCCTCGTACTCCCGGTGTGCCAACACCACCAGCCCCAGCGTCGAGCACAGCGCCTTGCAGTAGGCGAACTGTCGCCGCAGCTCCTGTGGCGCGGGCGCGCGATTGGCCTTGTAGGCCGGGTAGATCGCGTTGCGGAAACTCGAGTCGAGTGCTTCGTCGAAGGCGATCGCGACATGCCGCGGGCGCTCGCGCTCGAGCAGCTCCAGCAGGAAGCGCGCGAAACCGTGGACGGCATTGACCGGCCAGCCATCGGCATCCTGCACCTCGTCGGGCATGGCGTGCCAGGCGCGGAACACGTAGAGGCTGGCGTCGACGAGGTACAGCGTGGGCCTGTGTCGCAGTGGGTCCCCGATCGCGTCGCCCGGCAGCGCACCGCCTGCGGGCGTGTCGCTGTCTGAGTCGCGCATCAGGCGGTCCAGTCGCGCAGCAGCGAGGCGGCGGCGGGGCGCGTGCGCTCGGGTGCGGCGAGCCTGGGCGTGCCGACGTGGATGAAGCCGGCAATGCGCTCCGGTTTCGACAGGCCAAGCCGCTTGCGAACCTTCCCGTCGTACGTTGGCCACCCCGTGAGCCAGTGGCCGCCGAAGCCGAACGCCTGCAGCGCCTGCAGCAGCGCGAAGCAGACGCAGCCCGCGGTCAGCAGGCGCTCGTGGTCGGGGGCCTTGTCGTCATCGGGGTCCAGCACCGCGACCACGACGATGACCAGCGGTGCATGCAGAAACCGGCCGCGCTCCTTGTCGAGCGCACCGTCGCCGGCGTCGGGGTCGCGATCGCGCAGCCGCTCCACCAGCACCTCGCCCAGCGCGGCGCGTGCATCACCGGCGATGCGCAGGAACCGGAACGGCACGCGCTTGCCGTGGTCGGGCACGCGCACCGCCGACTGCAGGATGCGCAGCAGCGTCGCATCGTCAGGCCCCGGCGCGCCCAGCTGCTTCGCGGGCACGGAACGCCGCGTGTCGAGGGCCCGCAGCAGGGCGGGTGCGCTATTTGCGATTTGCATCACAGACTCCGGGTCGTGGGTCGCGGAGGCTGCAACAAGGCGCTCCGCCAGCGTCGGTATCTTCCCCCGAATGACCCATTCCGACGAAATCCATCCTCCGGGCCGGCATGGCCACGGTGCCTTCGGCGACGCCGAGCGCACGCTCGAGGCGGTGAAGCGCGAGGCGATCACCGCGCTCGGCGGTGTGCTGTCGGGGTTCTGGGGAACGATCGAGGAGCAGGTGCGGCTGGCCGCACTGGCGGGGCATGACTACAGCGCGTCGCAGGACGACCGCATGGCGGTGACGGCGCTGAGCCAGCGCGCACTCCAGCTCGCGACCCGCTATCGCGAAGCGCTCGAGGGCGAGTTCGCTCGCTGGCGCAATCCGTCTGCCGCCGCCGCCGCGGGCGGCAAGCTGCTCAGCCTGATGTCGGAGGGCGAGCTCGAAGTGCATCTGGCCGGCCAGCAGACCACCGAGCTCCTCGACCACCAGTTCCTGCACCCACTGGAGCTCCTCGACGAGCGGCTGCAGGTGCTGGCCGGTGCTCTGGGAATCGATGCCCGCGCCCGTCCGACCCCGGTGCGACCCGAAGCGGCGGTGTCGGCGTTCGTCGACCTGTTCGGCGAGGACGACCTGACGCCCGGCCTGCGGCCGCTGGTGTTCCACCAGTTCGACAAGCGGCTGCCGCACCTGCTCGGCGATCTCTACGCCCGGCTCAACGCCATGTTGGAAGCGGCCGGTTTCGATGGCGCGAGCGCGCCGCGGGCTTCGACGCGCGGCCGGACACAGGGTGGTTACCCCGCTGTCGGGTCGGGGGCACCACAGGGGCGAGGTGGCGGCCCCGGGTTGCATGCGCCAGGGTCGGCCGGCGAGTGGATGCCGGACACAGGCGTCGTCGATGGCCAGCCCCGCGGGACGTACGACGACGCACCGTCGGGGCGTGAGCCAGGCGCGCGCATCGGCGATGGATCTGCGAGCGGCGCCGAGGCGCGGGCAGCGCAGGGACGCGCGCCGCGCTATCGCGACGTCGTCCGCGAGCAGCTCCGCCACTGGCGCGCGTCGGGGCACGGGGTCGCCGCCGCACGGGACGGCGGCAGCGACGAGGCCGCCGGCGCCGGTGGCCACCAGGTGCTCAGGACCGAGGACCTGCTCAACGTCGCCCAGATGCTGCAGGGCGACGACGCCTCGCCGTTTGCCCGCGCACTCGCCGGCGATGACGCGCGCGCGCTGTCGCGGGTGATCCGCGAGGAGATCCTGGGCGGCGTCAAGCAGCTCGGGTTCGATCCCGACGGCACCCACTTCAGCGTTGACGAGGAGGACGCGATCGACCTTGTCGGCATCCTCTTCCAGTCGCTGTACGACGCCAACGACCTGCTGCTGCGGGCGCGGTCGATGTACGGGCGGCTGGTGGTGCCCTACCTCAAGGTGGCACTGACCGACGACTCGCTGTTCAATCGCCGCAGTCATCCTGCGCGGCAGCTGCTCGACGCGTTGACCGAGGCGTGCGACGGCAACGCCGGCGACACTCCGCAGGACCGGGAGACACTGGACCGCGCCGAGCGTGCGGTCGACCGCGTGGTCGACGAGTACGAGGACGACCAGGCGATCTTCGAGCTCGCGGCCAGCGAGCTGCGCGACCAGCTGGACCAGCAGCGGCGACGCAGCGAACTCGCGGAGAAGCGCGCGTCCGAGGCGATTCACGGGCGTGAACGGCTGCGCCATGCGCGTCGCGATGCCGACGACCTGGTTGCCTCGCGACTCGCCGGGCGTCCGCTGACGGCGGCAGTGGCCCAGTTTCTCGACTCCCACTGGCGCCACCATCTGGCGCAGACCTGGCTTCGGGAGGGCGCCGACACCGCGCGTCACCGCGCCTCGGTCGGGCTCGGCGATGCCATGGTGCAGGTGGATGCCGACGCCGCCCAGGCCCGGGGTCGCGCCGTCGCCGAACAGCTCCTCGCCCTGCAGCGCCCGCTGGGCGAATGCTACGCCAGTTGCGGCCTGGAGGCCGCGGGCGCCCGCGACGCCATGGCGCGGATCATCGCCGCGCTCGGCACGCCCGACAGCCCGCGTCGGGTGCACACGGCCGAGTCGGGGCCGATCGAGGACGAGGTTGCCGAAGACGCTGCAGACGTCAGCGGCCTGCGCCTTGCGGGCGGCACCGCGACGCTGGACTTCGATCCCACCATCGCCGCGCGGATGCGCCGGCTCCGGGTCGGTCAGGGGCTGCGCCTGGTCGATGAACAGGGCCACGAGAGCGCCGCGCGTATCGCCTGGATCAGCCCGCTGACAGCGCGGTTCCTGATCGTCAACCGCCGCGGCGTCAAGCGGATGGTGGTGTCGCCGGAGGAGCTTGCAGCGCTGGTCGGCAGCGGCCGCGCGGTGGTGCGCTCGGTCGATGCGCCCTTCGACGAGGCCATGAAACAGGTCTGGCAACAGCTCAATCGTCCGCGCGTCCAGACGGTGGGAGAGGCACCCGCGACCCTGGCGTCCTGAAGTCCCTTCGTGGACAGACGGACGCACGGGCGGGACATGGGTTGGGGGGTTCAAGGATGAATGGGCGAGGAGCCAGCGCGTGGCCGTCGACACGGTGTATGCGGCAGCGACGGCGCCGTGCGCTATCGTGCGGACTTCCGCCCGCCGCGCTTCCCGAGCCGCCGCTGCCCGATGCGTACTCCGACTCCCAGTGGCGACGACCCCGGCGACAGCCCGGGCGTGCGTGCAGCCAATGCCGGAAGCGGCCAGCTTGACGCACTGCGAAAGGGGTTCCAGGCGCGCCTGCTGCCCTTGACCGCCGCCATGCTGACGGCGTGCGAGGCCGAGCTGCGTGCCAGGGTGAGCCACGACGCGCCCCCAGCCGGCGTGGCCGATGCACTGGCTGCGCTCGCGATCGCCCGCCATGACGCGGTGATCCACGAGCGCCGCTGGCAGGGGGCCATCGGCCAGGCGTTTGCGGGCTGGCCACGTCCGCCGGTCCCGGTCGATCGCGGCAGCGGCTACTCGCTGGTGTCCGACGACGAGCTGAAGGCGCAGTTGATCGGTCAGCCGGTCATCGAGGCGCTTGAGCGGCGCTTCGTCGATGTCATCGACACCATCGACAGCCGGCTGTGGTCGTTGGCGGCGGCGCTCGGCGGTCGCGTCCGACCGGTCAACCCGTTCGCGCCGCGCGTGGTGATCGAGGCAGTGCTGACCGCCTTCCCCGGAAGCGAGTACGACGGCGAACTGCGCCAGTCGATGCTGCGGCACTACGAGCGCCTCGCCGGCGATGGACTGGGTCCCATCTACGCGTGGATCAACACCGAGCTTGCCAGCGCCGGCTTCGCGATGACGGGCGCCAACGACTTCACGCTGCTGATCACGCAGCCCACCGCCATCGCAGGCGAAGGCCGGGTGCACGGCGCGCTGTGGGGACACGACAACGCGCTGTCGCCACAGCAGTCCTCATGGCGGGGTCGAGGGGTCGACCATGGCCTGTCGGCTCCGCGCCCGTCGACACGCGGCGACCTGCTGCGGCAGCGCATGCGTGCCGTCCGCGAGGCCAGCGGCATCCACGCCGCGCAGCGCGAACTCGGGAGCAAGGAATTCCTGTCGGTGCTGTCGCTCCTGCAGGGCAACGAGACGCCGTCGTTCGACGCCGTGCCACCATCGGCTACCGGCCCGGCACTGCGCGGCAGCCTGCTGCAGGGCGCGGCCAACCTGGGGATCTCCAGCGACGACTCGTCGCTGTCGGACCTGCAGCAGGACGCGGTGGACGTGGTCGGCGCGCTGTTCGACGGCCTGCGTGCCGGCGCCGTGCTGGGACCAACCGCAGAGGCGCGGCTGGTGCGGCTGGCGTATCCCTACCTGCGGCTGGCGCTGGACGATGCCGCGGTGTTCGACGACCTCGACCATCCGGCGATGGTGGCGCTGTCGGGGATCGTCGAGCTGTGGGACGGCAACGGTTCCGGCACGGAATTGGACGCGGAACTCCACGCGCTGGCGGACGAGGCCGCGGACGTGATCGCAAACGGCTACCACGGCGACCTGCTCGCGTTCGAGCGTGCCAACACCCTGCTCGATGCGGGCACGGAAGCGCAGCGCCGACGCGCCGAGATCGCCGAGCGCCGCGCGTGGCAGTCGCTTCTCGGCCGCGAGCGCCTGCAGGCCGCACGCGCGGAGGCCGACCGGTTGCTGCAGGCACGCGTCGCCGGGCGCCGGATGTCGCCGCTGCTGGCGGAGTTCCTCGGCGACCAGTGGCGGCAGTCGCTGGTGCATGCCTGGCTGCGCGATGGGCCGGAGTCGGAGCGCTTCCGCACGCTGGCCGCTGTCGGCGACGCGATGCTGCGGATCGACGATGACGCGGCGCATGCCAACGGGCACGCGGTCGCCGAGGGACTGATCGCGATCGAGCAGCCACTGCGTGCCTGCTATCTCGCGTGCGGCCTCGACGAGTCAGGGGCCAACGGACTGCTGGCAGCGCTGATTGCCGAGCTCGCACGTCCGGACGGCAGGCGCACCGTGCCCGACATCCTGCCGCTGGCCGGCGAGGGCGGCGAGGGGGATGCCCGCAGCGCTACCGCGGGCGCGCCCCGGCGGCGGCCGCTGAAAGAAGGCCAGGTCGTGATCGCCTCCAGCGGAAGCGCAGGCGATGCGCAGTGGCAGCGCGTCGCATGGATCAGCCCCCTGAGTGGCACCGTGCTGCTGGTCAACCGGCAAGGGATGCGCGAGCAGGTCATCGGGCCCGCGGAGCTGGACTCCGCGTTGGCATCCGGATCGCTGCTGCCGCGCCCGCTGGTGACGCCGGTCGAGTCCGTGCTGCGGTCGCTCGCCGGCGCCGCCCAGTCGTGACCATGGACCGCCGCGTTCCCCTGTCCCGGTGCAGCAGCCACCGCTGAGGCGCATGGCTTACGATCGACGCTGGATCCCCGCAAGAGACAGCGCATGGCAGTGAAGATCGGCGTCGCACGCGAGACCGCGGCAGGGGAGCGCCGGGTGGCGCTGACGCCGGAGACCTGCCGCAAGCTGGTGGCGGCGGGCGGCACGCTGACGGTCGAGCGGGGGCTGGGTGCGCAGGCCTACTTCTCGGACGCGGCCTACGAGGCGGCAGGCGCGGCGTTGGCCGAAACGGCGGCTGCGGCATTGTCCGGCGCGGACATCGTGCTGTGCGTGCAGCCACCCGGGGAGGCGTCGCTGCTGGCGTTGGCGGAGGGCACCACGTTGGTCGGCATGCTGCAGCCCGAGGCCGATGCGGTGCGCGCGGCGGCGATCACTGCGCGCCGGCTGCAGACTTTCTCGCTGGAGCGGCTGCCGCGTACCACGCGCGCACAGGCAATGGACGTGCTCAGTTCGCAGGCGGGCATGGCCGGCTACAAGGCGGTGCTGCTCGGCGCGCAGTTGGCGCCAAGGTTCTTCCCGATGCTGACCACCGCGGCCGGCACCATCCGCCCATCGAGGGTCCTCATCATCGGCGCGGGCGTCGCCGGGCTGCAGGCCGTCGCGACCGCGCGGCGTCTCGGCGCGCAGGTCGAATGCTTCGATGTCCGTCCGGAAACGCGGGAGCAGGTCGCCTCGCTCGGCGCGAAGTTCCTCGATTTGGGCGTCAGCGCATCGGGCGCGGGCGGCTACGCCCGGCAGCTCACAGAGGATGAGCGCGCGGAGCAACAGCGCCGGCTGGGCGAGCACCTGAAGAACGTCGACGTCATTGTCTGCACCGCAGCAGTCCCGGGCCGCTCAGCGCCGCGCATCGTCACCTCCGCGATGATGGAAGGCATGGCGCCCGGCAGCGTGATCGTCGACCTGGCAGCGGAGACCGGCGGCAACTGCGAAGCGACCGTGCCCGGCGAGACGATCGTGCATGGCGGCGTCACTGTCGCCGGCCCTCGCGATCTCGCCAGCAGCGGTTCACTTCACGCGAGCGAGATGTACGCCCGCAACGTCTTCCACTTCGTCTCGCTGCTGGTGCGCGACGGCGCGCTGTCGCTGGACTGGAGCGACGAGCTGCTGTCCACGACGGTCTGGCCGCCGCGACCGGCGGGCTGACGCCGGCAGGGCGCGTCAGCGGTCGCGGCGCTCGGACCGCGGCGGCGCACCCGTGTCGTGCTGTGCGGGGTGCGCGGCGACCCACGCGCGGCGCTGCTCCGGAGTCATTGCCTTCCAGCGCTCTCGCAGCGCCGCGCGCTCGGCGTCGGGCAGGGCGCGCAGCGTGCCGTGCAGGGCCCGCATCTGGTCGCGAGCCTCGGGCGACATGTCCTTCCAGCGCTGCATCCCCTTCCGCCCCTGGCGGCGCTGTTCAGGCGTCATCTGCTGCCAGCGCTCCGCGCGCTGCAGCATCTCGGGGCGCTGCTCCGGGTTCGCGTCCCAGCGGTCGCGAAGCGGCGCGACCAGGCTGTCGCGCTGCTGTTGGTTGAGCGCGTCCCATGTGGGCATGGTGCCCGGACCCTGCGCTATTCCGGGCTGCGGGAGCGCCGTGCCGGCGGCGAAGAGGATGGCAAGCATGGAGGTGAGGGAGGCTCGCATTGGTTTACTCCAGCGCCAGCAGCTGCGCGTCGCGCGACGCCAGCCAGAGGTAGAAATCGGGGTCTTCGTCAAACGACGCGATGGCATCGATCGGGTCGTCGGCGAGCGTGGGCACGCCGGCCGCGGGCACGCTGGTCGCGACCGCCATGGTGGCCAGTGCGGTCTCCTGCGGTGCCAGCCTCACGCCGATCGCGACCGCGAACACCGCCGCACACGCGGTAGCCGCGGCCCAGCCGCGGACACGTGGCGCGGCGTGCAAGGCCTCAGCGCGTGTGCGAGTGCGCCGTACGCGCAGCTGGTGCAGCGTGCGCGCCGGCACCTGCGCGACGGCGGAGGCGTGGAGCGCGCGCGCGCTGCGGTCGAACGCCGCCGCGTCGGGCGTATCAATGGTCATCGGAAATCCTCCAGGCGTTTCTGCAGTGCGTCGCGCGCGCGCGACAGGTGGGTCTTGACCGAGCCTTCGCTGCATCCCATGACCCGCGCGGTCGTGGCGCCGTCGAGCTCTTCCAGGATGCGCAGGGTGAAGGCCTCCCGCTGCCGGGCTGGCAGGGCTCGCAGCGCGACCGCGAAAGTCGCGTAGGCCTCGCGCCCGTCGTTGGCGCGCGACGGATCCGGCCCCGCATCGGCCCAGGCGATATCCTCGCGGCCATCGTCGTCCGCCGATTCCGTCAGCCACGTGAGCCGGAAGCGCTGGCGCCGCTGGCCGTCGATGATCCGGCTGCGCAGGATGGTCCAGAACAGCGGCGTCCATTCCGCAGCGGGACGTTCGCGATAGCCGAGCATGCGGATCATCGCGTCCTGCACCACGTCCATGGCGTCGTCGCGATGGCGCAGGCCGGCCTCGGCAAACCGGAAGGCGCGGGCAGCGATGCCATCGAGGAAGGCATCGAGCGTGGGGTCGGGGACGGGCGGGGCAGCTTGCGGTGGCGCAGGCATGGCCGCGAGCATAGTCGCCCGGGTCGCGTCGCGCGTTGCTACCATGCCGCCGTCCATCCGTCGCCTGTACGTCTGCCCATTGCAGGGAGGATCAACGCCCCTGGCGCGTCGCGGTTGACAGCAGGCACGGCACTCCGTGGCAGCCGCGTGGCATGGTTATGATGCCGTCAGCTCACCGGGGAGGGACTGCATGATCGACGGGTTCGTGGCGCTCTATATCTTCATGCTGGCGGCGATCGCCGGCCACGTGATCATTTCCCGGGTCCCGGTGATCCTGCACACCCCGCTGATGTCGGGCTCCAACTTCATCCACGGCATCGTGCTGATCGGCGCGATGGTGGTACTGGGACACGCCGACACCACGCTCGAGAAGGTGGTCGGCTTTATCGCGGTGCTGATGGGCGCGGGCAACGCCGCTGGCGGCTACGTCGTGACCGAGCGCATGCTCGAGATGTTCAAGTCCGGACGCCGGCCGGGCGCCGCCAAGGCGAACGCGGCGACGCGCGACGACGGGACGCCCCGCGCATGAGCGGCTTCGAGCTGCTGACCCTCGCGGTCAAATCGAGCTATCTGGTCGCCGCGACGCTGTTCCTGCTGGGGCTTCAGCGCATGGCGTCGCCGATGACCGCGCGCAGCGGCATCCAGTGGGCGGGCTGGGGCATGGTCATCGCCACGGCCGCGACGTTGTTCCTGCCGGGACTGCAGAACATCGCCCTGATGCTGGTGGCGATCGCGATCGGTGGAGCGGCGGCGTGGGTGTCCGGCAAGAAGGTCGCGATCACCGACATGCCGCAGATGGTCGCGCTGTACAACGGCCTCGGCGGCGGCTCTGCCGCGGCCATCGGCGGCGTCGAGCTGCTCCGCTGGTCGGACGCGGGGGTCGCGCCGCCGCCGGTGATCGTGGTGCTGGCGCTGACGGGTGCGCTGATCGGCTCGGTCGCGCTGTCGGGTTCGGTCGTGGCCTGGGCGAAGCTCGACGGGCGCATGGACAGGCGCTACACCTTCCCCGGGCAGCAGGCGTTCAACGCGCTGGTGTTCGTCGCAGCGATTGTGCTGGCAGGGCTGGCGATGCAGTCGCTGGGGATGCCGGCGATCGTCGCGTTCTTCGTCGCCGCGCTGGCGCTTGGCGTGCTGATGACGCTGCCGATCGGCGGCGCCGACATGCCCGTCGTGATCTCGCTCTACAACGCGCTCACCGGGCTCGCGGTCGCGTTCGAGGGCTACGTGCTCGGCAACGAGGCGCTGATCATCGCCGGCATGATGGTCGGCGCGGCCGGCATCCTTCTCACCCGGCTCATGGCCAAGGCGATGAACCGCAGCATCGCCAGCGTACTGTTCGCGAGCTTCGGTGCCACCGGCGAGGCGCAGGAGATCAGCGGCACCCAGAAGCCGATCGAAGCAGGCGACGTCGCCGCGATGATGGCCTTTGCCGAGCGCGTGGTGATCGTGCCCGGCTACGGCATGGCCGTCGCGCAGGCACAGCACAAGATCTGGGAGCTGGCGCAGCGACTCATCGAGCGCGGGGTCAAGGTCAAGTTCGCGATCCATCCGGTGGCCGGCCGCATGCCCGGGCACATGAACGTGCTGCTGGCGGAAGCCGGCGTGCCGTACGAGCTGATCACCGACATGGACGACATCAACCCCGAGTTCGCGACCACCGACGTGTCGCTGGTGATCGGCGCCAACGACGTCGTCAACCCGGTCGCGAAGACCGACCCGGCGTCCCCGATCTACGGCATGCCGATCCTCGACGTGGTCGACTCGCGCAACACCATCGTCATCAAGCGCGGCAAGGGCACGGGCTTCGCGGGCATCGAGAATGCGCTGTTCTACGCCGACAACACCCGCATGCTCTACGGCGACGGCAGCGAGGTGGCCGGCGCCCTGGTCAGCGAACTGAAGGCGCTCGACGGCGCGCACTGATCGCCCGCGGGCCGGACGCGCCGGCGGCCACCGCCGCGTGGCCCACTAGCGGCACGCGACCGCGGCGATTACCAGCGACGCTGCCAGCCACGCCAGGTCGACGGGGCCGTTGGCCATGCCCAGCAGCGTGCCGGCGTGCGACGGTCCCAGCCGTAGGGCGGATTCCCAGGGCAGCAGCCCCACCAGGCGGCCCATCTCCACCGCAGCGATCCCCCAGTTCGCGATCGCGATCGCCAGCGCGGTGGTTGCCACGCCAAGCGCTGCGCGCGCGATGCCCGGGTGCATGCGGCCCAGCCGCAGCAGCAGCGCAGCGTCGGCGGCCGCGAGCACCGCGAGCCAGCTCGCCTGGGTGCCCAGCGCCGACGCCAGCAGGATCCACGCCGCGGCAAAGCCACAGCTGCCGAGCAGGGCGAGGGCGAGGGCGAGCCAGGGGGTGGTTC
>LXQJ01000020.1:0-24358 GCA_001683895.1 Luteimonas sp. ANT-B3E | reverse complement strand
GGGTCCGCGCCGCAAGCCGGCGGCATCAGCTGGTCGCCATGTATTCCCGCAACAGCGAACCCGTGCGCTTCGAACGCGACTGCGCTGCCGTCCTGGTGCCCCAGGGCGAGGCGGTGACGCTGCCCGCGGGCAGCGTCGGCTACATCACGCAGGCACTGGGAGGCAGCTACACGGTGTTCGTCGAAGGTAACCTGTTCCGCATCGCCGGCCCGGATGGCGACGCCATCGGCAAGGAGCCCGCGCCGCCGCTCCAGCTGTCGGAGGACGCCGGCGATGCCGACGTCGAGCAGCTGGTGTGGAAGCAGCTGCGCACGTGCTTCGATCCCGAGATCCCGATCAACGTCGTCGACCTGGGCCTGATCTACGAGGCCGAGGTCACACGTCGCGACGACGGCACGCGCTTCGTCGAGGTGCGGATGACGCTGACGGCCCCAGGCTGCGGAATGGGCGACATCCTCGTCGACGACGTGCGCAGCAAGATCGAGATGATCCCCACGGTGGCCGAGGCCGACGTCGAGCTGGTGTTCGACCCGCCGTGGAACCGCATGATGATGTCCGAGGCCGCGCGCCTCGAAACCGGGATGCTCTGACCGGGTCATCTGGTTGCCCTGACGCAAATTGCTGAGCAGCGTTCCGGTAATGGGACGCTGCGCACATTCATGGGCGTCGTTTGCGGCGGCTGCACCTTGCAAGGCGCGTCCGGTGTCGCATAGCGTCAGGTTGTGGACAGGTTTGTCACGTCTGCATTCATTTTCGAGGCGGGTACCGGGTGATCCCGAAACGCCGCGGATCACCTGCCGCAGTTCGCGGTGCGTCCTTCCTCTGGAGTCACAACGATGTCCCATGTGTCTGGCAACAAGGTGTCGCTGCGTTCGACCGTCCTCGCCGCCGCCATCGCGGCTGCCTGCTCCTTTTCCGCGGGTGCGGTGGAGAGCAAGGACGCCGCGGCCGCGGCAGCCGCGCCGCAGCAGTTCGACCGGTTCATCGTCAAGTACCGCGAGGGCAGCGCACAGTCGGCGGACGCCGCCGCGCTGTCGGCTTCGCTCGCCAAGGCCTCGCGCTCGGTGCCGGCATCTGCGGGCCGCGCGCTGGGCATGGAGAAGCTGCGTCGGCTGGCAGTCGGCGCCGACGTCATCCGCACGGACCGCAAGCTCGACGGTGTCGAGGCCGAGTCGTTGATGCGCCAGATTGCCGCCGACCCGGCAGTGGAGTACGTCGAGATCGACAGGCTCAACCACCCGCTGCTGACGCCCAACGACACCAGTTTCTCGCAGCAGTACGGGTTCGGCACCGGCGCGGGTGGTACCTACGCCACGCAGGCGTGGGACATCAGCACCGGCGCCGGCGTCGTTGTCGCGGTACTGGACACCGGCATCGTCAGCCACAGCGATCTCAACGCCAACATCATCGGCGGCTACGACTTCATCTCCGACCCGACGATCGCCGCCGATGGCAACGGACGCGACTCGAACCCCGCCGACCCGGGTGACGCCTTCGGCGGCCAGCCTTCGAGCTGGCATGGCACCCACGTCGCCGGCACCATTGCCGCGGTCACCAACAACGGCAAGGGCGTCGCCGGCATGGCGTTCAACGCCAAGGTCGTGCCGATCCGCGTGCTCGGCAAGGGCGGCGGGTATGACTCCGATATCGCCGACGCGATGATCTGGGCGGCCGGCGGCACCGTGTCCGGCGTGCCCGCCAACCCGAATCCGGCAGAGGTCATCAACCTCAGCCTGGGTGGCTCGGGACCGTGCAGCGCCACCTCGCAGAACGCGATCAACTCGGCGGTGTCGCGCGGCGCGACGATCGTCATCGCTGCGGGCAACAGCAACGCCAACGTCTCCGGCTTCTCGCCCGGCAACTGCGCCAACATCGTTTCGGTGGCGTCCACGACCAGCACCGGCGCCCGCTCCAGCTTCTCCAACTACGGCGCGCTGATCGACATCGCCGCACCGGGGTCGTCGATCCTGTCGACGCTCAACAGCGGCAGCAGTGGCCCGGGTGCCGAGAGCTACGCGTCCTATAGCGGCACCTCGATGGCGGCGCCGCACGTCGCTGGTGTGGTCGCCCTGATGCAGTCCAGGGCCTCAACGCCGCTCACGCCTGCGCAGGTCGAGGCGACGCTGAAGTCGACCGCGCGTCCTTTCCCGGCGACGCCGTCACAGCCGATCGGCGCAGGCATCGTCAACGCCCGGGCGGCGGTCGACGCAGTCGCTGGCGGCACTACCCCGCCGCCCACCGGCGGCACCCAGACCTACACCAACGCCGCCGACTACAGCATTCGCGACTACACCACCGTCGAGAGCCCGATCACGGTGTCCGGGCGCACCGGCAATGCCCCCAACCCGACCGCGGTCGCTGTCGACATCCGCCACACCTACCGCGGCGACCTGCTGGTGCAGGTGGTCGCACCCGACGGCAGCCTGTACACGCTGAGCAACCGCAGC
Source organism: Luteimonas sp. ANT-B3E (assembly GCA_001683895.1). GTDB lineage: Bacteria > Pseudomonadota > Gammaproteobacteria > Xanthomonadales > Xanthomonadaceae > Luteimonas. The sequence goes on along the minus strand of LXQJ01000020.1, from coordinate 21,911 downwards.
GGCGGCAGCGCGGACAACATCATCGGGACGTATTCGGTGAACCTTGGCAGCGAGCTGCGCAACGGCACCTGGCGACTGCGGGTCAACGACAACGCCGGCGGCGACACCGGCTACATCAACAGCTGGTCCATCACGTTCTGATGGGTGCATGATCGGGGACCCCGTCGGCGGCGTCCGCTGCCGACGTGGCCTTACCTCCATCTTCCGGGGATACGCCTTGAACGTCCGCACTCCACTCGCCTGGCTCGCTGCGCTCGCCGGGCTGCTGCCGGCCGCCGCATTCGCCGCCGACACCACGCTGCGCCCGGCTGCCTTCGCGGCTGCGCTGCCCGCCGAACACACCGTCGAGGTCCGGCGCATGCCGGCTGTCGACGTCGCCCGCCTGCGCGCGGAAGACCGTCGCAACGCCTCGCTGCGCCGCGACCTGCCGCCGCGCTTCGCGGCACCACTTACCGTGGACGTCACCCCCGCAAATGCCGGCGACTGGGACGAACTTCCAGGCGACCGGCTGGTCTGGCGCCTGCGGGTCGCGTCGCCCGGCGCGCTGTCGCTCAACTTCGGCTTCACCGAGTACCGCATGCCCGAGGGCGCGCACCTGCTGGTTTACCCGGCCGGCATGCCGAAGGCGGCCCCGCCGGAGCTTGTCCGCGCCTTCACGTCAGCCGACAACGCGCCCCATGGACAGCTGTGGACGCCGGTTGTGGCTGGCGACGAGGCGGTGGTGGAGGTGGTCGTGCCGCGGGCGCGACTCGCCGAACTCAAGCTGCGGTTGACCAAGGTCAACCACGACTATGTCGGCTTCGGCACGCTCGCCCGGCAGGCCGGGATGATCGACAACGACAAGGGCGTCTCCGGCAGCTGCAACATCGACGTCGCCTGCCCGCAGGGCGATGGCCACCGCGACCAGATCCGCTCGGTCGGCGCCTATTCGCGCCTGGGCACGTTCTACTGCACCGGCTCCCTGCTCAATACCACCGCCAACGACCGCCGCATGTACTTCCTGACCGCCCACCACTGCTCGATGGGCACGGCGGCAGCGGCGGCGAGCATCGTCGTCTACTGGAACTACCAGAATTCCACCTGCCGCACGCCCGGTTCGCCCGCCAGCGGGCAGAACGGTGACGGTTCACTGGCCCAGAACCAGACCGGCGCGACCGTGCTGGCCACGAGCGCCGCGTCGGATTTCACGCTGCTCCAGCTCACCACCGCCGCCAACCCGGACTTCAACCTGTACTGGGCCGGTTGGGACCGCCGCGACATCTCGTACAATGGCGCGACCAGCATCCACCACCCACGCGTGGCGGAAAAGCGCATCACGCACTCCGTCGACCCGCTGTCGATCGGCGGCTACTTCAGCACCACCGGCAATACCCACCTGCAGGTGTTCTGGCAACCAGGCGGCATCGGCACCACCGAAGGCGGGTCCTCGGGCTCGCCGCTGTACAGCCCGGACAGGCGCGTCATCGGCCAGCTCCACGGCGGCCTGGCGTCATGCAGCACCACGGGTCCCAGCCACAGCGACTATTACGGTCGCGTCGCGGTGTCCTGGATCGGCGGCGGCTCGGCGGCGACGCGGCTGTCGAACTGGCTCGATCCGGCAGCGACCGGCGCGCAGTTCGTCGACGGCCTGGATGGCGGGGGCGCTCCCAACGTCGCGCCGGTGGCCCGTTTCTCGGTCGGCAACGACGGCCTGACGCTGCGCTTCGGCGACCTGTCGACGGATGTCGACGGCAGCATCGCGTCGCGCAGCTGGAGCTTTGGCGACGGCACCGCGTCGACGCAGGCCAACCCGGTCAAGACCTATGCGACGGCGGGGATCTACACGGTCACCCTGACCGTCACCGACAACGATGGCGCCACGGCCAGCGCGACAGCGAGGGTCAAGGCGGGCAGCAAGCTGACGCTTCCGCCGCCGCGCTGAGCGCAGGCGGCCGGGTGCCGGGACGCCATCGACCTGATCCCGTCACTGTTGCGGCGGGCGCAGGCCTGTAGCAGCCCCGCGTTCGCCGCGGCGAACGCGTACTGGCATCGCGGCAGCGCCAGCGCCTAGCCGGCCCATCCCGACCGGCCTGGCCTCGCGCTGGTACGCGGCCGCCGTCCTCGGCGACCCGCGGGCAGTCGCTGAAACCCTGTACCCCAACGCCAGCACGTCCCTTCAAAATGCCCAGACCAGACCCACGGTCCACCAGCCCCCGGGGATCCCTTCCAGCTCGCGCGCCCAACTCACGTCCAGGTGCAGTCGCTCGGGAACAACGACCGGACGCAGCCCCAGCTGGTAGCCGCTGGAGCCGCGGTCGTCGCGGAAACTTTCGCCCAGCAGGTTCAGCCGCTCGCCGAGCGCCTAGTCGAAGCCGACGCCGTAGGTTGTGGTGTGGCGACCGTCAACGCGCTCGTAGGCGGTGCCGAGATTCGCGTGCACGCGCAGGGCCTCCAGGGGCTCCCAGGTTACCGGCAGGTTCACGAATGCGTCCGAAAATCGGCCGCCCGCAGAGAGACCACGACCGACGCCGACGGCGATCGCCACGCCCACGCCACCGGGGCTGATTGGCCGCAACAGGGTCTTGCCCTGGAGCTCGACACCCGAGTCGGTCGATCCGTCCAGGCGTGCACGCGTGAGGCCAAGCGACCATTCGACGTTCGCCACGTTGCATCCCGGCGCCACGAAGGCCAGGCCGGTACCCGGGCCCAGGCGTGAGTAGAACGACTCCAGCTGGCAGGTCCCGCGATCGATCACATCGGCGTCGTCGACGATGTAAGGTCCGCCGGACGCATGGGCATGACTGGCGAACAACAGCCCCGTGACGACCGCGGTGAGCATTGCACTGACGATGACACCGGGGAAGCGCCGATTCAGGCCCTCAAGCCGAATGGCCTTGAAGGGGCGGGACGTCGAAACAAGAACGCTATGGATCGGGAACATGGATCACTTCAGTTGATTTCGAAAACATGATGATGGGCGGCTGGCGGAAGGCCACCCGAGGGGGGTTGCAGCCGATCATCCGGGATCAACCGGGGTGGTCGCCTTCCAGCCGATGCTGCTGACCCCCGGCTCCAGCCCGAAGCGTCGCATCGCCTGCTCGAGGTCGTCATCCGCCGGCTCAAGGCTGCTCAGCTCGACCGTCAGCCGGACCCGACCTGGATCGCCGTCATGGTCTTCACTCGCCAGGCGCATCAGCCGCAGCCGTCCACCCGCCACCGACTGCAGCAGCAGCGCACGCAAGTGCAGCTCCACCTTGGCCTGGCAGTCGATGTTGGCCGCGATCGTGTCCTCGAAGAACGCGATGCCTGCGCCGGAGAAGATGTTGCCGAACACCGGCAGCACCAGCCAGAACATTCGCTTCTGGAACAGCAGCCAGGTGCTGGCATCGCGCAGGCTCACGCCGAGGTGGCTGACGATGCCCACGCGGTGGAAGCTTTCGGTGCTTTCGGTGCTTTCGGTGCTTTCGGCCTCGGCCACGTCCATCGCATCGTCGGCGGTCACGATGCCCACCAGCCGGTCACCGCCGTTGATCACTGGCAGCACACCCAGGTCGTAGCGGGCGATCTTCTCGGCGGCCAGCTTGGCGCTGTCGGTCACCCGCACGGTCACCACGTGGGTCTCCATCAACTCCGACAGGCGCACGTGGGGCAAGGCCACCACCAGGTCGCGCAGACACCAGGCCAATGATGCGGCGGTCGGCATCCAGGACGAACGCCGTGTTGATGGTTTCCTTGTCCGGCGCTACCTGGCGCAGGGCTTCGATCGCCTCACGCGCGGTCAGCGAGAGCTCCAGCGTGGCGCACTCCGACGTCATCACCGAGCCCGCCGTGCCCTCCGGATAGGCGGCCAGCCGGCGGATGTCCTCGCGCTCGGCCTGGGCGAGCGCCGGAAGCAGCCGCTCGCGCTCGTCCGGGGGCAGGACGTTGAACAGGTCGGCCCGCTCGTCGGCGGACATCTCGTGGACGAGCTCGATCAAGTCCTGGCGTCGCAGGGTCGCAACCAGTTCGGCCTGTTGGGGGTTTGGCAGGTAGCCGAACACCACCGCGCGCTCCTCGAGTGCCAGCTGGGCCAGGGCCAGCGATGCATGCGGTTGGTCGAGGTAAGAAAGTATTTCGGCGATATCGGCCGGCTGCAGGTCAGCCAGCCATACCTTCAGGGAATCGATCTTGCCCTCGTCCAGGCAGCGGGCCACGGCGTTGGCTGCAAGGAGGGCGTCGAAGTTGTCGGTCCCCGGCTGCGGCAGTGACTTGAAGGTTTCGGAGGTATCGGGCTTGGTGTTCATCGGGTCGTCTCCGTGCGGTTGCACTTTGGCGCGGGCGCGCCGGAAGACGACCGCGCCCCGTCAGGACATCAGTCGGCTCCGGCCCGCCCAAGCAAGGGTAGGTTCGGGTTCGCGTGTTGGGGTTTGACTGGGTGCGTCCATAGCGGGTGGGCTTTACCTCTCAGTGAGGGGACGAAGGATCTGGCGAATCAGACTGCAACTGTCGGGCACAGCATGGCCGTGGCAATGCTGGAATAGATCAGCGCGCCGGACATGCGGCGCATCGGCTGCGCGACGGCAATGAAGTCGGGCGCGGCGGGTGGCCGGACACGTAAGGGTCAAGAGTCTCGAGAATGTCGATCATCGTCGTCTCCCGGAGGCAGCACCGCAGCGGTGGCCGGGAGACGAGCGGTCAGCCGAACTGGACCGGGGTACTCCCAACCCGCCCACTGCGCATTGCGCGCGTGGTCAGGGTGCAGTGAAAGCGTGTACTGGGAAGTTCCATGGCGGTCGATGCGAGAGCTTGATGGCGCCTGCTAGTGGGCGGGGCGGAGGCTATCGCCGGTAGCAGGGGCTGTCAACGATGGCGGTCAACGATCGAGGTGATACCTGGCAGCCCACCAGGCGTCCCCGTCATGCACCCCGACCCGGCATCCTGGCGGCGCTCCAGCGCATGGCCATCGCGTTTTTGCGTCGCCGTGATGGGCTTGCTGTGCGGCGTGCAGTCCGCGCGGGGTTGGGTCGCTCAGGCCGCCTCGAAGCGGTTCGCCGCGGCGTTCTTGCGCACCTTCAGCGGGTCCCAGATGCGGCCGTTCATGGCGATGTAGACGCCTGGCGGCAGCGACTGCACCGCGCCGACCGCGGTGCCGATGTTGAACTCCGCGTCCGAGCCGCGGAACCCGGCCGGGTTCAGCGCGCCGGTCAGCACGATGACGCGGTCGGCGAGGGTCGACAGCGCGCGCGCCGTCTCCACCATCGAGTCGGTGCCGTGGGTCACCAGCACGTGGCGCGCTGTCTGTGCGGCGATCGTCGCGCGCAGCAGTTCGCGGTCGGCGTCGTCGATGTGCAACGAGTCCTTGCGGATGATCGGGATCACGCGGAACTCGAACGCCACCCCCAGCTGCTCGAGGATGCGGCCGATCTGCGGTTCGCCGACCTGGTAGTCCGACTTGTCGTCGAAGTACACCTTGTCGATCGTGCCGCCGGTGGTGACGACCAGCAGGTCCTGCATCGGATGTCCTCGTGGGGTGCAGCTGCCGTGGACAGGGGTCGCGGCACCGGGCGTGGCGGCGCCGCGCGGACGCGATTCTACCGCCCGCGCGGGCGGCCGCCGAAGCGCGCCTGCAGCCCGGGGTAGCTGGCGGCAATGACGATCACGATCGCCAGCGCGACCTCGGCGAGGGCATAGCTCCGCTCCACCGGCCGGTCGTACGCCAGCATCACGCCATGGCAGAACCACGCCAGGCCCAGCACCCCACAGGCGAACGCCGCCACCCGGCTGCCGCGCAGCACGCCCGCGGCCAGCAGCAGCGGCGGCGCGGCGAACACCGCCAGCGCGGCGAACGGGCGCGGATCGTCGCGAAACCACGCAACGAAGACCGCGGCCAGTGCCACCAGCAGCGCCGCGAGGGCGACGCGATGGCGGGGGATGGTCAACGCGACAGCACCACGGCGAGGCTGGCGATGCGTCGTCCCAAGGCACGGGCCAGGACCACCTCGTCGTCACTCGGCACCGGGGCGTTGTCCGGGCCGGAGACGTGGCTGGCACCGTACGGCGTGCCGCCCTCGCGGGTCCGGGACAGCGCCGGCTCGGAGTAGGGGATGCCGGCGATCACGCAGCCGTGGTGCAGCAGCGGCAGCATCATCGTGAGCAAGGTCGACTCCTGGCCGCCGTGCTGGCTGGCCGTGGACGTGAACGCCGCCGCCGGCTTGCCGACCAGCGTGCCACTTGCCCACTCCGCGCCCAGCCCATCGAGGAAGTGTTTCAACGGTGCCGCCATGTTGCCGAACCGGGTCGGGCTGCCGAGCAGCAGCCCGGCGCACTCGGCGAGGTCGCGGCGGTCGACGTACGGCGCCCCGGTGTCGGGCACCGGGGGCGCCGCTACCTCGGTGACCACCGCCACCGGCGGCACCGTGCGCAGCCGTGCGGTCACGCCGTCGACCTCGGCCACGCCGCGCGCGACCTGCCGCGCCAGCGCCGCGACCGATCCGCCGCGGCTGTAGTAGAGCACCAGGATCTCGGTCATGGCGGGGTTCTCCGGGGGGCGCACAGGATAGCCGCCCGCGACCGTCGTACCGGCCGTCGCGGCCGCTGCCATCGCTGGACGATGCGTTACGCTCGCGCCGATGGAACCCCTCGACTCGCTGTACCGCTGGACGGACCGCATGCGCGACCGCGCGCGCGCGACCACGTTCGCCCGCTTCCTGTGGCGGCGGTTCCTCGACGACCGCCTGTTCGAGGCCGCTGGCGCGCTCGCGTTCACCACCGTGTTCGCGCTGGTGCCGCTGTCGATGGTGGTGTTTGGCGTGCTGTCGGCGTTCCCGATGTTCGACCGCTGGAGCGACCAGCTCAGCGACTACATCTTCTCCAACTTCGTGCCGACGTCGGCGCGCGCGATCGAGGGCTACCTGCGGGATTTCTCCCAGAACACCGGCCAGCTGACCACCGTGGGCGTCATCGCGCTGGTGATCTCGCTGCTGATCACGCTGGTCAGCGTGGAGACCACGTTCAACCGGATCTGGCGGGTCAAGACCGCGCGCCCGCAGTTCAGTCGCTTCCTCGTCTACTGGACGGTGCTGACCCTGGGCGCGCTGGTCGCGACCGCCAGCCTGTCGCTGTCGGCGCGGTTCTTCGCGCTGGAGGTGTTCCAGAGCGCGTCCGGACTGTGGCTGCAGACGGTGATGCTGCGCATCGCGCCGATGACGATCGAGATCGCGGCGTTCGCGACCATCTACCGGGTGGTGCCGCACCGGACCGTCCACTGGCGCCACGCGCTGGCTGGCGCGCTGCTGGCGGCGCTGCTGCTGGAGGGGGTCAAGGGCTTGATCGGCCTGTACCTGGGCAGCTTCGACGCATACCAGAAGATCTACGGCCCGCTGGCGTTCGTGCCCATCTTTCTGCTGTACGTGTACCTGGGCTGGGTCGCGATCCTGCTGGGTGCGTCGTTCGCGGCGTCGATGTCGGCGTTCCGCTACCAGCCGGCCAACATGCGGCTGCCGGAGGGCTACGAGATGTACGGGATCCTCCGGCTGCTGGGCCGGTTCGCCGAGGCGCGTCGCGCCGGCCGCGGCCTGCACAGCGACGAGCTGCAGGCGCGCGAGCCGATGCTGACCGACGCGCTGGTCCAGCAGCTGCTCGCCGAACTGCACGGCATCGGCCTGCTGCAGCGCGCAGAGGCCGGCAACTGGTTCCTGTCGCGTGACCTCGACGAGCTGACGCTGTCCGAGCTGTACGAGGCCTCCCGGCTCCGGATCCCGGTCAACGAGGCGGTCCTGCCGTGCCGCGACGACGCGCTGGGACAGGCGGCGATGGAGGCGCTGGACTCGGTACGGATCCCGCTGCGCGAGCTGCTGAAGCGGCGCGTCGGCAGCCTGTATCCACCGGGAGTCGGGTCGTGACCCGCATGCGTGCGCTGCCGGCCGCGTGGGCGCCCGCGGCGGCGCTGCTCGCCTGCATGCTGGCGGCGACCGCCGGGTGTCGCGGTGCCGGCGACGACAGCACGGAGACGCTGCCGGTCGCGGCGTCCGGCGGCGCGGCGGAGGCGCGGCAGGCAGCTGCGGCGCAGGTGGATACCAAGGTCGAGGACGGATCCCCGGGCCTGGCAGTCACCACGCTCGACGGGCAGGCCTGGGACCTGGCCGACGCGCGCGGGCGCTGGGTGGTGATCAACTTCTGGGCGACCTGGTGCGCGCCGTGCCTGGCCGAGATGCCGGAGCTGTCGGCGCTCGATGCGATGCGCGCACACGTCGACGTCATCGGGCTGGCCTACGAGCAGACCACGCCCGAGGCGCTGCGCGACTTCCTGCGCGAACGTCCGGTCGTCTACCCCATCGCGCTGATCGGCATGACGCCGCCGACTGGCTTCGCGACCCCGCGCGGGCTGCCGATGACCTACCTGGTCGGGCCCGACGGCGCCACCTTCCGTCGCTTCCTGGGCCCGGTCACGGCTGCGGAAATCGAGACCGCGATCGCCGCAGCCGGCGGGCCGGCACCCGGCGCCTGAGGCCGGCGCGCCGCGTCAGTCACCGTCGTCCCCCACCATCGGCGCCAGCGGTTTCAGCACCGTGTAACGCTCGCGCCGCGGTTTGCGCGGCAGCGGCGGGAATTCCGGCGCGACGGGGGTCTCGTGGTCGAGGGCGGCGTCGGGGAACTGATCCAGCAGGTGCCGCACCAGTGTCAGCCGGCCGATCCGCTGGTCGTTGAAGTCCACCAGCGTCCAGGGCGCTTGCTCGGTGTGGGTGGCGGCCAGCATCGCCTCGCGGGCGTCGGTGTACTCCTCGTAGCGGGCACGCGCCGCGACGTCGATCGGCGACAGCTTCCACGCCTTCAGCGGGTCGCAGCGGCGCTCGGTGAAGCGTTCTTCCTGTTGCGCCTGGTCGCAGCACAGCCAGTACTTCAGCAGCCGGATACCGTCACCGGCGATAGACCGCTCGAACAGCGGCGTCTCGCGCAGGAAGGTGTCGACCTGGGCCGCTGTGGCGAAGCCCATCACCCGCTCGACGCCAGCGCGGTTGTACCAGCTGCGGTCGAACAGCACGATCTCGCCGCGCGTGGGCAGGTGCTCGATGTAGCGCTGGAAGTACCACTGGCCCTGCTCGCGCTCGCTCGGTTTGGGCAGCGCCACGACGCGGAACTGCCGGGTGTCGAGGTGCTCGGTGATCGCCTTGATGCTGCCGCCCTTGCCGGCGGTGTCGCGGCCTTCCATGACCACGACGATGCGCTCGCCGTGCAGACGCGCCCAGCGCGCGACCGCGACCAGCTCGCGCTGCATCGGCTCCATCAGTGCGTCGTAGGTCTTGCGCTTCATGCGGTGGTCCTCGGGGGGCGGGGCTTGTGGACTCCGCGGGTCGCGCGCGTGCCGGCCATCGTGCGCGCGACTTCCAGCAGCGCGCCCTGCTGGCGCGTGCCCAGGGCGCGATAGGCGGCCAGCAGGTCGTGCTCGCCGCGGGTGCGCGCGGGGTCGAGGGTGCTGGCGAGTTCCGACAGCAGCGCCCCGGCCGGGACGCCGAACGTCCGTGCCAGCGCTTCCAGCTGCTCCCGGCCCGGGGCGGCCTCGCCGCGCAGCCAGGCGCCGACGGTGGCGGCGCCGGCGCGCGCCGCGCCGCCCGCCCGCAGCGCGATCGCGATCTCGCTCGCGGTCAGGCCCCGGGTCAGCGCCAGCAGGCGCAGCGTGCGGTCGATCGCCATCGTCACTCCTTCAGGCGCGGGCGCAGCGTGGCCAGGTTGCACGGCCGCGTGCGCGCGTCCAGCTGCGCGCGCAGGATCCGCTCCCACGCCGTGCGACAGGCCGAAGTCGACCCCGGCAGACAGAACACAAAGGTGCCGTTGGCCAGCCCCGCGAATGCGCGCGACTGCAGCGACGAGGTGCCGATGTCCTCGATGCTGATCGCGCGGAACATCTCGCCGAACCCCGGCATCTCCTTGTCCAGCAGCGGCAGCAAGGCCTCGGGCGTGGAATCGCGGCCGGTGAAGCCGGTGCCGCCGCTGACCAGCACGCCGTCGACGGCGTCATCGGCGATCCATTGCGACACGCGCGCGCGCAGCCGGTAGCGGTCGTCGGGCAGCAGCGCGCGGTCGGCCAGGTGGTGTCCGTCGCCTTGCAGCGCGGTGACGAGGTAGTCGCCGGACGCGTCGTCGGCGGCGGTGCGCGAATCGGACACGGTCAGCACGCAGAGCGCGAGCGGCAGAAAATCGGCGGTGGCGGTCATCGGGGTCGTGTGCAGCGGGGTGGGGACGAGCCTACCAGTCGCGCCGCCGCTCAATCCGCGGGGCGGTCTGCGGCCGCGGGCAGCGTGAGCGCCGCAGGCGCCAGCCCGTGGCGATGCCGCTCGGCCATCGCGAGCGCGATCGCGATGAAATCGGACGCATAGCCGCGCGTGTCGAACAGCCCCGATGCACGCACAGGACCCAGTAGCGTGGCGCGCAGTGCCTGCAGCCGCGGCGCGTCGCTGCCCAGCGCGATCGCGGTGGCGACATAGGCGGCGTCGTCGGCGACCACCAGCGCATCGAGCCCGGCGTGGTGGTTGATGCTCGCCGCGACCCGCGATGCGAACGTGGCGCCGGGCCGGGTCAGCACCGGGCAGCCGGCCCACAGCGCGTCGGAAGCGGTGGTGTGTGCGTTGTAGGGATTGGCGTCGAGAAACAGGTCCGCCACCTGCAGCCGCGCCAGGTAGCCGGCGTGCGGCTGCTTGGACATGAGCACCAGTCGCGACGACGCGATGCCGTGCGCATCGGCCGCGGCGCACAGGCGGGCATCGGCATCGCCCGGCCCCGACAGCAGCCACAGCACCGATCCCGGCACACCGCGCAGCACGTCCATCGCGCGTGCGAACGTGGCCGGGTTGATCTTGTAGCTGTTGTTGAAGCTGCAGAACACCGTGCCGGTCGCGGGCAGGCCGCAGGCCGCGCGCGACGGCGCCGGCGCCAGCGCGCGCGCGGTGTCCGACGGCTGGAAGCACCGCGGCAGGCGGGCGATGGCCTCGGAGAACCCCGCCGCCAGTGCCGGTGGCAGCACCACGTCGTCGGCCAGCACGTAGTCGATCCACGGCGCGCCCGAGGTGCCCGGGTACGCCAGCCAGTTGACCTGCAGCGGCGCGGGGCGCATCGCCAGCACCGCCGGGACGCCGCCGCCGCCCCAGCCACGGAGGTCGTACAGGATGTCGACGCCGGCGGCGCCGATGCGCGCGGCGATGGCGGCATGCGCGAGGCCGTCGACCGCATGCAGTGTCGCCGCCGCGGCCAGCCGGCGACGCACCTGGCTGCCGTCGTCGGCATTGAGGGCGAACACGTGCATGTCGACCTCGGGCCGGTCGCGCAGCGCCTCCAGCAGGGCGACGGTCAGCAGCCCGGTCGGGTGCGCGCCGAAGCCGTTCGACAGCAGGCCCAGGCGCAGTGGCGCCGCTGCGGGCGCCATCGGTCGCGACGGCAGAGCGCGCACCTGGCGGGCGACGGGGGCCGCGCTGAGGCGCGCGCAGCGCAGCTGCTCGGCGGCGGTGGCGTCCTCCGCGAGGAACGCGAACGGCTCCACCGCGGCGCTGCCGTCGCGCACGGCGGCGCGGACGCACTCGGACAGCGCGTCCAGCCCGCGCCAGTCGCACAGCCGCCGCCGCCACGCCAGCAGGTGAGCGGCGATCTGCGGATGCCCGGGCGCCAGCGCCCAGGCGCGCGCATACGCATCGCTGGCCGCCTCGGCGTCGCCGGTGTCCTCCAGCACGTGTCCCAGCCACAGCGCGATGCCTGGATGCGACGGCGCGGCGCGCGCGGCCGCGGCCAGCGGCTCGACGGCGTCGCGCGGGCGCCCCGCCTGCCACAGGGCGCGGCCCAGCCGCGCCAGCGCTTCCGGGTGCCCGGGCGCCAGCACCAGCGCGCGTCGCGCTGCGGACTCGCCGGCCGCGGCATCGCCACCGTCGAGCTCGGCGTCGGCCAGCACCAGCCACGCCATGGCGTTGTCGGGCGCGGCGGCGACCGCAGCGCGCGCGGCGCCGCGCGGATTGGTGGCGGTCGTCATGCCGGGCGCATGGCCCGCGCGCCAGCGCCGGTCACGCAGAATCCGTCAGCTGCGAGAGTGCGTCGGCCTGGTGTTCCTGCGACAGCCGCTCGATCAGCGGTTCCAGCGCGCCCTCCAGCACCTGCGGCAGGTTGTGCACGGTCAGCCCGTCGATGCGGTGGTCGGTGATCCGGCCCTGTGGGTAGCTGTAGGTGCGGATGCGCTGGCTGCGGTCGCCGCTGCCGACCTGCAGGCGGCGCGACGCCGCCTCCGCCGCGGCGACGCGCGACGCCTCGGCCTCGACCAGCATTGCCGCCAGCCGCTTCATCGCCTTGTCGCGGTTGGCGTGCTGCGAGCGCTCGGTCTGCGACTCCACCACCGTGCCGCTGGGCAGGTGGGTGATGCGGATCGCGGAGTCGGTCTTGTTGACGTGCTGGCCGCCGGCGCCCGACGAGCGGAAGGTGTCGACGCGCAGGTCGGCGGGGTTGATCTCGATCGGCGCCGCGTCCTCCGCCACCGGGATGATCGCGACCGTCGCCGCGGAGGTGTGGATGCGCCCCTGGGATTCGGTCTCCGGTACGCGCTGCACGCGATGGGTGCCGGACTCGAACTTCAGCTGGGCAAATGCGCCGCTGCCCTCGACGCGCGCGATGACCTCGCGGTAGCCGCCGTGCTCGCCGGGATTGGCCGATTCCACCTCCACCCGCCAGCCCTGGCGCTCGGCGTAGCGGGCGTACATGCGGAACAGGTCGCCGGCGAAGATCGCGGCTTCGTCGCCGCCGGTGCCGGCACGGATCTCGAGGTACAGGTCGCCGTCGTCGCGGGCGTCGCGCGGCACCAGCAGCGCCATCATCGCGTCGTCCAGCGCGGACAGCCGCGCGGTCGCGGCGTCGAACTCCTCGCGCGCCAGCTCGCGCAGCTCCGGGTCGTCGCGCATCGCCTCGGCGGCGGCCAGGTCGGCCCGCGCGCGCGACTCCGCGGCCAGCGCGTCGGCGACCGGCTGCAGCTGGGAGAACTCGCGCGAATAGGCGCGGAACCGGTCCTGCTGCGACGCGACCGTGGGATCGGCGAGCAGGCGTTCGAGTTCGTCACGGCGCTCGGCCAGCGCTTCCAGCTTACGGCGCAGGGTCGGCAGCATCGTCGTCCAGTGTCGAGGCGGAGGCCGCGTCGTCGGCGGCCGCGGGCAGCAGCCGGTCGGCGGCGCGCAGCAGCTCGGTGTCGCCGCTGATCGCGGCGTCGCGCAGTGCCGCGGTCGGCGCATGCAGCAGGCGGTTGGTCAGGGTGTGGGCCAGGAAGTCGAGCACGGCGCCCGGCGGCTGTCCTGCCGCCAACTGCGCGCGCGCGCGCGCGAGCACGTCGTCGCGCACCGACTCGCCGTGCACACGCAGCCGCTTCAGCGGTCCCTGGCGGCTGGAGGCCACCATCGACTCGGTATAGCGCGCCACCTGCAGCTCGATGATCGACTCCGCGGCGTCGGCCGCCTCGCGCCGGCCGCGGCGGTTGTCCTCGACCGCGCGCTCGAGGTCGTCGACGGTGTACAGGTAGGCATCCCTGAGGGTCGCGACGTCGGCGGCGATGTCGCGCGGTACCGCCAGGTCGATCAGCAGCATCGGCCGGTGGCGGCGCGCCAGCAGCGCGCGTTCGACCTGGACGCGGTGGATCACCGGTGTCTGGCTGGCGGTCGCGCAGAGCACGATGTCGGCGAGCGCGAGATGGCGGTCGAGTTCTTCCAGCGGCAGCGCCACGCCGCCGTGACGCGCGGCCAGGTCACGCGCATGCGGGTAGGTCCGGTTGGCGACCATGAGCTGGCGGACGCGCGCCTGCGCCAGGTGGCGTGCCGCGAGCTCGATGGTCTCGCCGGCGCCGACCAGCAGCACGGTGGAGTCCTCGGGCCGTGCGAACGACTCCTGCGCCAGGCGCACCGCCATCGACGCCATCGACACCGGGCTGTTGCCGATGCGGGTCTCGGTGCGGGCGCGCTTGGCGGTGACGAACGCCTGCTGGAACAGCCGGTCGAGGCGTACGCCGAGGGTCCCGGCGGTACGCGCGGTCGACCAGGCCTGCTTGACCTGCCCCAGGATCTGCGGCTCGCCGAGCACCAGCGAATCCAGACCCGTGGCGACGCGGAACAGGTGGCGCACCGCGTTTGCTTCGTGGTGTGCATAAAGATATGCGTGGAGGCTGGCGACGGCGTCGTCGCCAGTGGGGTGGGTCGCCAGCCAGTGGCGCAGCGCCACGCCGTCGTCGTCGGCGACCGCGTACAGCTCGGTCCGGTTGCAGGTCGACAGCAGCGCGACCTCGCGCACCGGCGGCAGCGCGCGCAGCGACGCCAGCGCCGCAACCATCGCATTGTCGGCAAACGCCACCCGTTCGCGCAGGGCGACCGGCGCGGTCTGGTGGTTGATGCCGATGGCCAGCAGACTCATCCGTTCAGTCGCTTGCGATAAGCTTCCAGCATGAAGATCGGCCATTTTACGGTGCCCGGCAGCGGCGCGCCCGTCCCATCGCATGTGCCGTCGTCGCGACTTCCCGTCGGCTCCGGAACGGCGTGGGCGCTCGGTGCTGTCCTCGCAGTCGCGGCCGTGTGTGCGCCGGCCGCGGCGCGCGCCGCGGCCGATGCCATCGGCACAACGCTGGTCGCCGAGTACGCGCTGCAGGCCGGGCGGCTGGACGAGGCCGCGGCCGCCTATCTGGCCGCTGCGCGCGCGGTGCCCGGCGATGCCGGGCTGGCCGAGCGCGCGACCCGGATCGCCCTGCTGGCCGGCAAGGAGACTCTGGCCCGCGATGCGTTGGCGCTGTGGCGCGAGCGCGCGCCGCCGGCGCTGTCGATGCGCGCCGCCGAGGCCACGCTCGCGCTGCGCGCCCGCGATCCGCGGACCTCGCGGCGGGTGCTGGAATCGCTGATGCGCGATCCCGATCCGCGCGGCTGGCGCTATGCGCTCAGCGTGCTCGGCAACGAGACCGGCGACCGCGCGCAGGGCGCCCGGGTGCTGGCCGGGTTGCTGGAGGCCGACGCGGTGCCGCCGCGGCTGCAGCCCTGGCTGGCATTCGGCGGCCTGGCCCAGCAGCTCGGCGCGGGTGAGCTCACCGCCCGCATCGTGGACGAGGTCGTGGCGCGGTTCCCGGGCGAGCCACGCGTGGCGCTGCTGCGCGCCAGCCAGCTGCGTGAGGCGGGACGGATCGACGAGGCGCGCGCGGCGATCGCTGCGATCGCGCCCGCGGCCGCTGCCGACCCCGAACTGCGGGTGGCGACGGCGCTGGAATACGACCAGCTCGGCGATCCCGTCGCCGGCGCGTCGGTCATGGCCACCGGCCCGCAGGACGAGCGCTCCTACGCACTGCGCGCCGCGCTGCTGGCCAAGGCCGAGGACCGCGTGCGCCTGCGGGCGCTGTACGAAGAGCTCAAGCCTTCAGCAGGCGATCCCGATCCGGCGTTCCGCCTGCTCCTGGGACAGACCGCGGAATACCTTGAACTGCCTGCAGAGGCGCTGGGCTGGTACCGCAGCGTGCCCGGCGGTGCCCAGCGCTGGCAGGCCCGCCTGCGCGAGGCCAAGGTGCTGTACGACCTCGACCGGCGCGACGAGGCACTGTCCGCACTGCGGGGGCTGCAGCAGGACGCTTCGGCCGCGGAGGACATCCGGCGCGATGCATATCTGCTGGAGGCCGAACTCGGGCGCGAGGCGGGGGACGCGGACGCCGAGCACGGTGCGTACGCACGCGGCCTGGCGGCGTTTCCCGACGACGGCGCACTGCTGTACGCGCGCGGGCTGATGTGGGAGCGCCGCGACGACATCGCGCGTGCCGAGGCCGACCTTCGGCGGATCCTGGTCGCCGACCCCGAGAACGTTGTCGCGCTCAATGCTCTGGGCTATACGCTGGCCGACCGGACCACGCGATATGCCGAAGCGCTGGAACTCATCGACCGCGCCCGGGTCGCCGAACCCGGCAATGCGGCGATCATCGACAGCCACGGCTGGGTGCTCTACCGATTGGGCCGCAACGAGGAGGCGCTGGCGGCGCTGCAGCGGGCCTATACCTTGCAGAAGGATGCGGAGATCGCCGCGCACCTGGCCGAGGTGCTGTGGGTCATGGGGCGGCGCGAAGAGGCGCGGACCTACTTTGAAGAGGCGCGGCGGCTGGAGCCCGAAAACCGCTCGCTGCAGCGCGCGCTCGAGAAGACCGGGGCATGACCCGGCGCGCGCGCTGGGTGCGGCGACTCGGCGTGGTGCTGTGTGCAGCGGTACTTTCCGGCTGCGTGCCGCGCCCGTTGGACACCACGTTTGCTGCACTGCCGCCGGCGCAGCTGCAGGCGGCCATGGTCGCCCAGAGCGCACGCGAGGCGACACTGTCGACGGCGCCAGCGTGGACGCTGTCGGGTCGCGTCGCGCTGGCGCGCGCGGGGCAGGGCGGCAGTGGCCGCATCGACTGGACCCAGACAGGCGACCGCTTCTCGGTGTCGCTCGCGGCGCCCGTGACCCGGCAGAGCTGGCGGCTGGAAGGCGACGCGCGTTGGGCGCGTCTGTCCGGACTCGACGGCGGCGACCGCGAGGGTCCCGACGCCTCCGCGCTGCTACTGGCCGCCACCGGGCTGGAGGTGCCGGTCGCGGCGCTGTCGTCGTGGGCCCGCGGGGCGCGCGCGGATGCGGCGCGCTTTGGCGATGCCGAGCTGCGCTTCGACGCCAGCGGCCGGCTGGCGCGGATCGAGCAGGGTGGTTGGACTATCGACTATGCGACGTGGGAGCCGGCGGCGTCCGGGGCGGCGCCCCGGCTTCCCGGCCTGCCCCGGCAGCTGCAGGCCGGGCGCGCCGACGCGCGCGTGCGGCTGATCGTCGACGCCTGGGGCACAGTGCCGGCGCCATGAGTGCTGCAGTCAGCTTCTGGGGCGATGTGGGTGTCACCGACGGAGACGGCTGGACCGCATGGCCGGCGCCGGCCAAGCTCAACCTGTCCCTGCGCATCACCGGGCGCCGCGCCGACGGCTACCACCAGCTGCAGACGGTGTTCCAGCTGCTGGACTGGGGCGACACCGTGCACCTGCGGCCGCGGGCCGATCGCGGCATCGTGCGCCACGGCATGGCGCTCGCAGGCGTGCCAGAGGTCGCGGACCTCACGCTGTTGGCGGCCCATCTTCTGCGAAAAGAAGCCAAGTGTGCGCAAGGTGTCGACATCCGAGTCGAAAAGCGTATCCCGGCCGGCGCCGGATTCGGTGGTGGGTCATCGGACGCGGCGACGGTGCTGGTCGCGCTGGACGCACTCTGGCACTCCGGTCTCGGTCTGGATGCATTGGCGGTAATGGGTCGAGCCCTCGGCGCCGATGTGCCCGTCTTTGTCCACGGCCGGTCGGCATGGGCAGAAGGCGTCGGCGATGCATTGACGCCGCTGTCCCTGCCGCCGGCCTGGTATCTGCTGGCGGATCCGGGCGTTCACGTGGCCACCGCGGCGATGTTCGCAGCGCCCGAATTGACGCGCCATGCCACCGCCGCGACAATAGCCGACTTTGTTTCGGGGGCGTGCCAGGACAATGTGTTCGAGCCTGTCGTGCGGCGCCGGTTCCCGGCGGTGGACGCGACGCTCAACGCGCTGTCCCGGGTCGGCCAGGCCCGGATGACGGGTTCGGGCGGCGGCTGTTTCGTCGCTTTTGGCGATGCGGCGTCGGCGCACGCCGCGCACGCACGGCTGCCGCCTGGACTGCACTCGTGGGTGGCGGCGGGGGCGATGCGCCCGGCGCTGCGCGATGCGCTCGAAGCCAAGCCACTGCAGGGGCGTCGCCAAGAGGCCCAAGGCACCAGGTTTTGATCCTGGCATTCGTAGGTTCGAATCCTACCGCCCCTGCCAACACCCGCGTCCGGCCGCACCTGCGACCTGGCGTCCCGCTCTTCCTGCCTGCCGGCGCAACGGATCGACCATGAAGCAAGACGGCAACCTCCTGATCTTTTCCGGCAACGCCAACAAGCCGCTGGCGCTGGCGATGTGCCGGGAGCTGGGGATCCGGCTCGGCAAGGCGCAGGTGTCGAAGTTCTCCGATGGCGAGGTGCAGATCGAGATCGAGGAGAACGTGCGCCGCCAGGACGTGTTCGTGGTCCAGTCCACCTGCGCGCCGACCGCCGAGCACTTCATGGAGCTGCTGGTGCTGATCGACGCGCTCAAGCGCGCATCCGCGAGCAGCGTGACCGCAGTGGTGCCGTACTTCGGCTATGCGCGCCAGGACCGCCGTCTGCGCTCGTCGCGGGTGCCGATCACCGCCAAGGTCGCGGCCAAGATGTTCACCACCGCCGGCGCCGACGGCGTGCTGACGGTCGATCTGCACGCAGACCAGATCCAGGGCTTCTTCGACATTCCCGTGGACAACGTCTACGCATCGCCGCTGCTGCTGGCCGACATCTGGCGCGCACACGGCACCGACAACCTGATCGTGGTGTCGCCCGACGTCGGCGGCGTGGTCCGTGCGCGCGCGATCGCCAAGCGGCTCGACGACGCCGAGCTGGCCATCATCGACAAGCGACGGCCCAAGGCCAACGTGTCGACGGTGATGAACATCATCGGTGATGTCTCGGGCAAGACCTGCGTGCTGGTCGATGACATCGTCGACACCGCCGGTACGCTGTGCGCCGCGGCCGCCGCGCTGAAGGCGCAGGGCGCCACCAAGGTGGTCGCGTACTGCACCCACCCCGTGCTGTCGGGTGCGGCGATCGACAATATCGAGCGCTCGCAGCTCGACGAGATGGTGGTCACCGACACCATCCCGCTGTCGGACGCCGCGCGCGCCTGCACCCGGATCCGGCAGCTCAGCGTCGCCGAGCTGCTGGCGGAAACCATCCGCCGCATCGCCTTCGGAGAATCCGTCAGTTCGCTTTACGTGGACTGACACCCCCACTCACCTGGTCGCGGGTGAGTGGCATCGCCGCCGCGAGGCGGCTTCCAGCAAGCACAGCGAGTAAGCAACCATGGCAGAACACAAGATCACGGCCACCGGCCGCACGGACGAGGGGAAGGGTGCGAGCCGCCGCCTGCGTCATGCGGCGCAGGTGCCGGCCATCGTGTACGGCGGCAGCGCCGACCCGGTGAGCATCCAGCTCGACCACGAGAAGACCTGGCAGGCGAGCCAGAACGAGTGGTTCTACGCGTCGATCCTGACGCTGGCCATCGACGGCAAGGCAGAGCAGGTTTTGCTGCGCGACATGCAGCGGCATCCGTACCGCCAGCAGATCATGCACCTCGACTTCCAGCGCGTCAGCGCCAACGAGGCCGTCCGCATGTCGGTGCCGTTCCACTTCGTCAACGGCGATACGTCGCCCGCAGGCAAGGCGGCCGACGTCGCGCTGACCCATGAGCTGAACGACATCGAGGTCACCTGCCTGCCGGCCGACTTGCCGGAATTCATCGAGGTCGACCTCGCCAAGATGGAGGTGGGCGACACGATCCACCTGTCGGCCATCAGCTTCCCGAAGGGTGTCGAGCCCGCGACCAAGGTCGACGACGAACACGACCCGGCGGTCGCCGTGGCGCGCTACGTCAAGGAAGAGATCGAAGAAGAGATCGACGCCGACGCGGCGGCCGACGTGCCGTCGCTCAAGCAGGACGATGCCACGGCCCCCGGGGACGACGCCGGCGAAGGCTGACGGCAGACGTCTGCGGGCCACGGGGCCGGCAGACGCCTGCGTTGGGGATGGACGGACTGCGCCTCATCGTCGGGCTGGGGAACCCCGGCCCGGAACACGCGCGCACCCGGCACAACGCCGGGTACCGCCTCGTGGACGCCCTGGCCGACAAGGCCGGGGCGCGGTTCGGCGTGGACGCCAAGCTCTACGGCGACACCGCGCGCGTGGACATCGGCGGACGCCACGTGTGGCTGCTGAAACCCGCCACCTATATGAACCTCAGCGGCAAGTCGGTGACGGCAGCGCTGCGGTTCTGGAACATCGCGCCAGAGGAAGCGCTGCTGGCGCACGATGAGCTGGACCTGGCGCCAGGCACCGCGCGGCTGAAGTTCGACGGCGGCCACGGCGGCCAGAACGGGCTGCGCGACACCATGCAGCTGCTGGGGCACGGGCGCTTCCATCGCCTGCGCGTCGGCATCGGCCATCCGGGCCACAAGGACCGGGTCACGGGCTGGGTGCTGGGGCGGGCCTCCGCGGACGACGACATCGACATCGCACGGGCGATCGACGCGGCCATCGCGGTGCTGCCGCTGGCGGTCGAAGGCGATTTCAACGAGGCGATGAAGCGCCTGCACACCGCGCCGGCCTGAACTGGCGCCGCGGCGCGACGCCGCAGACATCCCCCTCATCCTTATTGGCGAACCATCCATGGGCATCAAATGCGGCATCGTCGGCCTGCCCAACGTCGGCAAGTCGACCCTGTTCAACGCGCTGACCAAGGCGGGCATCGCCGCGGCCAACTTCCCGTTCTGCACCATCGAGCCCAATGTCGGCATCGTCCCGGTGCCCGATCCGCGCCTCAACGCGCTGGCCGAGATCGTCAAGCCGCAGAAGGTGCTGCCGACCGCGGTCGAGTTCGTCGACATCGCCGGGCTGGTGGCCGGGGCGGCCAGCGGCGAGGGGCTGGGCAACAAGTTCCTGGCCCATATCCGCGAGGTCGACGCGATCACCCACGTCGTGCGCTGCTTCGAGAACGCCGACGTCATCCACGTCAACAACAGGGTGGATCCGATCGCCGACATCGAGACCATCGACACCGAACTGGCGCTCGCGGACCTGGATTCGGTCGAGAAGGCGCTGCAGCGGGCCGAGCGCTCGGCCAAGACCGGCGACAAGGACGCCAAGCTGCGGGTCGAGGTGCTGGGCCGGGTGCGCGCGGCGCTGGACGCCGGGACCCCGGCGCGCGCGATGGTGCTGTCGGACGACGACCGCGCCCAGCTTCGCGACCTGTTCCTGCTGACGCTGAAGCCGGTGATGTACATCGCCAACGTGCTCGAGGACGGCTTCGAGGGCAACCCGCATCTCGATGCGGTCCGCGCCCGGGCGATCGGCGAGGCTGCCGAGGTGGTGCCGGTGTCGGCGGCGATCGAGGAGGAGTTCTCCCAGCTCGACGACGCCGATCGCGACGAGTTCCTGGCCAGCCTCGGGCTCGAGGAGCCGGGCCTGAACCGGGTCATCCGGGCCGCGTACAAGCTGCTCGGGCTGCAGACCTTCTTCACCGCGGGCGTGAAGGAGGTCCGTGCGTGGACCGTGAAAGGCGGCTCGACGGCACCGCAGGCCGCCGGCGTCATCCACACCGATTTCGAGAAAGGCTTCATCCGCGCCGAGACCATCGGTTACGACGACTTCCTGAAGTACCGGGGCGAGGCGGGCGCCCGCGACGCCGGCCGCCTGCGGCTGGAGGGCAAGGAATACCGGGTGAAGGAGGGCGACGTCCTGCATTTCCGCTTCAACGTCTGAGTCGCCGACCGCCTCGGGTCGGGAGCGCCGCGGGGCTGCAGGATCCAGGCGCCGGTCGTCGCGGGGCAGTTCACGACATCGATCCGTGAACATGCGTTGACATGAAAAGCCCGGCCAGTCAAAATCGCGGGCTGTTTCGACGATCCACATCCGTGGAGGGATACCCAAGCGGCCAACGGGGGCAGACTGTAAATCTGCTGGCTTACGCCTTCGGTGGTTCGAATCCACCTCCCTCCACCACGCACGATGCTTCAACGCTCCAGCGCGGGAGTAGTTCAATGGTAGAACCTCAGCCTTCCAAGCTGATGGTGCGGGTTCGATCCCCGTCTCCCGCTCCATTGACACATGCGTCCCGCGACAACCAGTCACCGCTCACGTAGCTCAGTCGGTAGAGCACCTCCTTGGTAAGGAGGAGGTCGAAGGTTCGATTCCTTTCGTGAGCACCATCCACCCGCGACCCGCGTCTGCGCGGTCCAACACGTCCAGCGAGAGTTCAAGCCATGGCAAAGGGAAAGTTCGAGCGCACCAAGCCCCACGTGAACGTGGGCACGATCGGCCACGTCGAC
>LXQJ01000002.1 GCA_001683895.1 Luteimonas sp. ANT-B3E | reverse complement strand
GGGGCGACGCGACGTGACGGCCACCATCGGCAAGCTCTTGGACTACATGGCGCGTGAAGTCGGATTCGAGCAGGCCAGCGCGACTGGCACAGCCGACGCGGTACGTGCTGGACTGGAAGCGGCGCGGGCAGGCATCGACCAGGCGGCGCGCAGCCTCGACGCGATGCAGGGCGAGTAGGCCCCGCCGTCGTCACGCTTGGTCACGGGGGTCGTCACGCCTCGCGGGCGCAACCCCCTCCACAAACTCCACAGAGTTGAACTGCAAAACAGACCCGGAGCCACTTGAATCGTACCCGGTCGCGTGTTATGTTGAATCCCCGCTCGGCGTGTTATGCCGACGGCTTCAGCCCAATTCTTAGTTCTGCGGCCTCCCAACATTGCCTCGACCCGTCACCTTCGTTGTCCTCGTCCTCGCCTTCGGCCTCTCGGCCTGCTGGCAAGGGCCATGGAGCGGGCATAGCGGAACCGAGACCATCCCCGGCGGCGATCTCTTCGTCAAGTCATGGGCCTCGCCGCGCGACTCCGGCCTTGTCGCTGTCGCCCTCGTCTCGACTGACTCGGCGCAGTTCGGGGGCTTCCGTGTCGTAGACCAGTTCCCGGCCGAGATGTGGTTCGACATCTCGCTCCAGCTCGCGGGCCGGAGCGCAGCGCACAGCGACTCGCTCTCGCTCCGGGATTCGTTGTACCTCCGGTACGAGGCGGACCAGCGAACAGTCGAGTCCGGTGGGAGGACCTTCGACGTGTCCCATTCTCCGCTCTTCGTGGTCCCGCTCGGGTCCGCTAGGCTCTACCACCTACCGACGGACTCGGCCGCGATCCGACTGTCAGGAGCGACGAAGCGAGAGCTGGAACGCCGTTTCCCGCAGGCATTCAGATAGGGCCGCAGAACTCACCGCTGCAGGCCGACAGCACGCGCCAGAGTTCTTGCCTCGTCCAATCCTCGGTGTCTGCGTTGCCTCGTCCCACCCGCCAGTCGTCAGCGTGCTGCGGCTGAGCGGTCAACTGTTATACCGCCCATACGGAATCAACTCATGTCCACCTTGCTGAAAACCCCAGCGACGTGTCTTATTGGCTCAGGGCCGGTGTTTCCCGTCCGCGATGTCGCCGCGAGCGTCGCGTACTATTGCGACTCGCTCGGTTTTGACCTCGACTTTGTCATGGGCGAACCGCCCACACACGGCTCCGTCACTCGGGGCGGCGTCAGAATCCAGTTCACACGCTCAACCGACTCCTTCATCCCGAAGGACTATCCAGGGTGGACGTACCTCTTCGTAGAGGGAATCGACGCGCTCCATTTCTGAATACCAGAGCAACGGTGTCGAGATCGTCAGCCCGCTGAAAGCGCACGAGCACGGGATGAAAGAGTTCGAGATCCGCGACCAAAACGGGTTTCGTCTCCGCTTCGGACAGTATCTGTGACGCTTTGGTGCGGTGTAGGAGCCGGTCAGTTCCTTTACACTTTAGACCGACCACCTCCTTTACACTTCTCACGCCCGCTGCTTAAGTCCAGAGCGTGGCCGGCGCCGGGCCGGCCATTTAACGGTGATCCGTTATGCCGCACCTGCGTCTCATCGTACTTGCGGGCATGGTAGCGGCTCTCATCGTGGTGCCCGAGGCGAGTGCGTGCGGTTGCTCCGATACCCGTCCGTGGTCGGAAGTCGCGGACAGCGATGCCCTCTTCCTCGGGAAGTTGGTCGCGTCGAGGCTGGCCTACTCGGTCGAGGAGGCTCCGTGGCTGCCTGTGCCCAACTGGCTTCCTCGGGGGCGTGAGCCGAACGCCCTTGTGCTGGTGTTCGAGGTCAAGCGATGGTGGCGCGGCTCGGGCCGCGAACGGGTCGAGGTGCAGACGGACAGGTCGTCCTGCGCGCTGCCGGTGCCGGCCACGACGGCCGACGATCCCGACCGTCGCCACCGGCCCGTTCAGCCCAGCCCCGCCGAGGTCGGTGTGGCTGACGACGGTGAGGCCGGAGGGCTGGGCGACCGCCCCGTTCGCTCCGAGGAGCTGCTTACCGCAAGCACGGAGGCCACGGAACAGAGGCGAAGACCGGGCCTCATGCCTCGTCCTCCAACCCGTAGCCGCGAACTTCGTCGAGCGCCTCTTTGGCCTCGCCCATCATGGTGAGGAAGCGGATCTGCTCCTGCGCCTCGGTCTCGCTGATCAGACTCATCGCGAAGCCGACGTGGAGGAGCACCCAGTCGCCCTCGGCCGCGCCGTCCTCGCGCACGAGGTCCACGTTCACTTTCCGGCGCACCCCGGATACCTCGACGGTGGCGAAGTGGCCGTCGTCCTCGACGCTTACAATCCGAGCGGGAATGGCCAAGCACATAATGAGGAACGGGCTGAGAGAGGCGGGCGGACTATCCTGCAAGGGCCAACATACAAAAATAAGGCGGGAGGCTCGGTGTGCTCTGCGATGTACGACCCTGGGCGTTTCCTTCGTCACCGACAGCCCGCGGGTCCGGCTCGACGCCAGCTCCGTCTGGTGAGCGCACGAGGCGGATGCCTTGTATTCTTGACGCGACAAGGCGGACTGAAAGTGATGGACTCGGGAACCCTTTCCGTTAATGTATCGGTTAAGGTGCTATACTAGAAGATCTCCCCAACCGTCCCAGAGGTCACCATGGAAGCTGTCGACATCTCTGTCATGCGCGACCCGGTGGTGCAGACGCGCGAGGCCGACGAGCGCGTGCCCGCCGTGAAGGCGAAGCCCACGCGGTTGCTCCCCGGCTCCATCGAGGTCGTCCACGCCTTCTGGCTCGCGGGGATGAGCTGCGACGGGTGCTCGGTCTCGGCTGTCGGAGCCACGCAGCCCGCCGTCGAGGACCTCATGAACGGGACGATCCCCGGCGTGCCGCGCGTGGACCTCCACCATCCCGTGCTCGCCGTCGAGGCTGGGGAGGCATTCGTCCAGCCGTTCCACGACGCCGTCGAAGGCACGCTCGGCGCTCCCTACGTCGCCATCTTCGAGGGGTCTATCGCCGACGAAAGTCTCGCCGCCGCCTACGGCGGCTACTGGTCGGGGCTGGGCGCGCGGAAGGTCGACGGCGAGAGCCAGCCGATCCCGACGGCCGAGTGGCTCCAGAAGATGGCCGACGGTGCCGCCGCCGTCATCGCGATGGGCACCTGCGCAACGTGGGGCGGCGTCCCCGCCGCGATCGGCAACCCGACGAACTCGATGTCGGTGATGGACTTCCTCGGGAAGGACTACCGGAGCGCACTCGGGCTGCCGGTCATCAACATCCCCGGCTGCGCGCCGCAAGGCGACAACTTCACCGAGACCGTCGCCGCGATCCTGCTCTTTCTCCAGGGCATCGGGCCGCTCCCCGAGTTCGATGAACTGGGCCGCCCGGCGTGGCTCTTCGACGAGACCGTCCACCGCAAGTGCACGCGGGCCGGCTACTACGAGGAGGGCGTCTTCGCCGACGAGTTCGGCGGCAAGGAGTGCCTCGTCGAGATCGGCTGCTGGGGGCCGGTGGTGCAGTGCAACATCACCAAGCGCGGGGCCATCAATCACGTCGGCGGGTGCATGAACGTGGGCGCGGCCTGCATCGGCTGCACGATGCCCGCCTTCCCCGACGGGTTCTCACCGTTCTACACGCGCCCCCCGGGCACGCTCGTCTCGTCCACCGCCTCGCGCGGCTACGGGGCGGTGATCCGCAACCTCCGCAAGATCACCCAGATCTACCAGAACCGCGAGCGCCGCTGGCTGGAAGAGGACTACGTGCCCAGCGGCTGGGGCCACGTCCGCCAGCCGAACCTCGCCGAGAAAACAGCGCATTTTTTCTACGACAAGCTCCAGCACATGGGCACCGTCCGTCCGACTCCCATTCAGAAGAAACCCGGAGGGACCGTCCGACGCCATGAGTGATCCCACGCTTTTCGACATCTGGACCTGGTCGCTCGTGCTCGCGGGCGTGATCGTGGTCGCCGCGGCGGCGCTGCTCATCATGGTATGGGTTGCGGCGCGGCGCATCCGTGACCGCGCAGCAACCGCGCTCACCGTGGTCCAGCAGATCAAGGTCAACACCGCCCCCGTCTGGGCGCTCGACGACACGAACGAGGTCGCTGCCGGGCTCCTCGACGAGGCCGGGTCGATCCTCGCCCACGCCAGGGCCGTCGCCACCGCGCTACACGAAAACGAACCGCCTCGCCGCGAGGTCTCGCCATGACGGGTGCCGCTATGACTGTAGCCACGACGTTTGTCCTCGCCGTCTCGGAGAGCGCGGCCCTCACCGTGTGGGGCGTCTCGCTCGGTCTCGGAGCCGTCGTGCTCCTGGTCGTCGCGTTCCTGCTCAGCCGGATCAAGGGGACGGCGGCGGTGATCGACACCGTCGCCGGGCGGATCTGGACCGAGGGCAAGCTCGTCGCCAACAACACGATTCAGATCCCGCTCTTCCTCTCGACCACGAACCGCGTGGCCGGGCAGATCAAGGGCGGCGCGGTCGGGATCGTCGGCGCGAGCGAGGCCATCGAGCAGCACGCCGAGGGCTGCCCCGGCTGCCCCGCCTGCCTGCTGGACTCCCACTAACCCCGAGCCGCTGCCATGTTCGTGCTTCTAATGGTCCTGACGATCCTCGCGGTCCTCGCGCTCGTGGTCGTCCTCGTCTATTACCTCGCCCACATCATCGGGCTGCTGGAGTCCATCGGCGGGACGCCGACGAGCTCCCTCGCCAGGCTCCGCGTCGGCCTCCGCGCCATCGAGACCGAGACGGGCAACCTCCCGTCGCAGGTGCCTCCCCTCAACGAGACGCTCGGCGCGATTGCCGCCGGACTCGGGCAAGTCGACCGCCACCTCGTCGGCACCATCGAAGCCGTCCAGCGCCAGGAGCGCCGCTAACCCCCGCTGCCATGATGCCGCCCGCCGTCACCGTTCTCTGGATCATCCTCCTCGTCGTCGCCGCGCTCGCGGTGCCGGTCGTGGTCTACCTCCTCCACCGAACGTGGAGTGCGAGCCGCAGCATCGCCCGCTACATGACCGAGATGCGCGAGGCGGGCGAGGGGATCGCCGCGAACACCGCCCACATCACCGCGCTCGGCGACACGCAGACGACCGCTGGCGCGCTCCTCGCTACCGCCGGCGACATCGACGAGCACGCGGCGACGATCGAGTCCGTGCTCGCCGACCGCGCCTCTTTCTACCAGTAGCCATGTCCACGCTCACGCTTCTCACGCTCATCATCGTCGGCCTCGTGGTCCTCGTGCTCGTGGTCTACCTCATCGGCATCATCGTCGCGCTGTGGAAGGCCGGCACGGAGCTGGGCAAGCTCAACGACGCCCTCTTGCGCGTCCGCGACGACACCGCCCCGCTCGGCGACGGCGTCGGGGCGATCAACGACGGGTTGAGCCGGCTCCGCGCCGGGCTGGCCTCCGTAGACGGTCACCTCGTCGGCATCGCCCGCGTCCTCAAGCTATAATCAGCCCCCCACCGAGATCCCCTCATGTGCTTCAAGAACCTCCCCGTCGAGTTCGACGAACACGGCAACGCCTATCTAAAAGAGGGTGTCGCCGACCCGTACAGCTACCAGACGAAGTCGCTGGGGCCGGAGCAGGACAAGCTCAAGGAGCTGCTCGCCCGTAACGGGTTCATCAAGGAGGTCGACTACGACCCGGTGACGCGCGTGGCAGGGGCGCTCGCGTTCCACAGCGTCGTCGACCTCGAGAACCGGAAGGTGCTCTCGAGCAACTCGATGGCGACGCTGTTCCGGGGCTACGAGGTGATCCTCCGGGGGCGCGACCCGCGCGACGCCGCATTCATCAGCAGCCGGGCGTGCGGCGTCTGCGGCGGCGTCCACTCGACGTGCGCCGCGCTGGCGATGGAGATGGCCCTCGGCATCCAGCCGCCGCCGCTGGGAATCCTGACGCGCAACATGCTCCTCGCGCTCGAATACCTCTACGACCACCCGCTCCACCTCTTCCTGCTGGCCGGGCCGGACTACTCCGCGCAGATCGTGGGCGAGACGAACCCGTCCCTCCTCGACAAGGCGCAGGGCGCGAAGGCGAAGCACGAGTCGGTGCACGGCTACCGGACTGTCGGCGAGATCATGACCGACCTCAACCCGCTCACGGGCAAGCTCTACCTCGAAGCCCTCATGATGACGCGCGTGGCGCGCGAGGCGTACTCCCTCATCGGCGGCAAATTCCCGCACCCGCAGTCGGTCGTGCCCGGCGGCGTCTCGGCGACCGTCAACATCACCGTCCTCAACGAGGTCTACAACCGGCTCCAGAAGTTCTTCGACTACGGCCAGAAGGTGGCGGGCATCTGGGACGACGTGTTCGACTTCTTCCTCGAGTCCGACCCGAAGTACGCCGAGTGCGGCATCCGCCCGGCGACCATCATCGACACCGGCGTGTGGGACCGGCCGGGGGCCTACGACACGACGTACGCGAACTGCACCGAGTGGGGCCGCGCGCGGTGGGCCACGCCCGGCGTCCTCGTCGACGGCGAGCTGGTGACGACCGACCTCCAGCAGATCAACCTTGGGCTCGAAGAGTTCGTCGAGCACTCGTACTACGAGGGCTGGGAGGGCCAGCGCTACGCGACCGATCCGCTCGGGGCACCGCTCAGCCCGCACCACCCCTGGAACAAGGAGACCAAGCCGAAGCCGGGCAAGCAGAGCTGGCGCGACCGCTATACCTGGGACACGTGCCCGACGTGGGACCGCCAGACCGTCGAGGCCGGGGCCTACGCCCGCCTCTACATCACGGCCAAGGCGCAGCTCCTCCCCGAGAGCAAGTTCCTCCACGCCACGGGCCACAGCCTCCAGATCGCCGTCCCCGGCGGCCAGCTCCCCGACGCCGAGCTCGAGTGGCACGTCCCCGAGCACTGGAACGCCTTCGAGCGCAACCGCGCCCGTGCCTACGCCATCCCCTACACCGCGATGGTGGCGATGGAGAACTGGATGATGGCGCAGGAGCTCTTCCGCCAGGGCGAGACTGCCATCAGCACGCCGTTCGAGATCCCGAAGAAGGGGACCTTCATCGGCGCGGGCTTCTGGGGCGCGGGCCGCGGGTTCCTCACCCACCACCTCGTCATCGACAACGGGGCCATCGGGAACTACCAGATCCTCACGCCCTCGACCCTCAACGCCGCGCCGCGCACGCCCTGGGACACGCCCGGCCCCTACGAGGAGGCCGTCATCAACACGCCCATCCTGGAGGAGTTCGGCGACCCCGACCACTTCAAGGGCATCGACATCCTCCGCACGATCCGCTCCTTCGACCCGTGCATGCCCTGCACCACGCACATCATGGTAGAGGGCAGCGACCACGTCGTGACGCGCGAAGTGACTACCTGCGCCTGTGGCATCGAGTGACGACATCGCACCCCGCGTGTTCATCGGGACCGTGGGCTACCATTTCCTCCGGGACTACTCGGTCGGGCCGGCGCTGCTGCCCCGGCTCCGCGCGCAGGCGTGGCCGGACGGCGTCGTGATCGACGAGCTGAACTGGGGGCCGATCGCCATCGTCCAGAACTTCGAGGACCTCGAGCGGCCCTACGACCGCGTCGTAATCCTGACGGCTCGGGAGGCGGGACGGCGCGCGGGCACCGTCACGCTCCGTCACTGGCGAGGCGGCCTGCCCGACGCGGAGGCCATCCACGCCCGCGTCTGCGAGGCCGTCACCGGCGTCATCAGCGCGGACAACCTGCTCCTCATCGGTGAGCACTTCGGCATCTGGCCCGACGAGACGCTCCTCGTGGACGTGGAGCCGGGGATCGAAGAGGCTGGGGAGGCCTTCACCCCCGCGGTCGAAGCCGCCGTCCCCGCCGTGCTCGACGCCGTCCGCCGCGCCGCCCTCTGGCCGCTCGACCGCCTCGTCACCGCCCCCCTCCACGGACCCGAACTCGAAGACGCCTGATGGAAATACCCGGCTCCGCCCTCGATGCCCTCTTCTGGCGCGACGAGATCCTGCAGGTCCTCTTCTGGATGGAGGGCGAGGGGCTGGCCGAGGCCGTCCGCGCCGAGGACCTTCTGCCGTTCCTCAGCGCCGACCGCGACACCATCGAGCATCACCTCGACCGCTGCGCCGAGGCGGGCGACCTCGACCGCCGGACGGTTCCGCGCGGCCCGGTCTACGCGCTCACCGAGGCGTCGCGGACCGAGGCGGGCCGCCGGTTCGCGTCCGCCTTCGCGGAGATGCAGAAGCCGGGCCACGGCGAATGCACCGCCGACTGCGACTGCCAGGGCGACCCCTCGCTCTGCTCCGCCCACCACCACTAGACGATGGAGCCGCACCGGTTCAGCGACGAGGAGTATGGCCGCCTCGTGGGGGAGGTCCAGCGCCTCATGGAGAAGGCGGGCCAGATCCCGTACGAGGACGTGCAGAAGTTCGTGTTCGACCTGCTCCAGAACCTCGACGGGCTCCACCGCGAGGCCCTCACGCGGCTGATGGAGCTCGTCGAGGCGGAGGCCCCCGCCCTCGTGGAAGCGCTGGCCGCCGACCCCGCCGTCCACACCCTCCTCACGCTCTACGACCTCGGACCCGGGATCCCCGAGCCGCCGCCGAAGGGGAGCTTCGTCCCGCTCGGCGAGGTGGACATCCTGGAGGTGTTCAAGCGCCCGATCTGGCTGCCGGGGGGGCAGGCCGAGGACCTGGAGGCCGGGACCGTCGCGGCGCGCGAGTTCGAAGGCGTGCGGGTGATCCTCTGCCGGGTCGGCGACGAGGTGTTCGCCCTGCGCGATGCGTGCGTGGACTCGGTGCTGACGCTCCAGCAGGGCACGCTCGATGGTCACACGCTCGTCTGCCCGTGGCACGGGTGCCGCTACGACGTTCGCACGGGCCAGAGGGAGGGAGACCCGGGTGGGCGGGTGCAAACGTTCCCCGTGCAGGTCGGCGAGACCGGGCGGTTCGCCATCGGGTTCAACGTGGACTGACGCGACGGGCTACCGCTCAGTGAAACAGCTCGAACCCTTTCCCCTCCTCGTCGAGTAGGACGAGGTGCGAATCGCCCTTCCTGCTCTGGTGTTTCGCCACCGGCAGCCGGCCCTTGTCTCAGCCCAATCGCGAACAAACCTTCTCCTTGCCGATACACTGACGACGGCCCCCCCTCCCATGGACACCTACCCCTCCCAGTCGAATCTCGAACGGTACGGTCACATCCTGCTCCGCTACGGCCTCGTCATCATCCTCATCTCCGTCGGGCTGTTGAAGTTCACGGCCTACGAGACCGAGGGCATCCAGCCGCTCGTCAGCAACAGCCCGTTTTTCGAGACGCTGAACAGCCTCTTCGGCGCGTCGACGTTCTCGGCCATTTTGGGCGTCATCGAGATTGTGACGGGCCTGATGATCGCCGCCCGGCCGTTCTCGGCCAAGATCTCGGCGTTCGGCAGCATGGCCGCCATCGTGCAGTTCGTGCTCACGCTGACGCTCATCTTCTCGACGCCGGGCGTCTGGCAGTCGGGCTACGGCTTCCCCTTCCCGTCGCCCATGCCCGGGCAGTTCCTGCTCAAGGACATCATCCTCCTGGGCGCGGCGATGTGGTCGGCGGGTGAAGCGTGGCGCGCGGCGACGGCGGGTAGCACCGCGTTGACCGGCGGCGGCATGTAGAGCCCGACCACATCGCGCACCGTGTCGACGAAGAGGGGGGCGGGTCGAGACCTTGAACGTCTCGGCCACGTGGGGCCGGAGCCCGGACGCGCGCCAGATCCGGCGGACGGCCGTCTGGCTCATCCCCGAGGCCCGCGCCATCGACCGCGCCGACCCTGAGCGCGCCGCCGCCCTTACCGCGCGTTTCTGTTCCGATTCTATAAAAGGGCCGACCCATCGGGCTCGTCGTATCCACGTTGTCCTGGACAGAGACGAACCGCACGCCGAGGTGGTCGAACTCGTCGATGGCGCGCACCAAGTGGGAGACGCTCCGGGCGAACCGGTCGGACTTCCACACCAGCACGCAGTCGAGATCGCGCCGCCGGGCCGAGGCCATGAGAAACCCGGGGGCCATTGAGCTAGCAAATGCGCGGCAGTGGGTCTCCCACTAGCATGTCCACCATGCGCGTTCCGCCGTAGCTGCTCCGCGAAAGGACCCCACGCGCGGGCTGCTCCCTGACCTCGCCGATCACAACCGCACCCTCGCCCCCGGGTACGGCGTGGAGCGCACTCAGCGCAGCGGCCGTCGCCTCGGGCGCGACGACGGCGAGGAACTGGCCCTCGTTGGCGATATGGAGCGGGTCGAGCCCGAGGATCTCGCACGCGCCTCGGACCTCGGCCCGCAGCGGGATGGCCTCCTCCGAGAGAACGATCCCCAGCCGCACCTCGCGCGCCAGCTCGTTGAGCGAAGAGGCTACGCCGCCACGCGTCGGGTCCCGCATCCATTTGATTCCTTGGGGGACCGCACCAGCCAGCGCCTCCACGAAGGGCCAGACCGAGCGCGTGTCCGACTTCAGGTCAGCCTCCAGGTCGAGCTCGCCACGCGCCAGCAGGATCGTGATGCCGTGGTCGCCAATCGGGCCGGACAGAATAACCTGATCTCCGACCGCGACCCGGCCCGCACCGAGCTTGAGGCGGGCGTCCACGAGCCCCACACCAGCCGTGGTGATGTAGAGCCCGTCGGCCTTGCCGTGCTCGACCACCTTCGTGTCGCCGCCTACGATGGCGACTCCGGCCGCCTCGGCAGCGCGGGCCATCGCCTCGATCACGGCGCGGAGCACATCGCCCGGCATCCCGGCTTCCACGATCAGCGTCCCCAAGAGGGCGGTGGGCCTCGCGCCCACTACCGCGAGGTCATTCACGGTACCGTTGACGGCCAGTTCTCCGATGGAGCCACCAGGAAAGCAAATCGGGCTCACCACGAACGCATCGGCGGTGAGGGCGATCTGCTGATCGCCGACGGAAAGAATCGCAGCGTCCTCCATTCGGGCCAACACCGAGTTGTGCAAGAGCGGCACGATGAGGCCCTCGATCAAACGCCGCGTGGCCTTGCCCCCTGCGCCGTGCGCCATCTCGATCTGCGGGTCCGAAAAGCGGACGCGCGGACCGTCCTCGCCGTTATTCCTTCCGCTCATGCGTCCTCCAGGATGTCGAGCTCGTCGGCACGGAGCGCGTATTGGTACTGCGCCGCGCACGCGCCTTCCGACGACACCATCAGCGCGCCGATGGGATGCTCTGGCGTGCATTTCGTGCCGAACAGCTTGCACTGGTGCGGTTTGAGGACCCCCTTGAGCACCTCGCCGCACTGCGCCGCCTTCGGGTCGGTCACGCGGATGCCCGGCACCTCGAACCGCTCCTCGGCATCGAAGTGGGCGTAGGCGGGAGACAGCCTGAGCGCCGACTGCGAGATGAACCCCAGCCCGCGCCACTCGAAGAACGGCCGCAGTCTGAACACCTCGGACATGACCTGGAGCGCCGCGAGGTTGCCCTCCCACGGCACCACGCGGGCGTACTGGTTCTCGACCTCCGCACGGCCATCATTCATCTGCTGCAGAATCATTACGATGGACTGCATAAGGTCTACCGGCTCGAAGCCCGAAACCACGATGGGCGTGCCGTAGTCGCGAGCGATGAACTCGTAAGGCCTACACCCAATGACCGTCGAGACGTGCCCCGGCCCGATGAAGGCATCCAGCCGCATATCGGGCGAGTCGAGGATGGCGCGGATAGCCGGGATGATGGTGACGTGGTTGCAGAAGACGCTGAAGTTCTCGACGCCCCGTGCCTTCGCCAGTTGGAGCGTCAGCGCAGTTGAGGGCGCCGTCGTCTCGAACCCGATGGCGAAGAAGTAGACCTCCTTGTTGGGGTTCTTCTCGGCCAGCTTGAGCGCGTCGAGCGGCGAGTAGACCATCCGCACGTCCATCCCGCGCGCCTTGTGCTCGAGGGGGCTACCCTGCGAGCCGGGCACGCGCATCATGTCGCCGAAGGCGGAGAAGATGACGTCCGGCTCCTCGGCGATGGCTAGCCCGTCATCCACACGGCCCATGGGGAGGACGCAGACGGGGCAGCCGGGGCCGTGGACCAGCTCGATGTTGCCCGGCAGGAGATCACGGATGCCGTAGCGGTAAATCGAGTGCGTGTGCCCGCCGCAGACCTCCATGAAGCGGTAATGGCGGTCGGGGTCGGCCAGCCGCTTGATCTCCTTGGCGGCGACCTGGATCAGGTCGCCGTCTCTGAACTCATCGACGTATCTCATGGGCTGGCTATCCACGTATTTCATGGGCTGGCTGGGGTGGCCGGGCCCCTGCGCTGGGGTCGGCGTAGTTCCCCATGATACGCCGGTCGTAACCGTCAGCGCCAACCCCGGCCATAGAGGGCAGGGCGAGCGCTCCGAGGCGGCAGAGGGCCCGCTCACCAGTTGCATCACCCCCCGCGCCGTCGACTGCCCGGCTCCTCCTTCTCGGTGTCCCGCTTTGGCGCTGCTCCTCCACGGCCGCTCACCGCCGCCGACTTTATCGGGGAGGCCGATCTTATCTTCGTGATCTCGAATCGTAGAGACGGGCTGGTGCGTAGAGGGCTCGTCTCCCGCCTCTCGGCGGCGAGGTTGTCCCGTCTCGACGACCGTCCTACTCCCATGGTCACCCCCGCCATTGACCTCGCACCCCGCATCGCCGCGCGGCTCCGCCAGCGCAACGCGCTCGCCGAGGCGTTCTTCCCCGCCGAGGCCCCCCGGTTGGCTGAAGCGTGCCGCGAGATGGCCGAGCGGTTCCTGCGCGGCGGTCGCCTCTTCGCCTTCGGGCGCGGCGCGCACGCCACGGACGCGCAGCATGTGGCCGTCGAGTTCGTGCACCCCATCGTGGTGGGCAAGCAGGCGCTCCCGGCGCTCGACCTCAGCGCCGCCTTCCCCACCTGGCTCCCGGCGCTCCTCCGCCCGGACGACATCGTGATGGGCTTCGGCCCGCCCGGCGGCGACCCCGAGGTAGACGCCGTGCTCCGCTTCGCGGCGCAAAGGGGCGCGCAGACGTTCGCCCTACCCGGCACCAAGGGGAGCTACGCTGTCGAGGCTCCCTCCGCAGACCCGTTCGTCCACCAGGAGATGATCGAGGTGCTCTACCACACGCTCTGGGAAACCGTCCACGTCTTTTTCGAGCACCGCCAGCATGGGCACGACGATGTGGGCGCGTCCTCCTTTCTCTACCCCTACCTCGGCGGGCAGGAGCAGGACACCACCGGGGCCGTGTTGGAGGAGGTGGCGGCCTCCATCCTCGCCAAGTCGCGTGACGACGCGGCACTGCGCGAGGCTGTCGCCCGCCATCAGTCGGAGCGCATCGCCGAGGCGGCCCTGGCGATCCACGAGCGGCTGGAGCAGGGCGGCAAGCTGATCCTCTTCGGCAACGGCGGCTCGGCCACCGATGCCAACGACTGGGCGCTCGACTGCGTGGCTCCGCCGCCCGGCAGGCCCACCTTCCCCGCGCTCTCGCTCGCCCACGAGGCAGCCACCCTCAGCGCCGTCAGCAACGACGTGGGAACCGAAGTCGTCTTCCTCCGTCAGTTTCTCGCGCACGCGCAGCCCCAGGACGTGGCCGTGGGCATCTCCACCAGCGGCAGCTCCAAGAACGTCCTCGTCACCCTGGCGGAGGCGCGCAAGCGAGGCCTGCTCACGGTCGCCCTCGTCGGGTACGACGGCGGTGCCATTCTGAAAGCAGAGCTGGCCGACGTGGTGCTGTTCGTGCCGTCCGACTACATCCCCCGCATCCAGGAGGTCCACGCCTCCATCTACCACACGATCCTCGACACGCTCTACGACCTCGCCGATGCTTGAGCTCTACGGCACCCCGAGTTGCCAATTCACCGCTGACCTCCGCGACGACCTGGCGTTCGACGGGCGCGACTTCACCGAGTACGATGTCGAGGCCGACCCCGAGGCACTCGCGCGTATGCGGGCGCTGACGGGCGGCGGCACGCGGGTGCCCGTGCTGGTGGAGGACGGGGCCGTCGTGGAGGTCGGCTGGCAGGGACGAGGTTGCTACGTTTCGTCCGCACCCTCCTGTGACCCGGGCGATACCGCCTGACGGCCTCTATGGATACCACCCCGTTCTACGTCTTTCTCTTCGTCCACCTGAGCAGCCTGATCCTCGGCTTCGGATCCGTTCTGGTGACGGATCTCTACGGCCTGTTATGGTTGCGGGGCCGGGTTAGCTTTCCCCAGGTGACGAAAGTCAGCGGGGTGACGGCGCGGTTCATCTGGGTTGGGTGGGGCGGCATGGTGGCGGCGGGCATTCCTCTCATCTTGCTCAAGGGCATGGTCGACGATCTCATGATCGTCAAGCTCTTCCTCGTCGCGGTGATCGGTGTCAACGGCGTGCTCCTGCACCTGCTCCACAAGCGAGTCGAGCATTACAAAGAGGGCGAGGACGTCCCGCCCGTCCTCATGTTTCGGCTGACGCTGTCGCTCCTCGTGTCGCAGTTAGCCTGGTGGGGCGCGCTCCTGATCGGGTTTCTGCACCGTCACGTCCAGTCGGTCATCTCGTGGCCCGATACGCCGTGGCTGGCCTGCGCGCTCGCCCTCGCATCCGTTCTGCTCCTCTGGGCGGGCGGGGAGGCGGCCATGAAGAGATGGGTGCAGGCGTGACGCCGGAGCGGCCCACCGAGGCCGTCTCGGTGCGCGTGCACGGCGTGGTGCAGGGCGTCGGGTTCCGGCCGTTCGCCCACCGGCTGGCGCAGCGGCTGGGCGTGACGGGCTGGGTGCTCAATGGCGAGGCCGGGGTCGAGATCCACGCAGAGGGACCGCCCGACGTGCTGGCGGCCTTCGTGTCCGCGCTCCGCAACGACCCGCCGCCCGCGACCCACATCGCCCGCTTCGGCACCGAGGAGGCCGGGGTCGAGGGGTTCAAGGAGTTCACGATCCGCGCGAGCGAGCGGTCCGGGGCGCTCACAGCGCGGGTCAGCCCGGACCTGCCCGTCTGCGACGCCTGCCTCGCCGAGTTGGCGGACCCCGCCGACCGGCGCTTCGGCTACCCCTACACCACCTGCACCGACTGTGGGCCGCGCTACAGCCTCATCCTCGACCTCCCCTACGACCGCCCAAACACGACCATGCGAGCTTGGCCGCTGTGCCCGGCGTGCGCGGAGGAGTACCGCGACCCGGCTAGCCGCCGCTTCAACGCGCAGCCGCTGGCGTGCCCGGACTGCGGGCCGCACTACCGCCTCGTGCTAGCAACGCGCCCCCCCGCTCCCCCGCGGGGAGCGGGCCGGGGTGAGGGGGCGAGGCAGGCGACGGATGGGCCCGAGGTCGCACAGATTCCCTCGAGCCCCGACCCGCCACCCGCCAAGGTTTCGAGCCTCATCGCCTGTGCGGAGGGGGCGGCGATGCTTCGCAATGGTCACATCCTCGCCGTAAAGGGACTCGGAGGCTATCACCTCGTTTGCGACGCACGCAACGAAACCGCCGTCCGGGCGCTCCGCGAGCGGAAGGTGCGCAAGGAGAAGCCGTTCGCGCTCATGGCGCGCGACCTCCCCACCGCCCGCGACCTGGTCCACCTCGGTGCCGAGGCGGAGGCCCTCGTGACCTCGGTGGCTCGGCCCGTCGTGCTGGCCGAGGCGAGGGTGACGCTGCCGGGTGTGGCCCCGGACAACCGCGAGCTGGGCGTGATGCTGCCCTACGCCCCGCTACACTACCTGCTTTTCGAGGCCGGTGCGCCCGAGGTCCTCGTGATGACGAGCGCTAACCACTCCTCGGAGCCTATCGCCTACCGCGACGACGACGCGTTCGACCGCCTGGCGGGCCTTGCCGATGCCTTTCTGGTAGGCGAGCGGCCCATTGCGCGGCGCGTAGACGACTCCGTAGCGAAGGCCGGTCCGTTCGGCCCCATGATTCTGCGCCGGGCGCGGGGGTACGCGCCGTCTACCGTCGCCCAGCTTCCTACCGAGAAGCCCATCCTGGCACTCGGGGCGGACCTCAAAAACTGCGTGACGCTCGTAGTGGGGGGGCAGGCGTTCGTGAGCCAGCACCTCGGCGACTTGGGCCACTACCCCGCCCTCGAATCCTTCCGCGAAGCGGTGGAGGACCTGCTGCGGATGTACGATGTGGACCGGGACGCCCTCCTCGTGGCGCACGATCTCCACCCGCAGTACGCCTCCACGCAGCACGCGCTGGACCTGCCCGGCGAGGCCGTCGCCGTCCAACATCACCGCGCGCACGTCGCGTCCGTTCTGGCCGAACGCCAGGCGTGGCACAAGCGCGTCGTGGGGGTAGCACTCGACGGCACAGGCTGGGGCGACGACGGTACCGTCTGGGGCGGCGAGGTGTTCGTAGGCAGCGTCGCCACAGGCTTCGAACGTGTGGCCCACCTTCACCCTGCGCTCCTGCCCGGCGGAGACGCGGCAGCCCGCCACCCGGCTCAGGCCGCCGCAGGCTTCCTCCCCGCTCTCGACCTGGACGGCGTTGACCTGTCTGCTCCTCCCTTCAACTTCCCCGACCGCTACCCCGTAGCCGCGCGGCTCGCCACCAGCGGCGTGCAGACCTTCCCGACCACTTCAGCGGGGCGGCTCTTCGACACGGCGGCGGCCCTGACCGGGTTCACACGCGCCCTCTCGTTCGAGGGACAAGCGGCGATCTGGCTCGAACACCTCGCCCATACAGCCCCGCCCGCCGAGCCCTACCCGTTTCCTGCGCTCGACTGGCGGCCGCTCTTGAAGGCCGTGCTCACCGACCGCCAGCGGGGACGGGCCGAGGCCCACGTCGCGCGGGCGTTCCACGCGGGGGTAGCTCAGGGTGTGGTGCACACTGCCCGAAGGCTGGCCAAGGCGTACGGGCTGGACACCGTCGTGCTCTCGGGAGGCGTGTTCCAGAACGGGCTCTTGCTGGAAGAAATAGCGGCGGTGCGCGGTGACCTGACCGTGTGGACGAACCGGTCCGTTCCCTCCAACGACGGGGGGATCAGCCTCGGACAAGCCGCGATTGCGTGCTTCGCCTGACAGGAGGAAACCGCGTCACAGCGCTCACCTAGCGAAGCCGAGGGTCCACACGCCGAACGCCCGATGTGGACCGAGACCTTTAGGCTCGCCGAGGTGGCCGATCTCTATGAACGCCTCGCGGAGCAGGATGAGCGAGAACAGCTTACCGACGGAATCCGCTACCGAGCACGCCAGCGAAAACACGAGGGCGATGACCTCGATGACGTCGAGTACGGCGGGCAGTTCGAGAGCGCCCGAAACGCGACGCGGACGATCGCGCTGCTCTCGGTGCTCTCGCTCGCGCTCATCTTCGTCATCCTCTACCAGCAGTTCGGGAGCGCGCGGACGGCCCTCCTGCTCCTCGTCAACCTCCCGCTCGCGCTCACGGGCGGCGTGTTCGCGCTCCTGCTGGCCGGCGGCGAGCTGAATGTGGCGGCGCTCGTCGGGTTCGTGACGCTCTTCGGGATCGCCGTCCGCAACGGCATCCTGCTCGTGAGCCACTACCAGCAGCTCCTCGCCGAGGGCGTGTCGTTCCGCGAGGCCCTCGTGCGGGGCTCGCTGGAGCGGCTCAACCCGATCCTCATGACGGCGCTGACCGCCGGGCTCGCGCTGATCCCGCTCGCGCTCGGCGGGGGCGAGCGGGGCAAGGAGATCCAGACGCCGATGGCCGTCGTGATCCTTGGCGGCCTGCTCACCACGACGTTCCTCAACATGGTCGACGTGCCGGCCCCAGGAGGCGGGTGGCGTTGGGGCTACGGTATAAATCCTCACCCCGTGGCCGCCTCGAACGCGCCCTCGTCGTGCATCGCATCGAGGATCGGACAGTTGCTCGTGGGGCCGCTGCCGTGGCAGGCGCGGGTGAGCCCGGCGAGCGCCGTGCGGATCCGTTCGAGGTCGCGGAGCTTCGCTTCCACGTCGGCGAGCTTGGCCTCGGCGCGGGCGCGGACGTCGCCGCAGTCGGTCTCGGGGTCCACGCGGAGGTCGAGCAGCTCGCTGATCTCGTTCAGGGTGAACCCGAGCTCTTGCGCGCGCTTGACGAACCGGAGCTGCTCGACGAAGTCGGGGCCGTACTGGCGGTAGCCGCCGTCGCTGCGCGGAGGCTTCGGGATGAGCCCGCGCTGCTCGTAGTAGCGGACGGTCTCGGGCGTTACGTCGGCGGCCTCGGCCACCTCGCTTCGCGTCATCGGGTACGGGTCGGGCATCGTAGAGCTCATGGGGTGTCTCCGTTCGGTGTGGGCGCGAATCGCTGCACGCGGTCGTTGCCGAAGTCCACGACGTAGAGGTCGGCGTCGGCGTCAAAGGCGAGGTCTGTAGGCCGCTCGAATTGGCCGTCTCCCGTGCCCTGCGCGCCGAACGAGCCGACGAACTGACCCTCGGCCGTGAACACCTGGATGCGGTGGTTGAAGAAGTCCGCGACGTAGATCAGGCCGTCCGGCCCCACTGCTACAGCGGTCGCCACGTTGAAGCGCCCGGGCGACGTGCCGGCTTCCGTCGTCGTACCCGGCACGGCCCAGACGACCTCGCCGTCCGGGCGCAGTACCTGGATGCGGTTGTTGTAAGCGTCGGCGACAACGAGGTGCCCGTCGGCGGTGAGCGTGACATCAGTCGGATAGGTGAACCGGCCGGGGGCCGTCCCTTCCTGCCCGGCCGTGCCGTATTCCCGGATCACTGCCCCTTTCGGGCTGACGAGTTGGACGCGGTGGTTGTAGAAATCGGCCACGTAGACGCCCGCGTCGGAAGCGGCGATGCCGGCGGGCGCGTCGAACTGCCCGACTCCCGACCCCGATGCCCCGAAGGCTCCGAGGTGCTCCCCGGCCGTCGAGAAGGCGTGGACTCGGTCGGTCAAATAGGACGGCACGTAGAGCGTGTCCGCGCGCACGTCGAGGTGCATCGGGCGCTGGAGGCTGTCGCTCCCGAACTCGCGCAGGAACCGCCCGTCGCGGTCGAACACCTGGACCCGGTTGTTCCCGGCGTCGCTGACGAACACCTCGTCTCCGGCGACGGCGAGGCCGATGGGCTCGCGGAACTGCCCCGGTTCGGAGCCGCTCATGCCCCACGCCGCGACGAAGCGGTATGGCGCTTCCGGCGAGGCCTCCGGCTCCGCCGCCCCATCGGGTTCGGGAGAGCGGCAGCCCGCGGTGAGAAAGACCGCCCAGACCGTGACGAAAATCAGGAACTGAGAGAGGCGCATGCCGCTGGATAGATTAGATGTTGATGCGAAGGCTGAGCGTGGCGATGTAGTCGCTTCGGATGGCGTCGCCGCTGAGGTCCTGTACGAGCGGAATCTGCACGGCCCCCTCGATGACGTAGCCCTTCGTGATGTACTGTGTGCCCGGCGCGATGTACCACGTCGTCCCGCCCGTGGAGGGAACGACAGCCCCGCCGCGCGCGCTCTCGTCCTCCCGTATCAGGTTCGTCTCCAAGTTCACGTAGAGGAAGCCCGGCACGCCGCCCCTCAACTCGCGTGGGAGCACCCGCACCTTGAAAGCCGCGTCGAGCCGCGCCACGTCGCCGAACCGGAAGCCGTTCGCCGCCGTGTTGACCTCGTACAGGGGCGAGACGTCGAGCTGCCACGCGAGCGTCTGCCATGTGAACACGAACCCGGCAAAGGGGTCCCACGAGCCGGAGCCGAGCTGGAGCGGCGGCGGGAGCGGGCCGAGGTCGTCCTCCTGATCGTCGGTCCCTGTCGGAAGCTCGATCCCGGCGAAGGGGGCCAGCCGGACGGTCTGCCCCTGCTGATTTCGCTGGAACGCCGTGTAGCGGGTGAACGCGCGCACGTCGCCCAGTCCACGCGGGCCGCGCTCCTGCCGCCCCAGCGGTGTATCCACCGTCAGGCTCTTATCGACGAGCGGCACGACGCCGAAGACGGCGAGGCGCGGGCTGATCCCGTAGACCGCCACGAGCGGGAGGGCGATCACTCTCAGCTCCCGGTCCATCGCGCTCGGGTCGCCGGACGACCGGATGAGCTTGGTCTGGACGCGTATGACGCCGTGCCCTCGCGTGACCGGGAGGGCCGTATTCGTCGTGATCTGCCCGACAGCGGGCGTAGCCACGATCACGGCCAGCACGAGGCAGACGATCATGCGGACGAGACGCACCACGCGGGGGTCGATCATCCGGTCTGCAATGAGGATTCTGAGGAGCGCCCGTCGGCCCAGGTGATCGCACGCACGGAGAAGCCGGCGTCCGCGACGGCCTCCCGGATCGCCTCCTCCGTCACCGTCGCGCCCTCTTCGAGCTTGATCGCCACGCGCCCCCCATCGATCTGCACGTGGAGCGCTGCGACGCCGTCGAGCTGCTTGAGCTTCTTTTCGACGCCGTAGGCGCAGAACGGACAGGCCATGCCGTCGACCTCGATGGTCACGTCGGGGTTCTCGATCTCGTCCTGTGCACGGGCTTGGGGTGCGAGGACGGCCAGCGTCAGGAGTAGGAAGAGGGCGGTACTGAATGCGGCGAATCGTTTCATGGTAGGATCCTGTTGGGTTTGGAGCGGGCATGGCGTTGGTGTCGTGGGCGGGTTCAGACCGGTTGGCCGACGCCTTCGGCGCGGAGGGCCTCCTCGGTCACCCCGCCCCCGGTGCAACGCCCTGTCAGCGTGCCGTCGACCACGACGGCGGGGACGGAGCGGATGCCGAGGTCGGCGGCGCGGCGGGCGACGGCCTCGTCGTTCATGTCGAGCACGTCGACCTCGCACGCATCGCAGGCGAGCCGCTGGACGAGCTGGACGGTGTCGTCACAGACGGGGCAGCCGGCGGTGAAAACTTCTACGTTGCGAGCGGTAGGCATGGGGAGCCTCTTCATTGATTGAGGGACAGGAATGCTGCGAGGTAGGGGCTAAACGGTCTGGGGTATACTACAACGTTCCGGGGGTCTCCGAATCTTCAAACCTCTTCGTATTTTGCCCCTCCCGAACTCATTCCTACTGCCAATGCGCCTTCTCTGCTTACCCCTCTTGCTCTTCGCCTGCATCGGGGCGACCGGGTGCGGCCCGGACGCTGAGCCATTGCCCTCAGAACAGGCCGCAAGCCCGATGGAGCGGCTGCCGGACGACGAAGCCGGGCGGGTCGTCCGCAAGGCCATCGAGGCGGCGGGAGGCTGGGAGGCGTGGGCCGCCGCGCCCGCGCTCGAATACCGGAAGACCATCACCTTCTTCGACTCCACCGGGGCCGAGACGCGGCGGCTCACGCAGCACCACCAGTACGCCCTCCACCCCGGTCCGAAGATGCGGATCGCCTACGAGGACGACGAGGGGCGGCCCATCCTCCTCGTCAACGACGGCGACGAGGCGGGAAAGTGGATCGACGGCGCGCGGGCGACGGCGGAGGGCGACCGGAATCAGGCGTGGAACTCCACCTTCGGCTCGCACTACGTGATGGGGATGCCGTTCAAGCTCACCGACCCCGGCACGCGCCTGAGCTACGCCGGGCGCGACACGTTGGGCGGTGTCGTGGTCGACGCCGTGCGGGCGGAGTACGAAGAAGGGGCAGGCAGCGCCGCCGGGATGCACACATGGACGTACTACTTCTCGGCCGACGACGGCCGCCTCGTCGCCAACCACCTCCGCTACGGGCCGGACCCGGACGACTACGACTTCACCGAGTACCACGACATCGCGGAAATCGACGGCGTGCGGCTCCCGATGCGCCGCACGAGCTACCACTCGAACGCGAAAGCCGAGAAGCTGGGCCGTGCGTCATCCTACCTCAACGAAGACGTCCGCCTCGACACCTCCATGCCGGACTCGCTCTTCACCCTGCCCCGATGAGCGCCCGCCTCCTCATCGTCGGCGTCGGGAACGTGCTGCGCGGGGACGACGGGTTCGGCATCGAGGCCGCGCACCGGTTGATGGCGCGGGACGACGTGCCCGAGGGCGTGAAGGTGATCGAGACGGGGATCGGCGGGATCAGCCTCGTGCAGGAGCTGATGGACGGCTACGACGCCCTCCTCCTCCTCGACGCCGTCGACCGCGGCCTCGCGCCGGGCACGCTCGTCCTCCTCGAAGCGGAGGTGCCCGACATCGACGACCTCTCACCGATGGAGCGGCAGGACTTCCTCGCCGACATGCACTTCGCCAACCCCAACCGCGCGCTCATGCTCGCGAGGGCATTGGGTGCTCTCCCCCCTCTCGTCTACATCCTCGGCTGCCAGAGCGGCGCACACGACGACTTCGTTTGGGGCATGAGCGAGTCCGTAAACGAGGCTGTCCCCGCCGCCGTAGAGCGATCCCTCTCGTGGATCGCGCAGCAGCGCCAGCGCGTGTCCACGCCGTCGTAGTACCGCCGCTTGCATTCCGCCCAAACCTTCCCGGAACTTCGCAGTATCAACCCTGCCGCACCTCTTCCCTAACCGGAATCCGCCATGAGCACCGAGCTTCGCCCCGACCCGACCCGACCCGAGGACGCCCCTGTCAAGGTCCCCCGGCGCGTCGGACACGAGATCAAGGACCTCGTCCATCCCATCGTCCTCCGCCGAACGATGCTGTGGCGCGTCGGCCCCGCCGTCGTCGCGCTCGCCGTCGTTGGTGTCATCGCATGGGCGGCCTTCCTGCGCCCACCGACGGGCGAGGCGCTCCTCGCCGACGCCGTCGAAGCGGCGGGTGGCATGGCCCCGTGGCACGCCGTCGACGGCGGCACCTTCACCCGTGTCCACACCGTCTTCGACGAGGACGAGCAGCCGGTCCGCGTCGTCACCGAGC
The DNA here is from genome assembly GCA_001683895.1 of Luteimonas sp. ANT-B3E. GTDB lineage: Bacteria > Pseudomonadota > Gammaproteobacteria > Xanthomonadales > Xanthomonadaceae > Luteimonas. The sequence goes on along the minus strand of LXQJ01000002.1, from coordinate 1,908 downwards.
GCCACGCTTTTCGCTACGGCGATGACGGCGGGATCGTGATGGAGACGAGCGCTGGGGGAGATGTCGCCCGGATCGGACGGGACAACAGCGGCTACTGGGCCACGCTCAACGGCGAGCCGGTCGCGCCCGGCCCGCTCGCGCAGGAGATGGACATGATGTGCGAGTCCGACCTGTGCACGCCGACGTGCTCGATGGAACTCGCCTTTTACCGCTTCTCAATGCCGTTCAAGCTCACCGACCCCGGCGTCGTCCCCACCTACGGCGGCAGCGCCACGCTCGCCGGCCGGCCGGTGTCGCTCCTCAACATCGGGTTTGAGGAAGGCGTCGGCGGCGACCGCTGGACGCTCTACGTCGACGACGAGACGAAGCTGATCCGCAAGATCGACTACTACGAGAACGCCGACCTGGAGGCCGTCGACACGCCGCCGACGGAGATCTACTGGAGCGACCACCGGCCCGAGGACGGCCTCGTCCTCAGCCACCGGCAGACATATTACCGCTCGAACGGCACGAAGCTGGAGGAGTACGTCATCCAAGACGTGGACCTCGTCTCGCCCGTCTCCAAAGCCGTCTTCGAGCACCCCACGGGCAATCTGGCCCTCGCTGCGCAGTAGAAACCGGCAGACCGAAGGCTCATTGGCGGGGGTGGCACAGCCCCCCCCGACTCTTCTATGCCGCCGAGGCCAAAATCTCCTTGCCCAACTCGGCGATCCGCTGCACTGCCACGGAGGCCCCGTTCAGCTCGACGATGGAGCGGCCCTCGCGCTCGGCCTCGGCCAGCGTCTCGTCGTAGGGGATGAGGACGCGGAGGTCGAGGCCGCGCTTCGCGCAGAACTGCTCGATGGCCTCGCGGTCCTCGTCGCCGCGCACCTTGTTGGCGATGACGGCGACCCGCTCGATCTCCAGCTCGCGCGCCAGTTCCTGGATGCGCGCCGCCGCCTCGAGCGAGCGGTAGTACGGCTCGACGACGACGTAGAGCACGTCCACGTACTTCGCTGTACCCCGCTTCATGTGCTCCAGCGACGCCTCCATGTCGAGGACCGTGATCCGATTGGTCTCGGCGACAGCGGCGTGGACGACCTCGCGGACGACGGCGTGAGAGCTGCACATGCAGCCCGTCCCGGCGTGCTCCGGCTTCCCGAGGAGGAGGAGCGTCACGTTGTCCGGGGCTGCGATGCCGTGCGTGCGGAAGACTTCCTCGACGGGGTCTTCGAGCCGGACGCGGGTTTTGCCATCCTCGCCCTCGTAGCGTTCCAGCAGCTTGCCGCTGAGCGGCGGCGGGGCCGGGTTGCCCTCGATGCCGAGGACGACGGCGAGGTTCGGGTTGGGGTCGCCGTCGATGGCGAGGACCTCGCGGCCCGAGCGGCCGAGCGTGCGGCAGAGCGTGCCGGCGATCGTCGTCTTACCGACGCCGCCTTTTCCTGAGATAGCGATCTTCATGGGGCCAGAATTGAGTAGGAGAAGGTGAGGTGGGGCATGCTACCCCGGCCTCCCCACTCAGTTCGCTTACGGAAGCCACGGTCTAGGCCCTTTTATAGACAGGACTTTCGCTCAGGTAGTCTGAAGGGCTGGAATCCGGGGTTGGCGCAACTCTGCGCAGAGGTACTCTCTGAACAGGCTCGACCGTAGCTGATACATCGTCTGGCCCAGAGACTCCGCCTTCGCCTTCAGCGACAAATACGCATGGTAGCACAGCGCCAGATGGTTCCGCTGACTCCGTTGCTTCCGACATTGACACTTCTCCGTCCCGCAGAGCTGCTTCAACTCGCGATGCATCTCCTCGATGTGCCAGCGGACCGCGTTCTCGTCTCGAACGAGGGCCGTCCTCAGCATCGGGTCTGACTCCACACCGCGGTTCAACTCGAGCCGGTTGGTGACGAGCCAGTCAACGTCGCCGTCTGGGGCGAC
>LXQJ01000019.1 GCA_001683895.1 Luteimonas sp. ANT-B3E | reverse complement strand
AACAGGATCAAGGTCATCAAACGGGTGGCCTACGGCTACCGGGACGACGCCTACTTCTTCCTGTAGATCCCGGCCGCCTTCCCCGGACTTGGGTGAAGAACCAAAAAAAGGCCCCGGACGTTTCCGTCCAGGGCCTGGGTGCGACTTGTGTGCGGCGACTTACTCGGGCTGCACTTCGTCAGCCTGCAGGCCCTTCTGGCCCTGCACGACCTTGAAGGAGACCTTTTGGCCTTCCTGCAGCGACTTGAAGCCGGTGCCCTGGATCGAGCGGAAATGGACGAAGAGGTCCTGGCCGCTTTCCGGGGTGATGAAACCGAAGCCCTTGGCGTCGTTGAACCACTTGACGGTACCGGTCTGACGATCTGACATGCTGTTACTCCTTGGAACACTGGGATGGATACACGGCGCACCACGATGTGCGTCCGCGACTGTGTCTAGCAAGGGGTAACGCGAAACGATGGAGCGGATCGTCTGGACCGGCCGTGACCGGCCCTAAACCTGGTGATCTACCGCATCGGAGCCACGATGTACCGTGATCCCGCCTTGAACAGTGGACGCACCATACCGCACTTCCCTGCAGAAGTGTGAACAAGCCTTTCGCCGTTCGTCAGCCCCAGCCGACCGCCTGGCCCGTCTCCCCAAGGAGGCCCCGCGGCGTCACCAGTCTTCGCTGCGCGGCAGCAGGCTGCCGAGCTCGGCGTCGGTCAGGTTGCGCCACTGTCCCACCTTGAGGTGGCCGAGCTTGACCTGCCCGATCCGCACGCGCACGAGCTGCTTCACGCGGTACCTGAAATGCGACGCCATCAGCCGGATCTGCCGGTTGAGGCCCTGCACCAGCACAACCCTGAAACCGAACTTCCCCAGCCTGCCGGTTCTGCACGGCAGCGTGGTCTCGCCGCGCAGCGGCACGCCTCGGGCCATGCCGCGCAGGAACTCATCGGTGACCGGCAGGTTGACGGCCACCAGGTATTCCTTCTCCAGCTTGTGCTCGGCCCGCAGCACGGCATTGACGATGTCGCCGTTGCTGGTGAGCAGGATCAGCCCCTCGGAGTCCTTGTCGAGCCGCCCGATCGGGAAGATCCGTTGCTCATGGTCGATGAAATCGACGATGTTGTCCTTGACCCCGGTTTCCGTCGTGCAGGTGACGCCCACCGGCTTGTTGAGCGCGATGTAGACGTGCCGGCGCTGGCCTTTGGCGGCCGCGCGCCGGCGCAGTGCCTGGCCGTCTACCTTGACCTCGTCTTCGTCCCCTACCTCGGCGCCGACGCGCGCGCGCTGGCCATTGACGGTGACCCGGCCTTCCGCGATCAGCGCATCCGCATCGCGGCGCGAACACAGCCCACTGTCGCTGATGTGCTTGTTGAGGCGCGATGCCATGGCGGTGGTCGGACGGACGAGGGCGCGCAGTCTCGCAGATCGCGCCGGTCGGCGCCGGGGCTGGCTCAGCCGCTGGCGACAAGGTCCGAGTATGCCGGATGGCGTGCGATCCACGCCTGCGCATACGAGCACACCGGCCGCACGCGGAATCCCTCGTTGCGTGCGTGGTCGCATGCCGCCTGCACCAGCCGGCCCGCGATGCCCCTCCCACTGACCGCCTCGGGAACGATGGTGTGCGTGATCAGCATGTCACCGCCGTCCATCTCGTAGTCCAGGTGCGCCCTGTGGCCCTCGACCTCGGTCGCGAAGCGGCCGGGAATCGGGTGGTGCACGATCTCGCTGGCGGTGTCATGGGTCATGTCGTGTCCTGCTCCGGTATTGCGTGGGATACGCGCTGCCGCAGCGTAAGCGCAATTCCGTCTTGGCAGCGATGGAACGCCGGCGTAATAGGGCCGCGGAGGGTCCTGTACCCCGACGCTGCCAGCACGCACCGCGCGCGCGGCCGCAATGTCCCCGCCATATCACGACCCCGTTGGCCGCCTTGCCGCAGGAGCTGACGCGCAGCGTCACCCACCGCGAAGCACCTCGGCCTCCGTCCACTGGCACGGTCTTTGCTGCGCCTCTTCGATCGCCCCGCGAACCCTTCCCAAGCGAGCCACACCATGTCCCTCGACGCAGACCGCACCGGCCACGACGCCGTCACCCGCCTATTCGACCTCGTCTGCAGCGGCGAGGTCGACAACCTCGAGTTCGCGCAGCTGGACTCGCTGGTCTACGAACGCCTGCAGCGCACCTACGACGGCGGCCGCGACGGCGCCGGCGAATCGATCTCCTGACGGCCGCAGCGGCACCGATCCCACTCAGAACGACGGGTTCATCAGGCGCTGGCCGAACGTTGCCAGGACCCGTGGTTCCATCATCACCGTGAACAGCAGGCCGTAGCCGGCGCCCCAAAGGTGGGCACTGTGGTTGACGTTGTCGCCACCGCGCCGGTCCATCCACACCGAGTAGCCGATGTAGAGGACCGCGTAGAGGATCGCCGGCATCGGAACGAACATCACGAAGATCAGTGACCACGGCTGCACCAGGATGAAGGCGAACAGCACCGCCGAGACGCCGCCCGATGCACCGAGGCTGCGGTAGCGCGGGTCGTGGCGATGCCGCAGGTAGCTGGGCAGCATCGCGACCAGGATCGCCGACAGGTAGAACAGCGCGAAGCCCATGGCGCCAATGTAGGGCGCGAACAGCCGTTCGACCGATCTGCCGAAGAAGAACAGCGTGATCATGTTGAACAGCAGGTGCTGCCAGTCGGCATGCACGAAGCCGTGGGTCAGCAGCCGGTCGTACTGCCGCTGCCGATCGATCGCCGGCGGCCACAGCATCAGCCGGTCGAGCAGGCGCGGCCGCTCGAACGCCTGCCACGACAGCAGCACGGTCATGGCGACGAGGATGAGCGTGATCGACATCGGCAAGGGGTCCCCGGAGGCGCGGACGCGCCGTTCTGGCGCGCCCGCCGGACGACGATGATGCCCCAACCGGCCAAGGCGGCCGCGACCCGCGCACCTGCCGATGCGCCGCGACGGGCATCATGCATGTCCCACCGCCGCCCCGTGATGCGCCATGCGACTTCGATCCGCCCCAGCTGCCGCCCTGCTGTTGTCGCTCCTGCTGTCGGCCGCTATCGGCCCCGCCACCGCCGCGGACAACGCCACCGCGCTGACGACTGTCGCCGAGCGCTCTGGGTTCATCCGGACCGGGCGGATGGACGAGGTCGGCGCGCTGTGCGACGCGTTTGCGCACGCCTACCCGGACGCAGTGCGCTGCATCCGCTTCGGCACCACGCCGGAGGGCCGCGCCATGCCGGCCCTGGTCGCTTCGCGCGCCGGCGCGCTGACGCCGCAGGCCGCGCGCGCGGGGCGGGTGCCGGTCACGCTGGTCCAGGGCGGTATCCACGCGGGCGAGATCGACGGCAAGGACGCCGGCTTCCTGGCGCTGCGCGAGCTGCTGGACGGCGACGCCGCGCCCGGCGCGCTGGACCGGCAGGTGCTGGTCTTCGTCCCCGTGTTCAACGTCGACGGCCATGAACGCTTCGGCGCGTGGAACCGGCCGAACCAGCGCGGGCCTGAGCAGATGGGCTGGCGCACCACCGCGCAGAACCTCAACCTCAACCGCGACTACCTCAAGGCCGATGCGCCGGAGATGCGCGCGATGCTCGCGCTGGTGGGGGACTGGGATCCGGTCGTCTACGTCGACCTGCACGCGACCAACGGCGCGCAATTCGAGCACGACATCTCCATCCAGGTCGAGCCGCTGAACAGTGGCGACGCCGCGCTGCGTACCGCTGGCCTCGCGCTGCGCACCCGCGTCATCGACGACCTGGCGGCTGGAGGATCGCTGCCGCTGCCGTTCTATCCGTCGTTCGTGGAGCGCGACAACCCGGCCTCGGGGTTCGTTGACGACGTGTCGCCCCCGCGATTCTCGACCGGCTATTTCCCGCTGCGCAACCGCTTCGCGATGCTGGTCGAGACGCACTCGTGGAAGCCCTATCCGGTGCGCGTGCGGATCACGCGCAACACCGTGGTCTCGGTGCTCGCACACGTCGCGCGCGAAGGAACTGCGCTGCGAGCGCTGGCCGAAGCGGCCGACGCGCGCGCCGCCACGCTGGGCGGCACGCCGGTGCCGCTCACCTACGCCGCCACCGACGCCGTACGCACCATCCCGTTCCGCGGCTACGCCTACACGCGCACGCAGTCCCCGGTGTCCGGCGCGCTGGTCACCCGCTATGACGAGACGCGTCCGCAGATCTGGAACGTGCCGCTGCGCGACGAGGTCGTAGCCGCACGCCAGGTGATCGCGCCGCGCGGCGGCTATCTGGTGCCGTCGATGCACGCGGCCAGTCTCGCCGGCCTGCTCGACGCGCACGGCGTCACCTACACCCGGATGCCGCAGGCGATGCCCGACGCCGCGCTGGAGGTGTTTCGCGCCGAGTCCGTGCGCTTCTCGCCGATGCCGACGGAAGGCCGTCAGCGCATGGAGCTGGACGGCACCTGGCAGGCGGAACGCCGCGACGTGCCGGCGGGGGCACTGTTCGTACCCATGGCGCAGCCGCGCGCGCGGGTGGCGGTGGCGCTGCTGGAACCGCAGGCGCAGGACTCGCTCGCCGCGTGGGGGGCGTTCGCCAACCATTTCGAGCGCAAGGAGTACATGGAGCCATACGTGGCCGAGGACGTCGCGCGCCGGATGCTGGCCCGCGATCCCGCCACGCGCGCCGCGTTCGAGCAGCGCCTGGCGCGGGACCCCGACTTCGCCGCCAGTCCCGACGCGCGCCTGGAATTCTTCTATCGCCGCCACGCCGCCTGGGACGAGCGCCATGGCCTGTATCCGGTGTTCCGGATGGCGACGGCACCGCGGTAGGCGACGCCGACCGCCTGCGACGAGCGGGCCACGTCTTGCCGCGCCGGTACGTCGGGCCATCCAGGACGGGATCCCGCGGGACTAAGACGCCCCGGCAGGCGCAGGTTGGGCATAATGATGGCCCGTGAAACACGGAACGCGCTTGCCGATGACTGCTGCATCCGCTGCCACCGATACCGCCGACGCGGATCGTGAACACCTGAAGTCGCTGCTGGTTTCCACGGCCGGTGGCGACCGCCAGGCATTCGAAAGCCTCTACTCCCGCACCTCGGCGAAACTATTCGGCATCTGCCTGCGTATCTTGCCGGAACGGGCACAGGCGGAAGAGGCATTGCAGGACGTGTACATGGCGATCTGGCACAAGGCGGGGATGTACGACGGCGATCGCGCCAGCCCGATCACGTGGCTGGCGATGATTGCCCGCAACAAGGCCATCGACCACCTGCGCGCGTCCCGGGCCGACCGCCTGTCGCAGCCGCTCGACCTCGCAGCGGAGATCGCAGACGAGGGCACCAGCGTCGCCGACCTGGCCATCGCCCATGCCGACAACCGCCGCCTGCGCGCCTGCTTCGACGAGCTGTCCGGTGAGCAGCGCCGCGTCATCCACACCGCGTTCTTCGAAGGCTGCACTTACGAGGAGATCGCGGAGCGCAGCGATACCCCGCTCGGCACGGTCAAGAGCTGGATCCGCCGCGGCCTGATCAAGCTCAAGGGCTGTCTGCAGCGATGAACAACCACGACGACATCCCCGGCAGCGACGACCTGCTGGCAGCCGAGTACGTGCTCAGCCTGCTGTCAGACGGCGCGATGGCCGAGACGCGCGCGCGCGCCACCGGCGACGCCGCCTTTGCCGCGCAGGTCCACGCGTGGGAGCAGTATTTCTCGCCGTGGCTCGAGGCCATCGCTCACGTCGCCGCACCGGCGGATGCGTGGCCGCGGATCCAGTCCGCGCTGTGGCAGCACGAGCTTCCTACGCGGCCCTCCACGGGCACTGCCGCTCCCGCGGCGCCTGCGGCAGGCGCCGGGCTGCTGGATCGGCTGGCGTTCTGGCGCTGGCTGGCCGCGGGCGGATTCGCGGTCGCGGCCGCCAGCGTTGCCGCGCTGATGGTCACGCTGTCCAACCTTCCCGAGGCACCGGGTACATCCGCGCCGGTGCAGGTCGTGACCGCGCCGCCGGCGCCCACCGCGCCGGTGTCGGTCCCCGCAGCGATGCCGATGACCGCCTCGTTGCTGCACGACGACGGCTCCGCCGCGTACAACGCGGTGGTCAATCCGGACACCGGTGTCATCGTGCTGGTGCCGGTGCACATGCCCGACGACGTGCGCGTGCCGGAGCTGTGGCTGATCGGCGACGACGGACAGCCCAAGTCACTCGGCGTCGTCCACCGTCACCAGGCCATGCGACTGGTGCTGCCGGAGGCGATGCGCGATGAGGCACACGCGCAGAGCGTGTTCGCCGTATCGCTTGAGCCCGAAGGCGGCTCGCCGACCGGACTGCCGACCGGTCCGGTGATCGCACAGGGATCTCTGACGCAGCTGTAGCGCCGGCCCGCCTCAGCGCAACAGCATGTAGGGGCCGCCCCGCTCCAGGGCGCGCGCGTAGGCGGGGCGGGCGTGGATCTTCGCCAGCCACGCGGCAAGTGCAGGCCGGCCATCGAGCCCGGCGCGCGCGGCGGTGGCCTCCACGGGGAAACTCATCTGCACGTCGGCGGCGCTGAACGTGTCGCCCGCAAACCATGGATGCCGCGCCAGGTGCTCGTCCATGTGCGCGCGGTTGGCGGCGACCTGCGGACCGGCGAATCCCGCCATCGCCCGGTCAGCGATCGAACGGGCAATGGGACGCGCGAAGAACGGCATTGGCGCCGAGCGGATACGCGCGAACACCAGCCCCATCACCAGCGGCGGCATCGCCGAGCCTTCGGCGAAATGCATCCAGTAGCGGTAGTGCTGCCGCGCCGGGGTGCCGGGCACCGGCGCGAAATCGCCGGCGGTATCGTGGCGTTCCACCAGCGTCTCGACGATGGCGCCGGATTCCGCGAGGACCTCGTCGCCGGTCACGACCAGCGGCGCGTGGCCCAGCGGATGGATCGCGCGCAGCGCCGGCGGCGCCAGCTTCGTCTTCGGGTCGCGCAGGTGGCGCACGACCTCGTAGCGCACGCCAAGCTCCTCCAGCAGCCACAGTACGCGCTGCGACCGCGAGTTCTCGAGGTGGTGGACGGTGATCGCGGGCCTGGACATCGGCTTTGGCACGGTCAGGGGGGACGCCACGATAGCGGCTGCGCCCCGTGGCAGACGTTCAAGCCTCAATCCGCGTCCAGCACGGCCCACCGTTCATATGCCACTTCCAGCTCCCGCTGGACGTCCGCCAGCGCCGCGTTGTGGGCATCGAGCTGCGCGCGGTCGCGCTGGTAGAATGCCGGGCTGTTCATCGCCGCGGTGCGCTGGGCGATGTCGGCTTCCAGCGCCTCGATGCGCAGCGGCAGCTGCTCAAGCTCGCGCGCGTCCCTGTAGCTGAGCTTGCGCGCCGGGGCTGCGGCTGCCGAACGCACCGCCGCGACCGGGGTCGTGGCCTCGGTGCGCCGCGCCGCCGGCACCGCGGCGTCGGTGGCGGGTCTGGCCGCACCGCGCGCACGCTGCCGCAGCCAGTCGCTGTAGCCGCCCACGTGGTCGCCGACGCGGCCGTCGCCCTCCATCACCAGCGTCGAGGTCACCACGTTGTCCAGGAAATCGCGGTCATGGCTGACCAGCAGCAGTGTGCCGGCGTAGTCGCCCAGCAGCTCCTCCAGCAGCTCCAGGGTCTCGACGTCGAGGTCATTGGTGGGTTCGTCCATCACCAGCAAATTGGAAGGCTGCGCGAACAGCTTGGCCAGCAGCAGCCGGTTGCGCTCGCCGCCCGACAGCCGCGTGATCGGCGCGCGCGCGCGCTCGGGCGTGAACAGGAAGTCCTGCAGGTAGCCGATGACGTGCTTGCGCTTGCCGCCGATCTCGACGAACTCGAGGCCTTCGGCGACGTTCTCCAGCGCGTTCCAGTCCTCGCGCAGGGTGGCGCGGTACTGGTCGAAGTACGCCACCTGCAGCTGGGTGCCGATGCGGATCTCGCCCTGCTGCGGCTGCAGCTCGCCCAGCAGCAGCTTCAGCAGCGTGGTCTTGCCGGTGCCGTTGGCGCCGATCAGGCCGATGCGGTCGCCGCGCATGATGGTGCCGTCGAAGCCCGACACCAGCGGCTTGCCGGGATAGCCGAAGGTGACGCCCTTGGCCTCGATCACCTTCTTGCCTGAGTTCCCGGCCGTCGCGGTCTCCATGCGCACGTTGCCCGACAGGTCGCGACGCTCGGTGCGCTCGCGGCGCATCGCCTCGAGCCGCCGCACGCGGCCCTCGTCGCGCGTGCGGCGCGCCTTGATGCCCTGCCGGATCCAGACCTCCTCCTGCGCCAGCAGCTTGTCGAAGCGCGCGTTCTCCTGCGCCTCGGCGTTGAGCCGCTCCTCGCGGCGGCGCTGGTAGTTGCCCCAGTCGCCCGGCCAGTCGGTGACCTGCCCGCGGTCGATCTCCAGGATCCGCGTCGCCAGCGCGCGCAGGAACCGCCGGTCATGGGTGACGAACACCAGCGCGCCGGTCCAGCCCTTGAGGAAGCCCTCGAGCCAGTCGATGGCGGCGATGTCGAGGTGGTTGGTGGGCTCGTCGAGCAGCAGCACCTCCGGCGCCGACACCAGTGCGCGCGCCAGCAGCACCCGCCGCTTCATGCCGCCCGACAGCTGGCCGAACAGCAGGTCGCCGTCGAGGTCGAGCTTCTGCAGCGTCTCCTCCACGCGCTGGTCGGCGGCCCAGCCGTCGGCGCCGTCGATCTTCGCCTGCACCGCGGCCATCGCGTCGCCGTCGAACACCTCGGCATGGCTCACGCGGTGGAACTCGGCCAGCCAAGCACCGAGCTCGCCCATGCCCTCGGCGACCACGTCGAAGACGCTGCCGGCGGCCCCGGCCGGGACCTCCTGCTCCAGCCGCGAGACGCGGATGCCGCCCTCGCGCCGGATCTCGCCGTCGTCCGGGCGCAGGTCGCCCGACAGCAGGCGCATCAGGGTCGACTTTCCCGCTCCGTTGCGCCCGATCAGCGCGATGCGCTCGCCAGCGTCGATGGAGAAGGACACTTTCTGGAGCAGCAGGGGACCGCCGATGCTGTAGTCGACGTCCTGGAGGGTGATCAAAGGCATCCGCACAGTGTATCGCGGGGCCTCTTTCGGCCGGCCAGTTCGGGCCGTCATGGACGCCGTGCGGGTCCCACGGCGGACCCTTGGCGCGATCCCGCGACAAGGGTGCTGGTCGCGGGGCCCCGACAGGCAGTACATTCGCGCGCAGTCGACCACCAACCGCGGAGCGCGCACATGGCCAAGGGCCTGGACAAGAAGAAGGAAGACAAGAAGAAGCCGGAGAAGACGCTCAAGGAGAAGCGCGCCGACAAGAAGGACAAGAAGGCCGGCAAGTAGCGCCCGACAGGCCGCGCGGGACTCAGGAGCTGCAGGACAGCATCGAGCACCCCGCGCGGTCGCGCGCCCAGTCCGGGCGCAGGGCGGCGAACGACTCCCGCCCCGGCTGGTCGTCGTACGGCCGCCGCATCACCTCCAGCAGCTCCACGATCCCCGCATCGTCCCCGGCATGCGCCCGGTCGATGGCCTGCTGCGCCAGGTAGTTGCGCAGCACGTAGCGCGGGTTGGCGCACCGCATTGCTTCCCGCCGTGCCGCCGGCTCCCAGCCGTCCGCGACGACGCGTGCCGCGTGGTCGGCCAGCCACGCCTCGAGCGCGGGCGCGGCCGCGACACGCTGGTCCTCGTCGTAGAAGGCCCCCTGCAGTGGCGCCAGCGATGGCGCCTGCGGATCGACATCCGACAGCGCGCGGAACCAGCGCGTCATATCGATGCCGGCGTCGTGCATCAGCACCTCCAGCGCTTCCATCGACGCCACGTCGTCGCGGTCGCCCGCGACCAGCCCGAGCTTGGCCGCGACCGCGCCGCGGCGCGCCGCGTCCAGCGCGGCGACGTAGGCATCCAGGCCGTCCTGCAGCGCCTCGACGCCATCGAACAGCGGCGACAGCGCGTGCGCCAGTCGCACCAGGTTCCAGTGCGCGATCTTCGGCTGCCAGCCGAAGCGGTAGCGGCGGTCCTGCGCATCGGTGGTGTTGGGGGTCCAGTCCGGGTCGAAGTCGTCGATCCAGCCGTAGGGGCCGTAGTCGATGGTCAGCCCGAGGATCGACATGTTGTCGGTGTTCATGACGCCGTGGACGAAGCCCACCCGCATCCAGTGGTCGACCATCACCGCGGTGCGCGTGCACACCTCCCGGAACCACGCCGCCAGCAGTGCCTCGTCGAATGCGTCCTCGCCGCGCAGCGTGGCCAGTGGGGCGTCGGCGCGACCGCCGAGCAGCGCCGGGAAGTCCCGATGGATGCAGAATTCCGCCAGCTGCCGCAGCAGGTCGACCTCGCCGCGCGACGCCGGCAGCTCGAAGCTGCCGAAGCGCAGGAACGACGGCGCCACCCGGCACACCACCGCGCCGGGCTCGGGCGCCGCGCGGCCGTCGTAGAACATGTCGCGGACCACGTCTTCGCCGGTGCGCAGCAGCGACAGCGCGCGCGTGGTCGGCACGCCGAGGTGGTGCATCGCCTCGCTGCACAGGAACTCGCGCACCGACGAGCGCAGCACCGCGCGGCCGTCGGCCGTACGCGAATACGGCGTCGGCCCGGCGCCCTTGAGCTGCAGCTCGTGGCGCCCGCCGTCGGCACCCACGGCTTCACCCAGCGACATCGCGCGACCGTCCCCCAGCTGTCCTGCCCAGTGACCGAACTGGTGGCCGCCGTAGTTGGCCGCCCAGGGCTGCATGCCGGGCAGCAGCGCATTGCCGGCGAAGACCTCGGCGAACCTTGAGGAGCCGACGTCCGCCGCCTTCAGCCCCAGCACCGCGGCAACCTCCCGTGACCAGGCAACGAGCCGCGGCGCGCGCACCGGGGTCGGCGCGACCCGCGACCACGCCGCACCGTGGACCTGGCGGACCCCGGCGGCGTCGGCCAGGTCGCCCGGCAGCTCGCGGATAAAGGCGTTGTCGAACACCAGCCGCAGGCCGTTCATTACCGCGTTCCTGGCCGCGTCTTGATCTGGTTGCAGGTGTCACTGCAGGCGTTCGCCACTGCACGTGCTGCACGCCTGCGCGCTATCCAACCGAACAAGGGCACCAGTCCCGTGCGCGAAAGCCAAGTGCGGTTGCGCACCACCCATGGATAGCCGCGCGACAACAGTGGATGCAGCCATGGGTGCGACCAGAGCCGCGCCATGGTCTCGAAGCCGGCGATGCGGTACATCGCCTCGAACACGTCGATGCCGCGCAGCCAGAGCCCCCGCGCATCGCGGGCATGGATGACCTCCATCATCTCGGCGCGCGAAATCCCGGCGGCGTCGGCATCGGCATCCCGGAAGCCAGCCGGCGAGCAATCGACCAGCCTCATCAGGCCGGCGCGGTCGCAGGCCTGGAGGGCATTGATCTCCGCAGTGCACAGCTCGCATGAGCCGTCGAAGTACACCGTCAGGGCAACTGCCGCGCCCGCCGTCATGGCTTGACTGTCGACGGCGGTGACACCAGCGACTGGATGCGCGCCCCGAGTTTCATGACCTTCATCAGCGTCGCCGGCTCCAGGCGCAGCATCTGTTCGCCCCATCCAGACAGGGCGCTCATCACAACCAGCGTCTGCTTCACGCGCGCCTGCGTGTCGCGGTCCTCGTCGGTGAACAACGGATCGGCCACGCACTCCTGCAGGGCGACGATGGTCGGGTCGAACTCGCGCAGCTTGCGTTCGCGGGTGACCGTGCGAAAAAGCTCCCAGACATCACGATGGCTTTCGAAGTGATCGCGGCGGTCGCCAACCTGGTGCACCACGCGTACCAGTTTCCAGCTCTGCAGTTCGCGCAGACTGGTACTGATGTTGGAGCGCGCGACCTGAAGCGATTCGGCCAACTCCTCCGCGCACATCGGACGGCCGCTGTAGAACAGCAGCGCATGGATCTGCGCGACGGTGCGATTGACGCCCCAACGCGACCCCATCTCGCCCCAGTGCAGGACAAAGCGGCGCGCGACCGAGCCGAGCGCACGCGCGTCGACTTGCGCGGTCGCGGTCTGGAGGGATATCTGCGGCATGGCGGATCCTCAGCACTGCTTGCTTCCAGACTACATCTGGCATAAATTTCAGTCAATGCAGAAATGAATGACGCTAAGGGAAATAGCGATGAGCCGATCTGACGAAGGAACGATGCGGGTGCTGGTCCTGGGCGGCGCCGGTTTCATCGGCCGCCACGCCGTTGACAGGTTGCTGGCGGGCGGCGCGTTGGTCACCATCGCGAGTCGGGATCCGCGACGCATCGGGCGTCGCCTGCCCACACGAGCGCTGGCGTGTCGGCGGATCCCGCTGCGCTTCGAAACCATGGTCTCGCCCGCCGATTGGGAGCCCACACTGGCCTCGTTCGACGTGGTGCTGAACTGCGTCGGCATCCTCCGCGAACGCGGCGCAGAAACCTACGATCTCGTGCATCACGTCGCGCCGGCAGCACTTGCAGGCGCCTGCCTGCACGCAGACAAACGGCTGGTTCACCTTTCAGCTCTGGGACTGACCGACACAGCGCGCAGCGGCTTCCTGCGTTCCAAGTTTCTTGGCGAACTTGCCCTGCGGGGCAGCGGCGCGCGCGTCTGCATCGTGCGGCCCAGCCTGCTTGACGGCGACGGCGGCTTTGGCGCGCGCTGGCTGCGCTGCATCGCGCGGTGGCCGGTGCACGCGTTTCCCGTCGATGCCACGGGGAAAATCGCCGCGCTCGACGTCGTCGATCTTGCCGACGCGCTGGCGCGGCTCGTGCTGGACGCCGACGCCTGCCGCTGCAGCGGCGCGGCGGAGATCGAACTGGGCGGCAGCGCGCTGCACACCCTGCCTGACCTGCTAGCCGCGCTGCGCCGACGGCACACCTCGCGCCGCGCCGTACGCATCGCGGTACCGGGCTGGTTGGCGCGCCTCGCTAGCCATATCTGCGACCTAGTGCACTGGTCGCCATTCTCGTTCGGCCACTGGGAGCTGCTGCGGCAGGACAACCGCCCTCACGTCAACCGGTTGGCCGAACTCATAGGGCGCCCCCCGCGGCACGTGGGCGAGCCGGAAGCAATTGCCGGGGTCGCCACGCAGCTGCTGCCGGGCTGAGCGCGCGCGACGCATACAGCCATCCCGCTACACTGGCGGGCATGAGCACAGAAATGCCCACTTCCAGCTTCGCCGAGCTCGGCCTGCCCGCCACCCTGCTGCAGGCACTCGCCACGGTCGGCTACGAGTCGCCCTCGCCCATCCAGGCCGCGACCATCCCGCCGCTGATGGCTGGCCGCGACGTGCTCGGCCAGGCCCAGACCGGCACCGGCAAGACCGCGGCGTTCGCGCTGCCCGCGCTTGCCCGAATCGATCCCGCGCAGCGCAAGCCGCAGGTGCTGGTGCTGGCGCCGACACGAGAACTCGCGATCCAGGTCGCCGAGGCTTTCCAGAAGTACGCCTCGCACCTACCCGGCTTCCAGGTGCTGCCGATCTACGGCGGCCAGGGCTACGCGCCGCAGCTGTCGGCGCTCAAGCGCGGCGTGCAGGTGATCGTCGGCACGCCCGGGCGCGTCATCGATCACCTCAACCGCGGCTCGCTCGACCTCTCCGAGCTGCGCTGCCTGGTGCTGGACGAGGCCGACGAGATGCTGCGCATGGGCTTCATCGACGATGTCGAGGCGGTGCTGAAGAAGACCCCCGAGTCGCGCCAGGTGGCGCTGTTCTCGGCAACCATGCCGCAGCAGATCCGCCGCATCGCGCAGACCTACCTCAAGGACCCGGTCGAGGTCGCGATCAAGTCGACGACCACCACTGCGGCCAATATCCGCCAGCGCTACTGGATGGTCAGCGGCGTCAACAAGCTCGATGCGCTGACCCGGATCCTCGAGGCCGAGCCCTTCGACGGCATGCTGGTGTTCGCGCGCACCAAGCTCGGCACCCAGGAGCTGGCGGAAAAGCTGGCCGCGCGTGGGCTGTCGGCGGCGGCGATCCACGGCGATGTCGAGCAGAAGCAGCGCGAGAAGATGGTGCAGTCGCTCAAGGACGGCCGCATCGACATCCTGGTGGCCACCGATGTCGCCGCGCGCGGGCTCGACGTGGACCGCATCAGCCACGTGCTGAACTACGACATCCCCTACGACACCGAGAGCTACGTCCACCGCATCGGCCGCACCGGCCGCGCCGGGCGCAGCGGCGAGGCGATCCTGTTCGTAGCCCCGCGCGAGCGCGGAATGCTCGGCGCCATCGAGCGCGCGACGCGGCAGAAGATCGAGCCGATGCAGCTGCCCAGCGTCGACATGGTCAACGACCAGCGCGTGGGGCGCTTCCTCGGCCGGATCGGCGAGGCGCTGGAATCCGACGGCGACCTGGCGCTGTACCGCGGCCTGGTCGAGCGCTACGAGAGCGAACACAACGTGCCGATGGCCGAGATCGCGGCCGCGCTTGCGAAGATGGTCCAGGGCGAGACGCCGCTGCTGCTGCCGCCGGCGCCGCCGCGCGCCCAGTACGAGCGCCCGGAGCGCAGCGACCGCGCCGCGCGCCCGCCGCGTACGGATGGCTATGCGCCGCGGTCGCAGGCGCCCCGGGGCGACGCACCCCCGCAGCGCCGCGAGCTGGCAGCGCGCCGCGCGCACGAAGCCGGCGCTGGTGCCGCCGCGCAGCACGCCGACTGTCAGGCCGCGTCCCCCGGGCCCGGCACGGGTCCGTCGCCAGCGGCGCCGTCCGCGGACGCCGACCTGGGCATGGAGACGTTCCGCATCGAGGTCGGCCACGTGCATGGCGTGCAGCCTGGCAACATCGTTGGCGCGATCGCCAACGAGGCGGATCTCGAGAGCCGCTACATCGGCCGCGTCGATATCCGTGACGACTACAGTCTGGTCGACCTGCCCGAGGGCATGCCGCGCGAACTGCTGGAGCACCTCAAGCGCGTCTACGTGTCCGGACAGCCGCTGCGCATGCGCCGCGCCGAAGCCGCGGACACCGGCGGCGGGCCAGCGCGCCCGGGTCGCAAGCCGGGCGGGCCACGCCCGTCGGGAGATCGCCCGCGGCCCGGCGGTCCGCGCCCCGGCGGACCGCGCTCGGCCCGCCCGCCGTTCCCGCCGCGCACGCCGCACCGCAAGGGCCCGCCACGCGGCGAGGGTTGAGCGCGCATGGAGCAGATCCCCGTGTGGCTGCAGCCCTACGTCGCCATGCTCGGCGCGCTGCTGCTGGCGCTGCCGGTGGCGTGGAACCGCGAGCAGCATGGCAACACCCTTGGCATCCGCGCGATCCCCCTGGTGGCGTTGGGCGCGTGTGCCTATGTGCTGATCGGACGCGCGTTCATTGGCGATGACGCGCCCGACGCGACGGCGCGGATCCTGCAGGGACTCATGAGCGGCATCGGCTTCGTCGGAGGCGGTGCCATCCTCAAGCACGACGACTACGTCTCCGGTACCGCCGCTGCGGCCAGCATCTGGGTGGTAGGCGCCATCGGCGCGGCCACCGGATTCGGCTACTGGGGATATGCGGTCTCGCTGGCGGTGCTGAATTTTGGAGTGGTGCTGTTGTTCGGGCGCATGAAGCACAAGACCGAGAGCCCGGAAGGCGAGTCGCCAGACGACCTCTGACCGCCGCGCGGTCAGGCGCCAAGGATCAGGGTCGCGGGATCACGCTGAAGCTGCCGTCACTCTCCAGCACGACCGACGCCACGTCGGCCGCGTCTTCCATGCCGTGGTTGCGCAGGACCTGCATCACCTCGGCCGCGCCGACGCGCTCACGACGCATCGCGTCGCGAAGCAGCCTGCCGTCATGCACCAGCAGGGTTGGCTCGCTCGCGACCCATTCGCGGAAGCCCACCCAGCGCACCGACGTCCACGTGATCACGAACTGCATCGCCACGAGGACCGTCATCGCCAGCACGCCCTCCGCCAGCGGGACGTCGTCACTCAGCAGGATGGTTGCCAGCGTCGATCCCAGCGCCACGGTCACGACCAGATCGAAGGCATTGAGCTTCGTGAGCGTCCGTTTTCCGGACAGGCGCAGCACGATCACCAGTGCCGCATACGCCAGCACCCCGATGACCAGCACGCGCCAGAGCCCCTGCCAACCGTCGAACAGCATGTCGCGCTCCTCCCGTGGATGCGTGCGGCGCGCTCCAGGCACCCGGCCGACCAGCCGTGCACGCGCACCGGCCGCCGTTCGAGGCCCCGGAGCGGCCGTTGCGATGAAGACCAGCATGACACCGCAGCGAGCGGCAACGCGCGGTGAAGCGCGCCCCGCCGCGCGTCATAGCAGGTGACGCAGCGCCGGCAGGTACTTTTCGGCCGAGCCGGTGTTGACCGCCACCACGCGGTCGCCACTGCGCAGCAGGCCACGGTCGAGCAGCTGCGGGAGCGCCGCGAGGCACGCAGCGCCTTCGGGCGAGATCCAGTCGTGGCGCTCGCGCCAGCTCCGCGACAGCTCGGCGGCGATATCGGCCTCCGACACGGCAATCGCGGCGCCGCCGCTGGCGCGCAGGATCTGCAGCACGCGGAAGTGGCCGACGCCGCCGGGGACGTTGAGCCCGGTCGCCAGCGTGTCACCGGCTGGCAGCGCCTCGGTGTCGTCGGCTCCGGCATCGAAGGCGCGCACCAGCGGCGCGGTCGCCTGCGACTGCACGCACAGCATCCGCGGCCGTGCGCTGCCAATCAGGCCCAGTGCCTGCAGCTCGTCCCACGCCTTCCACATGCCGAGCACGCCGGTGCCGCCGCCGGTGGGATAGACCACGGCGTCGGGTAGTGACCACGGCGCGCCGCGGGCCGACGGCTCGGCGAGCTCCAGCCCCAGCGACTTCTTGCCCTCGATCCGCCAGCCCGGCTCCTGGAACGTGGCCACGGAAAACCAGCCGTCGGGGATGTAGCGCTCGCGCAGCAGCGCCCCCGACTCGCGGATCGTGGGGCCGGCCAGCTCCAGCACCACCCGCCCCGGATGCCGGTGCGCGGCCGCGGCCACGTTGCCCAGGATCGGCAGCGGCGTGTCGTCAGGCATCGCCACCACCACCGCCAGATCGCCAGCCAGCGCATAGCGCACCAGAGAATCGCCGGCGTTGCCCTGCGTTGGCACCGCCAGCCGCGACAGCCCCAGCCGCCGCGCCTGAGCGGCCACCATCGCCATGCCGCGGTCTTTGAAACTCTGCGTGGGGTTGGCGCCATACCCGGGGTAGGCGCGACCCTCCTCCTTGAGCTGCAGCGCCAGGCCGGCGGCACGTGCCACCGGATGGCGCGCGTAGTCGAGCAGCGGCGTGCAGCCCTCGCCCAGCGCCACGATGTGGCGCGCGTCGGCCGGGTCGCGCACGTCGAGCGCCATCAGTCCGCCGAAACGCCACATGTCGCGCCGCGCCGGGTCGTGCCACGCGGCCGCGGGCTGCTCGGCCGCGAGACGCTCGAGGTCGAGCACCATCTCCACCGGGCGACCGTCAGCGGGATCGAGGTTCATCGGCACGTCGGCCGGGTATTCGATCCCCGACGCGATACCGCGCAGGCAGCGGACGTAGGACATGCGCTCAGGGACCCAAAACGTGGACGACTTCCGCCAGCGGCGGCCAGTGGAGGAATGGCGCGAGGAACCAGTACGCGGCGACGACCACCAGCACCCAGAGCGCGATCCTCAGCACCACGCCGACCACCTTGAAGGCGAGGTACAGGCCGACGATGACCGCGACCAGTCCAAGCCAGCTCATGCCGCCGCCCGCGCAGGTGTCGGCATGGCGTCGATCGCGCCGAAGCGATAGCCGGCGATGCTGTTGGTGGTCATGCGGGCTCCATCCACGCCGCGGAGGCGGTCGCGGTCAGCCGCCAGCGCCGGTCGCCGGGGCGCCGGCGCCGTGTTCGTGGAAGTCGCGCACGAAACGGTCCAGCAGGCGCACACCGAACGCGCTGGCGCCGCTGGGTGACGTCGCCGTGCCGGTGTCCTCGCGCCACGCCATACCGGCGATGTCGAGGTGCGCCCACGGCATGCCAGGCTGGATCCACTCACCGATGAAGTGCGCGCCGGTGCCGGCGCCGGTACGGCCGCCGCCGTTGCGCAGGTCGGCGATCGGCGACGCCAGGTCCTTGGCGTAGGAAGGATGCAGCGGCATCCGCCACAGGTCCTCTCCGGCGCGCTCGCCGGCGGTGCGCAGCTGTTCGGCCAGTGCATCGTCGCGGCTGAACAGTCCGGCGTACTCGTCGCCGAGCGCGGTGACGATCGATCCGGTCAGTGTCGCCACGTCGACCACCAGCCGAGGCCTGTACTGCTGCTGCGCATACCAGACCGCGTCGCTGAGGACCATGCGTCCCTCGGCGTCGGTGCTCATGATCTCAAAGGTCTTGCCCGACATCGTGGTGATCACGTCGCCCGGGCGCGCCGCGGTGCCCGAGGGCATGTTCTCCGCCAGCGCGGCGACGGCGATCGCATTGACCGGCGCGCCACGCCCCGCGAGTGCGAGCACCGCGCCGGTGACCGACGCCGCACCGGTCATGTCGTACTTCATCCGCCACATGTTCTCGCCGGGTTTGATCGAGATGCCGCCGGTGTCGAAGGTGATGCCCTTGCCCACGAATGCGAGCGGCGCGTCGCCGACGCGACCACCGTCATAGCGCACCACCATGAGCCGCGGCGGACGCGCGCTGCCCTTGCCAACCGCCAGGATCCCGCCCATACCCAGTCGCTCCATCGCCGGTACGTCGAGCACCTCGATGCGCACGTTGGCCTTGCCTGCGAACGCCTCGCGGGTACGCGCGACGAACGTCTCCGGATAGACCGCGTTGGCGGGCTCGGTCACAAGGTCGCGCGAGAATTTCACCGCCTCGGCGACCGGCAGCCACTGCCGGTCGAACACGCGCCCCATCGCCTCGCCGGCGGGCGTGCGCACCACCACCGTACCCGCCACCTGCGGGGGTGCGTCGTCGCTCTGGCTGCGGTAGGTGTCGAACCGGTACCCTCCCAGCGCCGCGCCGAAAGCGATGTGCGCACCGGCGTCGGCTTCCGCGCCCTCCCACAGCACGTCGATGCGCGGGCTGCGGCTGCGCGCGGCCGCGTGGCCGACGCGCCCGCCGACATCCTCCAGCAGGCGAGGCGTGACAGGTGCGCTACCGGTGCCGACCAGCAGCACGCGATCGAAGGCGCCGATCCCGGGCAGGTCGAGCTGGGTGTCGGCCGCGCCGCGGTAGTTGGACGCGACCACCGCGCGCCGGAGCGCACCACCGCTGGCGGCGTCGAGCGCCGCAAACGCGCCTTCGTCGGGCACCCCCGCGCGCACAGGCACCACCACGGTTCCCGATCGCGGCACGGCGTAGGGCGCGAAGACATACGTGCGCTGGGCCGCGGCGGGCAGCGCCAGCAGCGTCAGCGCCACCGCGGACGCCATCGCGGCGAGGCGGAAGGGACGTGCGCGGTCGTCGGCAGACGGGCGAACGGAAGGAAGGCGAGGCGGCATGGGAACTCCTGTCGGGGCCTGCATCGGCCTGGAGACGGCCGGCCGGTGGGCCAGCGACTCTATAACATCGGCCGGCGCCCCGGCCCGGCCGATGATCATGCGCCCGCTACCCCTTCCTGGTACCCGAGATGACGCCGACCCCGCCCATCCATGTCACCGAGCTCCGGCCACTGCGCGACCGCGTGGGGCGGGGGGCCGGGGGCGCACCGGCCATGGGCCGCGGCGTCGCCCAGGGCGTGCCTGGTGCCGGCTGCCGCGTGCCGGTCGGCGACGGCCCCGGCTTCGTCACCGGGCAGAACATCGTGGTCAACGGGGGAATGATGCGGCGGATGCGATACGCGTGAGCACGACACACGATGTCGTCATCCTCGGCGCCGGCGCCGGCGGCCTGATGTGCGCCCTGACCGCCGGCCAGCGCGGCCGGCGCGTGCTGGTGCTCGACCGCGCCAACCGCGTCGGCAAGAAGATCCTGATGTCGGGAGGCGGCCGCTGCAACTTCACCAATACCGGCACCCGCCCGGAGCACTTCCTCTCGGCCAATCCGCACTTCTGCAAGTCCGCGCTGGCGCGGTTTTCGCCAGCCGACTTCGTCGACATGGTCGACCGCCGCGCGATCGCCTGGCACGAGAAGGAGCTGGGCCAGCTGTTCTGCGACGACTCCGCGAAACAGATCGTCGCGATGCTGGTGGACGAATGCGCCGCCGCGGGAGTGGATATCCGCATCGGCTGCGAAACCGGGGACGTCGCCGCGGCCGACGGCGGTGGCTTCACCCTGCGGACGTCGCACGGGGCGTTTGGCGGCGCTTCGCTGGTGGTCGCCACCGGGGGGCTGTCGATCCCCAGCCTGGGTGGCAGCGGCTACGGCTACCAGCTGGCGCGCCAGTTCGGCCACGAGGTGCTGGAGACGCGGGCCGGCCTGGTGCCGCTGACGCTGACCGGCGCACACGCCGAGCGGCTGCAGGACCTCAGCGGAGTCGCGCTGCCCGTGGAGGCGACGGCCAATGGCCAGTCGTTCCGCAACGCGATGCTGTTGACGCACCGCGGCGTCAGCGGACCGGCGATCCTGCAGCTGTCGTCGTACTGGCAGCCCGGCGACGCGCTGCACGTCGACCTGCTGCCCGGCACGGACGCAGCTGCGCACCTGCGCGCGCAGCGCGCCGCGCGTCCCGCTACCGAGCTGCGCACGGTGCTGGCGGATGTCGTGCCGCGACGCCTCGCGCAGCGGCTGTGCGAGCACTGGCTTGGCGACGGGCCGATGCGCCGCTTCAGCGACCGCGAGCTCGACGTGGTGGCCACGCAGCTGCGCGCATGGCCGCTGGTCGCCAGCGGGACCGAGGGCTACCGCACCGCCGAGGTGACGATGGGTGGCGTGGACACGCGCCAGCTGTCGTCGTCGACGATGATGTCGCGCCTGCAGCACGGCCTGTTCTTCATCGGCGAGGTCGTCGACGTGACCGGCTGGCTGGGCGGCTACAACTTCCAGTGGGCGTGGGCGTCTGGGCGCGCCGCGGGGTTCGTCGCCTGAGCGTTCGATGGCCCAGCGCGTCGCCCCGTACATGGTTGGTGTGCACAGTCGATCGCACCCGTCGCGGACTTTGTGGCCAGGCTGCCGGGGTCGAGGCCGCCCCGGCGCGAGCGCGTGCGGCGCTATTGCCGCAGCAGCAGTACCGGCAGCGCGACCAGCCCGAGCAGGAACACGATCGCGACCAGGGTCAGCGCCACGCGCAGCGGTTCGCGGCGCGCAATGTCGGCGAACGTCTCCGCGCTGCCGTCGCGCATCGCCTGCGCGTGCGCCTGGCGGGCACTGGCGCCGCGGCGCGCCTGGTAGTCGGCCATGAGCGCCTTGGCACGGTCGATGTCCCCATCGTCGCGTACCCAGATGCCACCGTACGAGATGCCCCAGCGGCTGGGCGCGGTGTCGTAGTGGGCGATGCCGTGCGCATCGAGGAACGCGCGCACGTCGGCGGCTTCGTCCTCGGGCACCATCCGCATGTTCAGCAGCAGCTTGGCCATCGCTGCATCATAAGCGCGCCGACGCGACGGGCGGCCATCGGCCGAGAACCACGACCCGCGGCATGCGCGGCGGCGCGACGGGTCAGGACGCGACCACGTGCAGTCGCTTGCGCGGCTCGCTGCCGGATGCCGCATCGGCCAACGGCAGCTCCACGTCCCGCAGCGCCTCGGGCGGTGCGGTAGCCACCGGCACCTCGTATACCTCGACGCGGTTGCGGCCGCCTTCCTTGCCGCGGTACAGCATGCGGTCGGCATGCGAGATCAGCCGCGCGAGGTCGTAACCGGACAGGTCGGTGGTGCTGACCCCGAAGCTCGCGGTGATCCGGAACGCGTGGCCGCTGGTGCTGGTGTCGATGCCCGAGAGCCGCACGCGGCAGTCGTCGGCGAGACGCTTGGCCGAACGCGCGTCGCACCCGATCAGCAGGATCGCGAACTCCTCCCCGCCCAGCCGGCCAAAAGCGTCGATCCCCCGGCAGCTGCGGCTGCAGGCCTCCGCCACGCGCTGCAGCACCCAGTCGCCGACCGCGTGGCCGTAGCGGTCGTTGACCTGCTTGAAATGGTCGAGGTCGAACATCACCAGCGCCGCGGTCTCGCCGCTGCGCGCGCACTCCGCGAGCGCGGCTTCGGCGCGCTGGGTGAAGAAGTGCCGGTTGGCGACCCCGGTCAGCGCGTCCGTTTCCGCCATGCGCCGCAGCGACACCTGCATGCGCTTGGTGCGGTATGCCCACAGCGCGATGGTCGCCGCCAGCAGCACCAGCAGCACCATCAGCAGGCGCGAATTCTGCGCAGACTGCTCCTGCACGCGCTGCTGCAGCTGCAGCACCTGGTTCTGGTTGTTGAGCAGCGCGATCTGCTGGGTCTGCTGCATCGCCTGGTGGCGCACGACCTGGTACGCCATTTCGCGCGACTTGACGTCGCCGAAGTGCGCCTTGTCGGCCTCGGCGAACTGCCGGTAGTACTGCAGCGCGACCACCGGGTCCTCGCGGAGGACGGCGATGTCGTAGAGCGTGCGGTACGCGACCACCAGCGGCAGCGCGCTCGCGATCGCCGCGCTGTAGGCGATCGCGGCCTTCGCGTGGCGCTCCGCCGCCTGGATGTCGCCGCGCGACATCCAGTACTCGGCAAGCATCGAGTGGTACTCGCCGATCAATCGCGGATATGCGGTGCGCGTGACCTCGGGCAGGTGCTGCTGCAGCAGGTCGATGGCCTCGACGACGCGCCCCTGCGAAAACCACATGCGCGCGAGGTACGTGCGGCTGAACCCCGCGAGGATCGGCTCGCGCTGGGCCTCGCAGTCGGCGATGGCGGCGACGATGACGGCTTCGGTCAGCGCCGTGCCGGCGCCCAGCGCGGCCTCCAGCCGCAGGTTGCCCGCGATGCAGCGGCTACGCCCGTCGGGCTGGTCGGCCAGCACACTGTCGGCGTACTTGCGCCCCAGCGTGAACTCGCCGACCTGGTTATAGAGCACGCCTGCAGACAGCTGCCCCTGGTGCCGCACCCTGCGGTCGGCAACCTGCGGCAGCAGCGACATCGCCGCCTCGATCGCGCGCAGGCCTTCCTCGAATTCGCGGGTCACGGCATAAGCATTGGCCAGCAGCGCGCCTGCACGGTAACGCAGCGCCGGGTCCACACTGACCGCCACGAGCTCGCGCATCAGCGACATCGCCGCGCGCGTCTCGCCCGCGGCCAGCATGCCGTAAGCCCGGAGCAGCTGAAGATGCTGGCGATCACGCTCGGTTGCCTGCGCGGCGACGGCCTCCAGCTCCGCCAAAGACTGCCGGAAGCGCGGCGGGTCCGATGTCTTCAGCTCGTCAGCGGCAGCCAGGCGTGCGGCGAAAGTCGGATCGGCGGCCGACACAACGCCGGGCGCCAGCAACGCCGCCGCCAGAAGGACCACTGTTGATCGTGTAGCGCTCATGGCAAATTCCGTCTGCGACAAGGCTGTTGGTGGCCTGCGCTATCTGTCGCTGTCGGGCGCGTGCGGCTGGTCCGGTTCCGCAGGCGCGTCCTCCCTGTCCGGCTTGTCGTCGCGGCGCTCGTCCTCCGGCACGTCGCCGTTCGGGGCCACGATCATGCAGATCATCGTCGGCCGCGCCTCGAGCAACCGCGCCAGCGCACCGGCGTCGCGCCCCAGCAGCGCGGCGCGCTGCTCGGCGGCAACCGGCAGCGCGGCGACGTCATTGGCGTACGCGCCGGCAGCGCACAGCGGCGCAGCGCCAAGCGCTTCAAGGAATTGGATGGTGTTCGTCGACATGTGGGGTCCCCTGCGATGGCGTGGCGGTGGCCGCGCGCTCCTGCTCGGCGCGGTCGAGACGGGCGATCCGGTCGAGCATCTCCAGGTCGGGCTGCAGTGCCACCGCCGGCGGGATCACCAGGGTGGTCTGCGGGCGCAGATCGGCGTCGACAAGATCCGACAGCGGCATCTCCTCCATGCGCGCGGCCGTGATCGGGAGCGTAGCAGCTTCATAAAGGGTGATGCAGTGCCCAGGCGGGTAGTCCTCCAGCAGCCGCCCGAGCAGCAGGCGGCGGTGTCCCGGCCCTGTCGCGGAACGTGCCGCGCTGCGATCGCCGGCCACCCCGACCTGCCACAGCACCAGGTAGGCGGAAGGATCGCTGCGTCGGCGGTAGAACATGAACTGGCTGGCCTCGTAGTGCTGGCAGCCGAGTGCCCCGGGGTCGATCCCGAGATCCGCGTACAGACAGTCTTCGGCCGAGATGCCGGGCTCCATCGATGCGGTGTGGCCCTCCGCGCGCGCCTGCGCGATGGCCGCATGTGCGACGCCCGCGAACACACCCGGATGGCCGTAGAACGCGGCACACACGGTCCTCCCCGCGCGCACTTCCGCCAGCAGCGCCTCGACCATCCGGCGATAGGTCTCGTGGCGCGACCTGCCCTCGGTGTAGTAGGGCTGCAGGCTGCGGGCGTCGGCGTGCATGCCCTGCAGCCAGAGCTCGACCAGCGGATCCGAGACGGCGACGAAGACGACGTCCGCCGCCGCGATGGTCGATCGCGCCCGCGGTGACAGATGCGCGCCCAGCATCATCCCCGTGCCCACGCACGCCAGCGTCCCCCGTCCCGCCATCACGCCCTCTCCGGTCGTGGCGCGAGTCTAGCGGCCGTGGACCCGCCTCGCGAGCCGATATCGGGAACCTGAGCCCATGACGCCCGCTCCAGACTCCACCGACACTCCGAGTCGTCCTGGCCTTCCGGCCGGAAGGCCAGCGTGCGCATCAGTCCGGCCGCCGCGTCGTGGTCCGCGGCGTGCCGCGTCCACAGTCGTTGCACGGCCGTGTGTGCGAAGACGACCGCCGCCACGCGAACAATTGCGGCGGTCGCCAGGCCTTCGCCGTGGGTGGATGCCGCCAACAGCACGCCCAGCTCCGCCCCACCTGCGTGGCCGCGGTCAGCGCCCGCATCCGCCACCACCGCCGCCAGGCCAACGGCAGCGGCGCCCTCGCCGGCAGAGGCGCGATGGATGCGCCAGTACCAGGCGCGCGGCGGGTGCGCTGCGATCTGTTGGCAGACGATCTCGAACGCCATGTCCGCCGCGGCGGCCGAAAGCGGGGCTCCGACGTGGCGCATCACCTGCGCGTCGGTGTACATCGCCCGGTAGAGGCGCGCGTCACCGCGGACCAGTGGCACCAGGCGCACGACGGCATCGTCGTGCTGGTCGCGGCGCATGGCAGGACCTCGAGCGTACGGTGGGCCGATCATCGCAGAGAGCACGCCCGGCTCCGCGCCATCCGGGCGTCGAAAGCAGGCCCACGCGCATAAAAAAGGTTCTTCACCCAAGTCCGGGGAAGGCGGCCCGGATCTTCAGGAAGAAGTAGGCGTCGTCCCGG
>LXQJ01000018.1:42393-94724 GCA_001683895.1 Luteimonas sp. ANT-B3E | reverse complement strand
GACAACCACAAATTAACCGGGTCGGCCGTGCGCCACTCCCTCACTTGGGAGAAGAACCAAAAAAAGGCCCCGCTCAGCGGGGCATGGTGTGGCGCGTGCGCTCCGGTGCGAATCGACATGCCGGACCGCGAACTGGTGGGCGGTACAGGGTTCGAACCTGTGACCCCTACCATGTCAAGGTAGTGCTCTACCGCTGAGCTAACCGCCCCAATGGGGACGCGAAGTCTAGCCGCTCGCCCCGGTGCCGGCAACTGCGCGGATCAACCCTGCGGCGGGATCCGAAGCACCTGCCCCGGATAGATCTGGTCGGGGTCCTTGAGCATCGGCTTGTTGGCTTCGAAGATCCGCGGATACAGCCTGGCGTCGCCGTAATGCTGTTTGGCGATGCCCGACAGCGTGTCGCCCGACGCGACCGTGTGCGTCTTGGACGTCCAGGCACCGCCGTCACCCGAGCCGGGTGATGCATGCGAGGTGGTCGCGGACGCGTCCGCGGCGCCGGACAAGGGTTTCGGCGGAA
Organism: Luteimonas sp. ANT-B3E; assembly: GCA_001683895.1. Lineage (GTDB taxonomy): Bacteria > Pseudomonadota > Gammaproteobacteria > Xanthomonadales > Xanthomonadaceae > Luteimonas. The sequence goes on along the minus strand of LXQJ01000018.1, from coordinate 94,207 downwards.
TCTGGGCAGGCGCTTTACGTGGTTCCACACGCAACCTGTCGTCGACCCGCGCGATGCCTTCGACATTGCCCACGATCAACACCGCCTTCTCGCGCGTGTCCTGGTCGGGCACCGTGCCTTCCATGACCACGGTATCGCCATGGAACCGGAACTGGATGCCGACCGGGTCGATGCCGTGGTCGCGCAGGTGTGCGCTCAGCGGCTTCGTCGATTCCGGTGTGTCGTCGCGGTCCTTGCCGAGGATCTTCGCGCCGGCGTTCTTCATGAAGTCGAACAGGCCCATGGCGCCGCTCCGTCGTTGAAGGGCCGCCACGATTGCATCGCACCGGTGACGGGCCGGTCACGGGCCTGTCACGGCTGCTGAAGCGCGCGCAGCGCTAAGCGGCCAGCTGCGCATCCTTCAGGCGACGGATCTGGTCGCGCACGCGTGCGGCGTCCTCGAACTCCAGGTCGCGCGCGTGCTGGAACATCTTCTGCTCCAGCGTCCTGAGCTCCGCCGCAGCCTGCGTCGGCCCCATCGCGGCGTAGTCCTTGACGCCCTCGGCAACGCGCTGGGTCTTGCCTCGGCCCTTGCCGCGCCCCTTGCGCTCCTCGTCGGGGTCGGCGCGCGCGCCTTCCATGATGTCGATGATCGGCTTGCTGACCGACTTCGGCACGATGCCGTGCTCCAGGTTGTATTCCACCTGCTTGGCACGGCGACGGTCGGTTTCGTCCAGCGCCAGCTGCATCGACCGCGTGGTCTTGTCGGCGTAAAGGATCGCCTTCCCGCGCAGGTTCCGCGCCGCGCGGCCGATGGTCTGGATCAGCGATCCGGCCGAGCGCAGGAAGCCCTCCTTGTCGGCGTCGAGGATCGCCACCAGCGACACCTCCGGCATGTCCAGGCCCTCGCGCAGCAGGTTGATGCCGACCAGCACGTCGAAGCGGCCGAGACGCAGGTCGCGCAGGATCTCGACGCGCTCCACGGTGTCGATGTCGGAGTGCAGGTAGCGCACGCGGACATCGTGTTCGGTCAGGTATTCGGTGAGGTTCTCCGACATGCGCTTGGTCAGCGTGGTGATCAGCACGCGGTCGCCCATCGCCACGCGTTCGGTGATCTCGCCCAGCACGTCGTCGACCTGCGTCGCCACCGGGCGGATCTCCACCATCGGGTCAATCAGCCCGGTCGGCCGCACCACGAGCTCGACGATCTGCCCTTCCGACTTGTCCAGCTCGTACTTGCCGGGCGTCGCGGACACGAAGATCGTCCGCGGCGACCGCCCCTCCCACTCTTCGAACTGCAGCGGCCGGTTGTCGAGCGCCGACGGCAGCCGGAACCCAAACTCCACCAGCGTCTCCTTGCGCGCGCGGTCGCCGCGGTACATGCCGCCGATCTGCGGCACGGTGACATGCGACTCGTCGACCACCAGCAGCGCGTCCGGCGGCAGGTAGTCGAACAGGCACGGCGGCGCCTCGCCGGGCATGCGACCCGTGAGGTGCCGCGAGTAGTTCTCGATGCCGTTGCAGTAGCCGACCTCGGCCATCATCTCGAGGTCGAACTGCGTGCGCTGCTGCAGCCGCTGCGCTTCCAGCAGCTTGTTGTGCGCGTAGAAGTTCTCCAGCCGCGCCGGCAGCTCCTCCTTGATCGCACTGACCGCGTCGAGCACCGTGCGCCGCGTGGTCACGTAGTGCGACTTCGGGTAGATGGTGTAGCGCTGCAGCGTGCGCAGGGTCTCGCCGGTCAGCGGGTCGAACAGCGTCAGCTTCTCGATCTCGCCGTCGAACAGCTCGATGCGCAGCGCCTCGGCGTCGGACTCGGCCGGATGCACGTCCACCACCTCGCCGCGCACGCGGTAGGTCGCGCGGCGCAGCTCGGTATCGTTGCGGCTGTACTGCATCTCGGTCAGGCGGCGGATCAGCTCGCGCTGGTCGATGCGCTCGCCACGCACCATCTGCAGCACCATCTTCAGGTACTCGTTCGGGTCGCCGAGGCCGTAGATCGCAGAGACCGTACACACGATGATCGCGTCGCGCCGCTCCAGCAGCGCCTTGGTCGCCGACAGCCGCATCTGCTCGATGTGCTCGTTGACCGAGCTGTCCTTCTCGATGAACGTGTCCGACGACGGCACGTAGGCCTCGGGCTGGTAGTAGTCGTAGTAGCTGACGAAGTACTCCACCGCGTTGTCGGGGAAGAACGCCTTGAACTCGCCGTACAGCTGCGCCGCCAACGTCTTGTTGGGCGCCATCACCAGCGTCGGCTTCTGCACCGACTGGATGACGTTGGCGATGGTGTAGGTCTTGCCCGAGCCGGTGACCCCGAGCAGCGTCTGGTGCGCGAGCCCGGACTCGAAGCCCTCAATCAGTCGGGTGATCGCCTGCGGCTGGTCGCCGGCGGGCGAGAACGGGGCGACGAGGCGGAAGCCGGCGGGGGCGGTCGTGGCGGTCATAGGCGAAGTCCGTGGGTCTGCACGCGAGTCTAGGCGGCTGGTGGTGGAGCAGCCGTGGGTGAGGCCCCGGCGGCGCATGTCCAGTCCCGGACCAGGTGGATGGGGTCCTCCCCAGGTGGATGGGGTCCCCCGACGACAAACCATGGGGCGCGCCGCGCCTTTTCCTACCCGGCGAAGCCATCCACCCCGATGCCTGTGCCCATCCGCAGCGGCCTAGCCTGTGCGTCGTCCAGCACGGAGGCAGGACATGCCCTCACGCATCAACGGATTCTCACTCGTCGAGGCCACCGCCGCCCTCGCGATCGTCGCCGTCACCACCACCCTCGCCCTCCCCGCGATGTCGCAGGCACTCGAACGCCAGCGCGTGTCCACCACCCTGCACCTGCTGTCGACCGACATGGCGATGGCCCGGGGCACCGCCATCATGCGGCGGTCGCAGGTCGTGGTCTGCCCGCGCGCGACGCCGGTGACGTGCGCGGAGGACGGGGACTGGAGCGCAGGCTGGCTGGTGTTCCTGGACGACGACAAGGACCGCATCCCGGACTCGATCGAAGACCTGCTGCGGAGCACGGATCCGACAACCCATCCGGGGGCTGTACGGCTCGCCTCTACCCGACCTTTCCTCCGGTTCCAGGAAGATGGGCGCAGCGCGCACAGCAACCTGTCGGTCCATCTCTGCGCGCGCGGGACCCTCACCGGCACTGTTGTCGTCAACCGCCTTGGAAGGGTGCGCAGCGAGCGTCCCGCGCCAGGCACCGCTTGCCCGCTGGTCAGCCAAGACTGAAGCTGGCTGGTCGCCCGCCGAATCGGAAGAGACTTGACCCGACCGCTCGAGGGCCTAGAATGGCGAGCCTCGCCCGAATAGCTCAGCTGGTTAGAGCACTTGACTGTTAATCAGGGGGTCGTTGGTTCGAGTCCAACTTCGGGCGCCAGAGACGAAAAAGCCGCGGTCATGCGCGGCTTTTTCATGGGTGATGCAGTGACCGGATGGATCACCAGCAGTCTGCGACCGTGCCGCTGCCGGTTTTGTCCTTGGTGCCAAGCTGGTTGATGCTCAGCGCCAGACAGCGCGTATCGGCGAGCTGTCCACCCTGGGGAGTGGCCGTCAGCGTGTATGTAGTCGCAGTAGGGTCCACAGGGCCCACATCGATGGCGTATGCCGGAGTGGAACCTGGCGTCCGCGGCGACACCTGCTCGGCCAAGGGAACATTGGCCCAGAACCCCACATATGTGTTGTTGACCGTATGAAACCGCTCCGCGCGCTGGGCGAGCTCGGTCAGATCCGCCTTCGCCTGCCCGCGCTTCGACTTCCTGACCGAATCCTGGTAGCTCGGGAGTGCGATGGCCACTAGGATCGCCACGATCGCAATCACGACGATCAGTTCGATCAGAGTGAAACCGCTGTGCCGTGCACGCCGCAACCGGCGCTGCGGGAAGATGTCGAGCCTGGTCTGCAGTGTCGAGGTCACGGGTAAGTCCTTGTCATTGGATTTGACGCCACGACTGCCGGCCGCAGGGCCTTGGCAGGTACATCGTAGGTGCGCCTGCAACCTGGATCACCATGGAGCACTGCGCGGCAAGCGCGTCGGCGATTTGCGCCGGCGTTGCACCCGTGCCCAGTGGCTGGGGCCGCGGCGTCGTCAGCACGGCCACCTCTTTCACCGGCGCCGTCCCCTGCGTGTTCAGCGAAATGGCGCCCGCGCCCGCTCCCGGGGATGTTCCCGTCGGCGAGTCGAAGCGGATATTCGAGAGACCCGCCGCACCGCTCAGTGCGTTGAGACCGTACAGCCAGTTGACTCCGGCCGTGCTGCACGCAGTCACGCTGGTCGGCGCGTAGGTTGGCATGAAGAGCAGGCCACTCTCGACGCGCGGATACCCCACGAACCGCTCGCCGAGCGGCAGGTCCAGGTACCAGCCCAACCGCAGCACCGTCGCCACGTTCGAGCTGGTGGATCGCGTACCGCCGGTCGTGGTGCCGACCGTCTGCTGCAGCAGATCCGAGCGCGCAACCGTTGTGGTCGGATTGCCGTTGGACGTGTCGAGGACGGCGTACAGCGACTGCTGCGAGTTGTCGGTCGGATCCCCCTCGAACGAGAAGCTGCCAGTGCCGAAGTACACGAGGACCCCGCCACCGGGCCCCTGCGCAGCGGTCAATCCGCCAATGATCGGCTGACGCGTACCGGTTTCGGGACCGCTCGTGTACGTCTGGGTAGTGAACACCGGTATGGTCTGGTTGGCGACCGTAGGCAGGGTGTTGACGGGTGTCGCATCGCGCAGATCGAACTTCCAGATCGCCCCCTTCTGGTCTGCGGCGTACACGGTATCCGCGAAACCGTCGCGCGTGCGCGCTGTCAGCGAGTTGTCCGCTGCCGCACCCCAACGGTCGACGACTACGATGTTGCCGAGCCCATTTGAACCCGCTACCGGCGCAGCCGCTTCGCGCGCTTCCAGCATCCGGACCTGTGGGGCACCCGTCCCGATGTCCACCATGTACAGGACGGCCTTGCCCGACTGGCTGTTGTATCCGTTGCCGAAGATGGCCCGCCAGGTGACCGGCCCCGTGGCGGACCCGGTCTTCACCGGCACGACAACCGACCGACCCAGGACATGGCCGATGTTGTTGCGAACGTCCGCGGCAAGAGAAGTGTTGAGGTCGCTGATCTCCCAGAGCCTGTCAGCCGCGGCGAAGCTGCCATTGAGGCCGGACACGCCCGATACGTCGAGCCCGAAAACGCCCCGCGCGCCCGCGCCTGTGGAGCCCACGAGCACCGTCTTCCACGCCGTGCCGTCGTATGCATCCGACACCGCGACCGGGCCATCGACGTAATAGCGGTGCTTGAACTTCTGGTCACCGGCATCCGCCGCCTGATAGGGGAACAGCAGATTGCCCATGTGCCCCATGACACTCTGCGGGATGAAGGCAAAGCGCTCACGCCCACCCTCTGGGCCTGTCCGCCCGTCAAAGCCGTGCAGCATGCCGTCGTTGGCACCTGCAAACACCATCGGACGCCGCGTCGCCTTGGTCGTCGTCAGGTAGGTGTTGTATAGGGCACCATAGGGCGCGGGGAGTCCGCGGTAGCCAAAGTCATCCGTCGGCGCGCTGACTACGGGCGTCGAGTTGACGATATCCCCAAGCACGGTCGTGCGGAAACGCAGCTTGCCCGCGGGAGTGCGCTCCACCTCGAGCGATTGATCGCCCTTGAGGTAGTCGAGCGCCTGGTCGAGCGTCAACGCAGGGGTGCCGCCGAGTGCGGCGATCTGGGGGCCCGTGCACAGCGACATCCCCGGCTGCGTGTTGTTGCATAGGTTGCCCAGGTTGCTGATGTTGGCGGCTGTAAACAGCGCGGGCGCCACGTTGCCGCGTCCGTACCAGATGCCTGCACGCGGGCCGGTCGGAAACCTCGTGGTGGCCTCCCACGCCGTGGGGAAGGTGACGACGCCCGTCCCCGGCGCGACGCTGACTGTCTGCGCGGTGAGCGTGCTGTACCAGTCGGTGCCGTTGTTGCGCGCTTCGTAGAACGGAACGACGGCCAACGAGCCCGTGCCCACGCGCGCCCCGGTCAGGGCGATGCTACCCGAGGGGGACGCACCTGCCGACACCAGTGCGAGGATTCGCCGCATCGCGGACGTCACATCGGTCGGGCGCTTTGCATTGATGTACTCACCACGCGTGTTGATCGCGGCGTGCCACATATCATCGACGTTGCGGGGGTTGAGATTGGTCGTCCCGGTGACGCTCCAGTTCGGGAACGTCGTATAGGGATCAGCAGTTGCCGCCGCGTTCACGCCGTGGATGAGGCCCGGCGTGCCGAGCGTGACCCCGTAGAAGTTCATGTGCAGATTGCGCTGGCAGTCCAGTCGCAGGTCAGCGTTGGGGTCGATCGTGCCATCCGGCAGAACGCACTCCTGCGGCACCGGAACCCGTCCTGCGGGCGTCAGCGTCGGGACCAGATTGTTCGCATAGAACGAATAGGCGATATCCGCGATCGTGTTGCCGTTGGGGTTTCCGCCGAGGGGAGGCGGCAAGGCGCTGTCGGTGTCTCCGAAGTTGCGATACACATTGCCGTTGCTCCCGCCTTCGTTGGTGTAGCCGTCGGTGAAGAGCATGCCTGCGTTTTTCTGGCATACGAGGCGCACAGGCGCCGCGGCGTCGGTACGCTTGAACTGGTCGCCCATGTAGACCGTGGCGCTGCGGTTTGGCGTCCCGCCATCTGCTGGCAAAGTGAACAGATTGTCGTACAGGCTCACTTTCTGGGACGGCTGCGCCATGTCGCGCATGAGGACATTGCCGCTTGCCATGCCGGGGTTGGTGCCAGTGCGCTTGTTGATCGCGAAGTAACCAATCCGCATATTGTTGATCGGCTGCACGGCCTGGGTCATCGACGTGACCATTGCACGGTTGCGATTGCCGTAATACGTGTACCAGTTGGCAAAATTCTGGATCACCTCGGCATACCCGGTTGTAAAGTTTTCCGGCCTCAGCTCGTACTTGAACAGCGCTACGCCTGGACCGCCCGCATTCGGAACGAGGACACGCTGGGCGAGGTCGAATCCGGGCACGGGCGGTGAGACCTCGCGCAGGTAGACGACTGCCGGGAAATACTTGATATGGACTTCGCAACCACCACCGCGATCCGGATTCGTGGTGATGTTGCCTTGGGTCGTAACGAGGTGCCCACCCGCGCCGATCGTCACCCATGCGTTCCGAGTGGCGTCGGTGATGCCTAGGCCACCACAACCGGCACCGTGCCGTGCGCTCCTGATGAAATACTCGGTACCTCCGGGAAGGCGCATCCCGGGCTGCATGCGGAACGCAAAGTAATCGTCCGTCCTCGCTTCCGTCGATGTGAAGTCGTAGGCCACTACGGGGTTGGGACCCCTGACACCCGCAGACCCATTCAGCCGGGGATCAGAACGCGCTGCAGTGATGGGCGCATTGGGCCAGAAAGTGGCGTCCGCAAACTGCCACGGTGTGTACGTCACTTCGGGGTCGAAATACTGGCCGTTGTAATCAGGTGAGCGTGCGAACCCGAAAAGATCGAGTGGGGGTATTCCAAGCCGATAACCGTTGCCACCAGTGTCCACAGCGCCATTGCCGTTCTTGTCCAGCCGGATCCCGTTCTGGATCAGGTGGTAGTAGGACCTCAAACCTGACGTACGGACCGTTCCGTCGTCGTTGAAGAATCCATTCAGGCAGGTCACCTGGCCGTTGAGGCACGCAGTGGTGTTGCCCCAATAGGCCTGCTCATCTGCGGCAAACGACACTTCGAACGTCATCGAGCCCGAGTCGTCCACTGCCATGATGAATGCAGGTGGTGTTTGCACCTGCACGTTGAGCGGCGCCTGCGCCAGCGTTCCCTGTCCCTGCACCGCCATGACGGAGTAAAGGAAATAGGCGCCAGCGCCGACGACGATGGTCGTGGCGCCTGCTAGCAGCTTGATGCGACGGGATGCCATGGCTGGCTCCTCAGGGTCGGAAAATGGTGTCGATGGCCGAGGCCGCCGACGGGTTGGGGTCGCGATCGGTCTTGTAGCTGGTGACCTGGTAGATCGGGTTCGGGTCTTCGTTCACCGGTGCGCCCATGTCCAGCGGCGCATTGCCGGAGATGCAGGGGCCGATCAGCCTCACGTTGACGGCCCTCAGGCTGGCGAGCCCCAGGTCTGCAGCCCATGCGCCGGCGTCGTACCCGTCATCACAGATCTGGCTGACAGCACCGACCAGCGCTGGGTTGCAGCCGGGGGTGGTCGTTCTGTTGACGATGTCCTCCAGCACGCATTCGGCATTCCTCGCCTCACCCTCGGCATTCTGGAAGGCCAGATTCACCGCCAGGTAGTTGGATGACATGCGCTCCTGCATGCTCGCCACCTGCATGCCGATGATGCCGAGCATGGCCAGCAACACCAGCATGATGAGGGCGATGTAGAGTACCGCGCCCTGCTGCCTGCGCTGCGTGCCGCCTCGGATGGCCATGTGCTTGTGCATTCCGGGTTGGACCTCAGTTGCCATACAGACGGTTGCGCAGCGCGACCGTGGACTGGTAGCTGGCGCGGTAGTTGGTGTCGCCAGTGGTCGGCGGCTCATAGATCACACCCAGCGCCCGACGCCGATTGTCGGCGAGCGGCTGACCGGCGGCGGCCGGGTTCGGGCTCGCGGCAAGCAGGCCGACCTGGACGAGGCCGGTTCGCCGCCAGTTGACAACGGCGTCCGCACCCGTGAACAAGCCGTGGGACGCTGGTCGGTGGACGTCGATAAAGCCGGTAGGCGGCTTTGTCGCCAGGCTCGGCTCGCGGTCGAGCCCGAACAGGAACTGCATGTTCTCGATGCCTTCGACCATTTCCTCGACGTTGGCGGCAGGGTAGGTGCCGGCGTTGTTGGACCTGGCGCGATAGAGCGCGACCTGGTTGCTCGGCGCGGGCTTGCGGCGCAGGAAGTAAACGAGCGACTCCGCGCGATACAGCATCGTCTGACCCGACGGCTGCGGGGTGTAGCGGTTGATCAACCCATTTACGTTCACCGTGCCCGCTGCCGCGTTCACGCCAGAGGCCGGGAACACGTCCACGTAGCTGCAGTCCGCGATGCCGAACATCGTCGGGCTAGCCACGCCCTCGCTCGTCAACGGCGCCCAGCGCAGAGGATCAGTACCGACCGAAATGATCGTCGTCGTAGCGGTGGGATTGGTGATGTTGGTGACGGGAGTGCCTTGGCTCGCCAGAAAGCGGAGCTCCAACACATCACTGCCCGCGATCGGAGCAAGCGCCGCGATCGCCGCAGGAAGTGCCGGCGTCCAGCCTGCAGCCGGCGCCGCCAGGTTAAGGGTGGCGCCCGGGGCGGTGCCGGTGGCGTCGTACCCACGGATCCCGACCGGGAAGTCACGCCCGATCGTCGCGCCAGTGGCGCCTCCGAAGTAGGTTGCATTCAGCGCACCTGGCGTCTGCAGGTGCGACTGGTCGTTGACGCAGCCATAGTGCCCCGCCATGCGGATATCGCGCTGCAGGTACTCCATCGCGAAGCGCGCGTTCTCCTGGGAGCGGCTCATCCCCTCCGACAGCTGGTAAGCGGTCCGCGACGCGGCGAACACCTGCACCAGCCCCAGGATCAGCAGGCTGCCGATGGCCAGCGCGATCATGATCTCGATCAGCGACAGGCCGGCAACGCCGCGACGTCCGCGGAATCGGGAGCTCATAGCCGGGTCCTCACTGTAAAACTCGTGTTCTGATCCGAAACATTAGCAAGGCGTTCGCTCCACGTGATCACCACGGTTACTTCGCGATTGGCGTAGGTCACGTTCGCACTCGACTGTGGCCCCAGCGATTCGGCGACCTGGCACTTCCAGCGGTCCGTGTTCTCCACATACGTCGTAGTGCCCACGGGCCGCGGGCAGTCTTTGCCGGTTTGCGTGTTGGGCAGAAACGTGGCTGCCTGGTACTGGGCCGCCGCCAGGCTGTTGGCGCGCATCTGGTCGATGAGGTCGTAGGCAAGGTTGGTCGCCTGCGTGCGCTGGTTCGCGCTCTGGGTGTAGCGGAGATTCATCGTCTGCAGCAGCGCGAAGCCGAGCAGGCCCAACGCCAGAACGACAAGCGCGATCAATACCTCGATCATGCTGAAACCCGACTCGCCCTTCGCGCGGCGCCGGATCTTGCCAATGCGGATCCTGGTCACGCGCACGCACTCCTCAGGATAGTCACCTGGCCTGTTGGCATGACACTGAAGTCGCGTTTCAGCTCGACGCCAGATGGACATGACGCGGGCCGCATGGTGATGGTGCGGGCAACACCGTCGCGCAGCCGACCGCGACGGTCGAAGCGGATCTCTGTGGCACTCGCGGGCGCCGCGGCCGTGGCGGTCACGGTCAGGCGATCATTCGTCTGGACGTAGCGGAGTACACGGTCGGCGGCGGTCAGGTTGCCGTCGCCGTTGATGTCTGCCCAGACAATCCAGCCGTCGTTCCAGTCGCCTCCACAGGCCGTGCCGTTGATGGACGAACAGATGAACGCACCCCCGGGATTGCGCAGCGCCTCCGAGCGCGCCAGCGCGAGTCCACCATTGAGTTCGTTCGAGGCCGTTGCGATACGGTTCGAGCGCAGTGAGCCTTCGAAACTCGGGAACGCGATGGCGGCAAGGATGGCCACGATCGCGATCGTGATCATCAACTCCACCATGCTGAACCCTGACAATTCCCGATGTGCCCGCATGTCCCCTACCCGATTGATCGGCCTCGGCAGAGACTAGCGGGGCCGCGCGGGGATGCAATGCCGCGACGGATGAACGGTCGCAATGGGTGCACAGGCGCCGCTGCCCGGTAGCGGGCAGGGACATCGCATCCGTCGGGCTGCCGAGAGCTCCGGGAGTACGGGCCGATGCATCGGAGCGGCCGCCAAGGCCAGCAATTCCCGGTTCCGGCTGGTCAGACCCCGTGCACGTGGCCGGCGCTGGTCAAGCCATGACCTCGTAGCACGGCCGGTATTCCCCGGCGATCTTCATCCGCCGCTGCTCCACGAAGGCGCGCAGCAGCGCGTCCAGCGCCTGCATCATGTCACTGTCGCCGTGGATCTGGAACGGGCCGTGGGCCTCGATCCGGCGCATGCCGTCCTCCTTGACGTTGCCGGCGACGATGCCGGAGAACGCCCGCCGCAGGTCGGCCGCCAGCTCGTGCGGCTTGCGGCCGTGGTGCAGGTCAAGCGCCGCCATCGCCTCGTGGGTGGGCACGAACGGCTGCTGGAACGCCAGCGGCACCGTCAGCGCCCAGTTGAAGAAGAACGAATCCTTGTGCGCGATGCGGTGCTCGCGCACGCAGCGCACACCTGCGGCCATGCGCTGCGCGACGGTTTCGGGGTCGCCGACGATGATCTCGTAGCGCTGCGTCGCCGCCTCGCCCAGGGTCAGGCGGATGAAGCGATCGATCTGCTCGAAGTACGCCGACGACGCCACCGGCCCGGTCAGCACCAGCGGGAACGGCAGCGCCGCGTTCTCCTCGCGCAGCAGGATGCCCAGCAGGTAGAGGATCTCCTCGGCGGTGCCGACGCCGCCGGGGAACACGATGATGCCGTGGCCGACGCGCACGAAGGCCTCAAGGCGCTTTTCGATGTCCGGCAGGATCACCAGGTGGTTGACGATCGGGTTTGGCGACTCGGCGGCGATGATGCCGGGCTCGGTGAGCCCGATGTAGCGCGTGCGGCGGCGGCGCTGCTTGGCGTGCGCGATGGTCGCGCCCTTCATCGGGCCCTTCATCGCGCCCGGGCCGCAGCCGGTGCAGATGTCGAGTCCGCGCAGCCCCAGCTCGTAGCCCACCAGCTTGGTGTACTCGTACTCGTCGCGGTTGATGGAGTGCCCGCCCCAGCACACAACGAGGTTCGGATCCTGCGGCTGCAGGATGCGCGCATTGCGCAGCAGTCCGAAGACCGCATTGGTCAGACCGGCGGAGCTCTCGAGGTCGTGCGCGTACTCCGGGCCGAGCTCGATCGCGGTGTAGGCCAGGTCGCGGACCACCGCAAACAGCAGCTCGGCGACGCCGCGGATGATCGTACCGTCGACGAACGCCATCGCCGGCGCGTCGATCAGGTCGATCCGCAGCCCGCGGTCCTGCTGCAGCACCTGGATGTCGAACCCCGGATACAGCTCCTGCGCCGCGCGCGGGTCGTCGGACGTGCTGCCGCTGGTCAGCACCGCCAGCGCGCAGCGCCGCAGCAGGTCATGCATGCCGCCGCTGGAGGCGTCCTTGAGCCGGGCCACCTCATCGCGCGACAGGATGTCCAGCCCGCCCTTCGGATAGATCGATGCATTGACGGTCGGAAGGGCGCGCGACGGCGTGGCGGCACTGGTCATGGAGCGGTGCTTTCGTTGACGGCCGGCGACTGTAGCGCAACTGCCCGCGCAAACGACAACGGCCGGGTCTCCCCGGCCGTTTTCATGCTGCGCAACGCGCGGGATCAGAACTTGTAGCGGAGTCCGACCTGCAGCTGCCAGCGCGAGATGCCCTTGGTCTGGTCCTGGTTGTCGTAGAGGCCTTCGGGAGTCACGAGCGCGGGATCGAAGTTATAGATGTATCGACCCTGGGAATCGGTACCGGTGGCCAGCGCGACGCCGCGGTTGAGCGGGAACCCGACCTCGTACGTCTGCCCCCAATCCTTGTTGAGCAGGTTGCCGAAGTTGAGGATGTCGAACGAGATCTCGGCCTTGTTGCCGGCGAAAAAGCCCGGCAGCTCCTGCTTGATGCTGACGTCGAAGGTATTCACGAACTTCGAGGTGCCGACGTTGCGCGGCGCCACCTGCCCGGCAAAGCGCGCCAGGTCCGGGTTCTGGTTCAACCAGGTGAAGAACGCGGCTTCCATCTGGGCGGGCGTCGTGGTAAACGCCCCCCCGGTGGGGGCGCGAACGCCGGAAAACGCCACGTCACCCGGTCCCTTCGGCACGTAGAAGAGGTCATTCGTATAGCCGTCGCCGTTGGCATCATTGCGGAAGCCCCAGCTGTACGGCTTGCCCGAACGGCCCTCGTAGAAGACCGAGACGCTGGTGTTGTTGTCGCCGAAGAACGCCTTGCGCCAGGTGAGCGCGCCGGTGAAACGGTCGCGGATCTCGTAATTGGAGCGCGACGACACTTCCTCATTGGGATCGAACGAGATGTTGGCGTTCCAGTTGCTGATCGCGCGCGAGCTGGTCAGCGGGTTGACCTCGTTGGCCACGGTGCGGGTGTAAGCCGCGAGCCACGACCAGTTCTCCTGCGTCGGCTTCTGCAGGCTCAGCGTCAGTTGCTGGGTCTCGCCCTTGTCGGTGTTGCGCAGCACGATCACACCGTCATTGGCCCAGCCGCTTACGTTCGCGAAGCCGGCAGGCAGCTGCCCGGCGGCGCGCAGCGCGTTGAGCTCGCGGTTCTGGTTGGCGCGGACGCCGGAGTTGGTGAGGCGATTGGCGTAGTACACCGGGCGGCCGTCCTGCGCGAAGCCGGTGGGCGTACCGAGGTCGAGCCGCTCGTAGTACAGGCCCTTGTTGACCTGGGTGAGCAGCAGCTCGGCCGAACCGACGATGCCGTACCACGGCAGCTCGTGATCGAACGCGAGGTTGGCCTTCCACACCGATGGCTGCTCGAAGTCGGGCTCGATGAGGTTGACGGCCATCTGGCGGTTCGCGGCCGGCTGCGGCTGGTTGTCCGGATCCGGTGTGAACGGGAACTGGGCCCGGATCGCGTCGCGCTGCGCCTGCGTCAAGTTGCCGAAGCCCGGCGAGCCGTAGTTCACGACGTTGAAACCGGTGTTGGCGAACGAGTTGCCGATCCACACGTTGGCCGCAGCGCCCTGGAACAGGCCCACGCCGCCTCGCACTTGGGTCTGGCGATCGCTGTCGAAGGTGTAGTTGAAGCCGAAGCGCGGCTGCACCAGCGTGTTGCCGTCCGGGGTCTGGGAATTGTCGACGCCATAGACGGCCGCGGTGAGCGCATTGAACTCGGGTGCCGAGTCCAGGGTGATGCGGTCGGCGCGGATGCCGAACATCAGGCTCAGGTTGCTGGTGATCGCCCAGCGATCCTGGACGAAGATACCCAGGTTCGCCTGGCTATAGTCCGCCGCGATACTGTCGACAGGGAGGCCCGGACGCGGCGCATTCGACGAATACGTCCAGTAGCGTCCGGCCGCGAAGTCGGCGGTGCTGGCGAAGCTGTAGCTGCCAAACAGGTTCTGGCCGAAGACGTTGTAGACCGCATTGTCCTCGTAGTCCAAGCCGAACTTGATCTCATGGTCACCGGCGTAATAGGTACCCGCGGCATAGGCGTTGGTGGTGTCGGTCTCCAGCACATTGACATGGCTGAAGGTGTCGGTGCCGAAATTCAGGAACGGCAACACCGGCGTGCCGTTGGCAAGCGGCGTCCCGAACGCGACGCTGATCCCCGGCAGGCGCGAGAACGGGTTGCGCACCGACGCGTACTCTCGGTACGAGACCTTGAACTCGGTCGAGAAGTTGTCGCTCCAGTCGCTGAAGAGCTGTGCCACATAGCTCTCGACGGTCTTGTCGGTGATGCTCCAGTTGGTGCTCAGCGAACGACTGTTGTTGCCGAAGCCGTACAGGAAAACGTCGGACTGCTCGAGGTTGCTGTAGCGGAAGGACGCACGCTGCGTGTCGCTGATGTTCCAGTCGATCTTGACCGCGTACTCCTCGATCTCCGTCTTCAGGTCTTCAGGCGCGTTCTGGGTGCCCGCGTCGAAGCCGTAGACATCGCGTGCGATCCGCTGCACCTCAGCGATCTGCGGATCGGTGATTCTCGACGCCTGCAGCGACACCGTTGTGCCAGGCGCGGAGCGGACGAACTTTTCGTAGTTGGCGAAGAAGAACAGCCGATCCCTGATCAGCGGACCACCGAATGTGATGCCATAGGTTTCTTCGTCGTTGAAGCCGGTGAAGTCGCCGCCGTCGAACGGGCCATACACGCCACCCGGGTTGTCGTTGCCGCGCACGAAGTTGTTGTCGCGGAAGAAGTAGTAGGCGGAGCCGCTGAATTCGTTGGTGCCCGACTTGGTCACGGCGTTGACCACCGCGCCGGTGGCGCCGCTGATGCCGACGTCGTAGTCGGCCAGCTCAATGCTGATCTCCTCGATCGCGTCGATCGACACCGGCTGGCGGAAGGTCGGGGAGTTGTTGGACTCAAGGCCGAAGGTATCGGATGCCGACACGCCGTCGATGCGGATCGAGTTGAAGCGCGAGTTCTGGCCACCGGCGGAGATCTCGCCGCGGCCCTTGCTGGTCTGGGCGATGCGCGGGTCGAGACGGATGTAGTCCTGGATATCGCGCGCGATCGACGGCAGCGCCTCGATTTGCTCTCGGGTGACGCTGGAGCCTGTGCCCATCTTGCTGGCGCTGAAAATCTCCGACCCACCGCCGACCCCGATGACCTGCACGGTACCGAGCGTGGTGACATCATTGCGCAATGCGACGTCGACCGTGTTGACGGCGTTGAGATTCAAAAAGATGGCATCTTGGCTGCTGCTGCCCGCACCGGCGGCATTGGCCGTGATCGTGTAGGGCCCACCGACGCGCAGGCCGCGCGCGGTGTATCGACCGTTGGCATCCGACGTGACCCGGCTGACCGTGCCCGACTCGGTGTGCACGATCGTCACTTCGGCATTGGGGACCGGCTGCCCGTTGGCGCCGAGGATCTGGCCCGCGACACCAGCGGAGGTCTGCTGCGCGAATGCGGGCGCCGCGGCAAGCGCGACGATCAAGCCGAGCGACAGCTTGGACACTCGGATGCGGTGACGGTGGTTCATTGGGCAATGCCTCTGACAGGTGAACGGTGGCGCGCGGTGCGCGACAGGAAAAGGCGATGCGGGTGATCCCCGGCCGGGCGGAACCGCGAAAGCGGTCACATCCGGTTAACATCAGATTAACACGGTAGCCGCGGCGTATGACAATGAAATGACGGTTGCGTGAGGACCGCTGCGCGCCCGGTGCCGAGTCGAATCAATGACTTGAGATTGAACCGGCAAACCCTTGATTCGGGGCACACCCCTGTCAGGCAGGAGGGTTGGCCAGGTAGCCCGTCAGCCCGTCCAGGAACATCTGCACCGAGATCGCGACCAGCAGCATGCCCATGAGCCGCTCCACCGCGGTCAGCGCGCGGATGCCGAGCAGGCGGTACAGCGACGTCGCGGAGAACAGGATCACCGCCGTTGCCGCCCACGCCAGCATCAGCGCGAGGCTCCACTCCCAGAGGCGATCGGGTTCGTTGCTGCCCATCAGCATCACCGCCGCCATGCCGGAAGGTCCGGCCACCAGCGGGATCGCCATCGGTACGATGAAGGGCTCGCCGTCGGGCAACTCTCCCATCAGGCCTTCCGGGGGCGGAAAGATCATCCGGATGCCGATCAGGAACAGCACGATGCCGCCAGCGATGGCGACCGACTCCTGCCGCAGGTGCATCAGCTCCAGCGCGTACTTGCCGCTCCACAGGAACAGCATCAGCACGCCGAGCGCGATCAGCAGTTCGCGCGCCAGCACGATGCGCTGGCGCCTTGGCGGCAGCGTGCGCAGCATGCTGAGGAACACCGGGATGTTGCCCAGTGGGTCGAGGATCAGGAACAGCAGCAGCGCGGCCGAGGCGATCGTCATGCGGGGGTCGCGTCGCTCGCCGCCGCGGCCCCGGCAAGCAGCGCCACACAGGCGTCCGCGTGCTCCGCGGGGTCCCGGGCGCGGCCCGGGTCGGACTCGACGTAGGCCTTGGCGCGCAGCGGCGTGCGCATCGGACCAGGCCGGAACAGCGTCAGCGCCACCGGCGACGACGCCATCTCGGCCTTCAGCATCTCCACCAGCGCCACCTGCGCTGCCTGCGCCACGCCATAGCCACCGCGATAGGCAACGGACTCGGGCGCGTCGTCGACAACGAACACCACGCTCGCCCGTGGCGCCCGCGCCAGCAGCGGCAGGCACGCCTGCGTCAGCCATGCGCGCGCGCCGAGGTTGACGTGGACCGATCGTGCGAACGCCAGCGGGTCGGTCTGCGCCAGCGGCGTCAGCGCGGTGAAGTCGGCGGCACAGTGGAGGATGCCGTCCAGCCGGCCCAGCTGCGCCTCGATGCGCGTCGCGAGGTCGGCAAGGTCCTGCGGCGTCGCCCCTGCCAGGTCCAGCGGATAGTTGACGGCGCCGCCGACGCCCTCGCCGGCCAGCGCGGCAATCGCGTCATAGACGCGGTTGAGCTTCGGCACGCGCCGGCCGAGCAGCACGACCGTCGCGCCCGCGCATGCGCAGGCCAGGCTGGCGACACGACCGAGGCCACCACCGGCGCCGGTGACCAGCACCACGCGTCCCGCCAGCGGCCTCGCGGCGGCATCGCGGCCGACGTCATCCGGGCGCGCAGCGGGCGCGCCGCCGATCACGCCTTCTGCGTCTCCGCGATCATGCGGGCGAGCTCGCCGGACTCGAACAGCTCCAGCGCGATGTCACAGCCCCCGATCAGCTCGCCGTGGATGAACAGCTGCGGGAAAGTCGGCCAGTTGGAGTAGCGAGGAAGGTTGGCGCGCACTTCGGGCTCCTCGAGCACGTTGACCGTGTGCAGCGCCGCCGGATCCGCCCCGGCCGTGCGCAGGGCCTGCACCGTGCGGCTGGAAAAGCCGCACATCGGGAACTGCGGCGTGCCCTTCATGAACAGCACGATCGGGTGGGCTTCAATCTCGGCCTGGATGCGCTCGAGGATGACCATGGCGTGACTCCTGCAGTGCAGCGTCGGCGAATGGACGCGGCGGGCGTGGGATTACAATCGGGCATTGTAAGGGCAGCCGTGCAGGCATCGTGGCCGTCGGTCCCGCGCCCGCGCGCGACATCCCATCCCCAGCGAGACCGCATGCCCTTCGAGCGCCCACCGCCGCCCTTCGACCGCACCGCGCTGGAGCCGCACCTGTCCGCCGACGCCGTCGACCAGATCTGGGCACGATATGTCGCGCACCTCGCGGCGCTGGAGGCGCTGCTGCCCGACCCTGATGCAACACCAGCGCTCGAAGACCTGCTGCGCACGGCGCAGGGCGCCCGCTTCCACCACGCGGCACAGGCCTGGAACATCGCCTTTTACCTGCAAAGCCTGGCGGCGCCCGCAGTGAGCGTTGGCAATGCGCCGTCTGGCGCGGTACTGGCTGCGATCGAGCAGCGCTACGGCGGTCCCACCGCGCTGCGCGCGCGTTTCGACGCAGTCGTCGACGATGCCGCAGGGCGAGGCTGGACGTGGCTGGTGCGCCGCCGCGAGGGTGGTCTAGGCATCGTGGCGACGTCGCCTGGGGCAACGCCCGTCACCGGTGACGACAGGCCGCTGCTGGCATACGCCCGTCCTGCACGCACCGACGACGGGCTCGTGGACGGCTGCGGCATGCCGGTGCTGCCGCTTGATGCGTTCTGGCAGCTTGTTGACTGGCGCGGCGTCGCCGCGAGGTGGTCGGGCGCCGGGCATTGAGGTCTCCGGGGCCGGCGCCGCAGCCGGCACCCGGTTGACGCGTCACTCCCCGGCCGACAGCCTTGCCAGCGCCGGCGCGACCTGGTCGCCGCGGTCGAGGGCCAGTCCAGCCTGGTGCAGCATCGCGGCGAGCGCCGCGGCGGAATCCGCGCGCAGCGTCGCATGCCCGACCTTGCGCCCGTCGCGCGGCGATTTGCCATAGTCGTGCCAGTGCGCGCCTGCCGTGGATAGCAGCGATGCCGGCGACGGCAGGGCTCCGATCCAGTTGAGCATGCAGGCATGGCCGATCGACGCGGTGGCGCCGAGCGGCAGCCCCAGTACCGCGCGCAGGTGGTTTTCGAACTGCGAGGTCTCGGCGCCTTCGATCGTCCAGTGCCCGGAGTTGTGGACCCGCGGGGCGAGCTCGTTGGCCAGCAGCTGGCCGTCGTGGCAGAACAGCTCGAGCGCGAATACCCCGACGTAATCCAGCCGCTCCGCCAGTGCGTGCGCATGCGCCACCGCAGCGGCGGCCGTCCGCGGATCGACCTGCGCCGGGGCGAGGCTGAGCGACAGCACGCCGTCGACGTGCCAGTTCTCCGTCAGCGGCCAGGCATGGAACTCGCCGTCGTGGCCGCGCACCGCGACCACACTGAACTCGCGCTCGAAGGCGACGAACGTCTCCAGGATCAGGCCGACCGTGCCCGCCTGCGCGCCCAGCGCGTCCCATGCGGCGTCCACGTCCGCACGCTCGCGGATGCGGTGCTGGCCTTTGCCGTCGTAGCCAAGACGACGCGTCTTGAGGATGCAGGGCATGCCGATGGCGGCCACCGCGTCATCGAGCGCGGCGCGCGTCGGCACGTCCGCGAACGGCGGCACCGCGATCCCCAGCTCCACGAACAGCGACTTCTCCGCCATGCGGTCCTGCGCGATCGCCAGCGCTCCCGGATTCGGGAACACCGGTCCGCGCTCGGCGAGCCAGCGTGCGGACTCCGCCGGCACGTTCTCGAAGTCGAACGTGGCGACGTCGATGCGCCCGCCGAAGTCGGCCAGCGCAGCATGGTCGCGGAAATCGCCGACCAGCAACGGTGCGCACTGCCCGGCGCAGGCGTCGTCCGCGGTGTCCATCACCATGAACCGCAGGCCCAGCGGCGCGCCTGCCAGCGCCAGCATCCGGGCCAGCTGCCCGCCACCCAGGATGCCCACGACGTGTCGCCCGTCGGCCGCGCTGGCCGGCAGCACCCGGGTCACAGGCGCGGGTCGTCGTTGCGCGCGACGTCCTGCGTCTGCCGAAGGCGGAACCCGGCCAGCGCCGTCGCCAACGCGCCGTCATGCGCCGCCAGCATCGCGGCGGCGAACAGCGCGGCGTTGGTCGCACCGGCGGGCCCGATGGCGAACGTCGCCACCGGGACGCCCGCGGGCATCTGCACGATCGACAGCAGCGAATCCATGCCCGCCAGGGCCTTCGACCGTACCGGCACGCCCAACACGGGCACCGCGGTCTTGGCGGCCAGCATTCCCGGCAGGTGCGCCGCGCCGCCGGCGCCGGCGATGATCGCGCGCAGCCCTCGCGATGCAGCGGTTGCCGCGTACTCGAACAGCACATCCGGCGTGCGATGCGCGGATACCACGCGCACCTCGTGCACCACGCCGAGCGCGTCTAGCATCTGCGACGCCGGCTGCATCGTCGCCCAGTCGGATCGCGAACCCATCACGATGCCGATGCGCGCGGCGTTCGGAGTGGCGGTCATGGCCGTTCCCGGTGGCAAAGACGTATTCTAGCGGCCCGTGTCGCGAGGTAACGCCGTGGACCGCAAGCTGCTCGACATCCTGGTCTGCCCGGCCAGCCGCCAGCCGCTGGGGCTGCTCGACCGCGCGGGACTCGATGCGCTCAACCGCGCGGTGGCGGCGGGTACGGTCCGCCGCGTCGACGATTCGCCGCAGGCCGAGACGGTCGACGAAGCGTTGATCACCGACGACCGCCGCACGATCTACCGCATCGACGACGGCATCCCGGTGCTGCTGGTCGAGGAAGGCATCCCCGTGTCGGGCCTGGGCGACTTCTCCAGGGCATGACCGCAACGCGGCTGGTGGTCACCGCACCGGCGGAGGATGTCGTTGCGAGGGACGTCGCGCGCGCGCTGGCCGAGGACATCGGCCCAGGCGACGTCACCGCCGCGCTGCTGCCGGACGCACCGGAGACCGCCTACCTGCTGTGCAAGGAGCACGCCGTGGTCTGCGGGCGGCCATGGTTCGACGCGTGCCACCGCGCGCTGGATGCACGCGTCGAGATCGACTGGCGCGTCAGGGAGGGCGACGATGTGGAGGCCGGCACGGTGCTGGCGACGCTCCGCGGCAGGACGCATGCCCTGCTGGGCGCGGAGCGCGCGTCGCTGAACTTCCTGCAGACGCTGTGCGGCACCGCGACCACCGTGGCCGCGCATGTCGCCGCGGTCGCGGGCACCGGCGCGCGGATCCTCGACACCCGCAAGACGCTGCCCGGACTGCGCGTCGCGCAGAAATACGCGGTCGCGGTCGGTGGCGGCAGCAACCATCGGCTGGGCCTGTACGACGCGGTGATGCTCAAGGAGAACCATGTCCGCGTCGCGGGCTCCGTGACCGCCGCGATCGCCGCGGCGCGCCTGGCGCAGCCGACGCTGCCGCTGATCGTGGAAGTCGAGGACCTGGGGGAGCTGGCGGAGGCGCTGGGCGCCGGCTGCGACCGCATCCTGATCGACGATTTCCCTGCAGCGCTGCGCCGGCAGGCGGTCGCGCTGGCGCGCGCCGCCCCGGGCCCGCGCGTCCCGCTGGAAGTCTCGGGCGGCGTCGACCTCGCCGGACTGCGCGAGATCGCCGAAGACGGCGTCGACTGCATTTCGATCGGCGGATTGACCAAGCACCTGCGCGCGATCGACCTGTCGCTCAAGCTCGGTCCCGCGCCCTGAAGCCGCACGACGTCGGCCAGTGGCGACCTGCCGCCCTCCCGGCCAACCGCGCACGTCCGCGCTAGCTGAAGAACCAGGCTCCTGCGACCAGCGCGGCGGCGGCGGCTCCGCCAGCCCACCACCAGGCCGCGGATGGCGATGCCGCGGACGCGGCTCCTGCCGCTGCGGCGGAGGCACGACGGCTGGCCTTCACCTGCACCGCCCCGCGGCCAGGCGCAACGACACGAAAGCGCAGCTGGTCGAAACCGAGCTCGTCGCCGTGGGCGACCATTGCCCGGTCGGTCCGCTGGTCGTTGAGCAACCATCCGTTGGTCGAACCGAGGTCCTCGACCAGCAGTCCCTCATCGGTGGGCGTCAGCCTGGCGTGGTGCCGCGACAGCCCGGGGTGGTCGAGCCTGATGCCGCAGTCGGGCGCACGCCCCAGGATGGTCGGGGACGACAGCGGGAATGTGCGCCCGAAACCCGCGTGCGAGACGCCGCGCAGCACGTAGCGTGGCAGCACCGCGCGCACGGTCGTGGCAGCCAGCTGGTCATTGGCGGGCGCGGAGAGCGGCGCGGCCACATGCGCTTGCGGGACCGGAGCGTCGAGCGACGCCAGCCGGGCCTGCACCTTGTCGAAGCTGACAAGGTCGCCCGGGCGCAGGGCGATCAGGCCGTCGACCTCGCGGTCGTTGACCCGCACCATCGTTCCGGCCGGGACCTGGAGCATCACCCCGTGCGACGTGACATGCAGGTCGCAGTGACGGGGCAGCACGCCCGGGCTGTCGATGTGGATGCTGGCATCGGGCGCCGAACCGACGCGGTTGAGGCCTTGCCCCAGCAGGACCTGCGGATGCTCACCACCGGGGAAGACGAGTTTCATCGCGCGTACGCTGACCAGCCGAAGGTGAAGGCGGTGGCAAGGCTTGCGGAGTGCCGGAGTGCCGGCCAGAGTGGCGGGATGCCGACCCTCCTGCTCTCCATGATCGCCGGTGCCGCGCTGTTCGCGTGGTGGAGTGCCGCGCGCGCTGCGGCCGAGCGCGCCACGTCCGTTGGGCGCCAGGCCTGCCGCGCCTCTGGAGTGCAGCTGCTCGACCAGACCGTCCACGGCACCGGGTTCCGCATCCGGCGACGCGAAGACGGCAGGCTCGGCTTGGAGCGCAGCTTCCGCTTCGAGTATTCCGCAGACGGCATCGAACGCCACATCGGTCGGTTGGTCCTGCGTGACGGCCAGCTGGTGTCCTTCAGCGGCCCACCGCCGCGTGACGGGGCCGGCCTCATCCCTTAACGGCTGCCAGGCTGCGCACGGTTACTTCACCACGCGCAGGTGCGCGCCGCGCTTCGCGGGCGGCCCGGCGCCGTCAGCGCTTCCGGCCTCGCCTTCGCCCTCGCCCTCCCCCTCGCCCTCGCTGTCGACGCCGTCCGGATCGTCATCGGGCGCGGGACCGCCGATGTCGTCCGGCAGCGCCATGCCCTGCCCGGTTTCGCGCGCATAGATCGCCAGCACCGCGGCGATCGGCACGCGTACCGTCTGGCTGACGCCGCCGAAGCGGGCGGTGAAGCGCACGCCGGCATTGTCCATCTCCAGCTTGGCCACCGCGCGGTCGGCGATGTTGAGCACCACCCGCCCGTCCTTGACGACATGCGCCGGCACCTGCACGCCGGCCATCGTGGCGTCGACGAGCACATGTGGCGTCATGCCGTTGTCGGCGATCCATTCGTACAGCGCACGCAACAGGTACGGGCGGTGGCTGGTCATCGCGGGCATGCGGGGCTCAGCCACGGCGGCAGCCGCCTGGCGCCGCGCAGTCGGCGCTGCGTGGCACGAGCCGGCTCAGGCCGGCATCTCGCGCAGGTTCTTTTCCTGCGACGTGAGGCTGCGCGCGAAGCCCGGGTTGCGGAAGATGCGGTTGCCGTAGTCCTCGATCGCCTTGCCGTCCTTGGGCAGCGCGATGCCCATCGACGGCAGCCGCCAGATGATCGGCGCCATCGCGCAGTCGGCGAGGCTCATCTCCGGGTTGAGGAAGAACTTGCTGGCCTTGAACAGCGGCACCGCGGCCGTCAGCAACTCGCGCAGCCGCTTGCGGCCGGCTTCCGCCTGCTGCTTGCCACCGAACTGGATCGCCTGCACCTGCGGCACCCAGTCGTGCTCGATGCGCAGCATCGCCAGCCGCAGGCGCGCGCGCGACAGCGGGTCGACCGGCATCAACGGGGGGTGCGGGTAGCGTTCGTCCAGGTACTCGCTGACCACGCTGGCCGCGTACAGCACCAGCTCGCGCTCGACCAGCGTCGGCACCGAGTGGTAAGGGTTGAGGTCGATCAGGTCCTCGGGCGGGTTCTGCGGGTCGACCGGGATCAGGTCGTAGGTCACGCCCTTGGCCGCCAGCACCAGCCTTGCACGGTGGCAAAGCACGTCGTCGACGGACGAGAACAGGGTCAGAGCGTTACGCATACGCGGACTCGCAGACATCATCGAACCACTCCCGCCGCCGGGGTCTGCCGGCCGCATCGACGCCGGTACTGCCCCTCGCAGACGGTCGCCTCGATCCCCCTTCGCACAACATCCGCAGCAGCGGCAGGCGTCGACCCGGGCGCCCGTGAGCGCCCGACGACGTGCCTGCCCTCCGCCGCGTCAGTGGACGTCCTTCCAGTACTCCTGCTTCATCAACCAGGCCAGGAACGTGAAGAACGTCAGGAACAGGATGACCCAGACGCCCATGCTCTGGCGCTTCAGGGCCGCCGGCTCGCCGACGTACTCGAGGAATGCGGTGATGTCGCGCGCGGTCTGATCGAACTGCTGCGCGTTCTGGCTGCCGTCGACGTGCAGCACCAGCCGCTCGATCGCGGGCTCGCCGGTCGCTGGGTCCACCTCGCCCATCACGGCGCGCAGCTGCCCCTGCATCTCCCACAGCGGGTTGGGCATCGAGGCGTTGGGATAGACGGTGTTGTTCCAGCCCAGCGGGCGGGACTCGTCGAGGTAGAAGCCCTTGAGGTAGCTGTAGATCCAGTCGCTCCCGCGCACGCGCGACACGACGCTGAGGTCGGGCGGCAGCTTGCCGAACCACTGGTCCGCACCGGCCCTGTCCATCGACACCTGGACCTGTTCGCCGAACGCCGCGCCGGTGAAGTTGAGGTTGTTCATCACCTCGTCCTCGGTCAGCCCGAGGTCCTCGGCCATGCGCGAATAGCGCATGTACTTCAGCGAGTGGCAGCCCGAGCAGTAGTTCATGTACAGCTGCGCGCCACGCTGAAGCGAGGCGCGGTTGCCGAGGTCGGTGCCCGCCTGCTCGACCGGTCCGCTCTCGGCGGCACCCGCCGCGGACGACAGCACCAGCGCGCATGCGACGAAGGCGGCGCGCAGCGTGCGCACCGCGCGGAAGGTCGGTTGCTTAGTCATGCGTCGTCACCCGCTCCGGCACGGGTTTGGTGCTGTCGATCTTCGTCCACAGCGGCATGGTGATGAAGAAGGCGAAGTAGAAGAAGGTCAGCACGCGGCCGATGATGGTCTCGACCGGATCGGTACCGGTGCCGGCGCCGATCTTGCCCAGCCACACGAACGTGATCGCGAACAGGCCCAGCAGCACCTTCGACATCAGGCCGCGATAGCGGTAGGAGCGCACCTTGGCGCGGTCCAGCCACGGCACCGCGAACAGGATCGCGATCGCGCCGAACATCACCAGCACGCCGAACAGCTTGTCGGGTACGACGCGCAACATCGCGTAGTACGGCGTGTAATACCAGACCGGCTTGATGTGCGACGGCGTGACCAGGCGGTTGGCCTCGGTGAAGTTGTCGTGCTCGAGAAACCAGCCGCCCAACGCCGGGGTGAAGAAAATAATGAACGCGGCGAGGATCAGGAAGCAGCCGATGTAGAAAGTGTCCTTGACCGTGTAGTAAGGGTGGAACGGGATGCCGTCGGCCGGCTTGTTCGCGTCCCAGCGGTTGCCCTTGGGGCCCTTCTTGATCTCGACGCCGTCGGGGTTGTTGGACCCCACCTCGTGCAGCGCGCCGATATGCAGCACCACCAGCAACAGCAGCACCAGCGGCAGCGCGATCACGTGCAGCGCGAAGAACCGGTTGAGGGTGGCGTCGCCGGGCAGGTAGTCACCCATGATCCACTCGGTCAGCCCGTTGCCGATCACCGGGAACGCGCCGAACAGCGAGATGATCACCTTGGCGCCCCAGAACGACATCTGGCCCCATGGCAGCACATAGCCCAGGAACGCCTCGGCCATCAGCACAAGGTAGATCAGCATGCCCAGGATCCACACCAGCTCGCGCGGCTTCTGGTAGCTGCCGTACATCAGCCCGCGGAACATGTGCAGGTACACCGCGACGAAGAACAGCGACGCCCCGGTGCTGTGCATGTAGCGGATCAGCCAGCCGTACTGCACGTCGCGCATGATGTACTCGACCGACGAAAACGCCTCGGCCGCGCTGGGCTTGTAGTGCATCGTCAGGAAGATGCCGGTCAGGATCTGGTTGACCAGCACCACGATCGACAGCACGCCGAAGATATAGAAGATGTTGAAGTTCTTGGGCGCGTAGTACTCGGACATGTGCTTCCGGTACATCGGCGCCAGGCCGGGGGCGCGCTCGTTGACCCAGTCGACGACGGTGTTGGCCGTATTCGCCGCGGTGCGCGTGATGACGTTCGCCATGGCCTACGCGGCTCCCGAGGGGTCGACGCCGATGACGATGGTGTTGTCGTCGGCGAAATAATGGGGCGGCACGATCAGGTTGGTCGGTGCCGGCACGCCCGAGTACACGCGCCCGGCCATGTCAAACCTGGATTTGTGGCAGGGGCAGAAGTAACCGCCCTTCCAGTTGGCGTCGAACGGCGCCGGCCGGATCTCGGCCACCATCTCCGGCGAGCATCCCAGATGCGTGCAAAGGCCCACCAGGACCGATATCTCCGGCTTCAGCGAGCGCAGCTCGGGATTCGCAGCGCGGATGTAGGCCGGCTGCTGGTCGAGGTTGTCGGACTGCGGGTCGCTGAGCTGCGCATCGAGCGTCGGCAGCGCCTCGAGGATCGCGGCCGAGCGCTTGACTACCCAGATCGGTTGGCCGCGCCATTCCAGCACCAGGCGCTGGCCTTCCAGCAGCGCGCTGATGTCGGCGGTGACCGGGGCACCGGCCAGCTGCGCCTCCGCGCTTGGGAACCACGACCTGATGAACGGGATCGCCGCGATGGCCGCGCCGCCTGCTCCGACCACGGCGGTTGTCGCCGTCAGGAAGCGCCGACGACCGAGATCGACCGTGCCGCCCTCGCTGGCCGGATCCAGTACACCTTCATTACCCATCCGACACTCCGCGAATCGTTCGGTCGCTGATCAATTGGCTGCCGGGCGGCTGCGCGCTTGCTGGCGCGGACCACCCCTCGAAAGACCGTGGAGTGTAGCGGAAGGCTGAATCCCCCGACAATGTGTCGCACCGCCCGGAGATGGCGGAACGGCCGCGTCAGTTGGCCGCGACCTGCCCGCGGTAGCGCTCGGCGAGCACGGCCACGCGCTCGACGTAACGGCGCGTCTCGGAATACGGCGGCACCCCCTTGTGGCGGTCCACGGCGCCCTCGCCGGCGTTGTAGCCGGCGGCGGCAAGCGTCAGGTTGCCGTTGAAGCGCTTCAGCAGCCATGCGAGGTACTGCACCCCGCCACGGATGTTCTGCTGAGGGTCGAACGCGTTGGTGACGCCGAAGCGCCTGGCAGTGGCCGGCATCAGCTGCATGAGCCCCTGGGCGCCGACGCGCGACAGCGCATTGGGGTTGTAGGCGGACTCGGCGTGCATGATCGCCCGGATGACCGCCTCGTCGACGCCGAACTCGCGGGCCGCGGCTTTGACCTCGGTATCGAATGCCGTGGTGTTGAGCCGCAGGGTGCCGAAGTTGACCTGTGGCGCGGCGCCGCAGGCGTAGCAGGTCTCGAGGAAGCTGTACTTGATGGTGCGGACCGCGGTGGCGCGCGCGCCGCCCTGCGGTGGCCGGCTGGTGTAGTGGCGGACGCCATCCTGGACATAGGAATAGACCTGGCCCTGTACGCGGCGCGGCGCGCCCGTGGGCGCCGCCGGTGGCGCTGGCGCTGCCGCCGGCTGCGGCGCGGCAGTGCCGCCCTGTCCGCCCATGAAGGTGGCCGGCGGATTGGCGTGCATCGATGCCGGCACAGCGTCATCGCCACCGACCGCGCCGCCCGACCCGGCGGACGCCGCCGGGGGCACCCAGGCCGGCACGCGTGGGGCCGACGACCGGGCCGGCTGGAAACTGCTGACGACGGTGCACTTGGCGCCCGACACCCGCTTGCTGACATAGGCGCGCCCACCGTCGGCGCTGTCGCAGCGGTAGATCGTCCCCGCATGCGCCTGCCCGGCCCCGATCAGGCACGCCGCCGCCAACCAGCCCCATCTCCTGTGCATCACCCCACTCCCCCATTGGTGCCCGGGCAGTCTGCGCCCAAGCCCGGGCCGTGCCAAGTCATTGATCCGTGACCGGAATCGCCGAACGGACGACTCGGGCCCGGCGCGCCGGACGGTACGGCCGCGATCGCCTGCCGGAAGTCGCGTGCCACATCTCCGGCGTTCCGGGGTGGGGCGGACGCCGGCGTACACTGCCGCCGGCGCCCGGGCTGACCGCCGGCCAAGGGCGTTTCCCGATTGACGAGCCGCCATGACCACCACCATCACCCCACTTGCCGACCCCGTTCCGCGCGCCCTGGCGCGCCCTGGCGCGCATCCGCCAACCGGAGGCAAGCTGTATATCCAGACCCACGGCTGTCAGATGAATGCGTACGACTCGGCCAAGATGGCCGACGTGCTGGCAGCCAGCGACGGACTGGAGCTGACCGACGACGTCGCCCAGGCCGATGTCGTGCTGGTCAACACCTGCTCCATCCGCGAAAAGGCGCAGGACAAGGTCTTCAGCCAGCTGGGGCGCTGGAAGGCGCTCAAGGCCGACGGCCGCCCGGTGATCATCGGCGTGGGCGGGTGCGTGGCGTCGCAGGAAGGCGCGGCCATCGTTGCCCGCGCCCCCTATGTCGACCTCGTGTTCGGCCCGCAGACCCTGCATCGGCTGCCCGAGCTGATCCGCGCGCGGCGCGAGACAGGGACGCCCCAGGTGGACATCTCGTTTCCGGAGATCGAAAAATTCGATCGCCTGCCCGCACCGCGCGCCGACGGTGCCAGCGCCTTCGTCTCGATCATGGAGGGCTGCAGCAAGTACTGCAGCTTCTGCGTGGTGCCCTATACCCGGGGCGAGGAAGTCAGCCGGCCTTTCGAGGATGTGCTGGTGGAAGTGGCGCTGCTTGCCGCGCAGGGCGTGCGCGAGGTGAACCTGCTCGGCCAGAACGTCAACGCCTATCGTGGGCCCTACGGTGAAGGGGAGATCGCCGACCTCGGCCTGCTGATCCGCGCCATCGCCGACATCGAGGGGATCGGCCGCATCCGCTTCACCACCTCGCACCCGCTCGAGTTCAGCGAGTCGCTGGTCGAGGCCTACCGCGACGTACCACAGCTGGCCAACTACCTGCATCTGCCAGTGCAGGCGGGCAGCGACCGTATCCTGGCGGCGATGAAGCGCGGCTACACCGCGCTGGAGTTCAAGCACAAGATTCGCCGGCTGCGCGCCGTGCGCCCGGACATCTCGATCTCGTCGGACTTCATCGTCGGCTTCCCTGGGGAAACCGACGCGGACTTCGAGCGCACCATGCAGCTGATCGAGGACGTCGGCTTCGACCAGTCGTTCTCCTTCATCTACTCGCGCCGTCCGGGCACACCCGCCGCGGACCTGCCCGACACCATCACTGACGACGAAAAACATGCCCGCCTGACGCGGCTGCAGGCGCGCGTCAGTGCGCACGCGGCGACGATCTCGCAGGCCATGGTCGGCAGCGTACAGTCGGTGCTGGTCGAGGGCGCATCGCGTCGCGACGCCAGCGAACTGACCGGCAAGACCGAGAACATGCGTGCGGTGAACTTCCCCGGCGCTCAACGACTCGTCGGCCAGTTCGTCGACGTGCGGATCACCGAGGCGCTGCCGAATTCGCTGCGCGGGATCGTCATGCGGGTCGACGCGGACCACGCATAGGTACGTCACGCCGCGCTGGCGCGTGCGAGGTCAGACTGCCGGGCTGAAAGCAGGCACCCCTCTCACTTTCCGCATGTGCGTGATGTGGATGCCGGCATTCCCACCGCCGTTTCCATCCGGAGCGAACATGCAAAGCCTCAAGACCACCCTTGCCGACCTCAAGGCGCGCCAGGACGATCCTGCCATCAGCATCCTCATGCCCACCCATCGCAGCTTTCCCGACAACAAGCAGGACCCGATCACGCTGAAGAACCTGGTCAAGCAGACCGAGGAGCGGCTGCTGTCGCAGATGGAAAAGCGCGAGGTCTGGCCGATCATGGAGGCGATCAATGCGCAGGTCGAGGCGCACGACCACAGCCACAACCTGGAAGGAATGGCGCTGTTCGCCGGCGCCGGGGGCGCGGATATCGTGCGGCTGCCGTTCGAAGTCAAGGAGCGCGCGATCATCGACCACAATTTCGCCACCCGCGACATCACCCGCGGTCTCTTCGACGCCGTGAACTACTTCATCGTGGTCGTCTCGCGCGAGTACGGACGCCTGTTCCAGGCCTACAACGACCGCCTGGTCCACGAGTTCGACCGCAACACCGACCTGCAGGGCTACAGCTTCCCGATCAAGAACAATTCGCTCTACAGCACCAGCGGCCACGACCGTTCGCAGGCGCCCAGCGAGGACAACCTGCTGAAGGAGTTCCTCAACGTGATCGACAAGAGCCTGCAGGAAATCCAGGGCAAGCGCGGCAGCGACCGCCTGCCGGTGGTCGTGATCGGCGATGCGCGCAACGTGGCCCTGTTCCAGCAGCTCTCCGACCGTCCCGACGACATCGTCGGCGAGGTTACCAATGCCGCCGACCTCGAGGCCGACGCCGTGGCCCTGGTCGCCGATGCCCAGGAGGCGGTGGCCAGCCATCGCGACGCCTCCGAGGCTGCCGACATGGACCAGCGTGGCCAGGCGCGCGGGGCCAATCGCCTGCTCACCGACCTGTCGGACATCTACCGCGCCGCCACCGAAGGCAACACCGAGCGCCTGTACGTGCGTCGCGGGTATATCCAACCGGGCGTGATCGACGCCGAGGCCCGCACCGTGACCATCAGCGATGACGCCGCCGCCGATGGCGTCACCGATGACGTGGTCGACGAGCTGATCGAACTCGTCCAGGGCAACGGTGGCGACGTCGCGTTCCTCGCCGGGGACACCCTCGGCGACGAGGCCCCGCTGGCGCTACAGACGCGGTACTGATTCCAGGCCCGATGCCAGCGTGCGGCAGCGCCCGCGAGCGCTTTGCGCGCACGGCCCGGAGGTTGCACGGCCAACCGGGCGGCCACCCGCACAGCACCCCTCGTCCGAAGAGGCCCGCATGACCATGTCCGCATCCGAGATCTCCGAGTTCGCGCTCGACCCGCCCGACACCGTGCGCCTGGCGAATCTCGCCGGCGCGTTCGACGCCCACCTGCGCCTGATCGAACTGCGGATGGACGTGCAAATCGCCAACCGCGGCAGCGTCTTCCGCATCACCGGCCGGGAACAGGTCGGCGTCGCGCAGGCCGAGCGCCTGCTGCGCAGCCTGTATGCGGAGGCCGGCGACGAGGTCTTCGACGCCCACGCCATCAACCTCCGGCTCAATGCGGCTGCCGGCAGTGCGGCCAGCGTCGCCGATGCGACCTACGCGCCACAGGACGTGGCCATACGCGTCAAGCGCGGCACGGTGCGCGGCCGGGGTCCGAACCAGCAGAAGTACCTGCACGCGATCGCCACCCACGACATCAATTTCGGTGTCGGTCCGGCCGGCACCGGCAAAACCTTCCTCGCGGTGGCGAGCGCCGTCGAGGCGCTCAACGAGTCGCGGGTGCAGCGACTGATCCTGGTCCGCCCCGCGGTCGAGGCCGGCGAGAAGCTCGGCTTCCTGCCTGGTGACTTGTCGCAGAAGGTTGACCCCTATCTCCGCCCGCTGTACGACGCCCTGTACGAGATGCTGGGCGTGGACAAGGTGCTCAAGCTGCTGGAGAAGAACGTCATCGAGATCGCGCCGCTGGCCTATATGCGCGGCCGCACGCTCAACGACGCCTACGTGATCCTCGACGAGGCGCAGAACACCACCGTCGAGCAGATGAAGATGTTCCTGACACGGCTCGGCTTCGGCAGCACCGCGGTGGTCACCGGCGACCTCACCCAGGTCGACCTGCCCAAGCACCTGAAGTCCGGCCTGCGCGACGGGATCGACGTGCTGCACGGGGTCGAGGGGGTCAGCTTTACGTTCTTCGAGGCGCGCGACGTCGTGCGCCATCCACTGGTCGCGCGCATCGTCGGCGCATACGAGGCGCGCGATGCCAGGGCCGACGCCGCGCCACAGGCGTAGAGTCGGCGCATGACGCAGGGACCGGTCCGGCTTGAAGTGTCCGTGGGCTACGCGCTGCCCCGCCGCGGGCTGCCGTCGTCGGTGAGCTTCCGCCGCTGGGTGCACGCCGCGCTGGAAGGCCGCATTCGCGAGGCCGACGTCGCGATCCGCGTGGTCGATGCCGACGAGGGACTCGCACTGAACCGTCACTACCGCGGCCACGATGTCCCCACCAACGTGCTCAGCTTCCCCGCCGAGCTCGACGCGGGCATCCGACTGCCAGAGGGCGTGCGGATGCCGCTGCTTGGCGACCTGGTGCTGTGCGCGCCGGTGATCGCGAGCGAAGCCCGTGAACAGGGCAAGCCGCTGGCCGCGCACTACGCCCACCTCACCGTGCACGGCACCCTGCACCTGCTGGGCTGGGACCACGGCGACGACCGCGAGGCCGAATGCATGGAACGGCTGGAACGCGAGATCCTCGCCGGACTGGGCATCGCCGACCCCTACCTGCCGGTCTGAGCCTGCTCCGATGGCCGTGTGGTTGGCCACACCGCGGCACGGCGACCACGCGCCGCTACAGGCAGTCGGCCACGACGTCGTAGAGCGTGCGCAGCTGGCCCGGCAGCGCAGCGTAAAGGGGCTGGTCGCCGGCCAGCGATCCCAGCAGCGTCTCGAACGACGTGCCGCGCACGCCTGGCACGTGGCAGGACCACGCCATCGGCGTCGAGCTTATGCGTCCGCGAAGGGAGTCGACCGCGTCGTCGCTGGCGGCGAACGACCAGCTGCAGGCGCCCAGGCGTCCGCTGAGGCGGTGGACAGAGCACTGGAAGCGCAGCGCCTCGATGTTGCTGTAGTCACCTGCGCAGAATGTGTCGCCGCAGATGGCGTCGAAATTGCGCCGCAGCTGCAGGCGCAGGTGGAACCAGGCTTCGAAACCGGCATCCGTCTGCAGGTAGTCAGTGGCACCGACATAATGGCCGCCGCTGCCGGCCGCGACAGGCGCCGCGGCCGCCGCGGTGGTGGCGTTGCCCGCCAGGACCGCTGCGAGGAGCAGCGCCCACCGCCGCCGGCGGCGGTGGCGCGAAGTAGCGTGGACATGCTGCATGGTTGATCCTCCTTGATCACGCATCGCGCCGCGACGGCGTCGGCGGCGGGTCGCAGGGCGACCAGGCCAGCATCCGCGACGGGGCGCATGCGGTCGCGGAGGACCCGCCCCTTCGTGATCCCGGAGGACGCCTGCCGGAAGCGTCAGCCAACGCCGTCAGCGCACGCGGAGGCAAGCCACGCGCGTCACGACCAGCCGGGGGTGGATTGCTAGACTGCCGCGGTGGCCCCCTCCCCCGGGTCACAGATCACGACGACGATGGCAGAAGACGACAGTAGGCCTGACGACAGCAGCCCCGGCGAGCCGCCGGAAAAGCGCCGCTCCTGGCTGGAGAAGATCAGTTCGGCGATCTCCGGCGATCCCACAACCCGCGACGACCTCGTCGAACTGCTCCGCGACGCCCATTCCGACGGCCTGATCGGCGCCGACACGCTGCGCATGATGGAAGGCGCGATCGCAGTGTCCGACCTCAGCGTCAGCGACGTCATGGTCTCGCGGGCGCAGATGATCGCGCTGCCCGCGGATGGCCGCTTCATCGACCTGATGAAGGAGGTCGTCGAATCCGGCCACTCGCGGTTCCCGGTGCACGGCGAGGACAAGGACGAGATTCTTGGCATCCTGCTGGCGAAGGACCTGCTGCGTGGCGTGGTCGCCGACGACGGCCCGGCCACGATCCGCGAACTCATCCGCCCGGCGGTGCTGATCCCCGAGTCGAAGAAGCTCAACGTGCTGCTGCGCGAGTTCCGCCAGTCGCGCAACCACATGGCGATCGTCATCGACGAGTACGGCGGCGTTGCCGGGCTGGTGACGATCGAGGACGTGCTCGAAGAGATCGTCGGCGAAATCGACGACGAGCACGACGACACCGAGGATCCCGATGCTCTGATCGCGGCGCAGGCCGACGGCCAGTACGCGATCGATGCGCTGACCCCGATCTCCGATTTCAACGAGCGCTTCAACGCCGATTTCGACGACGACGAGTACGACACCATCGGTGGCCTGGTCACCGCCGCCATCGGCCACCTGCCGGAGGCCGGCGAGGAGCTGGCGCTGGGCCGGTTCGGGTTCCGCGTCGCGCGTGCCGATGCGCGCAGGCTGCATTCACTGCACATGAGCATCCGCACCGAATGACCGCTGCATGGCGGCGCGGCTGGTCGCTCGACGGCTGCCGTGGCATGCGGGCGCGGACATGCGCATCCTGTGCGCCGACCCGGTGTGGTGCTGCGCTGCGCCCCGCCGGGATCCTCCCGGGCCTGCAGGTGCTGCTGGCTGTTGGGCTGAGCCTGCTGGCCTTGCTCGCTGCGCTCCCGGCGATGTCGCAGCCCGTCGACGAGGTTGGCGCGCCCCGCATCGCCGTCGCGACCATGCAGCCCGGCGAGATCTTCTTCGAGCGCTTCGGGCACAACGCGATCGTCGTCGACAACCCCGCGGCGCCGGGTGCGGTGTCGTACAACTTCGGCTACTTCGACATGGGCGAGCCGGGGTTCTTCCTGCGCTTCGTCCTGGGTGACATGCATTACATGCTGGCCGCGCTGCCGCTGGTCGATGACCTCGCGTACTACCGCGACGTCGGGCGCGGCGTGTCGCTGCAGTGGCTGGACCTGACACCGGCGCAGGCACGCGCGCTGGCGGCGGAGCTGGCGCTCAACGCGCGCCCCGAGAATGCCCGCTACCGGTACGACTACTTCACCGACAACTGTTCGACCCGGGTGCGCGACGCGCTCGACCGCACACTGGACGGTGCGCTGCGCCGGCAGATGCAGGTGCGTTCGCAGGGCAATACCTACCGCAGCGAGGCGGTGCGCCTGGCGTCGCCGGCGCTGTGGATGTGGCTTGGCTTCGACGTCGGCCTCGGTCCGTCGGCGGACGTGCCCAACTCGCGCTGGGAGGATGCGTTCGTGCCGATGCGCCTGGCCGACAGCCTGGCGGCGATCCGGCTTGCCGATGGCAGGCCACTGGTGCGCGCCGACGAGGCGCTGCTGCCGCACCGAATCGCGCCAGAGCCGGCGGAGGCTCGGTTCGCGTGGTGGCCGTGGCTCGCGGCGGGACTCGTCTTCGGCGCGCTTGCGCTGTGGCAGCGCAAGCGGCCGCGCCGAATGGCCGCCGTGGCGCTGGCCTGGTGGACCCTGTGCGCGGTGGTCTCGCTGCTGATGCTGTTCCTGTGGTTCGGTACCGCGCACCGCTTCGGCTGGGCCAACCACAACCTGGCGCTGTTCAACCCGCTGTGCCTGCTGCTGCTGCCTGGCGCGTGGCGAATCGCGCGCGGGCGCCCGGGCGGACGCGCGTTCGCCGCGGCGCTGTGGTGCGTGGCGACGGTCGCGGCGCTGTCGATGTTCCTGCTGTGGCTGCCGCTGCTGCCGCAGCGCAACGCGCACTGGATCGCACTGCTGCTGCCGGTGCAGCTGGCGCTGGCGGCGGTACTGCTGCCGCACGCCGGCAGGCGCGCGCCGCGGGGTCCAATGGCAGCCGATTGACGCTCGCCGCGCCGTCCGCGCGCCGGCGCGGCCTGCATACGTATGCGGCGCGGGCTGGCCAGGCGTCGTGCAAGACTCGGACCGTCAAACCCCGGGAAGCGTTCGATGCGGCATGTACCCATGTTGGCCGCGCTGCTGCTCGCGCCGTGGCTGGCGGTCGCCGGCGCACAGGAGCGGATGCCGGCGCCGGTGCATCGGGTTGCCTCGCCCGACGGCAGCCTCGAGGTCAGCGTCACCACCGATGGCGAGGGCCGCGCGTCCTACGCCGTCGCACGCCGCGGTCTGCCGCTGCTGGCACCGTCCCGGCTGGGAATGCTGTTCGTCGATGCCCCGAAGCTGGAGCGTCACCTCGCGATCGAGGCGCCGCGGTACCGCAGCCACGACGCGACGTGGGAGCAGCCCTGGGGTGAACGGCGATACGTCCGCGACAGCTACAACGAGCTGGTCCTCACGCTGGCGGAAACCGCCGGTCCCAAACGCCGGTTCGACGTCGTGTTCCGCGTCTTCGACGACGGCGTCGGCTTCCGCTACGCGTTCCCGCGGCAGGACGCACTTCCGACGCTGCGGATCTCCGAGGAGCTGACGGAGTTCAACGTCGCCACGCCCGCCATCGCGTGGTGGATCCCCGCCGGCGAATGGAACCGCGAGGAGTACCTGTACCACCGCACGCCGGTCGAAGAGGTCGGGGACGCGCAGACGCCGATCACGCTGCGCACCGGTGACGGCACCCATCTCGTCATCCACGAGGCGGCGCTCGTCGACTACGCCGGCATGAACCTGACGCGCGTCGACGGGCGGCGGCTCAAGGCGCAGCTGACGCCGGGCACCGATGGCGCCAAGGTCGTGCGCGACGCCCCGATGGACACGCCGTGGCGCACGATCCTGGTCGGCGACGATGCCAGCGACCTCGTCGAGTCCAGCCTCATCCTCAACCTCAACGCCCCCAACGCGCTCGGCGACGTGTCGTGGGTGAAGCCGATGAAGTACGTCGGCATCTGGTGGCAGCTGCACCTCGACCGCTTGACCTGGGCCACCGGTCCGCGGCACGGCGCCACCACCGCCCGCACCCGGCGGATGATCGATTTCGCGGCCGGGCACGGCTTTGGCGGCGTCCTCGTCGAGGGCTGGAACATCGGCTGGGACGGTGACTGGTTCGGCAACGGCCAGGACTTCAGCTTCACCCGGGCCACCCCCGACTTCGACCTCCCCGCGCTCGCCGCGTATGCGCGCGCACGCGGCGTAATGCTGGTCGGCCACCACGAGACCTCGGGCCACGCCGCGCACTACGAATCCCAGCTCGACGATGCACTCGACCTCTACGCGCAGCTGGGCGTTGGCGCGGTCAAGACCGGCTACGTGGCCGACGCCGGCCAGGCGAAGGTGCTGGGCGCCGGCGGCCGCCTGCGCTACGCCTGGCACGAGGGCCAGGCGATGGTGCGCCACCACCAGCTCGTGGTCGACGCCGCGGCGGCGCGGCGCATCACCGTCAATCCGCACGAGCCGGTCAAGGACACCGGGCTGCGCCGCACGTATCCCAACCTGCTGACCCGGGAAGGCGCCAGGGGGATGGAGTACAACGCCTGGGGCGAGCCCGGCAACCCGCCTGGACACGAGGCGACCCTGGCCTACACCCGTCTGCTGGCCGGACCGATGGACTTCACCCCCGGCATCTTCGACATGCGCACCCGCGGCGGCGGGCGGATGGCGACGACACTTGCCAAGCAGCTGGCGCTGTACGTCGTCATCCACAGCCCGCTGCAGATGGCGGCCGACCTGCCCGAGCACTACGAGGCACGGCCGCGCGCATTCCAGTTCATCAAGGACGTCCCGGTGGACTGGTCGGACACACGCGGCGTGGCCGGGGAGGTCGGCGAATACGCCGTGATCGCCCGCCGGGACCGCGCGGGCGACGACTGGTACGTGGGCGGCGTGGGCGACGGCGTCGCGCGTGACGTGACGGTGCCGCTGGGCTTCCTGGACCAGGGACGGCGCTATATCGCGCGGATCCATCGCGACGGCCCACGCGCCGGGTGGCGCGACGACCAGCACGATCTCGTCATCGAAGACCGCGAGGTCGGCGCCGACGATGCGTTGTCGCTGCGGATCGCTCCAGGCGGCGGCTTCGCGATCCGGCTGCAGCCGCGCTGACGGCACAGGCGCCGGCGCCGTTGCGGAGCGGCTTGCCGGCATGGAGGCGGTACCGCAGGATGCCGGCATGTCAGCGACCGAACGCCCCACCCTTCCCGCGTGTGTCATCAACTGCGTCGCCTATGGCCGCGACGGCGGGCGGCGCGACGTCGCGCTGGCCGAGATCAGCGACGTGCTCGCCGTCGACGACGGCAGCTTCGTCTGGATCGGGCTGTACGAGCCGGGCGAGGACGTGCTGGAGATCCTGCAGGAGGAATTCCAGCTCCACGACCTGGCGGTGGAGGATGCGCACAGCGCACACCAGCGGCCGAAGCTCGAGACCTACGGGGACTCCCTGTTCATCGCGGTCAACACAGCGCAGGAGGTCGACGGGCGCATCCTGTATGGCGAGACCCACGCGTTCCTAGGCGCGCGCTACCTGGTGACCGTGCGCCACGGCGCATCGCTGTCCTATGCCCATGCCCGTGCGCGCGTCGAACGCGACCCGGCGCTGCAGGCGCAGGGGCCGGCGTTCGCGCTGTACGCGGTGCTCGATACCATCGTCGACAACTACCTGCCGATCGTCGATGCGTTCAAGGAAACGCTGGTGACGCTGGAGAAGGACATCTTCACCGACACCTTCCACCGCGGCATCGTGATGCGCCTGTACGACCTCAAGCGCGAGCTGACCTACATGCGGGTCGCGGTCACGCCGATGCAGGACGTGCTGTCGCAGCTGGTGCGGATCAGCAGCCGGCTGGTCGCCGACGAGCTGCGGCCGTACTTCCGCGACGTGCTGGACCATTCGGTGCGCATCAACGGCACCATCGACGTGCTGCGCGACATGCTCGGCACCGCGCTCAGCGTCAACCAGTCGCTGGTGACCCTGGCCCAGGGAGAGGTGGTCAAGCGGCTCGCGGGCTGGGCGGCGCTGCTGGCGGCCCCCACGCTGGTGGCCAGCTGGTACGGCATGAACTTCGTCGCGATGCCGGAGCTGGAGTCTCGATATGCGTATCCGGTGCTGATCGCGCTCGTGGCCACCGTGGTGGCCGGCCTGTACCGCTACCTCAAGAAGGTACGTTGGCTTTAGCCGGGCCGGCGCGCACCGCCGCCAGCAGCGCCGGGAAGCCGGCGAGCGCGTCCATGCCAGCGACATCGCCGGCAGACAGCGCCGATCAGGTCGCCATCCACCGCAGCAGCTGCCCGGTGGTCCAAGCCGCGTACGTCCCCAGCGCATAGCCCATCACCGCGAGCAACACGCCAACCGGGGCCAGCGCTGGATGGAAGGCGCTCGCGACGACGGGGGCCGACGCCGCACCGCCGATATTGGCCTGCGACCCCACAGCGAGGAAGAACAGCGGCGCGCGGATCAGCTTTGCCACCAGCAGCATCAGTCCAACGTGCACGCCGATCCAGATCAGCCCGAGCGCGAACAGCCCTGGCCGCTCCAGCAGTGCGGCAAGATCCATCTGCATGCCGATGGTCGCCACCAGCACGTACAGCATGGCCGATCCGATCCTGGACGCCCCGACGCCTTCCAGCAGGCGCGCACGCGTGAAGCTGAGCAACAGCCCGACGGTGGTCGCGATGACCACCAGCCAGAAGAAGCCCGATGTCAGGCTGTAGTCCTGCAGCCGCCACGACGTCGGCAGGCCGGAGATCCACGCCACCAGTGGACCCGCCAGGGCGTGCGACAGCCCGGTCGCGCCCAGACCGACCGCCAGCACCACCATCAGGTCGGCAAGCGTGGGGATGCGGGCGTGGGATGCCTGGTAGGACGCGATGCGCCGGGTGAGATCCTTGATCGCCGAGGTGTCCGCGCGGGTCCAGCGGTCGAACGCCTGCGCGCGCGGGGCCATGAACAGCAGCACCGCCATCCACAGGTTGGCCACCAGCACGTCGACAGCAACGAACTGCCCGAACATCGTGGCATCGACCTCGAACACCTCGCGCATCGCGGCCTGGTTGGCGCCGCCACCGATCCAGCTGCCGGCCACCGTCGTCATTCCGCGCCAGGTCTCGCCGGCCATCGTAGGCGGATCGATCAGCGACATCGACCAGAACGCCGCCATCGCGCCGAGCACGACCCCAACCGTGCCGGTCAGGAACATCACCACCGCCTTCGGACCCAGCCGCACCACCGCACCGAAGTCGATCGCGAGGCACAGCAGCACCAGCGCGCTCGGCAGCAGGTAGTCGCGGGCCATGGGGTACAGCGCGGACGCCTCGCCGTCGATGATGCCGGCGGTGTTGAGCAGCGCTGGCAACAGGTAGCACAGCAGCAGCACCGGCACGATGCCGTAGAAGCGCCGCCACGCCCCGGACGGCCGCGACGAGGTCCAGAACACCAGGCCCAGGATCGTCGCCAGGACGCCGAGGACGACGGCGTCGTTGGTGATCAGCGCAGTGCCGACGGGTGCCATCGGGCCGCCGCTACTGGCCGATGTGCTGCTTCAGCCACGCGTTGACCGTGTCATGCCACAGCAGGCTGTTCTGCGGCTTGAGCACCCAGTGGTTCTCGTCGGGGAAGTACAGAAGCTTCGACTCGATGCCCCGGCGCTGCAGCGCGGTGAACGATGACAGGCTCTGGTCGACCGGCACGCGGAAATCGTTCTGGCCCGCGACCACCAGCGTCGGTGTCGTCCATTTCCCGATGTGGCGTGCGGGATTGAACTTCTCGTAGGCGCGCGGGTTCGCGGCCACCGTGCCGCCAAACTCCCACTCCGTGAACCAGAGCTCCTCGGTCACCAGGCCCATCGACCGCGTGTCGAAGACGCCGTTGTGGTTGACGAGGCACTTGAACGGGGCGTTGCCGCGGCGGTCGAACCAGTTGCCGGCGATCCAGTTGACCATGTAGCCGCCGTAGCTGGCGCCGAGCGCGCAGGCGCGGTCGCCGTCGAGGAACGCGTACCTGTCCTGCGCCGCAGCCCAGCCCTTCTGCAGGTCCTCCAGCGGCTTGCCGCCCCAGTCGCCGCTGATCGCATCCGTGAACGCCTGGCCGTAGCCGGTGGAGCCGTGGAAATCGATCATCACCACGGCATAGCCCTGCCCGGCATAGGTCTGCGGGTTCCAGCGGTAGCTCCAGCCGTTGCCGAAGCTGCCTTGGGGGCCCCCGTGGATCAGGAACGCCACCGGATATGTCCGGCCTTCGATGTAGTCGACAGGCTTGACGACATAGCCGTGGACGGTGGCGTTGCGCGCGCCGCGGAAGGTGAACTGCTCGTACTCGCCGAAAGCAACGCCGGGAAGCCGCTCGGCGGCGGTCGGTGTGATCGCGCGCAGCGTGGATGCGTCTCGCGTCGTGGTGTAGAGCACGTCCCCGGTCTGGATGGTCGACCGCGACAGCGCGATGGTGTCGCCGGCGACATCGAACGCGGAAACAGTGCCGTCGCCGACCAGCCGCGTGACCGCGCCGGTGGCGACATCGACGCGGAACAGCGGGTACTCACCGGTATCCTGCGCGGTGACCAGGAGCGCCGCCCCGTCCTCGATGACCGCAAGCCGGCTCGGCGACCGGTCCCACCCGGGCGCGATCTCGCGGCGCTCGCTGCTGGCGACATCCATCGCGACCATCGCGTAGCGGTCGGCCTCGAACCCGGGCCGGCGCATTGCGCGGTAGAACAGTGTGGCACCGTCGGCGCTGAACACCGGGCCGGCATCCCACGCAGGATTGTCCGCCGTGAGGTTGACCGGGGCGGCGATGCCATCGGCGGCGAGCCGGTACAGATCGAAGTTCGTGGACCAGGCCGCCGCACGCCCGGCGACCCTGACGCTGGCGACCAGCGAGCCTCCGTCCGGCGCCCAGGTGTAGTCGTCGACGCCGCCGAAAGGCTTGGCCGGGATATCGCCGTCGAGCGTGCTGCTGACCGCGGTCGCCTGCGTCACCGTCGCGGCGCCCGCGGCCGGCAGTCCGGCGACGAACAGGCGACTGGTGCGCCCGTCCTTCCACGTGTCCCAGTGACGCACGAACAGCTGGTCGTAGATCACGCCGGAGGCCTT
This sequence comes from Luteimonas sp. ANT-B3E, assembly GCA_001683895.1. Taxonomy (GTDB): domain Bacteria; phylum Pseudomonadota; class Gammaproteobacteria; order Xanthomonadales; family Xanthomonadaceae; genus Luteimonas. The sequence continues at coordinate 52,849 of LXQJ01000018.1, read as the reverse complement.
GGACGCAGCCGTCGCATCCACGCGCGCCTTGCTGCAGGCGAATCGATCCGCGGCGTCCGCGCCGCAGTGGTCATGGATGTCGGCGCTGAACGCAAACCGGCGGCCGTCGGGTGACACGCGGTAGGTGCCGATGTCGGTCGCGAACGCGGTCAGCTGCCGGGGTGCGCCACCGGCGACCGGCATCGCGTACAGCTGCTGGGTGCCGCCCTTCGCGCTCAGGAAGTAGACGGTGGCGCCGTCTGGCGAAAACGACGGGGAATTGACGTTCCAGCCTTCCGGCGTGAACCGCACCGGCGGCGCCGCGTCACGCGCTACCAGGTCCTCGATCCACAGGCCGGTGCTGGCCGACTCGCGCGCGGCGTCCACCACCCGCCGGGTGAAGACCAGCTTGCGGCCATCGGGCGACAGCACCGGCGACGCGTCGCGGTCGAGGCCGACGAGGTCACGCGCCTCGAAGCCGCGCGCCGCTGCCCCGGACGGGACGGACAGCACGGCGAGCAGGCACAGCGGCAGCAGCAGGGGACGGAAGGACATCGCGACTCTCCGGGCAGGCGAAACCGCGATGGTAGGCGCAGCCATCGACCGACTGCAAAGAGCGGCACGCCCGCGATGGCGCCCCGGGAGCCCGCCACCGTTCCCTCATCCCGTCGCCGTGGGTGCCCGCGAACGGCACGCAGCGACGGTTGCCGTCCCCGGCGCCACGAGCGCGATGGACACCACAGCTGCGAGCACCAGCATCGGATACGCCGGCTGCATGTAGTGCACGTGGATCGCGGGGAACGACGACATGTCCACCAGCGCGAGCAGCAGCCAGCGGCTGGCAGCGAGGCACCATGCCGCCGCCGCCAGCACCAGCAGCGGCGACAGCCGTCGCTGCCGTAGCGGGCCGACCGTCGCCCAACCGAACGCGAGAAGCCCCGCCGCGGCCAGCCACGGCAGCACCGCGGCATACCCCAGGCCGATCCAGTGCTTGATCCACCGGTACGCCATCCGCGCCTCCGCCTCGCGCGGAATCCCGGCCAGCGCGCCGTCGGCGCGGTCGCCCAGCGTGTCGGCAGCATCCGGCACCCGCGGCCCGCCGAGGAATTCCCACATCCCGAGCACCCGCGGCGAGGCGACGTGGCTCTCGGTCTGTCCCTCACCGATGCCCTGCCACAGCAGCATCGACAGGGCCCTGCGCAGGTGGTCGGGCAGGGTCGCCCACTGCGCGGCGGTTGTCGGCGGCATGCCGGGGACAGCCCATCGCGCGCAGATGAGCTGCCCCGCATCGCAGGCCGCCTCGACGTCGTCGGCCACCTGGCGATAAAAAGCGTCGGCCCCCGGTGCGGACGCGTACTCGCCGATCGATGCCACGCCGTCGCGCAGGGCCCACATGAACCAGCCACCGGCGTAGTCACCGCAGGTATGCGGATACAGGCCACACCCCGGTGCGCTCCAGGAGAGGCCGTGGCCTTCGAAGTACGGCTGCAGCCGGGCGAACGCCGGGCTGACCGCGTAGACCGCGCCCCGCACGTCGCGTGGGACGGGCACATGCGGGACGGGTTCGCCGACGCGCACGCGCTGCAGCGCCGACAGAGCGTCGGCGTAGGCCGTGTCGCGTGTTTCCACGGTGGCGAACACCCCGTACTTCGCCAGGTTGGCCGTCGCCACCAGCGCCAGCCAGCCGCAGCAGGCGACCGCGGCAAGACCGAGTCCGATGCCCAACCGCCGGCGTTCCGGAAGGTCGCGCCACGCTTGCACCACCGGCACCAGCACCAGCACCATCAGGCCGGGCACGATCCAGATGCCGTCCTCGCGCGTCGACCATGACCAGGCCAGCACCAGGCCCGCCAGTACTGCCCACCGCCGCCCGCGCCTGTGGACGCGTGTGGCGTAGAGGAAGTTCAGCAGGCAGGCCACCACCAGCAGCACCTGCGCTGCGCCGATCGCATCCCGCAGGAGCCGCGCCCAGGCCAGCGCCGCCGGATGCCACTGCAGCACCAGCAGCAGCAGCAGCGACAGCCACGGCCGGCCACTGGCGCGATGCACCGCATTGCCCAGCAGCAGGCACCCACCCGCGTACAACAGGGCCTGCGCCGTCATCACGGACAAGCCGAGCGCATGGGCGAGCGCCAGGAACAGCGGGTAGCCCGTGCCCTTGATGAGCGTCATCCCGTCGTAGCCGCCCATCCAGCCGCCCGTGGCAATGCGATCCGCGCGCTGCCAGAACCACGCGTCGTCGTAGCCGGCGTCCGCGAGCAGCGCGACCGGCAGCTGGCTGACGAACGCGACGAACAGCAGCGTCGACAGCACCGCCACGAGCGCCCGCCATCCGGTGCTGCGGTCCGCGCCGCCGCGCGAGGCGAACAGCCACGCCTGCTCCACGGTGCCGGCCGTTGTCTCGCTCAAGGCCGGCGCGCCACCAGCAGCAGGTTGCTCGGCCAACCACCGAGCGACACGCTCTGGACCTTCCAGTCCTTGAGGCCGGCCTGTGCACACGCCGCATTGAGCTCACGGCGACCGAGCAGGTTCAGGTTGTCTTCCCGTGCCAGCGTGTGATGGCCCAGCGTGCGCAGCAGCGCCCGGAACCACGCTGCCGGCAGCCAGTGCAGCAGCGGCAACACGGTGTGGAACTCGACCGGGAACCAGCGGTTCGGGGTGGTGACGAAGATCCCCTTGCTGCACACCCGATGGAGTTCGGCCAGGAATCGCGCCTGCTCCGCCGCAGAGCCCACGTGCTCCAGCACCGCGCTGGCGTGCACCCAGTCGAAGCTTTGCGCGGGGAACGGCAGCGCCTTGCCGTCGCCATGGACGAACCGCATGCCGGGGTACAGGTCCTCCAAGAACGAGGCGTCGTCGATGCCGCATGCGGTGATCCGGTCCTTGCGCGGATGCCATGCCTCCAGGTAGTTGGATGCCAGCTGGTCGCGGTCGCTGGTCACGCCGACATCGAGGATGCGGTCGTCGTCGGCCACTCCCGCGGCGATGAAGTGTGCGTACATCCGGCGCCGCATGCGGGTCGACACGCGATCCGTGATGCCGCCCCCCCGCGCGCTGTTGTACTGCGCATTGACCTCCTTGCCGCTGCGGTTCACCTGTGCGCGTCCGGCAGGCGCAGCGCTTCCAGGAAGAACGCGGCGAGCGCGATCTCCCCACCGACTCCCATCAGCGCGACCGATGGCGTCACCCAGCGCAGCGTTTCACGCGGATCGAGCCCGCCGAAATCCCGCGCGGCCCACAGGTAGACCGCATGGACGGACATCGCCAGGCCCGCCAGGAACAGCAGCGCCGCGGCCAGCAGGCAGCGCTCGAGCGTCAGCGCGGACAGCAGTCCGCTGGCGGCGCGATCATCGGGCAGCCAGCCGTTACGGATGCCCGTCGCCGTGGTCAGCAACGAGAACAGCACCATCTGCACGCCGAGCAGGATCGCCGCCCCGGCGTAGGACAGCGTGTGCACGTCGAGGTTAACGCCCGCGATCTCGACCGTCCGCATGCCGATCACGGCCATCGCCACGGTACCCACCGCGACCAGCGCGAAACCGGGCAGCAGGAACAGCCAGCGCGGGCTGTGCACCAGCAGGAACCGCAGGTGCCGCCACCCGTCGCGCCAGGTCCGCAGATGCGGGGGGCGCGACCGCCCGTCGGGCTGCAGCGTGGTCGGCACCTCGCCGATGCGATAGCCCGCGAGCGAGGCCTTGACCACCATCTCGCTGGCGAACTCCATGCCGGTGGTGGCGAGTCCCAGCGCGCGGACGCGGTCGCGGTGGAATCCACGCAGTCCGCAGTGGAAGTCGCGCACGGGCACGCCGAAGAACAGCCGCCCGAGGAAGCTCAGCGCCGGGTTGCCGAGATACCGGTGCAGGAACGGCATCGCACCCGGTGCGATCCCGCCCTGGAAGCGGTTCCCGATCACGAGGTCATGTCCGCTCCGCAGCGCCTCCAGGTAAGGCATGAGGCGCGAAAAATCGTAGGAGTCGTCGGCATCGCCCATCACCACGTAACGGCCGTGGGCAGACTGGATGCCGGCCGTCAGGGCGGCACCGTAGCCCCGCTCCGCGACGTCGACCACGCGCGCGCCTTCGGCAATGGCGATGTCCCGGGACCCGTCGCGGCTGCCGTTGTCCGCGACCACGACCTCGCCCTGGACGCCCGACGACGACAGGAACGCCTGCGCCTTGCGGATGCACGTGCCCAAGGTCTCTGCCTCGTCGAGGCAGGGCATGAGGATCGTCAGCTCGAGGGGACCTGCGTCGCCTGCGCCTGGATCTGTCGCCTCGTGGACCTGCATCTCAGTCCGCGCCCGCGACGCCGGAGGTTGCGGCGCTGCCTCCGATGTGGCGGTTCAGGAAGGCCAGCAGCCGGGTGTAGAACGCGACGCGGTTGGACTCGACGTAGAACCCGTGGCCCTCCGTCGGGTAATACAGCGTCTCTACCGGAACCCCGGCCGCCAAGAGCGCGCGCTCCATCATGCGGCTGTGCTCGATCGGCGCGCGCTCGTCGGCGCCGCCGGCGGCGAGGAACACCGGCACCCTGATGCGATCCGCCATGCGATTGGGCGAAACGGCGGCCAGCTCCGCCTTGGGTCCGATCCATTCGTTGAGGAACGTCTCGCCCGAGCCTCGCTGCTGGATGTCGCCACGCGAGTGCATCATCGGCAGGTCGTAGACACCGACATAGCCCGCGGCGCAGCGATACAAGTCGGGTTCGCGCGCGACGCCCATCAGCGAGGCGTAGCCGCCGTAGCTCGCGCCGAACAGGCAGATGCGCTTCGGATCCGCGTAGCCCTCGGTGATCGCCCAGCGGGTAGCGTCGGTGACGTCATCCTGCATCCGCCCGCCCCACTGCCGCGCGCCGGCATGCCGGAACGCACGTCCATAGTTGCCGGAACCGCGGAAATTGACCCGCAGCACCGCATAGCCGGCCGCGGCCAGCAGCTGGCTGTCGGTGTCGAACGCCCACTCGTCCTGGACCCCGAACGGGCCGCCGTGCGGCATCACCACCATCGCCAGGTGGCGGCCCCCGGCTGAGGGCAGGGTCAGGAACCCGTTGATGACCAGGCCATCGCGGGCCTTGAACGACACCGGCTGCGCCGCGGCCATCCTGTCCGGGTCGAACCAGTTGCGGCTGCTGATCAGGTGCTCGGCGCTCTTGGCCTGGGTGTCGAAGACGAAGAAGTCGCCCGGGTTGCGATTGCTCCGCGTGTGGACCAGCGTCAGGCGGCCGTCGTCGGTGCTCGACGTCACCACCGGGAAGTCGCCGGGGAACGCCGCTTCCAGGCTGCGCTGCAGTCGGGCCTCGCTCGACGCTTCGTCGAAGAAGGCGCTGCGCGGCCTGCCGTCCAGGAACACGACGCCGACGGGCACCGCCGTGCCGGGCCTGCGGATGATCGTGTGCGGGTCCACGTTGTCGTCGCGGAGGACCGGCGTGCGCGCCAGCGTGCCCGCGTCCATCGCCACGATCGCGTCAGGGCCGTCTGCATGTTCCACCTGCAGGTAGGCGGTGGCGTTGTCGGCGGAGAAGCCGATCGCCTTCTCGATCCGCGCGGTGCTGGCTTCGTCATTGACCAGCTGCCACTCGGCGCCATCGCCCTTGCGGTAATAGAGCTTGTTGACGTTGTCGATGCCGGCGCCCAGGGCGAAGCGCACCACGCCGGCGTTGTCGGTGACGAAGCGGGCGTTGCGGACCGGCGCGCGCGCGATCGGGATCCGACGGCCGCTGTTGACGTCCATCCGCTCCGCGCGCGTGAACGGATCCGCGGTGAAGGGCATCACCGAGATGACCACGTGGCGATCGTCGGCGGGCAGGTCGTCGGTCAGAAACGCCGCGACCTGCTCGGCCTTCTTGGTCTTGATGTTGGTGCCGGTCTGCTGGTGGTTCAGGCGCTGCCCGACCAGCATCTCGGCGCCGCCACTGGTGTCGACGCGGTACAGCTCACCGGTCAGCCGTGGCTCGTCCATCGAACCGAACTTCTCGGCCGCGCTGACGACCAGTTGGCGCGCATTGACCCACACGAAATCCGCGATCGCGGTATTGCGGCCGGTGTTGAACGAGGTCACGATCTTGTTGTCCGCGCGGCTCAGCACCGCGAGGACGGTGCGGTCCTCCATCGGCACGGTCGCTGCGTAGAAATCGCCGTTCGGCGAGATCTTGATCTCCTCGAACTGGTCGCGCTTGACGTACTTCGCCACGTCGACGGCAGCCGCCTGCGGCATCGCGCACGCCAGCGCCGTCGCCACGGCCAACATTCTGCATCCCTTCCCCATCACGCCATCTCCTGCTGATTGCGACGCCATCGACGTCGGCGCGCCACCGGGCCCCATACCCGATGTGCGCGGGTGCGGGCGTGCCTGGCACGCCGCGTCCTGCGGCGCGACTGTAAGCCGCGGAAGGTGTGAAAGTCGACGTTGCTAGCGCGGCATCGCCGCGACCGCCGAGGCCAGCGCGTCGTCCCATGCAGGCAGCGCGATATCGAGATCCCGCTGCAGTCGCGACACGTCGAGGCAGGAATACGCCGGACGGGCCGCCGGCGTCGGAAACTCCGCGGTCGTGATGGGTACCACGGCGGGCACCCGCTGCAGCCGCCCGGCAGCGTGCGCCTGGCGCACGATCTCCGCCGCGAAACCGTGCCACGTCGTGTGCCCGCGCGCGGTCAGGTGCCACAGCCCGGAGGCCGGCGGCGCGCGTAGCGCCGCCGCGGTGACGTCGGCGATCAGCGCCGCCGGCGTCGGCGTGCCGACCTGGTCGGCGACCACACGCAGCTCGTCGCGCTCGCCGGCGAGCCGCAGCATCGTGCGCAGGAAGTTGCGGCCGTGGCTGGCGTATACCCAGGCGGTGCGGAACACCATGTGGCTCGCGCCACTGCCGCGCACCGCGTGTTCGCCGGCGAGCTTGCTGGCACCGTAGACCCCGAGCGGCGCGGTGGGGTCGTCCTCGCGGTAGGGCCGGCTGCCGCTGCCGTCGAAGACGTAATCGGTCGAGTAGTGGACCAGCAGCGCGCCGCGCTTCGCACAGGCATCGGCCAAGGCCTGGGGCGCGTCGGCGTTGGCGCGGAACGCCGCGGCGCGGTCGTTCTCGGCGGCATCCACAGCAGTGTAGGCCGCAGCGTTGACCACCACGTCCGGCGCGATGCGCGCGACCAGCGCCGGCAGGCCCTGGGGCTGGTCGAAATCCGCGACCTCGCAGGCGCCGCCATCGGCCAGCTGGCCGCTGCGCGCGGCGCAGACCACGGTGCCGAGTGGCGCCAGGCTGCGGCGCAGCTCGTGGCCCACCTGCCCCGTGGCGCCGAGCAGCAGCAGCCTCACGGCTGATAGACCGGCAGGCGGTCCTGCGTGACGTCGGCCAGCAGTGGCGCCTGCGCGTCCTTTCCCGACAGCCGTGGCGCCGCCACCGGCCAGTCGATCGCCAGGCTGGCATCGTCCCAGCGGATGGCGGCGTCCGCGTCACGGTTGTACGTCGCGGTACACAGGTAGGTGAACACGGCGCGCTCGCTGAGCGTCACGAATCCGTGCGCGAAGCCCTCGGGGATGTAGAAATGGCGCTTGTTCTCGGCATTGAGCACCACCGCGGTCCACTGCCCGAACGTCGGCGACCCGCGACGGATGTCAACCGCGACGTCCCAGACCTCGCCTTCGATCACCGACACGTACTTGCCCTGCGGCTTCGGCCACTGGTAATGCAGGCCGCGCAGCACGCCCTGCGTGGACGACGAGACGTTGCCCTGCACGAACGTCGGCGACAGGCCGTGCTGCGCCAGTCTGTCGACGTTGAAGGACTCGTAGAAATAGCCGCGCTCGTCGCCGAACACCTGCGGCTCGATCACCACGCAGCCCGGCAGGCCGGTCTCGACCAGCTTCACCGCACCACCCCGCGCTTGGCCAGCGACAGCAGGTACTGTCCGTAGCCGTTCTTGGCCAGGGGCGCTGCGAGGCGCTCGAGGTCCTCGTCGCCGATCCAGCCGTTCTGCCATGCAATCTCCTCGGGACAGCACACGCGAAGGCCCTGCCGCGCCTCGACCGTCTCGATGAAGTTCGACGCTTCCAGCAGCGACTGGTGGGTGCCGGTGTCGAGCCACGCGTAGCCGCGGCCCAGCTGCTCCAGATGCAGTGTGCCCTCGTCGAGGTAGCACTGGTTCAGGTCGGTGATCTCGAGCTCGCCGCGCGGCGACGGCCTGAGCGACGCGGCGAAGTCGCTGGCGCGGCCGTCGTAGAAGTACAGGCCGGTGACTGCGTAGTTGGAGCGCGGCGACTTCGGCTTCTCTTCCAGGCCCACCACCCTGCCCTGCGCGTCGAACTCCGCCACGCCGTAACGCTCCGGATCACCCACCCAGTAGCCGAACACCGTCGCACCGTGGTCGCGCACATCCGCGCGCTTCAGCAGCTCTGTGAAACCGTGGCCGTGGAAGATGTTGTCGCCCAGCACCAAGCAGCTGGGCTTGGCGTCGACGAACTCGCGCCCGATGAGGTATGCCTGGGCCAGTCCGTCGGGGCTCGGCTGTGCGGCATAGCGGATGTCCATGCCCCAGCGCGAGCCGTCGCCGAGCAGCTGCTGGAACAGCGCCTGCTCGTGCGGGGTGTTGATGACCAGCACCTCGCGGATCCCGGCCAGCATCAGCGCGCTGAGCGGGTAGTAGACCATCGGCTTGTCGTACACCGGTAGCAGCTGCTTGCTGACGGTCTGGGTCAGCGGGTACAGCCGGGTGCCCGACCCGCCGGCCAGCACGATGCCGCGGCGCGCGGTCACGCGGCGCTCCCGATGCGTTCGAGGCGGTAGCTGCCATCAAGCACGCGCTGCACCCAGGGCTGGTGGTCGAGGTACCACTGCACCGTGCGCGCCATGCCCTCGTCGAAGCCGAGCGACGGCGACCAGCCGAGTTCGCCATGCAGCTTGGACGCATCGATCGCGTAGCGACGGTCGTGTCCCGGACGGTCCTTGACGTAGGTGATCAGTGACTCGCGCGCGCGGCCGTCGGCCAGCGGCCGCTGCGCGTCGAGCAGCGCGCAGATGGTCTTGACCACCACGATGTTCTCGCGCTCGGCCTCGCCGCCGACGTTGTAGGTCTCGCCCACGCGCCCGCGCTCCAGCACCGCGCGGATCGCGCCGCAGTGGTCGCCGACATACAGCCAGTCGCGGACATTGCGGCCGTCGCCGTAGACCGGCAGCGGCTCGCCGGCCAGCGCCTTGGCGATGACCAGCGGGATGAGCTTTTCGGGGAACTGGTACGGACCGTAGTTGTTGGAGCAGTTGGTGGTCAGCACCGGCAGCCCGTAGGTGTGGTGGAACGCGCGCACCAGGTGGTCGGACGCGGCCTTCGACGCGGAGTACGGGGAGTTGGGCGCGTACGGCGTGTCCTCACGGAATTTTCCGCTGTCGCCCAGCGAGCCGTATACCTCGTCGGTTGACACGTGCAGGAAGCGGAAGGCATCGCGCGCTGCGCCTTCAAGCGTGCGCCAGTGGTCGCGTACGCCCTCCAGCAGCGCCAGGGTGCCGACCACATTGGTCTGGACAAAAGCCATGGGACCGTCGATGGAGCGGTCGACGTGGCTTTCAGCCGCGAAGTTGACCACCGCGTCGGGGCGGTGCTCCGCCAGCAGCCGGGCGACCAGCGCGCCGTCGCCGATGTCGCCGTGGACGAAGACGTGGCGGTCATCGCCGGCAAGCGGGGCCAGGGTGTCGAGGTTCCCGGCGTAGGTGAGTGCATCGAGGTTGACAACCTTGACGCCCGCCGCGACCGCCTCGAGGACGAAGTTTCCACCAATGAATCCGGCACCGCCGGTGACAAGCCATGTCTGCACGCAGGGACTCCAGGAATACGCGCGGTGCGCCCGGGGTCGCCTCCGCCAAGGTTCGGGCCGGGGACGCGCGCCGGCGGCGCGCGCCGGGGCGCATCAGAACGGGATGTCGTCGTCCGAGAAGTCGTCGATCGGCGCCGCCGCCGCGCCGGGGGCGCCCGGGGCGGCCCGGCGCTGGGGCGCGGCGTCCGCGCGCTGCGGGCGCGCGCTGCGCTCACCGCCACCAGCGCCACCAGCGCCTTCCGCACCACCGCCGCCGAGCATCTGCATCTCGTCGGCAACGATGTCGGTGAAGTATTTCTCGACGCCGTCGGAGCCGGTGAACTTGTCGTAGCGGATCGAGCCCTCGATGTACACCTGCCGGCCCTTCTTGAGGTACTCGCCGGCAATCTCGCCGAGCTTGCCGAACAGCTTGACGCGGTGCCACTCGGTCTTCTCGATCTGCTGGCCGTCCTTGTCCTTGCGGACGCTGCTGGTGGCCAGGCTGAGCGTGGTGATCGCCATGCCGCCCTGGGTGTACTTGACGTCGGGATCGTTGCCGAGATTTCCGACCAGGATCACCTTGTTGATGCCGCGGGCCATGGGGATTCCTTGAAGAAGTGCGGGAGGGACAGCCAGCCTGCGAGTATATCCGCACCCGTGGAACGACCACCTGGCCGAGCCGCCCGGTCGGAGAATGCCGCGGAAGG
>LXQJ01000018.1:9377-42312 GCA_001683895.1 Luteimonas sp. ANT-B3E | reverse complement strand
GTCGCCGACGCGGGGCGCGGGCCTTCGTATAATCGCCCCAGACCCCCGCTGGACCCCGCATGCCCCCCGCCCCCCCACCCGACGGCGCCACCCGCGCCGCCAGCGACGCCGCGCCCTGCCTGTCCCTGCCGGAGATCCAGGCGCTGGTCGCGGACGACATGGGCGCCGTCGATGCGCTGATCCGGCGCCGGCTGGCCTCCGACGTGGCGCTGGTGAACCAGGTCGGCGAGCACATCGTCCGCGCCGGCGGCAAGCGGCTGCGGCCGATGCTGCTGCTGCTGGCGGCACGCGCACTCGGCCACCACGGCGCAGATGCGCACCAGCTCGCGGCGGTGGTCGAGTTCATCCACACCGCCACCCTGCTCCACGACGACGTGGTGGACGAGTCCGACCTGCGCCGCGGGCGCAAGACCGCCAACGCGCTGTTCGGCAATGCGCCCAGCGTGCTGGTCGGGGACTTCCTGTACTCGCGCAGCTTTCAGCTGATGGTCGAGCTCGACCGGATCGAGGTGATGCGGGTGCTGGCCGACACCACCAACCTGATCGCCGAGGGCGAGGTGCTGCAGCTGCTGCACGTGCGCAACCCCGACACCGACGAGGCCGCCTACCTGCGCGTGGTCGAGCGCAAGACCGCGGTGCTGTTCGCCGCGGCGACCCGGCTGGGCGGGCTGCTGGCGGGCGCGGAGGAAGACACGCTGACGCGGCTGCAGGCGTTTGGGCTGCACCTCGGCCACGCCTTCCAGATCGCCGACGACGTGTTGGACTACAGCGCGGACGAGGCCGCCCTGGGCAAGCACCTGGGCGACGATCTCGCCGAGGGCAAGGCCACGCTGCCGTTGATCCACGCCATGGCGCAGGCCGACAGCCGGACCCGGGGGCGGCTTCGGGCCATCGTCGTCGACGGCGACGTGGCGGCGCTGGACGAGGTGCTGGCCGCCATCTCCGCCTCCGACAGCCTGGCCTACAGCCGCACGCGGGCCCAGGGCTACGCCGATGCCGCCACGGCGGCGCTGCAAGGCCTGGCGGAAACGCCGGCCGTCGCAGCGCTCCGCGGCCTGGCGCGCCACGCGGTCGATCGGACGTCCTGAGCCTGCCGCTCGGGCGGTCGCCGCGCGCGCGGAGCTCAGTCGGCGGTGAATGCCTGGTCGAAGAAGTTCTCCATCATCACCGCCGCCCGGCGCGCGGCGAGCGGGTCGAACGTGCAGCCCGGTGAGTCCGCGCCTTCCTCCGCGAAGCAGTGCACCGCGCCGCCGAAGTTGACGAACTGCCAGTCGGCGCCGGCAGCGTCCATCTCGCGGCCGAAGGCGTCGATCTCCTCGCGGCTGACCAGGGTGTCGGCGGCGCCGTTGAGCACCAGCAACGGGGTGCGCGCGCTGCCGGCCGGCGCCGGCACCGGCGTCGCCAGGCCGCCGTGCAGGCTGACCACGCCACCGAGCTCGCGTCCCATGCGCACCAGCTCCAGCACCGCACTGCCGCCGAAGCAGAAGCCCACCGCTCCCAGCCTGGCGACATCCAGTGGCGCGGACCCGGCCTGCGCCTTGAGCGCGTCGAGCGCGGCGTCCATGCGCGCCTGCAGCACCGCGCGGTCCGGCCCGTTGCGCAGTTCGCCGGCGATGCGGCCGGCCTCGGCGGCGTCCTTCGGGCGCACGTCGCGGCCATAGACGTCGGCGAGCAGCACCACGTAGTCGTCCCCGGCGACCTGGCGCGCCTTCGCGACCGCCTCGTCGGTGACTCCCATCCAGTTGGGCACCATGACCAGGCCTGGACGGAGGTCGCTGGAGGCGTCGTCGTAGACGAGATAACCGCTGAACGCGTCGTCCCCGATCGACCAGGCGACGGGCTGTGCCTGCATCGCGGCGAACGCCGGCGTCGCGGCGGCGAGCAGCAGCAACAGCGCGGCCAGGCGGGCCTTGCGGCGGGGGGTGGTCGACATGCGGGCGTTCCTCGGGCCGGGGTGGGAAGCGAGCGTAGCGGGCGGCCCGCGCCGCCCCGGTGAAACATGCGCAACGGACCGTTACCGGGCGCGCGCTGCGTGCGCACGGCGCATCCTGCGGTGCAGCGCGGGCACGGCGCACCCTGCGGTGCAGCGCGGGCACGCGTGGATCAGGCGATCCCGAGTCCCGGGATCGCCCCGATCGCATCCGGATCTGCTCCCGCCAGCGCGGCGAAGTGACGTCCGCGCTCGGTGTAGTCGCGGTAGGCGCCGAAGCTGGGGGCGCCCGGCGACAGCAGCACCACGCCGTCGCCCGCCAGCGCATCGCGCGCCAGCGACACCGCGTGCGGCAGGTCGGTCGCGGCCATCAGCGCGACGTTGGGCGGCGGTCCCGCGTCGCGCACAGCGGACAGGATCGCGGCGCCGTGCAGGCCGATGCCGACCAGTGCCAACGGCGCGCTTGTGCGCATCGCCTGCGCGAAGTCCAACCAGTCGACGCCGCGGTCGTGGCCGCCGACCAGCAGCGCCACGCGCGCACCGGCATGGACCCCCAGCGCCGCCAGTGCCGCGTACGGCGTGGTGCTGATGGAGTCGTTGACGTACGCCACCCCATCGCGCGTGCCCAGCGCCTGCAGCCGGTGTGGCAGCGGCCGGAACGACGCCACCGACGGCGCCAGCGCCGCGGCGTCGTGGCCCATCGCCTCCAGCGCCGACATCACCGCGCACAGGTTGCCGCGGTTGTGGGCGCCGGGCAGCGGCGCCGCGGCGGTGTCGACGACGTTGACAGGGCCACGCCACAGCCAGGTCCCGCGCATGTGCCAGCCGTCGTCGCGGTTGAACCAGCGCACCTCCGAGTCGCCGGTGTCCAGCGCCGCCAGCCGCGGGTCGGCGGCGTTGAGCACCGCGACGCGCGGCCGCGCCACGGTGATCAGCGACAGCTTGTCGTCGACGTAGCGCTGCTCGCTGCCGTGCCAGTCGAGGTGTTCGGGGAACAGGTTGGTCACCACCGCGACCTCGGGGCGCACGTCGCTGTCGGCGACGTCGCGCGTCTGGTAGCTCGACAGCTCGATCGCCCACGCATCGGCGGCGGCATCCACCAGCGCCAGCAGCGGCAGCCCGATGTTGCCGCACAGCGCGGTGCGCACGCCGCCGGTACGCAGCAGGTGCGCCAGCAGCGCGGTGGTCGTGCTCTTGCCCTTGGTGCCGGTGACGCAGACCGTCCCGGCCGCGACCCCACCGGCGACGGCACGCCCGGCGAACCACAGCCCCGAGCCGCCGACGAAGCGCGTGCCGCGCGCCGCGGCCGCGCGCGCCGCGTCGCCGTACGGGCTGATGCCGGGCGAGCGCACGATGATGTCGAAACCCGACAGCGTCACGGCATCGGCGACCGCCGCGCACGCGAGCAGGGGATCCGACAGCGCCGCGGCCTCCGCGAGCTCCGCGTCGGTGCACAGCAGCGTCAGCGGCTGTGCCGGCAGCTGCGCGCGGATCGCGGCATAGGCCGCGCGGCCCTCGCGGCCCCAGCCCCACAGCGCGACCGCGCGGCCCTCAAGCGACGAGATGTGCACGCAGTCGCCGCCACAGGACGTCGGGGATGCCGTGGATGTCGTCGGGCACCATCAGCGCGTCGAGGTCGAGCGCCGCGGCGTCGAGCTGCGGCAGTACCTCGGCGGTGAAGCGCCGCACCAGCGCGTCCTCGCGCCATTCCGGCCGCACCGCCAGCTGCGCCATCGCGGTGCGCGATTCGCGCGCCTCGCCGACGCACTCGAACGGCTTGTGGTCGTGGAACTCCATCAGCGCATCGAAGCCGCCGGCCTGGGTCGGGTCGTCGAGCAGGTTGCGGCCGAAGATCGCGACCAGCCGCGGCTTGGGCATGAAGGTCGCCAGCGCCAGGAACACGAAGTGGCATTTCGGGCAGACGCCGCACCAGCGGCTGGCGGGGCGCTCGCCCAGCAGGTGGAAGTTGCGGTTGCAGCTGGAGAAGTGCGCGTCGTAGCGGTCTCTGCGCGCGAACTGCCGCGCGACCGCGAGCTCGCTCAGCGGCCGCAGCAGCGAGTAGTAGCGCAGGTCCGCGGCGACGTGCGTACGCAGGTGCGCCGCGAACGCCTGCTCGAACGCCCAGCCTTTGGACCACTGGTGGTTGACCTCGATCGCCGGGCGGCCGTCCGCTGCGACGATCCGGCTGCCGTAGCTCGCCGAGCGCTCGTTCGAGAACACGACCTGGTCGACGCCGGTCACGATCGCCGCAAGCGCGAGGATTGCGGAGTTGATCGCGGTGACCGGGATGTGCCCGTTCCATGCGCCCTGGCGGTTGTACGCGAACAGCGCCGGCGCCAGCTGGCGGTCGACGTTGAGCGTCGGCAGCCCGGTGCGCGCGGCGCAGGCGCGGATCAGCTGCGAGCCGCCGATCCACGACACCGTCTGTGCGACGCCTGCCGCGCGCAGCGCCTCGATCGACACCAGCGAATCCTTGCCGCCACCGATCGCGACCAGCGCGTGCGCACGCAGGCCGGCCACCGACGCGGGCGGCGCATGGCCGGCATCGTGGACCGGGAAGCGGACGCGCCCGGCGAGCTGCAGCCCGTTGCGGTAGGCGAACTCTCCCAGTCCCTGCACATAGATCTCGTCGAGCAGCGCCGCGGTCGCGGCGTCCAGGCCATCGCCTTCGACCTCGATGGTTGCCGGCACCGCGGCCTTGTAGTAGCTGACGCCGGCGACCAGGTGCAGTAGGCGCAGCGCGCGCTGCATGGCCGCCGCCCGTGCGTCGTCCAGCATGAACGGCGCGCCCGGCACCGTCACCGTCTCCTCCAGCTCCGGGCCGTTGTCGAAGGCATAGACCAGCGAGGCGATTCCGGTCGCCGGGTCGAACCCGCTGCGCACGAAGTGGAAGGCGCATACCGCGTCGCGGTCGAACACGGGGTCGCTCACGGCAGCACCTCCTGCCGCGGCAGCCCGCGCTGGTTGTAGTCGTTGGCCATCACGTAGCCGTAGGCCCCGGCGTCGACGACCAGCACCACGTCGCCGGGCGCGGTGGCGGCCGGCAGCGGGCGCGCGCGGCCGAGCACGTCGCTGGACTCGCAGATCGGGCCGACCACGTCGCAGGTGGCGAACCGATCGTCGTCGAAGCGCGACAGGCTGTGGATGCCGTGCCAGGCGTCGTACAGCGCCGGCCGCATCAGCGTATGCATGCCGGCGTCCAGCCCCACGCGGCGCACGCCCAGCTTGTCCACGACTTGCGTCACGCTGGCCAGCAGCACGCCGCACTCGGCGACCAGGTATCGGCCCGGCTCGATCGCCAGCGCATAGCGCGGGTAGGCGGCCTTGATCTCCGCCAGTCCCGCCGCCCAGCCGTCGAGGTCGAACGGCTCGGCGTCGGGCCTGTAGGGCACCGGCAGGCCGCCCCCGATGTCGATGGTCTCTACCGTGCCGATGCCGTCGGCGATGCCGGCGAGGTCGGCATAGACCTCGCGCCAGTGCGCGGTGGTATCGATGCCGCTGCCCAGGTGCGCGTGCAGGCCAGACACGCGGGCGCCGATGTCGCGCGCGGCGGCGACGAAGTCCTGCACCGCGGCCACCGGCAGGCCGAACTTCGACGCCGCGCCGCCGGTGACCACCTTGGCATGGTGCCCGTCGCCGCGACCGAGGTCGACGCGCAGCCACAGCGCGCGGCCGCGGAACACCTCCGGCCACCGCCGCAGCGCCTCGACGTTGTCCAGCGTCACCGTGACGCCGCGCGCGAATGCCGCGGCGTACTCGCCATGCGGCGCGAAGCTCGGCGTGAACAGCACGCGGTCGGGTGCGAGCGCCGGCAGCGTCACGAACACGTGCTCCAGTTCGCCCAGCGACACGCACTCCAGCCCGAAGCCGTCATCGACCAGCGCGCGCAGCAGGGTCGGGTGGCCGTTGGCCTTGATCGCGTAGTAGCGGCGGTCGACCGCCGCGACCGCGCGCAGCGCCGCTGCGCGCGCGCGCAGCGTCGGCAGGTGGTAGACGTAGCCGGGGGTGCCAGCGGCGGCGCAGGCCAACAGCGCGTCGCGCGCGTCGTGCCACCACGGCGTGGCGCGCGGGGCGCGTCCCTGGGTGATCTCGCGCCAGCCGGGGCCGAATACGCCCGCGTCCTCGACCGGCATCGCGCCGCTGTCGATCAGCGCCGCGTGCAGCGCCGGCAGCAGCCCCTCGGCGTCGGCCTCGTCGATCACGAACGTCAGGTTGAGGTCGTTGGACGACTGCGAGATCAGGTGCACGCGCTCCTGCCCGAACAGCGCCCAGACCTCCGACAGCCGATGCAGCAGCGAGCGCATCCCTCGCCCGACCAGCGTCACCGCCGCGCACGGCGCGATCACCTTCACCCGGCACACCTGCGCCAGGTCGGCCGACAGCTCGGCCAGCACGTCGGTACTGACCAGGTTCTCGCTGGGGTCGAGCGACACGGTGACGTTGGTCTCCGACGAGCCGATCAGGTCCACCGACAGCCCGTGCCGCCGGAAGCGCTCGAACACGTCGGCGAGGAACCCGACCTGCTGCCACATGCCCACCGATTCCATCGACACCAGCACGATGCCGTTGCGGCGGCTGACCGCCTTGACGCCCGGGACCGTGGCCGCATCGCCGTCGATCGACGTGCCGGGCAGCTCCGGGCGCTCGGTGTCGAGGATCGCCATCGGCACGCCGGCGTCGCGGCAGGGCTTGATCGCGCGCGGATGCAGCACCTTGGCGCCGGTGGTCGCGATCTCCTGCGCCTCGGCGTAGTCCAGCCTGGTCAGCAGCCGCGCGTCCGGCACCTCGCGCGGGTTCGCGCTGAACATCCCCGGCACGTCGGTCCAGATCTCGACCCGCGTCGCGGCCAGCAGCGCGCCGAAGTATGCCGCCGAGGTGTCCGAGCCGCCGCGGCCGAGCACCGCGGTGCCGCCGTCGCCATGGCGCGCGATGAAACCCTGGGTCAGCAGCAGCCGCGTCGACTGTGCATCGAACGCGGCCTGCCAACCGGCCGTCCGCTCGCCGCGGCAGCTGACCGACAGCCGCGTCGCCCACGCGCCCTGGTTCGGCAGCGCCTGCGCCTGCAGCCAGTCGCGCGCATCGCACCAGCCGATGTCGAGCCCCTGCGCGGCGAGGTAGGCGGCGCCGAGCGTGGACGACAGCAGCTCACCCTGCGCCAGCAGCTCCGCCTGCCAGTCCAGCGGCCGGGTCGCGGCGCGCGGGTCCGCGCCCAGCGCCCGGAGCGCAGCGACCCGCGCTGCCAGCACCGTCTCGGGATCAAGGTCGAGCTCGCCGGCGAAGTCGCGGTGGCGCGCGACGAGCTCTTCGAAACCGGCCGCGCGCCCGTCGTCCCCGCCGTGGCCGTCGGCGATCGCGGTCAGCGCGTTGGTCACGCCGCTGAGCGCCGATACCACCACCAGCGCACGGCCGCCGAGCGCGTCGGCGCGCCCGCGCGCCAGTCGGCCGATGGTGTCCCAGCGATGACGGCGCGACACCGAGGTGCCGCCGAACTTGAGCACGATCCAGCGATCGCGGGGCGCAGGAGGAGTCATGTGATCCGGCAGGATGGCGCGGCGCACCGATGCGGGCGCCGTGTAGCGCGCCATTCTAGGGCCTGCGCCACGGGTCGTCCGCGCCGCGCACCGTTGGTGACGGGTTCGCGGCGGACGCGGCCATCGCGCAGTGGCCGGCACCGCCGGGCGACCCCACACTGGGCGCCCGCCACGACTGGTCCGACCCCATCCCCGCCATCGCTACCTGCAGCTCGACGTGTTCGCCGACAGCCCTGGCGCGGGCAACGCGCTGGGCGTCATCTTCGATGCGGAAGCGCTGGGCGGCGATGCGATGCAGGCGATCGCCGGCTGGACCAAACCTGTCGGAAACGATCTTCCTGCTGCCGCCGACGACACGCGAGGCCGACTACCGCGTGCGCATCTTCACCCCGCGGCAGGAGCTGCCGTTCGCCGGACACCCCAGCGTCGGCGCGGCTTGGGCGGTGCTCGACCACGGCATCGCCCACGCCCGCGAAGGCGCGCTGGTGCAGGAGTGCGCGGCGGGGCTGCTGCCGGTGCGCGTGGACGACAGCGACGCAGCGGCGATGCAGGTGCACGTGCGCGCACCGCGGGCGCGCGACGTGACGCCAGTTGGTCACGCGTACGCGCTCGCCAACGCCATCGACGGCGCGGCCGCCGGCGCGCTGGCGCCCGCGATGTGGGACAACGGCCCCGGCTGGTGGCTGGTGGCGCTGGCGGACGGCGACGCGGTACGCACCGCGCAGCCAGCACTCGACGCGGTCGCGGCGTTGACCTGCGCCACCGGTGCAGTGGGGATGGCGGTCTTCGGCCGAGGCGGCGCGGGCGCCGACGCCGACCTGGTGGTGCGCGCGTTCTGCCCCGCCGACCAGATCCCGGAAGACCCGGTGACCGGCAGCGCCAACGCCTGCATCGCGGCGATGCTGCACGCGCACGGCGCGTGGCCGGCGGCGGGTGACCGCTACGTCGCCAGCCAGGGCCGCGAGCTCGGCCGCGACGGCCGCGTCGTCGTAAGCCGCGACGGCGACGAGATCTGGATCGGTGGCGCGGTGCAGGCGGTCATCCGCGGGAGCTTCGATTGGTAAGCTGCCCCGCCGCATGAGCCCGACGCCGATGACCGCACGCCGCTACGTGGTGATGGACGTGTTCGCCGACCGCGCCGGCGCCGGCAATCCGCTCGCCGTGGTGCTGGACGGCGACGGCCTCGACGACGCGGCGATGCAGGCGATCGCGCGCTGGACGCGGCTGCCGGAAACGACCTTCGTGCTGCCGCCGGTGGTCGTGGGGAGCAGCTACCGCCTGCGCATTTTCGCGCCGCTGCGCGAGGTGCCGTTCGCAGGCCACCCCAGCGTCGGCACCGCGCATGCGGTGCTCGATGCCGGGCTGGCGACCGCGGTCGACGACCTGCTGGTGCAGGACGGCATCGCCGGCCTGCTGCCGCTGCGCGTGGAAGGCGACGGCCACGAGCGCAGCATCGCCGTCCGCACCCCGCGCGCGACGCTGATGGAAACGGCCGCGCCCGACGACCCCCGCCTGCGCGACGCGCTCGCCGGCCTCGACCTGGGCACGCTGCCGCCGGCGCTGATGGATGGCGGCCGACGCTGGTGGCTGGTCGCGCTGCGCGACGAAGCGACGCTGCGCGCGGCGCAACCGGCGTGGCCGGCGATCGCGGCGCTGGCGGCGGCAACCGGCAGCATGGGCGTCTGCGGCTATGCGCGCAGCGACGGCGGCGCGCACGACCTCGCGGTGCGCGCCTGGGTCGGTGGCCAGGGATCGTTCGAGGATGCGGCCTCGGGTGCGGCCAACGCGACGCTGGCCGCGTGGCTGGCGCAACGCGAGGCGCTGCCGGGCCGCGACGGCCGCTACCGCGTCAGCCAGGGCCGCGAGGTCGGCCACGACGCGACCATCACGCTGCGCGTCGATGCCGCCGGCGACGTCTGGTCGGGCGGCGGTGTAGTGCCTGTCGTATGCGGCACGATCGATTGGTAGGCCGCGCCTGCGGCCACGCCGCGTGCGATGGCAGCGCAGAGGCCATCCCTGCAGCAAGCGGTGCCGATTGCCTGCAACCGCTGCCAACTGCGAGCCACGCCACCGGCACTGGCCGCAGCGCCGCGTGTTGCCCGGTCATTGGGTTGAATGCACGCAACGCACCCTCTGGATGGTTTCTCAAGCCAGGCGTGGTGACAGGGATCTGCTGCAACGTTGCGGCGTCGAGCCATCGCCACAGCAGCTTCGGCAGGCTGCGCGAGGGGGCCGGTGACGGGGAACGGCTCCGCCGCTCCACCGGGCCATCCATCGGCCGAGTCGCGGGCGTGGGCCCGGCCGCGGGACGGCCGAACCGAGCCGGTAGCGATCCCCCAGAGCGCGGCGCGAATGCCCGGAGCCCGGGCATTGCCCTGCACCACCCGAAAGACGCAGGACCCGAGCACCCACCGAGTCGCGAAATCCCGAAGCCCGCGTTTCGCTGTCAGGCGTGTCAGCAATGGAGTACGAAACGGCGCCGCTTCGCACCGCCACCGGCGCCTATCGCGACATGCACACAAGCTGCCGGCATCTTGCTGCGTCAATGCGACCTGCGCGCGTCATGCCTACACCGCACGCGCAACGAACTACTCCGGTCGCACGTCCACGCGCACCCGGATGGTGTCACCCGGGTGGTAGGCCGTGCGGGTGGTGTAGCGGCGGCCGGCGTACTCGTAGGTCACATCGTAGGCGTTGACGCCGCTGGCGTAGCGGCCGCCTGCCGATGACGGCAGCGGATCGCAGACCGTCACGATGCCCTGTTGGGGAGATCGGTTGCGCTGGCTTGCCTCGTAGATCTCGCGGCCGGCGATGCCGCCGACCATGGTGCCGATCGCCGAGGTGGCATAGCGGCCGGTGCCGCCGCCAATCTGGCTGCCAAGCACCGCGCCGACCACGCCGCCGACAACGGTCGCGATCGTGCCCCCGGTGCCGCTTCCCTGCGTGGTCCTGCCGTAGCGGTCGACGGTGCCGTTGCCGTAGCCACCGTTCCCATACTGGCCCTGCGCATACCCGCCCTGGTAGCCACCACGGTCGTCGCCGTAGCCACCGTAGCCACCGCTGGAGACATACGTATCCTGGCGCGTGACACAGCCACGCGCATCACCACCGTAGCGGCGATCGGTCTGGTATCCGCCCGGATATCCGCTGCCGCGGCGGTTGTCGCCATAGCCACGGTAGCCGTCGTCAATCACCGGATCGACACGCACCACGCGCGCGATGTCGTACTGCGCACCGGCGTCCCCCGGGCTGCCATAGTGCCGGTCGTACTGATCGCCATAGCGGCCATCCTGGCGGTCGTAGCCACCCTGGCTGGAAGGCCACTGGGCACTCGCAGTGCCGCTGGCGACGAGCGCGATGGCGAGGACGGTGGCGGACACGATGCGCATGGCGGTCTCCTGAGCGTCGGACGACGCAGGCGCACGCTAGGCAGACACGGCTAAACGCGCTGTGAATCCAGCCAGTCGCACACGCGGCGCCGCACCCCTGGTTCATCGCGGCCCATCGTGGTGCGGTGGCGCAAGCACAATTCCTGCGGAAGCAGCACCGCGGCGCGCCATCAGCCCAGCAGTTCGACCTCGAGCGTGATCGGCACCGCGGACAGCGCCTTCGACACGGGGCAATTCTTCTTCGCGTCGTCCGCGATCTCGCGGAACTTCGCCGCGTCGATGCCTGGCACTGTCGCCTTCGTCGACAGCCGGATCGCGGTCAGGGTCGGGCCGCCTTCCATCGACAGGTCGACCTCCGCCTTCGAGTCAACGGCGGTTGGTGGATGCCCGGCTTCCGCCAGCGCATTGGACAGCGCCATGGTGAAACAGGCGGCATGGGCGGCGGCGATCAGCTCCTCGGGATTGGTGCCCTTCTCGTCGCCGAAGCGGCTGTTGAAACCGTAGCGCGTGCCGTCGAGCAGGCCGCTCTGCGGCGTGCTGATGGTGCCGCGGCCGGACTTGAGGTCGCCTTCCCAGTGCGCGGTGGCGTTGCGTGAGATGCCCATGTCTTGTGCTCCGGGTAGCGAAGGGATCGTGCGGGCCGCAGACGTTACGCATCCCGGCGTTAGGGCCGCGTGGCAGGCGCGCGCACCGGATCGGCGCCATGGCGGGCGGTGCGCGCGATGCAGACTAGACTCGTCGTCATGGAACGACTCACCCCCGCATCCACGCTGCTGCTGGCGGATGCCGTGCTCGTGCTGCACGTCGCCGTGGTGGCCTTCGTCGTCGGGATGACCTGCGCGGTGCTCGTCGGCGGACCGCTGCGCTGGCGCTGGGTCCGCTTCCGCTGGCTGCGCGTGGCCCACGTCACGCTCATGGTTTTCATTGCAGCGCAGGCGTGGCTCGGGCGCCTGTGCCCGCTGACGGTCTGGGAACAGGCGCTGCGGGCGCACGCCGGGGTGCCGGCGCACGACGGATCCTTCGTCGCGTACTGGCTGTCGCGGCTGATCTTCGTGGAACTGCCGTGGTGGTCGTTCGTCGCTGCGTACAGCGTCCTTGCCGCGATCGTCCTGGGCTGCTGGCACTGGTTTCCGCCGCGCCGGCGGCGCTGACGGGGCGTCCAAACGCGCTTCCGGGGCCAAATCACCCTGTTTTTTGCGTCCGACCCTTGGCGCGACCCCTGCCTTGCCCTACATTGCGGGTGCCGACGGGGTCGGCCTGGCAACCCATCTACGACAACGGAACAACACTCACATGGCGAAGAAAGCAACCAAGGCGGTCAAGAAGGCCGCTCCGAAGAAAGCCGCGGCAAAGCCGGCAGCCGCGAAGACCGCCGCACCGAAGCCGATCAAGGAAGCGTTGAGCAAGTCCGGTCTGGTCGCGCACATCGCCGACAGCACCGGCGTCGCCGCCAAGGACGTCCGTGCCGTGATGGGCGCACTCGAAGGCGCGGTGCATGCGTCGATCAGCAAGAAGGGTGCCGGTACGTTCACCCTGCCGGGCCTGCTGAAGATCACCTCGGTCAGCGTGCCGGCGAAGGCCAAGCGCAAGGGCATCAACCCCTTCACCAAGGAAGAGCAGTGGTTCGCCGCCAAGCCCGCCTCGGTCAAGGTCAAGGTGCGCCCGCTGAAGAAGCTCAAGGACGCCGCGGCCTGATCGCCGCGCGCCATGTGGGTTCACTCGGGACGGCTTGCCGTCCCGAGCTGTTTCTGGGCAGCCTGTCCACCTCCGCCACCATCCGCAGCCCTCCCGCACAGGCCCCCACCATGAACCTGCAAGGCTTCCTCCAGCACCTGCTGTCCTCCTCTTCCGCGCAGCGGGGCCCGGATGCCGGCAGCAGCGGCCCGGGCAGACTGCTCAACGCCGACTTCGGCAAGGGCGCGATCAGTGGCGGCGCACTCGGCCTGCTGCTCGGCAAGCACAAGGGCACGCGCAAGCTGGCCACCTATGGCGGCCTCGCCGCGATCGGCGTCATGGCCTACAGGGCGTACGGCGACTACAGCCGCCAGCAGGGCGAGGCGGTGACACCGGAGACGGTCGACCGCCTGCCACCGCCGGAGGCGGCGCTGCACGGCGAGGCGATCCTGCGCGCCATCGTCGCCGCGGCGAAGGCCGACGGCCACGTCGACGCGCGCGAGCGCGAGGTGATCGAAGGCGAGTTCGCGCGCATGGGCACCGATGCCGACGTCCAGCGCTGGCTGCACGACGAGCTCGCCAAACCGCTGGATCCCGCCGACGTCGCGCGCGCAGCGAAGACGCCCGAGATCGCGTCGGAGATGTATCTCGCCAGCCTGGTGGTGGCCGAGGAACAGGGCTACATGGAGCGCGCCTACCTCGATGAGCTCGCACGGCAGCTGAAGCTCGACGACGCCCTGAAGCAGCGGCTCGAGCAGGAGTTCTCCCAGCGCTGAGGGCACTGTCTCGGCCGGGTCGCGCCTGCCGATGAAGGCGGGCCAGCAGGCGTCGTTTCCGCTGCCGCCCCGGGTGCGGATGCGACGCACTTTGACGCCA
The DNA here is from genome assembly GCA_001683895.1 of Luteimonas sp. ANT-B3E. GTDB lineage: Bacteria > Pseudomonadota > Gammaproteobacteria > Xanthomonadales > Xanthomonadaceae > Luteimonas. Next base: position 28,912 of record LXQJ01000018.1, on the reverse strand, counting down.
TGGTGCGACGACGCTGTCTAGGCTGTCGCCATGGCAATGCCTCCCGCTCAGACCCCGGCTCCACCGCCACCCGCATCCACGCCGCCGCCGACCAGCACGGAGCACGCGGACACGCCCCGGCGTCGCGACTACACGCCGCAGGTCCGCAGCCTGGTCCGCACCGCGCTGTTCTTCGGCCTGCTGGCCGCGGCGGCTCACTGGGCATGGCACCAGCCGTTCATGGCGCAGCCGCGTGCGATGTACGAGCTCGCGCGCCTGCCCGCGCCGGCGACGCTGGCCATGCCCGTGGAGGGCGTGGCGGCCCGCGAGGTGGCCGACACCTATGGCGCTCCGCGCGGCAGCGACCGGCGCCACGAAGGCGTCGACATCTTCGCCGCGCGCGGCACGCCGGTGGTCAGCGCGACGCGCGGGGTCGTCACCTCCGTGCGCGAGAGCGGCCTGGGCGGACGCCAGGTGTGGGTGCTCGGGCCGGGGCGTCAGCGGCACTATTACGCCCATCTCGACGACTGGGCCGAAGGGCTCGCCAGCGGCGACCTGGTCTGGCCAGGCGACATGCTGGGAACCGTCGGCAACACCGGCAACGCACGCGGCACGCCGCCCCATCTGCACTACGGCGTCTATGCCGATGGCGGTGCCTATGATCCGCTGCCGCTGCTGCGCGCCGGCGCACGCGAAGCGGCGGAGCCGACGCGGTAGCATCCGCGCTGGTCCGGCCGCGGAGATACCCAGATGCAGAGATCACTGATGGGCGGGCTCGCTGGCGGCCTGCTGGTTGTGATCGTTGTGCTGGCAGGACGTGGCTGCAGCCGATCCCCCGACGACGCCGGCCTCACCACGATCGATCCGCCAGGCGCTCAGCGTAACCCTGCCCCACAGGCTGGCGGCGCGGCGCCGCCTGACCCCGCGGCAGCGCTTGCCAACCGTCGCCATGCCGACATGCAGGAAGCGGTCTCCACCTTGCACCGTTACCTCGCCGCGCTCGGGAGCGGTGATGTCGCGAGTTCGGCCACGTACTGGGCCGGCGGCATCGTGCCTCGCGCATCGGGCGAGGCCGACCTCCGTCGCCGGGGCGCACTGCGATCACTGCGCAGCAAGACCGGCATGCCGAGCGCGCTGGACGATTCGGTGGTGCCGGATGCGCTGGAAATCCCCGTGGAGCTGCGCGCCGCGGCCGATGGTGCGCCGATGCAGCTCTACGCCGGCAGCTACCGCCTCCGCCGCCGCGTGGCCGACGGCGGCTGGGAAATCACGTCGGCCGCCATCAATGCGCGGGAGCCCTGATCGCCGATCGCCGGCGCGGGCATCGACCCACTGGAGGAACAGATGGACAAGCGGTTCTGGTTCTGCGGCGCCACGGTCGCGACGGCGGCGCTGCTGCTCGGCCTGCTGGTGCACGGCGTCATGCTGCGCGCTGACTACCTGCAGCTCGCCGGCCTGTACCGCACCCCGCCGGAGGCGACCGCGCGAGTCGGCTGGATCCTGCTGGCCTACGCGCTGCTGGGCCTGGCGATGACGTGGCTCTACCGGGAGATTCCCACCGCTCCACATGGGCCCGCCGTCACCGGGCTGCGCCTGGGCGCCGCGGTGGCAATGGTGTCGTTCGTGCCGTGGCATCTGCTGGCTTACGCCGGGCAGCCGCTGCCGCTGTCGCTGATGCTGCGGCAGTGCCTGTTCGACACCGTCGCGCTGCTGCTGCTGGGGCTGCTGCTGGCGTGGCTCCAGCCGCGCCGGCGAGCGCTGGCCGAGCACCGCTGAGCGTCGCCGCGGCCCGCGAAGCGCCCGGCCGCACGCCGCCACGCCCGCCAGAACCCCGTCCGCAATCCCGGCGCTAACTCCAGGTTCACCTGCGCTGGTTAGGGTGCGCGCACCACCCTTGAAGCCGCATCCCATGGTCAAGCTTCGGCAGCCTGCCCTCCCCACACCTGCCCTCGCCACAAGTGCACCCCGCGCGAGGCGTGGGTCGAAGGCCGCGCCGCGCGAACGCGCCCTGCGCCACGTCGCCCACGCCTTTGCCAGCGCCATGCTGGGCCTGCTTGCGGCCTGCAGCGGCAGCGAGCCTGGGGCCACCGACGACGCGCGACAGGTCAGCCTCGGGGCGCAGGATCCGCTGCCACGCCCGCAGCCGGGCACGACGTCGGTGACCGGCATGCCCGACCCGGCCATGGAAGGCCGCGCGCCGATCATCGGGGAGGCGGTCATCGGGATGGGCACAGCGCTCGAGGACGGCGTACCCCGGGCGCCGGCGTTGGCCTCCGACGGCATGCCGCTGCTCGAGGACAACCCCGAGACCGGACTGTTGGCGCCTGCGGCGGCCGGGCCGACGTCCACGACCGCCGCCGGATCGGGTGTGGCGGACGCGGTGGCACAGGTGACGCGCTACTACACGGCAATCGACCGCGGCGACCTCACGCCCGCTTACGCGCTGTGGGGCGACGGTGGCGCCGCGAGCGGCCGGACGCCGGAACAGTTCGCGACCGGATTCGCCGACATCTCGGCGATCACGGTGACGCCAGGCGAGGCCACCCTGGCCAGCACCGGCGATCGCGTCGACGTGCCGGTGACGGTCACCTCGACGCGCCGCGACGGCCGCACGCAGACGTCGGTGGGGCTGTACGTGTTGCGCGCGACCGCCGACAGCCGCGAATGGCGCATCGCCGATGCCAGCCTGCGTCCGCTTCAGCGCTGAACGCGCGCAGCGGGCTTTGGCGCCATCGGATCAGGCCGGGCTGGCAATCGCTTCGACGATGGCCTTGTTGAACGCAGGCAGGTCGTCGGGATTTCGGCTGGTGATCAGGCCCTGGTCGACGACGACCGCGCTGTCTTCCCACTTGCCGCCGGCATTGCCAAGGTCGGTCTTCAGCGACGGCCACGAGGTGACGCGCTTGCCCGACACCAGGCCTGTCTCGGCCAGCAGCCACGGTCCGTGGCAGATCGCCGCGACCGGCTTGCCGGCGGATGCGAACGCCTTGATCAGCGACAGCGCGGCGGCGTCCACGCGCAGCTTGTCGGGATTGATCACGCCACCCGGGAGCACCAGCGCGTCATAGTCGTCGGCCTTCGCGGCCGACAGCGCCTTGTCGACGCGCACCTGCTGGCCCCAGTCCTTGCCCTTCCACCCGCGGATGCTGGACTGACCGTCCGGGGCGATGACGTGCACGGTAGCGCCCTCGGCCAGCAAATGGTCGCGCGGGGACTCGAGTTCGGACTGTTCGAAGCCGTCGGTGGCGAGGACGGCGATGCTCTTGCCGCTGAGGGACTGGCTCATGGTGTCGCTCCTGCGTGGGGGAGCGGCGCACCGTAGCCAGCGCGACGTGGGGCCGGCGTGACCGCCAGCCGTCAGCGCTTGGGCTGCAGCATCGTCCCGGTGCACTTCGGGGCGCCGCAGCGGCACGCCCAGAGCTTCTTGTTCTTCGCGTTGTGCGGCTCTTCCAGCGTGATGCCGTAGTTGTACGTCAGCTCCTCGCCGGCCTTGATCCGTCGGGTGGCCTCGATGAAGACCTTGTCCTTGCGGCGGTTGCCCTTGTCGTGCTCCTCGATCACCGCCTCGCAGTTGGTGCGGCAGCTGTGATTGATCCAGCGCCCGACGTTGCCGCCGCTGTTGCCGTCGACCACGTAGTCGTCGTTGAGGGTGAACAGGAAGGTATGGCCGTCTTCGTCGACGTCGCCGTACTCCTCGTCGACCTCGGTGTGCGTCCGCAGCTTGCCCTTGTAGCGCACGATGCGCTCGCCCTTTTCGATGTCCTGCGTGGCAAATACGCCATTGCCGTGGATCGTGGATTGGCGCGACTCGATCTTCTTCTTCGCCATGGAGAGGTATTTCGCTGCTGGAGGGCCGCGGCATTGTCGCGTAGCGCGGAGCGCGACGCGAGCTGTGTGCGCTGGCGGCAAGGTAACCCCAGGCCCGACTGCCGACCGCCCACCACCAGCCAGCGGCGACCGGCACCGTCACGCACGCCATACGGTGCGTTCGACGCGCGTCGTCGCACGGAATTGAGCAGCCGCCGTCAAAAGCGTACAATTCCGGTCCTGTATCCGGCCAGGCGCCACGCCGATCCAGCCCCCGACCAGCCAGAAGCCCACGCCGCCCGCGTCGGCATTCGAGCCAATCCCATGCTCCGTGTCACCAAGCTCACCGACTACGCGACCGTGGTGCTGACCGTGCTGGCCAGCACGCCGGACGCGGTGGCCAGCACCACCGACCTCGCCGAACGCGCCGGTCTCGAGGCGCCGACGGTCGCCAAGCTGCTGAAGCCGCTGGCGCAGGCGGGGCTGGTGCAGGCGTTCCGCGGCACCCGTGGCGGCTACCGCCTGGCGCACGACGCGCAGTCGATCACCATGTACCAGATCGTCGAGGCGATGGAAGGCCCGCTGGGCATGACCGAGTGCAGCCTGCATGACGGCGCCTGCGGCATCGAGCGCTCCTGCGGGGCACGCGCCAACTGGCGGCGCATCAACGACGTGCTGGCCGACGCGCTGCGCGCGGTATCGCTGGCGCAGATGCTGCGCGACGCCGGTCCGCCGCTCGCCGCCCCCGCTTCTGGCGGTGTGCGGCCCGCATCCCTTTCCAGGGCACGCGCGATCCCCGCGCGGCTCAGCGTCACCTGAGGTCGCCACCATGGCAGTCGAGAACGCAGAGATCATCGAGCAGCTGGCCCGTCGCTACGACGCCGGCTTCATCACCGACATCGAGTCCGACAGCTTCGCGGCGGGGCTCGACGAGGACGTCGTGCGCGCCCTGTCGCGCAAGAAGGACGAGCCGGAGTGGATGACGGAATGGCGCCTGGCCGCGTACCGCCACTGGCTGACGATGCCGGTGCCGCACTGGGCCAAGCTGCGCATCGCGCCGATCGACTTCCAGTCGATCAGCTACTACTCGGCGCCGAAGGCCAAGTACGCGTCGATCGACGAGGTGCCGCAGGAGTTGCTGGACGTCTACGACAAGCTCGGCGTGCCGCTGCACGAGCGCGCCCGGCTTGCCGGCGTGGCGGTGGACGCGGTGTTCGACTCGGTCTCGGTCGGCACCACCTTCCGCAAGGAGCTCGCCGAGAAGGGCGTGATCTTCTGCTCGATGTCCGAGGCCGTGCGCGAGCATCCCGATCTCGTGCAGCGCTATCTGGGCAGCGTGGTGCCGGTGGGCGACAACTACTTTGCGGCGCTGAACTCGGCGGTGTTCTCCGACGGCAGCTTCGTGTTCATCCCCAGGGGGGTGCGCTGCCCGATGGAGCTGTCGACCTATTTCCGCATCAACGCCGGCCACACCGGGCAGTTCGAGCGCACGCTGATCATCGCCGAGGAGCGCGCGCAGGTGTCGTACCTGGAGGGCTGCACGGCGCCGATGCGCGATGAGAACCAGCTGCACGCCGCGGTCGTGGAACTCGTGGCACTTGACGATGCCGACATCAAGTACTCCACGGTGCAGAACTGGTACCCCGGCGACGAGAACGGCAAGGGCGGCATCTACAACTTCGTCACCAAGCGCGCGGAGTGCCGCGGCGCGCGCAGCAAGGTCAGCTGGACCCAGGTCGAGACCGGGTCGGCGATCACCTGGAAGTATCCGTCGTGCGTGCTGATCGGCGACGACTCCAGCGGCGAGTTCCACTCCGTGGCGCTGACCCACCACCACCAGCAGGCCGACACCGGCACCAAGATGATCCACATCGGCAAGCGCACCAAGTCGAAGATCATCAGCAAGGGCATCAGCGCCGGCCGCGGCCAGAACACCTACCGAGGCCAGGTCCGCGTGGAGCGCTCCGCCGAGGGCGCGCGCAACCACACCCAGTGCGACAGCCTGCTGATCGGCAAGCGCTGCGGCGCGCACACCTTCCCCTACATCGAGGTGCGGCACCCGGACGCCACCGTCGAGCATGAGGCGACGACCTCGAAGATCTCCGACGACCAGCTGTTCTACTGCCGCAGCCGCGGCATCTCGCAGGAGGACGCGGTCAGCCTGATCGTCGACGGCTTCTGCCGGCAGGTGTTCCGCGAGCTGCCGATGGAGTTCGCGGTCGAGGCCAAGAAGCTGCTCGAAGTCAGCCTCGAGGGCTCGGTTGGATGACGCATGCAGTGCGCCTGCCTGCTTCCGCCGAGCCCGATAGGGCCGCGCCGCGCAAGGCCTCCATCGACCGGCCGGCGGACTGACCCGTGGCCACCCTTCCCCGACGAGACGACACCACCATGCTGCAGATCGACAACCTCCACGCCAGCGTCGCCGGCCGCGACATCCTCAAGGGCCTGACGCTGTCGGTGAAGCCCGGCGAGGTCCACGCGATCATGGGTCCCAACGGCGCCGGCAAGTCGACGCTGGGCAACATCCTGGCCGGCCGCGACGGCTACGAGATCACCGCCGGCAGCGTGCGCTACGACGGCGCCGACCTGCTGGCGCTGGCGCCGGAAGCGCGCGCGGCCGCCGGCGTGTTCCTCGCATTCCAGTACCCGGTGGAGATCCCCGGCGTGAACAACACCTACTTCCTGCGCAGTGCGCTCAACGCGCAGCGGCGCACCCGCGGCGAGGACGAGCTGGACTCGATGCAGTTCCTGAAGCTGGTGCGGCAGAAGCTCGCGACCCTGCACCTCGACGACCGCCTGCTGCACCGCGGCGTCAACGAGGGCTTCAGCGGCGGCGAGAAGAAGCGCAACGAGATCTTCCAGCTGGCGGTGCTGGAGCCCAGGCTCGCGATCCTCGACGAGACCGACTCCGGCCTCGACATCGACGCGCTGAAGAACGTCGCCGAGGGCGTCAACGCGCTGCGCTCGCCGGAGCGTGCGTTCATCGTCATCACCCACTACCAGCGGCTGCTCGACTACATCCGCCCCGACGTAGTGCACGTGCTGGCTGACGGCCGCATCGTCGAGTCCGGCGGCCCCGGCCTGGCGCTGCAGCTCGAGGCCCAGGGTTATGCCTGGATCGCCGACCGCGTCGCGCCTGGTGCCGCCGCGTGATGCGCGCCGTCGACCGCGCGCGGTCCTGTCGCCGGATGGCGCCACCCCAGGTGCGGCGATGAGCGCGCTGCTGCAGTCGCTGGCGACGCCCGACGACGGCACCCAGGTCGACGAGGTCACGCTGGCCGCGATCATGCGCGACGGCCTGCCTGGTCCGCGCAGCGAAGCGTGGAAGTACACCTCGCTGCGCGCGCTGGAGCGCCGCCGCTTCGGGGTAGCCGCGGCCGCGCCGCCGGCGTTCGACGCCGCGCTGCTGGCGGCCATCCCCGCGCCGCGGCTGGTGTTCGTCAACGGCCGCGTCGACACCGCCGCGTCCGACGTCGCGGTGCTGCCCGCGGGACTCGACTTCGGCCCCACCAGCGCCGCGGCGCACGCCCGCACCGATGCGCCGCTGCACCCCACCGACTGCGCCACCGCCGGCGGTGCGGACGCGGTGTTCGCGCGCCTCGCGGCCGCGCTCGGCGGCGACGGCCTGCGCCTGCGGGTCGCGGCCGGCATCGTGGTCGACGCGCCGCTGCACCTGGTGTGCATTGGCACCGCCAGCAGCGACGCCGACGTTGCCTGGCACCTGCGCCACGTCATCGATGTCGCGGCCGACGCCGCGGTGACGCTGGTCGAGCACCAGCTCGCCGACGGCGCGCACCGGCACCTCGACAACGCCCGGCACCAGATTCACGTCGGCGCCGGTGCGCGGCTGACGCACGCCCGCGTGCAGCGTGGCGCCGATGGCGCGACCAGCCTGCTGCGCACGGACGCCACGCTGGACGCACGCGCGGCGTACCACCGCGTCGACCTCGAGCTGGGCGCGGGGCTGTCGCGTCACGAGCTCAACGTGCGCCTCGCCGGCGACGGCGCGCGACTGACCGCCAACGGCGTGCTCGCCGCGACCGGGCGCCGCCACGTCGATACCCGGCTGGGCATCGAGCACGTCGCCCGCGATACCGCGTGCGAGCTGCTGTGGCGAGGCCTAGGCGAGGGCCGCGGACGCGTCGTCTTTTACGGCGGTATCACCATCCACGCCGGCGCCGACGGCAGCGACGCCAACCTGTCCAACAAGAATCTGCTGCTGTCCGCCGACGCCGAGATCGACACCCAGCCGGTGCTGGTGATCCACGCCGACGAGGTCAAGGCGGCGCACGGTGCCACCGTCGGACAGCTGGACGCCGGTGCGATGTTCTACCTGCGCTCGCGCGGGCTGCCGGAGGACGCCGCGCGTCGCCTGCTGACCGCGGCCTTCGTGCGCGAGCCGCTGGCCGCGGTCGGCGACGGGCCGCTGCGGGACCGGCTGCAGGCGCAGCTGGATGCAGTGCTCGGCGGGCTGGACGCGCCATGAACGCGCCCGCCGACGGGCTGCGATCCGCGACCGTCGACCCCGCGGTCGACTGGGACGCGGTGCGTGCCGAATTCCCGCTGCTGGCGCGCGAGGTGCACGGCAAGCCGCTGCTGTATTTCGACTCCGCCAACACCGGGCAAAAGCCGGCGGTGGTGATCGACGCCGTCAACGACTTCTACCGCCACCACAATGCCAACGTCAGCCGCGCCGTGCACCAGCTGGGCAGCGAGGCCACCGACGCCTACGAGGGCGCGCGCCGCGCGCTGGCGCGGTTCGTCAACGTGCGCCATGACGAACTGGTGCTGTGCAGCGGCACCACGTTCGCGCTCAACCTGGTGGCGTGGTCGTGGGCGCTGCCGCGACTGTCGGCGGGCGACGTCATCCTGCTGACGCGGATGGAGCACCACGCCAACATCGTGCCGTGGCAGCTGGTGGCGGCGCGCGCCGGCGCCACCATCCGCGTGGTCGACCTGGCGCCGGACGGCAGCCTGGACATCGATACCGTGCGTGCGGCGATGACCACCGAAGTGCGGCTGTTCACGTTCACCCACGTCAGCAACGTGCTGGGCACGGTGACGCCGGTACGGGCGCTGTGCCGCGAGGCGCGCCGTCGCGGCATCACCACCGTGGTCGACGGCTCGCAGGCACTTCCGCACCGGCCGGTCGACATCGCCGCGCTCGGCTGCGATTTCTACGCATTCACCGGCCACAAGATGTGCGGCCCTACCGGGACCGGCGCGCTGTGGGCGCGCGCCGAGCACCTCGCGGCCATGGAGCCGTTCATGGGCGGCGGCGAGATGATCCGCGAGGTGTCGTTCGACGGCACGACGTACAACGACGGCCCCTACCGCTTCGAGGCCGGCACCCCCAACATCGCCGGCTTTGTCGGGCTGGGCGCGGCCGTCGGCTACCTCGAGGCGCTGGGCATGGCACGGGTGGAGGCGCGCGAGCAGGCGCTGCTGGCGCACCTGACCGAGGAGCTGCAGTCCATCGAGGGTCTGCGCATCCTCGGCACCGCCCCGGGCAAGGCGGCGGTGGTGTCGTTCCTGGTCGATGGTGCGCACGCGCACGACCTGGCGACGCTGCTCGACTTGGAGGGCATCGCGATCCGCTCCGGCCAGCACTGCGCGCACCCGTTGCTGGCCTGGCTCGGCGTCGCCGCCACCTGCCGGGCGTCGCTCGCCTTCTACAACACCCACGAGGAGGTCGAGCGTTTCGTCGCCGCACTGCGCAAGGTGCGCATGCTGCTGGCCTGACCGGGCGTGCCGTCGATGACCGAGACCGCCTCCCCGTCCAAGCTCGCGTTCCGCGCCGCGACCGATGCCGACGTACCCGCGATCGTCGCGCTGGTCACGTCCGCCTATCGCGGCGCGTCGAGCCGTGCCGGCTGGACGACCGAGGCCGACCTGCTGGAGGGTGCCCGCATCGACGCCGACGTGCTGCGCGCCGACATGGCGCGGCCGCGCAGCCGCGTGGTGCTGTCGCTACGCGACGGAGGCCTGGTCGCCTGCGCTCATGTGGCCGATGACGAAGGCGCCGGTTACTTCGGCATGTTCTCGGTGGTGCCTCCGCTGCAGGGCGCGGGCATCGGCGACGCGCTGCTGGCGGAATGCGAGCGGATCGCCGCTCGGGAGTGGCAGCTGCCGGTGATGCGGATGACGGTGATCGACGTCCGCGACGCGCTGATCGCGTGGTACGTCCGGCGCGGCTACCGCCGCACCGGGATCCACCGGCCGTTTCCGTATGGCGATCTCCGTTTCGGCGTCCCGCTGCGCGCCGACCTGCGCTTCGAGATGCTGGAAAAGGGGCTCCCGTCATGACCACCGGGGCAACGCCGCCGGCGTCCGCCTGGGTGCGCGTCTGCGCGCCGTCCGAGCTGCTGCCCGGCGAGTCGCGCGTGGCCTGGGACGGCGACACGCCGATCCTGGTCGTCAATCTCGACGGCACCCTGTACGCACTCGAGGACCGCTGCAGCCACGAGGACGTCGAGCTGTCCGCAGGCACCTTTGACGCGGCGACGGCGAGCGTGGAGTGCATGCTGCACGGGGCCCGCTTCGACGTCCGCGACGGCAGTGCGCTGTGCGCGCCCGCGTACGCGCCGGTGGCGTCGTTCCCGGTCCGGGTCGACGATACCGGAGTATGGACGCGCGACGACCGCGGTTGACCCCGGCAGGACATGTTCGCCTGGGCGCAGGCCGCTCGCCATCGCTACCTGTGGACCAACGCCGCCAGCCCCGCGTCGGCTTCGAGGCTTCCGGACTGTCGACTAAGGCGGCACCCTCGCCCCGAGCGCGGCCTCAGCCGTCAGCAGGTGCGGCACCACGCGCACCAGCAGCGCCTCGCCGCCACCTTCCAGTGCGTGGCGCGTGCGTTTGCCATCGGCACGCAGCAGCGCGGTGTCGCCGCGGGTCAGGGTCGCCGACGCCGCCCCGGTGCCGATTCGGGCCTCCCCCGCCAGTACGTGCACGGCCCAGCAGGCGCCGGGATCGACGAATACCACCATCGGCCCCACCAGCGGCCGGTGCCACAGCGTCGCGTCGATGCGGTCGCGCCGCCACATCAGGTTGAACGCGTGTGCGAAGGCGACGACCGGCGTCGCCGTGACCGCGTCTTCGCCGCGCAAGCGCAGCCGTCCGTACGGCGGCTCCAGCCTGTGATCCACCGCGCCCGCGAGGTGCACGCCGTCGCCCTGCAGCAGCACCAGTTCGCGGTCGACGCCAGGCAGCAGGGAGAAGGGTGCAGGATGCGTAAGCTCAGCAATCGACAGCCGCCACTCCCAGGGCACCGTCGCGGCGGCTCCAGTGGTGTCTGCAGTCGCCCCGGGCGCCGTCGCTCCACCAGGCAAGGGCTCCGCATGGATCTCCCGCGTCCAGCCGCAGCCGTTGTGCCAGCGACTGCGGATGCAGTCGTGGGCGCGGAGCAGGTGCAGGGTCGTCGCTGGCGCTGCCATAGCCAGAGTCTAGCGGGCGATGGCACATCCGCTGCCGCCGGCGAGCGCAGATAAAAAAACCGCCGCCCGCGACGCACGTGCCGTACGGCGGCGGGCGGCGCGACGTCCCTGTCGGGCGTCCCTGCCGTTTCCGGGGGCCTCCTGCCCCCGGCATGTCGCGCCGGCGTCCCTGCCTGCGCGGTCGACCGGTCAGCGCTTGGCGACGCCGCTTGCAACCGGTGCAGCCGGCTTCGGCTGGGCGGCTGCGCCGCCGGTGTAGACGATCCGCTCCCGGTTCTTCTCCACCGTCTTCAGGCCGATACCCTTGACCGCGGCCAGCTGCTCCGGGCTCTTGAAAGCCCCGTTCGCTTTGCGATGGGCGACGATGGCCTCGGCCTTGGCGGGGCCGATGTTGACCAGCACGCGGTCGAGCGTGGCGGCGTCGGCGGTGTTGATATTGACCTTCTCCTGCGCGAGTGCGGTGCCCGCCATCAGCAGCGACAGCAGCAGCGGGGCGAGCAGGGTGGTGAGCGTCTTCATGATGGATCTCCGTGGCGTGTGGGTGGATTCCGTTCCCGCCGTCCCGCGCTGTGCGGAGACGACGTGCGCAGTCTCGTCCGCGGGCGCGCGGCGCAGGTGTCGCCGCACGCGGCGCGGGGACGCGGGCCGAGCACGCGGCACCCGGTAGGGAAACGCCGCGCACACCGGCGCCCGCTAGACTGGACCACCCCGTTTCCGCAGGCCCCCGCCCATGGACAGCCACATCGACCAGGAGCGCGTCGAGCGCTACGTCTCCGGCAAATGGGACGACGAGATCGTCCCGCAGCTCGTCGAGTACATCCGCATCCCGAACAAGTCGCCGATGTTCGATGCCGACTGGGAGGCCCACGGGCACATGGAGGACGCGGTCACGCTGATGACGGACTGGGCGCGCGCGCAGGCAATCCCCGGCATGCAGCTCGAAGTTGTCCGGCTGGACGGGCGCACGCCGCTGGTGTTCATCGAGATCCCGGCGTCCAGCGGTGCGGCTGGTGCGGCAGCGGACCCTGGCGACGCCGCCGACGGCGAGGACTGCGTGCTGCTGTACGGCCACCTCGACAAGCAGCCGGAGATGACCGGCTGGGACGACGACCTGGGGCCGTGGACGCCGGTGCTGCGCGACGGCCGGCTGTACGGCCGCGGCGGCGCCGACGACGGCTACGCGATCTACGGGTCGCTGACCGCGATCCTCGCGCTGCACGAACAGGGCCTGCCACACGCGCGCTGCGTGGTGCTGATCGAGGCCTGCGAGGAGTCCGGCAGCTACGACCTGCCCGCCTATGTCGACCACCTCGCCGCGCGCATCGGGCGGCCGTCGCTGGTGGTGTGCCTGGATTCGGGCTGTGGCAACTACGACCAGCTGTGGTGCACCACCTCGCTGCGCGGCCTGACCGGCGGCAACCTGTCGGTGTCGGTGCTGGACGAGGGCGTGCACTCCGGTGACGCGTCAGGCGTGGTGCCGTCGAGCTTCCGCCTGCTGAGGCAGCTGCTGTCGCGGGTCGAGGACGAAGACAGCGGGCGCATCCTGCTCGATGGCCTGCATGACGTCATCCCGGTCGAGCGCCGCGAACAGGCGGCGCGCTGCGCCGAGGTGCTCGGCACCGCGGTCTACGACAAGTTCCCGCTGCTCGACGGCATGACGCCGATGGTGCCCGCGGACGCCACCGACGACGACGCACTCACCGAACTGGTGCTCAACCGCACCTGGCGCCCTGCGCTGTCGGTGACCGGCGTCGACGGCATGCCCTCTCTGGCGTCGGCGGGCAACGTGCTGCGACCCGGTACCGCGGTGAAGCTGTCGCTGCGGCTGCCGCCGACCGTCGACGGCCATAGTGCCGGGGAGCTGCTCCAGCAGGCGCTGCAGCGCGACCCGCCCAATGGCGCGCGCGTGTCACTGGTGCTGGAGAAGGCCGCCACCGGCTGGAATGCGCCGGCGCTGTCGCGGTGGCTGTCCGACGCGATCGACGCCGCCAGCCAGGCCTGCTTCGGCAAGCCGGCGATGTACATGGGCGAAGGCGGCTCGATCCCGTTCATGGGCATGCTGGGCGAGAAGTTCCCGGGCGCGCAGTTCATGATCACCGGCGTCCTCGGCCCGCACTCCAACGCCCACGGCCCCAACGAGTTCCTGCACGTGGAGATGGGCAAGCGCGTCACCGCGTGCGTAGCCCACGTGCTGTTGGCACACCGCCAGGCCAGCGACCGCGGCGACACCCGCGGCGTGGCAGTGGCGGCCGACAGCGGCACCCGGCACGGCGACCACGGCTGCTGCTGACGCGGCGGCTGGAGGCCGCTCGGCGCCTGCTAAGCTCGCGCGGTCAAACCACCTGGGGAAGCTCATGGAAGCACTGCTCGGCAGCAGCAACTGGCTCTACATCATCCTGATCGGCTTCGTCGTCGGCGTGCTGGCGCGCCTGCTCAAACCGGGCCGCGACAGCATGGGCATCATCCTCACCATCGTGCTGGGCATCGCCGGCGCCGCGTTCGCGAGCTACGTCGGCCAGATGATGGGCTGGTACGCACCGGGCCAGGCCGCGGGCTTCATTGGCGCGCTGCTCGGCGCGATCGTGATCCTGGTGATCGTGGGCCTGTTCCGCGGCAAGCGTCGCAGGCTGGGCTGACCACCCGCCATCAGCGGGCGTGATCGAAGACGCCGGGCGCGCGCCCGGCGTCTTTTTTCTGCCGGCACTTAGTCGTCGAGCAGCGCAGCCACCACCGTCTGCGCCAGCGCCTCGGGCGTCGCGGCGAGCGTATCCAGCACCAGGTCGGGCGCTTCAGGCGCCTCGTAGGGCGAGTCGATGCCGGTGAAGTGCGGCAGCTCGCCGCGGCGCGCCTTGGCGTAGAGCCCCTTGACGTCGCGGCGTTCGGCCTCCGCCAGCGGGGTGTCGACGAACACCTCCATGAACTCGCCGTCCGCGAACAGCGCGCGCGCCGCCGCGCGCTCGGCCCGGAACGGCGAGATGAAGCTCACCAGCACCACCAGCCCGGCGTCGGTCATCAGCCGCGCGACCTCGCCGATGCGACGCAGGTTCTCGATCCGGTCCTCGTCGGTGAAGCCAAGATCGCGGTTGAGGCCGTGGCGGACATTGTCGCCGTCGAGCAGGTAGGTGTGGCAGCCACGCGCGAGCAATGCGCGCTCGACGAGGTTGGCGATGGTCGACTTGCCGGCGCCCGACAGCCCCGTGAACCAGACGCAGCGGGGACGCTGGCCCTTGATCGCTGCGCGCGCCGCGCGGTCGACGTCGAGCGCCTGCCAGCGCAGGTTGTCCGCGCGCCGCAGGCCGTGTCGGATCATCCCGCAGGCGACCGTGGCGTGGGTGACCGCGTCGACCAGGACGAAGCCGCCCAGCACCGGGTCGGCCGCGTATGGCGCGAACGCCACCGGCGCGTCCAGCGACAGCGTGACCTCGCCGATGTCGTTGGCCTGCAGGCGCTTGGCCACCAGCGGCTGCAGCGTCTGCGGGTCACGCAGGTGCTTGAGCTCAGACACCCGCACGCCGACGGTGCGGGTCGCCAGCTTCAGCCGGTAGCGGCGCCCGGCAACGAGCGGGACCTCGTCGAACCACAGCAGGTCGGCGGCGAACTGGTCGCTGTCGGCCAGCGCCGCGCCGCCGGCGGTGACGACGTCGCCGCGGCCCGCATCGACATCGTCGGACAGTCGCACCGCGAGCGCATCGCCGTCGCTGGCGGCGTCGACCGTGACCCCGGCGCGCAGGATCTCCGCGATGCGGGTGCGCGCGCCGTGCGGTGCGATGCAGACCACGTCGCCGCTCGCGAGCGATGTCCCCGACAGCGTCCCCGTCAGCCAACGCTGCCCGACGGCGTCCCGCAGCACGCCTTGCAGCGGCAGCCGCGCCGGCCGCGGGGTGGCGTCCACGGCGATGTCCAGCCCGTCGAGGTGGCCGAGCACGCTGGGACCGCGGTACCAGTCCATCCGCGTCGACCGCGCCACCACGTTGTCACCGTCTGCCGCGACGACCGGGATCGCGACCACCGCGTCGATCCCCAGCCTGGCCGCGTGCGCCACGAAGGCCGCGGCGATCCCGTCGAACACGTCGCGGTCGAAGCCGACGCGGTCCATCTTGTTGACTGCCAGCAGCACGTGGCGGACGCTGAACAGCGCCGCGATCGCGAGGTGGCGGAAGGTCTGCGGCAGCAGCCCGCGGGTCGCGTCGACCAGCATCACCGCGACGTCGGCCACGGACGCGCCGGTGGCCATGTTGCGCGTGTACTGCGCATGCCCGGGGCAGTCGGCGATCAGGTAGCGGCGGCTCGCGGTCTGCAGGTGGCGCCACGCCACGTCGATGGTGATGCCCTGCTCTCGCTCCGCCTCCAGCCCGTCGAGCAGCAGCGCGTAGTCGACCTCGCCGCCGCGCGTGCCGTGGCTCGCGCTGGCACGGACCAGCGCGTCGCGCTCGTCGTCGGGGATGCGACCGGCCTCGTGCAGCAGGCGCCCGATGAGGGTGCTCTTGCCGTCGTCGACGCTGCCGCAGGCGACGACGCGCAGGAAACCGCGCGCCATCAGAAGTACCCCTCGCGCTTCTTCTTCTCCATCGAATCCCCGACGGCGTGGTCGATCAGCCGGCCCGAGCGCTCCGACAGCGCGCTGTCCTCCATCTCCGCGATCACTGCGTCGAGGTCGGCGGCGTCGGACTCGACCGCGCCGGTCAGCGGATAGCAGCCGAGCGTACGGAAGCGCACCCGGCGCAGCACCGGCACCTCGCCGTCACGCAGCGCGAACCGGGCGTCATCGACCACCAGCAACGTACCGTCGCGCTCGACAACCGGCCGTTCGGCGGCGAAGTAAAGCGATACCAGCGGGATCCCCTCGCGGCGGATATAGCGCCACACGTCGAGCTCGGTCCAATTGGACAGCGGAAACACGCGCACGCTCTCACCCGCGTCGACGCGGGCGTTGTACAGGTTCCACAGCTCCGGACGCTGGCGCCGCGGATCCCAGCGGTGGCGCGCGTCACGGAACGAGAACACGCGCTCCTTGGCGCGCGATTTCTCCTCGTCGCGGCGCGCGCCGCCGATCGCGGCATCGAAGCCGCCGGCAGCCAGCGCCTGCTTCAGCGCCTGCGTCTTCATGATCTCGGTGTGCATGCTGGCGCCGTGGCTCTGCGGTCCGACGCCGGCGCGCACGCCGTCGGCGTTGATGTGCACCTGCAGCGCGACACCGGTCTCGGCCGCGCGGCGGTCGCGGAACGCGATCATCTCGGCGAACTTCCAGGTCGTGTCCACGTGCAGCATCGGGATCGGTGGCCGTGCCGGCCCGAACGCCTTGAGCAGCAGGTGCAGCAGCACCGAGCTGTCCTTGCCGATCGAATACAGCAGTACCGGCCTGGCGCACTCGGCGGCAACCTCGCGCAGCACGTGCAGGCTCTCGGCCTCGAGCCGGTCGAGGTCGTCGCGCGGCGGGCGGGCGGTCATGGGGTCGGCGTCATCGGGGCGCGGGTAGCGTCGGGCGGCGCCATTGTGCCAGCACGCGGAGCGGGCGCTGCCCGGCAGGTGGTGGATGCCAACGGCTGGCGCAGACGCCTGCATTGCCAGATTGCGCCGCACCGGCCGCATCCGCGCACTCGTCGCTGCAGCCGTCAGGCGCGCCCGTAGACGTCCTCGTAGCGGACGATGTCGTCCTCGCCGAGGTAGTCGCCCGACTGCACCTCGATCAGCTCCAGCATGTCAACCCCGGGGTTCTCCAGCCGGTGGCGCGCGCCGAGCGGGATGTACGTCGACTGGTTGGCGTGCAGCTCGAAGACGTCGTTGTCGCGGGTGACGCGCGCGGTGCCGCGGACCACGATCCAGTGCTCGGCGCGGTGCCGGTGCGACTGCAGCGACAGCCGCGCGCCGGGCTTGACCTTGATGCGCTTGACCTGGAAGCCGTCGGCGGCGTCGATCGAGTCGTAGCTGCCCCATGGCCGGTGCACCTCGCGGTGCAGCACCGCGTGGCTGCGGTCGCCGGCCTTGAGCCGCGCCACCACGTCCTTGACCTCCTGCACCCGGTCCTTGCGCGCCACCAGGATGGCGTCGTCGGTCTCCACCACCACCAGTCCCTCGACCCCGACCAATGCGACCAGCGTGCGCGCGTAGGCGTAGTTGTCGCGGCTGTCGACGGCGATGACCTCGCCGTGCCCGGCGTTGCCATCGGCGTCGCGGCCACTCACCTGCCACAGCGCCGACCACGAACCGACATCGTTCCAGCCGATGTCGACCGGCAGCACCATCGCGCGGTCGGTGCGCTCCATCACCGCGTAGTCGATCGAGTCCGACGGGCCGGCGGCGAACGCGTCGCGGTCAAGGCGGACGAAGTCGCCGTCACGGGTGGCAGCGTCAGTGGCAGCACGCACCGCGTCGACGATCCCGGGGCGGTAGCGCTGCAGCTCCTCCAGGTAGCGCGACGCGAGGAACAGGAACATGCCGCTGTTCCACAAGTAGCCGCCGTCGTCGACATAGCCGCTCGCGGTTGCGGCGTCGGGCTTCTCCACGAAACGCCGCACGCGGCGCACGGTTCCAGCGTCCGCCTGCTCCGTTTTTGCCTGACCCGCTTCCGCGTGGCCCGCTTCTATCTGGATGTACCCGAACCCGGTCTCCGCCGACTCCGGCACGATGCCGAAGATCACCAGCGCGCCGCCCTCCGCGGCCGCGCGCGCGGTCGCCACCGCGGCGCGGAAGGCGTCGGCGTCGCGGACCACATGGTCTGACGGCAGCACCAGCAGCAGCGCGTCGTCGCCGCCGGCCAGCGCCTGCATAGCGGCGGCAGCGATCGCCGGCGCGGTATTGCGGCCCACCGGCTCGAGCAGGATCGGCGCGCCCTCCACGCCCACCAGCCGCAGCTGCTCGGCGGCGAGGAAGCGGTGCTCCTCGTTGGCGACCACGATCGGCGGCGCCGTGGCCAGCGGTGCGACCCGCAGCCAGGTCTCCTGCAGCATCGTGCGCTCGCCGACCAGCGCCAGGAACTGCTTCGGATACGCCTCGCGCGACAGCGGCCACAGCCGCGTGCCGGAACCGCCGGAGAGCAATACGGGCTGCAGGATCATCGGGGGCTCGCCTCGGCGGTGGAACAGGATGGGTGGCACGGCCGGGGCCGGTGCGGTGGCTGGCCGCGACGGCCGGTGCATGGCGCGCGGCGCGGGTGCGCAAAACCGGGCGTGAGTCTACCCTGTGGCCCCCGCGGACCCGCCGCACCGGACCTTCGCATGCAGCCCACCGCGCACGACACGCCGCACGACGCACGAGCGGACCAACGCCGCGACTGGGCGCGTCAGGCCACCGGCGAGCCGACACTGGCGCTGCAACGCGCGTCCACCGACGCCGGCTTCCGCAGCTACTGGCGCACCGACGGCGCCGCGCCGACGTGCATCGTCATGGATTCGCCGCCAGACCGCGAGCCGGTCGCGCCGTGGCTGCGCATCCGCACGCTGCTGGACGGCGGCGGCGTGCGCGTGCCGCGGCTGCTGGCAATGGATGCCGCCGCGGGCTTCCTGCTGCTGGAGGACCTCGGCGTCGACACGCTGCTGCAGGCCCTGGACGCGGACGCCGAGGAGGCTGACGCCTGGTTCGACGCCGCGGTGACGCAGCTGCTGGCGCTGCAGGCGATCGCGCCGCCGGCCGACCTGCCCGCGTACGACGACGCGCTGCTGCGCCGCGAGCTGGCGCTGTTCCCGGACTGGTTTCTCGGGCGCCACCTCGGCGTCGCGCTGGACGCCGACGAACGCGCCGCGTTCGATGCCGCCACCGACATGCTGGTCGCCAGCGCACTGGCGCAGCCGCAGGTGCTGGTGCACCGCGACTACATGCCGCGCAACCTGATGCCCTGCGGCGGCGGTGCAGCGCGCGACGTCGCGGTGCTGGATTTCCAGGACGCGGTGCGCGGCCCGGTCGCCTACGACGCGCTGACCCTGTTCAAGGACGCGTTCCTCGACTGGCCGCCCCAACGCGCCGCAGGGTGGCTGGACGGCTACCACGCGCGCGCGCAGGCCGCCGGCATCCCGGTGCCGGCGCTGGAGCGGTTCCGCGACGACGCCGACCTGATCGGCATCCAGCGCCACCTCAAGGTGCTCGGGATCTTCGCGCGGCTGCACCATCGCGACGGCAAGCCGAAGTACCTCGCCGATGCACCGCGCTTCCTGCGCTATCTCGACGAGGCGCTGCCGCGGCACCCGGCGCTCGCGCCGCTGGCGGCGCTGCTGGACCGCCACGTGCGGCCGGCGCTGGCCGCGCCCGCCCCGCAGGCGGTGGGCTGATGCCACGGACGGCGGGATGCCGATGCGCGCGATGATCCTCGCCGCCGGGCTC
>LXQJ01000018.1:0-9261 GCA_001683895.1 Luteimonas sp. ANT-B3E | reverse complement strand
AGCCGCTGCTGGTCGCCGGCGGCCAGCCGCTGGTCGCGTGGCACCTGCAGCGGCTGGCCGCGGCCGGCGTGCGCGATGTGGTGATCAACACCTCGTGGCTCGCCGACCGCTTCCCGGCGACGCTCGGCAACGGCGCTCGCTGGGGGCTGCGGATCGCGTACTCCTACGAGGGCAACACGCCGCTGGAGACCGGCGGCGGCCTACTGCATGCGCTGCCGCTGCTCGGCGACGACGACGCCTTTCTGGCCATCAACGGCGACATCTGGACCGACGCCGACCTCGCCCCGCTGCTGCAGCCACCGCGCGGCGACGCGCACCTGGTGCTGGTCGACAACCCCGCGCAGCATCCGGCAGGCGATTTCGTGCTGCGCGCCGACGGCCGCGTGGTCGACGACGACGACCTGCATCACCGCGATGGGCGCAGGGGCGACGCCGAAGACCGCGGCGTCGATGTCGGCGCCAGTCGCAGCACCCCCAGCGGCCTCGGCGCAATCGCCGCCGGGCGCCTGACCTTCGCCGGCATCGGCACCTACCGCCGCGCGCTGTTCGACGGCTGGCGCGAGGCAGTCGGCGACGCGCCGGGCGCCGACGCCACGCCGCCGCGCTTCCGGCTGCCGCCCCTGCTGCTTACGGCGATGGCGCGCGGACGTGTCGACGGCCGGCATCATCGCGGCGCGTGGACCGACGTCGGCACGCCGGCGCGGCTGGCCGAGCTCGACGCGGCGCTGGGCGGCACCGGCGTGACCCCATGACACCGCGCCGTGGCGCGATGGCGGTGTGGCTGCTCGCGCTCGGCGGCGCGCTGGCGCTCACAGGCTGCGCCGCCACGCCGGCGAAGCCGTCCACCGCCGGCGACACGCGCATCGTCGTCGTCCGCCATGCCGAGAAGGCAGCGCTCCCGGCGACCGATCCGCCGCTGACCGGCGCCGGGCACGCGCGGGCACGTGCGCTGCGCGATGCGCTGCGGCCGCTGGCGCCATCGGCGGCGTATGCCACGGTGTTCGCGCGCACGCGGCAGACCGCGGCGCCAACCGCCGCCGCGCTCGGCCTGCAGGTGGACGTCTACGATGCCGCCCCCGTCGACCTCGCGCGCCGGCTGCTCGCCTCGCATCACGGCGACACGGTGCTGGTGGTCGGCCACAGCAACACCGTTCCCGCCATCGTCTCGGCGCTGTGCCGCTGCGAGGTGGGGCCAATCAATGAATCGCGCTACGGCGACCGGTTCGACGTGACCGTCGCCAGCGACGGCCGCGCCACGCTGGTCCATGGCGATTTCTGACCCGCCCGCGCCGGCGAACGGCACGTGGGACGGCAGCATGGCCGGCGCACGCGCCGTGCGCGCGGTGCTGGCCGCACGCGTGGTCGTGCGTGATGCCTATCCGCATCCGCTGCGACACGTCGCCGGCCTCGCGGTGCGCAGCATCGACGGCGGCGCACGCATCCGCGCCGCCGCAGTGCTGCTCGACGCGGACACGCTGCGCGTGGTCGACCGGCAGGTGGTAGTGCTGGACGCGACTCACGACCCGGCCGCGCCGCTGTCGTTCCGCATGCTTCCGGCGCTGCTGCAGGCGCTGTCGAAGCTGTCTGCGCCGCCGGACCTGGTGCTGGTCGGCGGCCACGGCGTGGCGCATCCACAGGGCCTGGGTGTGGCCGCGCACATCGGCGTCGTCTCCGACCTGCCGTGCATCGGCGTCTCGCGGCGGATCCTCGTCGGCACCGCCCCGGCGCCCCACCCGATGCGCGGCGCCTACACCGCGCTGCGCGCGCGCGACCAGCACCAGATCGGCTGGCTGCTGCGCAGCCACGCGCTGCGGCCACCGCTGGTGGTGTCGCCGGGCCACCGGGTCGCCCCGGCATCGACCGCGGACCTGGTCATGCGCTTCGTCACCGATGCGCGCCTGCCGGAACCGCTTCGGCTGGCGGCAGGAGTGCTCGCGCGGTCGGATAGCGAATGACGACGCAGCACTGTAGCTCCGTGCGATGGGCCAAAGCGGGTCCCGTTGGCTTGCGCGCGGGGGCGGGTGACGGTGTCCTGATCCGGCCCTGCTTCGCGCGAATGCCGAAGCGGCTTCGACGACGTCTGCGAGGGAAGCGGGCGACGGGGTGCTGCTCCGCTCCTCCCGTTTGCATCCACGGCGCGCTTCGGATGGTTTCGCGAGGGAGACGGGTAACGGGGTACTGCTCCGCCGCTCCGTCGGGCCATCCATGGCCCGAGTCGCGGGCGTGGGCCATCCATGGCCCACTCTCCGCAGCACCCCGTTACCCGCCTCCTGGACGATCAGCGTGGCTTTTGACGATCAAGCAAATCTGGAGCCATCTGGAAGCGACGACGCGCTTGTCCACAAAGAAAGCAGTGCACCGGTCGATGTCACCGCGCCGCGACGGGGTGCGGGGGTGTCGCGTAAAGGGCACATGGATGTGCGCGCCGGTGAGTCGGCCATGGGTGAGCAAGGGCCGCTTGCGCGGCACTGCCGCGCGGCCCTCGCGAACGCCCGGCGCACTGCGCCGGGCTGGACCGGCCGCGAAGCGAACGGGCCGATCGAACCGGGTAGCGACACCCCCGGACCGCGGCGCGAATGCCCGAAGCCCGGGCTGTTCGACCAGTCCCAGTCGACCCTCGACAAGAACAGAAGCTCGCGCATGCCAAGCTTGGCGCCCTTGCGCAAGGATGCCCCGATGACCCAGCTGATCGTCCCCCGCGTGCACGACATCGGCGGCCTGCAGGTGCGGCGCGCGGTGCCGTCGATCCAGGCGCGCAGCGTGGGGCCGTTCGTGTTCGTCGACCACATGGGGCCGGCCGTGTTCGAGCCCGGCCAGGGCATCGACGTGCGCCCGCATCCGCACATCGGCCTCGCGACCGTCACCTACCTCTGGTCGGGCGTCATCGGCCACCGCGACAGCCTCGGCTCCGACCAGGACATCCACCCCGGCGACGTCAACTGGATGACCGCCGGGCGCGGCATCGCGCATTCCGAGCGTACGCCGCGCAGCGCGCGCGCCACCGGCCATCCGCTGCACGGCATGCAGACCTGGGTCGCGCTGCCGCGCGAGCACGAGGAGACCGCGCCGGCGTTCCACCACCACCCCGCGGCCACGCTGCCGCTGGTCACGCACGACGGCGCGCGCCTGCGGCTGATCGCCGGGCGCGGCTGGGGCGAGGCGTCGCCGGTGCACACCTACGGCACCATTCTCAACGTCGCCATCGACCTCGACCCCGACCGCGAGCTGCGCCTGGCCGCCGATGTCGAGGAGCGCGCGGTCTACGTCCTCGACGGCGACGCGCAGCTCGACGGTGCCGACGTGCCGGCACGGCACCTCGTGCTGCTGGACGCCGGCAGCCCGGCGACGCTGCGCGCGCGCACCCCGGTCCGCGCGATGCTGTTCGGCGGCGAGCGGCTGGATGCGCCGCGACACCTGTGGTGGAACTTCGTGTCGTCGTCGCGTGGACGCATCGAGCAGGCCAAGGCCGACTGGGCGGCCGGCCGCTTTGACGACGTGCCCGGCGACAGCGAGTTCATCCCCTTGCCCGAACGTTGACACGGATCACAAAAATGTCGCGGCGCACAAGGGACTATCGGGTGGCGACGATCTACTGCTCGTCGCAAGGGGACGTCATGAAAACGCTGCAGACGCTGGCCCTCGCCAGCATTCTCTCCATGGGCGCGCTGTCCACCGCCCATGCCCAGGTCGCCAACCAGTGCCCCACCCTGCCCGCCGGAAGCGGGCTGTCGTGGGAGCGGCTGGAAGGCGCCGACTTCACCTTCTGCAAGGCGATGCGAGATGCCGACGGCACGCAGGCGTTCGCGGTGACGATCTCGTCGGAATCGCCGTTCAAGCCGCGCCGCGGTGACCGGGTCGCGGAAACCGTGATCGACGGTCGCGCCTCGCACTGGTACCGCAGCGAGGTCGCCGGCGCGGCGGCGCTGCAGGTGCGCGAGACGCTGCTGGAGCTCGACCGCTCGCACGTCGCGCACATCACGCTGCGCGCGCGCAGCGACCAGGAGCTGGCGGCGTCGATCGACGTCGTCGAGGCGCTGCGCTTCGACGGGACCCGCTTCAGCAGCAACTGATCCTGCGGCCCGCCGCTACACCACCTGCAGCCGCCATGCGCGGTGGATGCGCGGATGACGCGCGAAATCCGGGGGGATCGTCGCCGGCGAGATCTCCTCGCAGCGCGCAAACGTCGCCACCGCCGCTTCGTCGAAGCGGAACCTGCGCGAATTGTTGCTGAAATACAGCGTGCCGCCCGGCGCCAGGCGCGCGGCTGCCGCCGCCAGCAGCCGCACGTGGTCCCGCTGCACGTCGAAGTCCTCGGCGCGCGCGGAGTTGGAGAACGTCGGCGGGTCGCAGAACACCAGGTCGTACCGACCGGTGTCGGCCGCCAGCCACGACAGCACGTCGGCCTGCACGAGCTGGTGGCGGGCGCCGGCGATACCGTTCTCGGCGAGGTTCTCGCCCAGCCACTGCAGGTAGGTCGCCGACAGGTCCACGCTGGTGGTCGACGCCGCACCGCCGCACGCGGCGTGCACGGTGGCCGCGCCGGTGTAGCAGAACAGGTTGAGGAAGCGCCGCTCGCGCGCCTCCGCGGCCATCGCCAGCCGCAGCGGCCGGTGGTCGAGGAACAGCCCGGTGTCCAGGTAGTCGAACAGGTTCACGCGCAGCCGCGCACCGCCCTCGGTAACGACGAAGGTCGCGTCGCGCCGCTCGCCGGCGTCATAGGCATAGCGGCTGCCGCCCTTGCCACGGCTGCGGACCTTGGTCGCCACGCGCTCGCGCGGCAGCGCGAACACCTCTCGCGCGGCAACGAGGATCTCGCCGAACCGGCGCCGCACGTCTGCCTCCGGGATGTCGCGCGGCGCGGCGTATTCCTGCACGTGGAGCCACTGCGCGTCGGGGTCGTCGGCCTCGGTGTAGACGTCGATCGCGGCGCTGTATTCGGGCAGGTCTGCGTCGTAGACGCGGTGGCAGGTGACGTCCTCGCGTCGCCGCCACGCCTTCGACGCGCGCAGGTTGCGCCGCAGCCGGTTGGCCAGCATCTCCGCGCCGGGCGACAGCGCGCGCGGCGGCGCATCGGCGGCGCGCGCGGGCGGCGCCACCGGGTCGGCGAGCAGCAGCTGGCATTCGAGTGCGCCGTTGAACATGGCGTAGGTCTTCTGCGCGCGCAGGCCGGTGGCGCGCGCCTGGTCGGCGTCGCCGCACAGCAGGCTGGCGCGCCAGCCCGGCACCGCGCGCTGCAGCGCGCGGCCCAGGTCGCGGTACAGCGTGGTGTCGGCCGCCATCCGTTCGTCGTACGGCGGGTTGCAGATCACCAGCCCGCGCGCGGGCCCGGGCGCGGCGAGCGCGGTCACGTCGCGTTCGCTCCACGCGATCGCGTTGGCGAACCCGGCCGCGGCGGCGTTGTCTCGCGCGTGGCGCAGCGCCAGCGGGTCGCGGTCGGCGCCGTGGAAGACCGGCCGCAGCGCGGCGCGGCCGGCGTCCGCGCGCGCCTGCGCTTCCGCGCGCAGCGCGGTCCACGCATCGACATCGAATCCCCGCCAACGCGACGGCAGCGTGTCGCCGTGGCGCTGCAGGCCGGGGGCCACGTCGGCGGCCATCGCCGCGCCCTCGATCAGCAGCGTGCCGCTGCCGCACATCGGGTCGAGCAGCGCGCCGCCGTCGGCGTGTACCTGCGGCCAGCGCCCGCGCAGCAGCACCGCCGCGGCCAGCGTCTCCTTCAGCGGCGCCTCGCCCTGCCCCTGGCGCCAGCCGCGCCGGTGCAGCGGGCCGCCACCGAGGTCGACCGACAGCCCCGCGCGGCCGCGGCGCAGCACCAGGTTGAGGCGCAGGTCGGGCTGCACCAGGTCGACGCCGGGCCGCGCGCCGTCGGCGGTGCGCAGCGCGTCCACCACCGCGTCCTTGACCCGCTGCGCGGCGAAGCGCGCATGGGTGATGCCGTCGCCGGAGACATGTGCGTCGACCGCCAGGGTCATGCCGGCATCCAGGTGCCGGGACCAATCGACCTCTGACACGCCCTGGTACAGAGCGCGATCGTCGTCGCACGGGAACTCCGCCAGCGGCCACAGCACGCGGCTCGCCAGCCGCGACCAGAGCACCGCGCGCTGGGCGTCGGCCAGGGTGCCGTCGACGTTGGCGCCGGCGATGGTCGCGGTGGCGTGCGTGCAGCCGAGCGCGATCAGCTCGTCGACCAGCAGGTATTCGAGGCTCTTGGCGCAGCTGGCGAAAAACGTCACGTCGGTCCTGGTGAAGGCAAGTGCGGGTGGCGCGGGCGGACATCATGCCGTGCCTCAGGCGCCAGGTCGCTGGCGGTGGCCACCTACCTCCCCGTTGCCTCTTACCAGGCCCGCGCGATTCGCGGGCGCGAGCGGTCGCGGCGGCTACTATGGCGACAACTGTTCGAGCAGCGCCGCGAAAGCGTGCGCCGAGGCCTCGACATGGCCGGTGAGCCGGTGATCATCATCGACCAACAGCAGCCGCGCGCGGCGCGCGCCGGCCCAGGCCACGACGTCGGCGGCGGGAATCAGCTCGTCGTGCCAGCCGTGGACGACCGTCGTCGGCACGCGCGCGGCGTCCAGCGGGTGCGCCGCGTTCAGCCGCACCGGCGGCGCCATCAGGAACACTCCCGCGGTCGGCACCCGCAGCGACACCTGCCCCGCGATCCACGCGCCGAGGCTGGAGCCGGCCAGCACCAGCGGACCGTCAGCGGCGCGCGCCGTGGCCAGGTCCAGCAGTGCCTGCATCCGCGCAGCGACGTCGCCCAGCGGCCCCGCATCGCGCAGCGCGTCGAAGCGGGTGTAGTCGGGTCGCTCGTGGCTCCAGCCCAGCCGTCCTGCCGCGGCCGCCAGCGCGGTGACCTTGGTCGCGTCGGGCCCGCTCTCGAAGCCGTGCGACAGGATGCAGTGGCCGCGGGTCACGCCGCGACCGTCGCCACTGCCCGCCGCGGCCGCCATCCGGTCCACGACGCGCGACCGGCGCGCGCACGGCGCACCGTCGGTGCAGGGAGGTCGGTCACGGGCGGCAGCGCGCGCATGGCCCGATGCTAGCATCGGTCGTCACCGCCTCCGGGACCACCGCGCCGTGCGCCTCGACCCGCTGCCGTACGAGAACCGCCTCGCCGCACGCCCCCTCGACACGATCGACCTCGTCGTCGTCCACTGCACCGAGCTGCCGGACCTGGCCACCGCGCGCGCCTACGGTGAACGCGTGCTGTATGCCGACAGCGGCACCGGCAACAGCGGCCACTGGTACATCGACCGCGACGGCAGCTGCGTGCAGTGGATCGGTCCGGCGCGCGTCGCCCACCACGTGCGCGGCCACAACGCGCGTTCGGTCGGCATCGAGCTGGTCAACATCGGCCGCTATCCCGACTGGCTGGACAGCCGCCAGCAGGCGATGGACGCGCGCTATCCCGCGGCACAGGTCGACACGCTGGTCGCGCTGGTCACGCGACTGCGCGCGCAGCTGCCGGCGCTGCGCTGGGTCGCCGGCCACGAGGACCTCGATACCGGCACCGTCGCCGCCAGCGACGACCCGCAAGTGCAGGTGGCGCGCAAGTGCGACCCGGGGCCGCTGTTCCCGTGGCGCGACGTGCTGGCGCGCGTCGGGTTGCCGCGCCTGTTGCCCGACGCGACCGGCGAGGGGACGCGCACGGCAGCGGCACCGCCAGCCGATAGCGGCCCCGTCCCGCGTCCGACGGTGAACCGCGCCCCTGGGCGCTGACGCCGCGGCGCGCGGTGTCGCCAGCCGGCACTGGCCCCGCCGCTATACTCCGCGGCCCCACGCCGCCACCGTCCCGCTATGACCGCCCCCGTTTCGGAGCTGATCGACCTGCTGTCGCTGGAACGGCTCGAGGACAACCTGTTCCGCGGCCAGAGCCGCGACATCGGCACCAAGTACGTGTTCGGCGGCCAGGTGCTGGGGCAGGCGCTGTCGGCGGCGCAGGCGACGCTCGACACCGCCCGCACCGCGCACTCGCTGCACGCGTATTTCCTGCGCGCCGGCGACGTCGGCCAGCCGATCGTCTACGACGTCGACCGCACCCGCGACGGCGGCACGTTCTCGGTGCGCCGGGTGACCGCGATCCAGCACGGCAAGGTGATCTTCTTCTGCGCGGCGTCGTTCCACGCCGACGAGCCGGGCGCGACCCACCAGGCCACGATGCCCGACGTGCCCAAGCCCGAGGACATCGCGCCGAGCGCGCCGCTGTCGCCCGCCGCGCTGGCGCGGCTGCCGACCAAGGTCCAGCGCTGGCTGGACCGGATGGGCCCGTTCGAGTTCCGCCACATTTACCCCCGCGACGAGCTGGATCCGCCGAAGCGGCCGGCGCAGCAGCAGGTGTGGTTCAAGCTGTCGGAGCGCGTGGGCGACGCCCCCGAGCTGCACCGCGCGCTGCTGGCGTATGCGTCCGACTTCCACCTGCTGGGCACGACCACGTTCCCGCACGGCATCAGCTACTACCAGCCCAACGTGCAGATGGCGTCGCTCGACCACGCGCTGTGGTTCCACCGCCCGTTCCGTGCTGACGACTGGCTGCTGTACTCCATCGACAGCCCCAGTGCGCAGGGCTCGCGCGGCCTTGCGCGCGGCATGATCCACGACCGCGACGGCCGCCTGGTCGCCAGCACCGCGCAGGAAGGCCTGATCCGCGTGGTCGCCGACGCCGACGCGGCGGCCGCGTTGCCGGCGGCGTGAGGCAGGTCTTCTCCAGCCCCCGGCTCGAGAACGTCGAGGCGGTGGCGAAGCTGCTGGCCGACGACGGCATCGAGATCCGGGTCAGCAACGGACGCTCTTACAGGGGCGGGATCCGCGGCGACTTCAGCTACCGCGAAGGCAGAAGCGACAAGCCGCGCGCCGCGGTCTGGGTGCTGCGCGCCAACCAGCAGCCGCGCGCGCGCGCGCTCCTGCGCGGCGCCGGCCTGCTGCAGACCGGGCGCGATCCGTCGGCCAGTTTCCTGCCCGACGTGGCCGATGCGCCGGTACCGGTATTCCGCGCCGCGGTGAAGGCCAGCCCGGTCGCCAGGCGCGTCCGCTACGGGCTGCTGGTGCTGGTGGCGGTGGTCGCAGGGCTGGCGTTCGTCAACTTCCGCCGCGTCGCCGCGCCGCCGGAGCCGGCGCTGGTCGCGCGCCCGACGGACCTGTCGCCGGTGCCGCTGCAGGTCGACCCGACCCAGTTCGTCATCGCGACGCCGCCGGCGCTGGCGGCGACACTGCTCGCCGCCGAGCTCGCGACGGCGCCCGCCGCCAGCGCCTGCGTGTCGATCGACG
>LXQJ01000017.1 GCA_001683895.1 Luteimonas sp. ANT-B3E | reverse complement strand
CGACGACCCTCCGGCGTGGAAGATGGCGCCATTCGAGCTACCTGCAAGACTTGTTCAGACCTTCCTTAAGCGATCGACAGATGCCAGGCCGCGTATCCGATGCCTGCTGTCAAGGCGACCAGCGTGAGTGCTAGCAGAATCCTTCGCAGCGCGTCGACCAGCATGGCCCCGACGAACGTGGCAATCACGAACACGCCCGCGTAACCTAGGATCCAAGCAGCGGTCACGTGGTCGGGACGCGTCCATTGGTAGCCGAGTAACGTCACGCCCAAGCCAACGATCGGCGCCAAGATGAAGATGGCCAAGCCGCAGAAGGTTTCCAGAAATCGCGGCGGAGAAGGCGCGTCACCGGGACCGTCTTCCGCATCGTCTGAGGAGAACCAGCGGCCCCCATCAGCTTCGGCTTTCGCCGGCGTGTCGGGTCTGCCATAACGGTCTGGGTGCATTTCGTTCCATCGCTCCAAGTAGGAGCGATTCGGATTTGGTCCCAAGCGGATTGGGCAGTCACCCATGCTCAGAAGCTGCGCTTGCGCAGGATTGAGCGCAATTCCGGGTTTTTGCTCAATCCGTTCATGGTCTGGATCATGCCCGTGACCCAGCCGTCGATCGGCGAAGGCGCGTTGCCGGGTTCGCCGCCACTGGCGAGGCACCAGGCGTCGCCAGCGGCATGGATTCGTGCGATTACCACAGCGCCATCTTCGTCTGGTGCCGGTACGAACTCGCGGACATCGCGCAGTTGGTGGCCGATCAGGCAGCGCATCGACCAGCCGCGCGGGATGTCGACCAAGGGTTCGAAGATGCAGTAGGGAGTATCGTGTTCGCGGATTTGCATGGCGGCTCTACTTTCCTCCTTGGCCTGCCGGGCTATGCAGCTTCCAATTCAACGTGCACCTGCTGCCCCAACGATGCCGCGATATTCACCAGTGCATCGAGCGAGAAGCGCGCGATACGGCCACGCAACAGGTCGTTGATGCGTGGCTGGGTGATGCCGCAACGTTCCGCTGCCGCAGCTTGCGTCCAACCGCTTTCTTGAATTAGCGACGCGATCTTCCGCATCAACTCGGCACGGACCTTGAGGTTGGCAGCTTCCTCGGCAGTGTCGGCAAGAGCGTCCCAGACGCTGGCATACCGTTCGATCTTCGTCTTGCTCATAGCTGTTTCCTAGCCAGTTGG
This sequence comes from Luteimonas sp. ANT-B3E, assembly GCA_001683895.1. Lineage (GTDB taxonomy): Bacteria > Pseudomonadota > Gammaproteobacteria > Xanthomonadales > Xanthomonadaceae > Luteimonas. Next base: position 10,332 of record LXQJ01000017.1, on the reverse strand, counting down.
ACGAAGCGTTGCTTCGCCAATTCGATGTCTCGTTTCGACGTGGTCTGCGTTTTCTTCTGGAAAGCGTGTAGGACATAGACCGCATCGGCCAGGCGAGCCGTGTAGATGATGCGGTAGATGCCTGATTCGTCCCATACCCGGATTTCTTCGACGCCCTTACCGATGGAGGGCATGGGCTTGAAGTTGTCGGGCTGAAGCCCGTGCTGCACACGATCCAACTGGTAACCGGCCTCCTGCTTCGCGTCATCGGGGAACTCCCGGATGCGAGCCAAGGAGTCTCCCAGGAAATCGACTGGCTTGGTGGGCATCAGTATATCCGTATTGATATAATTTGCAAGTGGGTCAGAAGACGGCTTTAGGAGCGCGTTCCTGTACCTGCTCTGGGCGGAGGTGCGTGTATCGTTTTAAGGTCGTCCAAGACTCGTGCAGAGTGAACTGAGCCACTTCCGGGATGTCATAGCCGCGCTCGAACAGGCGAGACGTGGCCTCATGGCGCAGGTCGTGGAAGTGCAGATCCTTCAGGCCGCGCAGCTGACAGGCTCGGGTGAAGCTGGCACCGATCGACTTCGCGTTGTAAGGGAAGACTCGTTCTTCCTTATCCGGACGTGGCTGCCGGTCGATGAGCGCCCATACCTCGGACAGCAAGCGAAAGGCGCGACGGTTGCCAACCTTCTTCCGCGGGTGCTTGACGTCATCCAGCCAGGCGATGCCTTTGTCGCGATCCAGGTCAGCCCACTTGAGTCGGGTGATCTCTTCCTGGCGGCGGGCGCTCAGCAGGGCGAAACAGATGATGTCGGCCATCGGGATCCCTGCTCGGACGTCGCGTATGGCGAAGTGGTCGAGCAGTGCTTTCTCTTCAGTGGCTGTTACGCGGCGCTGTCGCTCCTTGGGCTTGCCCGTCACGCGGCGCTGCCGAAGTTCGTGCGATGCGTCTTCCAGCAGCTGCAGGTCGATAGGCAGGCCGAGGGAGGCGCGGGCAGAGCGCAGCACTTGGCGCAGCCAGATCAGATCATTGTTGGCCGTGGCCGGGCCGGCGCCGCCCCGTCGGCGGGCTTCCACGTGCCCGATGTAGTCGGCGGTGGTCAGGCGCAGGACGTTCTTCTTGGCAATCTCGTAGCCGGCCAAGCGTTTCAGGTCGGCTTCTTTCGTTCGACCCCAGGGCGTCAACTCCTTTATGTCCTTGCCATACCACTTCAACAGTTCGGCAAGCGAGGCGCCTTTCCCGACCGGTTCGCCACGAGCACGCTGCTGGTCAAGTTCGGCTTCGCGTCGTCGCATCCACTCGGTAGCCAACTGGCGACGATCGAACGTCTCCGACTCGGAGTGGATGCACTCGCCCTGCCGATGGATCCGGATTTGGGCGGTGTAACCTAACGACCCGTCCTTTCGACGGCGGCTGACGATAGTACCCATGCAGGTGATGCTACATGAGCCTTGACGTAGCAACCAGCGTAGCAACCAGAGCCCGAAAACCCCCGAAACTGACCGTACATGAGCGCAACTGAACCACACGGAAAACAGGGTAACTCATTGGATGGGCGCGAGAAATCGCGTTATAAAGCGTCCGTGCACCTGTCGGTCGCCCCGATGATGGACTGGACCGACACCCATTGCCGCGTGTTCCACCGGCTGCTGGCGCCACATGCGCGGCTGTACACCGAGATGGTGCACGCCAACGCGGTGATCCACGGCGACCGCGCGCGGCTGCTGGCGACCGATCCGGAGGTGCATCCGGTGGCGCTGCAGCTGGGCGGCAGCGAACCGGCGCTGCTGGCACAGGCGGCGGCGATCGGCGCCGCGCACGGGTTCGACGAGGTCAACCTCAACGTCGGCTGCCCGTCGGACCGGGTGCAGGCCGGACGCTTTGGCGCCTGCCTGATGCGCGAACCGGCGCTTGTCGCGGACTGCGTCGCGGCGATGGTCGCCGCCTGCGACGTGCCGGTCACCGTGAAGTGCCGGCTGGGCGTGGACGACGACGCCGACTACGCGCGTTTCCTGGCCTTTGTCGACACCGTCGCCGCCGGTGGCTGCGCGCTGTTCGTGGTGCATGCGCGCAACGCGTGGCTTCAGGGGCTGTCGCCGAAGGAGAACCGCGAGGTGCCGCCGCTGCGCTACGACTGGGCGCACGCGCTGGCCCGCGACCGTCCCGCGCTGCGGGTGCTCGTCAACGGCGGCATCGCCACGCTCGACGCCGCGACCGCGCAGCTGGCGCATGTCGACGGCGTGATGCTGGGCCGCGCGGCGTATCACGACCCCTACCTGCTGCATCGCATCGACTGCGCCCTGCATGGCGGCGAGGTACAGCCGCGCTCGGCGCTGCTGCGGGCGCTGCGTCCGTACGTCGAATCGCGGATGGCGGCCGGCGTGGCGCTGAAGCACGTCACCCGCCACGTGCTGGGGCTGTTCCACGGCGAGCGCGGCGGACGCGCGTTCCGGCAGGTGCTGAGCGAGGGCGCGCACCGCCCGGGCGCCGACTGGGCACTGGTGGAGCGCGCGATCGCGCCCACCGTCGACACCCGCGACGCGGCCTGAGGCGATGATCACCCGCGACATCGCGGCGTTCTCGGCGTTCGCGCGCGGCTGTGCGCCCGATGCCGGCCCGGTGACCGCGCGCGCGGCGTTGCTGGTGGCGCCCGACGGCTTCCGTCGTGCGCCGAGGAGTCCGCGGCCGACAACGCGTACATGCGCCCGCAGGCGGCGTTCTCGGCGCAGGCCGCCACCGCGCAGCACGCGGTGCTGTCGTCCGCGCTGTCGTCGGCGCTGCCGACGGTCACGTTCCCGGGCGATCCCGGGGCGCCCGACGGGGTGTTCCCCAACAACGTCTTCGCCACGGCAGCGGGGGTGCTGGTGGTGGGGCGCATGCGCCACGCCGTGCGCCGCCGCGAGGCCGCGCGCAGCGATATCCGCGGGTTCTTCGCCGACGTGCTGCGATACCGCGTGCACGACCTGTCGGCGCAGCCGCACCCGTGCGAACTGACGGGCTCGCTGGTGATCGACCGCGCCCGCGGGCTCGGCTTCTGCGGGCTGTCGGAGCGCTGCGATGCCGAGGGCGCCGCGCTGATGCACGCCGCGTTCGGGCTGCGCGCCACGCTGGTGTTCGACCTCGCGCCGGGCGAGTACCACGCCAATGTCGTGCTCGCGGTGCTGGCGGCCCGCGCGGCCGTGGTGTGCCCGGCGGGGTTCGCGGATGCCGCGGTGCCGGCCGCGATCGCGGCGCTGTACGCGCCGCACGCGCTGCTGCTGGATGCGCGCGCGCAGGCGGCATTCGCCGGCAACGTCATCGCGCTGTCGCCGGAGGTCGTCTGGATGAGCGACACGGTGGCGGCGGCGCTGGGGGCCGGGGACCACGCGGCACTGCGCGCGGCGGGCTTCGCGCCGCGCAGCGTGCCGCTCGATGCGATCGAAGCGGCGGGCGGGTCGCTGCGCTGCTGTGTCGGCGAGATCTACTGACCCGCGTTGGACCGGCCTGAACCGCGACTGCCGTGTGAGGAAAAAGTTAAGGACGGATTCACCGCCTGGCTCCAAGAATGCGGGTCCGGGTCCAGCCCGGGTGCTGTACCTTCCCCTCTCCGCTCCCCAGGACGCCATCCGATGCTGCTTCCGCGCCACCCGATCCCCGGCTGCAGCCTGCTGTGCGCTCTTGCGCTCGCGGCGTCGCTGCCAGTGGCATCGGCGCAGGAGCGCGGTGGCGGCGAGCGCGGCGCCCGCGATCGCGCCGGCGACGATGATGTCAACGTCGCGCCGCGCCAGCGCCAGCAGGATGCGCTGTCGGACGCGGTCCGCCGCGTCGAGCGTCGCACGCGCGGGCAGGTGCTCAGCGCGGAGCGCGTGCCTTACGACGGCCGCGACATCAACCGCATCAAGGTGGTTGACGAGCGCGGCCGCGTGCGCGTGTACATGGACGACCCACAGCAGCCATCGCGTGTGCCGCCTACACGCGGCGACGACGACTGACTTCGCACCCTGAACGCATCGGCAGGCCGTTCAGCTGGACGTACCGGACCCATGCCATCCACGGAGAACCGCATGCGCATCCTTCTCGTCGAAGACGAAGCCCCCCTGCGTGAAACCCTCGCCGCGCGCCTCAAGCGCGAGGGCTTTGCCGTCGACGCCGCGCAGGACGGCGAGGAAGGGCTGTACATGGGCCGCGAGGTTCCGTTCGACGTCGGCATCATCGACCTGGGCCTGCCGAAGATGTCGGGCATGGAGCTGGTCAAGGCACTGCGCGACGAGGGCAAGCAGTTCCCGGTGCTGATCCTGACCGCGCGATCGAGCTGGCAGGACAAGGTCGACGGCCTCAAGCAGGGTGCCGACGATTACCTGGTCAAGCCCTTCCACGTCGAGGAGCTGCTGGCGCGGATCAACGCGCTGGTGCGCCGCGCTGCCGGCTGGAGCAAGCCGACCCTGGAATGCGGCGCGGTGGTGCTGGACCTCGCCGCGCAGACGGTCAGCGTCAACGGCAGCAACGTCGACTTGACCAGCTACGAGTACAAGGTGCTGGAGTACCTGATGATGCACGCGGGCGAGCTGGTGTCGAAGGCCGACCTGACCGAGCACATCTACCAGCAGGACTTCGACCGCGACTCCAACGTGCTCGAGGTCTTCATTGGCCGACTGCGCAAGAAGCTCGACCCGGACGGCACCCTGAAGCCGATCGAGACGGTCCGCGGTCGCGGCTACCGGTTTGCCATCCCGCGCACCGGCGAGGCTTGACCCCGCCCGCGCGTTGCCGCGCGTCCCGACGGCGGTGCACCCTGTCACGCTTCCCTGCGACGGGCGATGGCGTGACCGGCGATGGCATATGAGCGCGTGAAAGCGATCCCGTGGCGCCCCCGGTCCCTGCAGGCGCGCCAGCTGCTGGCCGCGAGCCTGGGCCTGGTGGCGTTCCTGGCACTGGCCGGCTACGCGCTCGACCGCGCGTTCGTCGATGTCGCCGGACAGGGCATGCGCGAGCGCATGAAGAGCTACGCTTTCGTCTACGCCGGCGGCATCGACTTCGCGCGCGACGGCTCGCTGGTGCCGCCCTACGTGCAGCCCGACGGCCGCTTCGACCGCCCCGGCAGCGGCCTGTACGCGGAGGTCCTGCTGCCCAACGACGCGTGGACGTCCGGGTCGGCGCGTGGACCGCAGCTGCCGCAGGCGGAGATGCTGGGGGCGCTCGAGGAGCGCTTCGAGGGCCCGCTGGGGATGATCCGCAGCGACGGGACCCCCGGCAACGTCTACCGCTACGGTCTCGGCCTGGTCGACGCCAGCCGCGGCACTGCGGCCGAGTTCCCGTACACCATCTACATCATGGAGGACGCCGGTACCCTCCCGCGCCAGGTGCAGGTGTTCCGGCAGGCGCTGTGGGGCTACCTCGGGATCGCCGGGCTGATCCTGCTGCTGCTGCAGGCACTGATCCTGCGCTGGAGCCTGTGGCCGCTGCGGCGCGTGATCGCAGAGCTCAAGCGCGTGCAGCGCGGGCAGGCCAACCGCATGGGCGAGCGCCATCCGCGCGAGCTGGAGCCTCTGACCGACAGCATCAATGCCCTCATCGAGAGCGAGCGCCAGAACCTCGACCACCAGCGCAACACGATGGCCGACCTGGCGCACAGCCTGAAGACGCCGCTGGCGGTGCTGCGCACGCGGCTGGACAGCGGCGCTGGCGAGGCCGAGCTGCGCGAGGACGTCGCGACCCAGCTGCAGCGTATGAACGACCTCGTCGGTTATCAGCTCAGCCGCGGCGCGTCGGCCGGGCACAAGCTGTTCGCCGCGCCGGTGGCAATCGAGCCGCACGCCGAGCAGATCGTGCGCGGGCTGGAGAAGATCTATGCAGCGCGCGGGATCATCTGCGAGTTCGAGATCGACGCCGACGCGCAGTTCCACGGCGAGCCGGGCGACCTGCAGGAACTGCTCGGCAATCTGCTGGAGAACGCGTTCAAGTGGGCGCAGTCGCGCGTGCTGCTGACCGCGCGTCCCGGCGATACCGCGCCCAGCCGCCGCCCGGGCCTGCTGCTGCTCGTGGACGACGACGGTCCCGGCATTCCGCCGGAACGCATCGCCCACGTGCTGCAGCGCGGCGTGCGCGGCGACGAGCGCGTGCAGGGACACGGCATCGGCCTGGCGATCGTGCAGGACATCGTGCGCAGCTACCGCGGCGAGCTGCACGTGGGGCACGCGCCGGTCACGGGCGGGGCGCGGTTCGAGGTGCGGCTGCCGCCGGGGCTGTGACGCGTGCCGCGCGGGTTGGTCGACAGTCGGGTCGGCTGCCTCAGCGGGACGGTGGACCGTAGAAGCGCACGAGGTGCCCGGCGACCGACGGCAGCGTCGCGCGCAGCGTCGCCGGATCGCTGAAGTGGTATTCGCTGCACACCGCGAAGAACTCCTCCGGCGCCTCAGCCGCGTACGGGTCGATGGCGACCGGACGGCCGCGGTCGACCGCGTCGACGAAACCGTCGAACGCGCGCTGGAAATCCGACGCCCAGGCCCGCTGCCAGGCGCGCGGCAGCGGCGGGGTGCCGTCCAGCAGCCCGTCGAGCGCATCGATCTTGTGCGCCATTTCGTGCACCGCGACGCAGAATCCGTCGCCGGGCGCCTCGAGGTCGGACGCCACGTCAGCCCATGACAGCACCAGCGGTCCGTGCTGCCACGACTCGCCGATCAGTTCGTCGTCCCACTCGTGCAGCACGCCGGCGGCGTCTAGGTGGCTGCGGCCGACGCGAAACGCCTCCGGATGCAGCACCAGCTCCGACCAGCCATGCAGGCCCTCCGCGCCGAACTCCACCAGCGGCAGGCAGCACAGCGTCGCCAGCATCGCGCGCTGCGCGTCGTCGAGCACCAGCCCGCCGACCGGGGTGATCGTCTTGTCGTGCAGGAAGCGCGCGGCCAGCGCCCGCAGCCGCGCCGCGCGCGGCGGATCCAGGTGCGCAGCAAACGTCACGCGCTCCTGCACCGATGCCCACAGCAGGGGGTCGATCGGGGGCGGCGTGCGACGGAACAGGCGGCCGATCATGCGCCGCGCGATGGGACGGGGACGATCGCCGCCAGGCCCTAGCGGAACATGCCCGGCAGGAAGCTGTGCCAGCGCGGGGTGCGCGCGGCGCCGCCGTCGGTGCTGCGCGGCGTCGCGGCCCTGGCGCGGGTGGACGGCGCACCGGACCGGGATTCGGTGCCGGGGGTGACCGGCGCGTCTCCGGTCACCAGCGCTTCGGGGCAGGGCTCCCCGTCGCCATCTGGCGCCAGGTGCCGCCCGTCGCGCGCGGACGCCGCGGCGCTGGCGAGGCACAGCAGCAACAGGCTGATGGCGATACGGTTCGGCATGGCGTCATCCTCGGCGCCCCGGTGCGGGATCGCTGCGCCGCGCATCATAGCGCGGCCCCTTGGCCCCTTGGACCATTGACCGCTCGGCCTCCTTGGCTCCTTGCTCCATGCGCTCGCGGCGGCAGCTGCACCACAGCCGGGCCGGCAGCGGCTCAGGCAGGCGCGCGGCGTCGACCTCCAGCACGGTGTGGGTCCACGCCCGCCGGGCAGTTTGCGGCTACGCTTCCGCGCGCGCCGGTCCACGGCGCCCGGGACCCCGCCATGCCGCCTTTCGCGCTCTCGCTGCTGCTGCTCGTTGCCGCCTACCTGCTCGGCTCGCTGTCGGGCAGCGTGCTGCTTGGCCGCCGACGCGGCGCCGACATCCGCACCCTGGGCAGCGGCAGCGCCGGCGCCACCAACGCGTTCCGCACCCAGGGCGCGCGGTTCGGGGTGGCGGTGGCGCTGTTCGATATCGCCAAGGGCGCGCTGGCGGCCTGGTGCGCGCTGCGGCTGATACCGTACCAGCCGGGTTACCCCGGCCCGGCGGCGCACGCGTACGCGGGCGCGTTTGCCGCGGCCATCGGCCACGTCTGGCCGCTGTGGCACGGGTTCCGCGGCGGCAAGGGCGCGGCCACCCTGGCCGGCGGGGTGCTGGTGTTGTGGCCGTGGGTGGCGCCGTGGTTGGTGCTGGCGTGGATGGCCACCATCGTGTCCAGCGGCTATGTCGGCGCTGCCACGGTGGTCGCGGGGCTGTGCCTCGCGGCGGCTGCACTGCTCAGCGGCGCGGAACTGCCGCGGCTGGCGTACTGCCTCGGCAGCGCCGCGCTGCTGCTGCTCACCCATCGCGACAACCTGTCGCGGCTGCTGCGTGGCGGGGAATCGCGCTTCGAGCGTGCGCGCCTGCTGCACCGCCTCTGGCGGCGCGACGGATGAGCGCCGATCGCCAGCTCCTGCTGCGGCTGATGCAGGGTCCGGTGTCGGGCGACACGCTGGCAAGCGAGTCGGGCCTGACGCGCGCCGCGGTCTGGAAGCGGATCGAGGCGCTGCGCGCGCAGGGGGTCGCGATCGCGGCGCGGCGGGGGCTGGGCTATGCGCTGTCAGCGCCGCTCGACCTGCTGGACGCCGACGCGATCCATGTCGTGCTGCCGGCCGCGCTGCGCGACGCGGTGACGGTGAACGTCGCGTGGTCGCTCGACTCCACCAATGCCGAGCTGCTGCGCCGCGCGCCGCCCGCCGGCGGCGTGGCGGTGCTCGCCGCCGAACACCAGGGCGCCGGACGCGGCCGGCGCGGACGCGCCTGGGTGTCGCCGCTCGCGGCCAACCTGACGCTGTCGCTGTCGCGGATGTTCGACGGCGGCCTGGCGCGGCTCGGTGGCCTCAGCCTGGTCGCGGGTGTCGCCGTGGTGGAGTCGCTGCACGCGCTGGGTGCAGGCGTGGTGCGGCTGAAGTGGCCGAACGACGTGGTCGTAGTCGACGACGCGGGTGGTGCGGCGGTGCTGCGCAAGCTGGGCGGCCTGCTGGTCGAGGGCTGCGGCGAGCACGCCGGGCCGGTGCACGCGGTGGTGGGGCTGGGACTCAATCTACGCATGCCCGAACGCGCAGCGGTGCACGTCGACCAGCCGTGGACCGACCTGTCGCGGCTGCTGCCCGGAATGCCGGCGCGGAGCGCGATCGCCGCGGCGCTGGTAGCGCGCCTGGTGCCGGCGCTGGCGCTGTTCGACCGCGAGGGGCTGGCGCCGTTCCTGCCGCAGCTGTCGGCCTGCGACGCGCTGGCCGGACGCATGGTCGACGTGCACCACGGCGGCACCATCCACCGCGGGCAGTCGCTGGGCCTCGCTGACGACGGCGCGCTGCGCGTCGCGCTGGCCGCGGGCGAGCGCCACTTCCACTCGGGCGAAGTCAGCGTGCGCGCCGCGGGCGCCGCGGCGCCATGAGCACCTGGCTGCTCGACCTGGGCAACTCGCGGCTGAAGCTGGCGCCGCTCGAGGCGGCGGGCATGCCCGGGGCCGTGGTTGCGGTCGATCACGACGGCGCCGGCTTCGACCCGTCGCTGGCCGCGGCGCTGCCCCAGCCGGGAGCGACCGCCTGGCTGTGCAGCGTCGCCTCGCCGGCCCTGCGCGAGGTGCTCGTGTCGTGGCTGGACGCACGCGGCATGCGCGTCGAGGCGCCGCGGGTCGCGCGCGAGTTCGGCGGCGTGCGGATCGGCTACGCCGACCCGGCGCGCCTCGGCGTCGACCGCGCGTTGGCGATGGCCGCGGTACGCGTGCGCTCCGCGTCGCCGGCGCTGGTCGTCGGCGTCGGCACCGCGCTCACGATTGACCTGCTCGACGCCGCAGGCCTCCATCTGGGCGGCCGCATCGCGCCATCGCCGGGGCTGATGCGCGCGGCGCTGCATGCGCGCGCGCGCCAGCTGCCGGCCGAGGGTGGGCACGCGGTGGGATTCGCCGACGACACCGCCGACGCACTGGCGTCGGGCTGCATGGATGCCGCACTCGGTGCCATCGAGCGCAGCCAGCGCGATGCCCGCGTGCGACTGGGCGCGATGCCGTGCACCTGGCTGCACGGCGGTGGCGCGGCCGCACTCGCCGGGGAGCTGCCGGGGGCGCGCCAGGCCCCGCACCTGGTGCTCGAAGGCCTTGCGCACCTGGCGCGGGCGGCGCGCGCCGCAGGCTAGACTGCGCGCCATGCTGTCGCGCGCACTCGTCGTCCTGCTGCTGGTTCTCAATCTCGGCGTCGCGGCGTGGATCCTGCTGAGTCCCGACGCACCCGTGGCGGTGGCGCCTGCGACATCGCCGGGCGTGCCGACGCTGCGCCTGGTCGGCGAGCCGGTCACGGGATCGGCCGCCCCAGACCCTGGCGCCGCTGCCGGCGCGGTGGCCGCGCCCGATGCCGCTTCCGCGGACGGGGCCGACGCCACGGCCGCGATGCTGCGGCCAATCGTCGACGCGTCGCTGGCGCCCGCGACGCCGGCCGAGGCCGAGCCGCCAGCTGCGTCGGCGTCGGCACCGCCGGTCGCGTCGGCCATCGCGCCACGCTGCTTCACGGCGGGACCCT
>LXQJ01000016.1:22660-47528 GCA_001683895.1 Luteimonas sp. ANT-B3E | reverse complement strand
CCCCCCCCCCCCCCTGCCGCATGCCTTCCTGCTTGGCGAGCCAAGCTGTGGCGCCTGATGTCTTTGGGCTTGAGAAATTGGCAATTCGCAGCTCGCAGTTCGCGGGTGGAAGTTGGAAGTTGGAAGTTGGAAGTTGGAAGTTGGAAGTTGGAAGTTGGAAGGGTTACGCGGCGTCTTCTGTTCGTGGCTCTCTGCTCCCTGTTGACGGCTTGGTGCTTGCCGTTGGCTGTTCGATGCTTGCGCTTGGCCCTTACCGCTTGCCGTTGGCCGTTGGCTGCCAAGCGAGAGGCAATCCATGGACTGTAGGCCGGGATCGCGGACGCATCGCGGAGCAGCGGCCATGGATGGCCGCGGCGGCGAGTCGGCCATGGATGGCCGATCGAGCCGGGGAGCGATGCGTCCGTGGTCCCGGCACCTTCCGAAGCCAAGACCACGCCTTTGATTGCATTGGCGGACACTGCGATACCCAAAGGAATCGCGATCGCCCACGCAGCGCGCAACGCCTCGCAATGCTCGGCGAGAGCGCGGTAAGCAGCCTCAGCCACCGAACATCGCGCGCATCGCCCCGATATCCGGACGATGGACGATGCCGCGCTCGGTCACAATCGCGTCGATCAGCGATGCCGGGGTCACATCGAACACCGGATTCCAGGCGGCGATGCCATCCGCCGCGGTGCGGTTGCTGCCGACGCCTAGCAGTTCACCGGGGTCGCGCTCCTCGATCTCGATCAGGTCGCCGCTCGCGGTCGCCATGTCTACGGTCGACGCGGGCGCAACCACCATCACCTTCGCCCCGTGGTAGCGGGCCGAGATCGCCAGCTGGTAGGTCCCGATCTTGTTGGCCACGTCGCCGTTGGCGCAGATGCGGTCGGCGCCGACCACCACCCACTGCACCCTGCCGCCCTTCATCAGGTGCGACGCCGCGGCGTCGACAATGAGCGTCGCGTCGATGCCGTCCTGCTGCAGCTCCCACGCCGTCAGCCGCGAGCCCTGCATCCACGGCCGCGTCTCGTCGGCGAACACGCGCTCGATGCGGCCCTGCGCCACCCCGGCGCGGATCACTCCGAGCGCGGTGCCGAAGCCCGCCGTCGCCAGCGAGCCGGTGTTGCAGTGGGTCAGCACGCCGCTGCCGGGCTCGATCAGCCCTGCCCCGAGTGCCCCCATCGCGCGGTTGGCGGCGAGGTCCTCGGTGGCGATGTCGGCGGCCTCACGCGCGAGGACGTTGCGCCAGTCGCTGCCCGCTGCGACCAGCGCTGCGCGCATGCGGGCCAGCGCCCACGCTAGGTTCACCGCGGTCGGGCGCGCGGCGTCGAGTCGCGCCATTGCCGGCGCAAGCGCGTCGGCCGCAGCGGCACCGTGGGCGGCAGCCACATTGCGCGCGGCCAGCACCACGCCCCAGGCGGCGGCGATGCCGATCGCCGGCGCGCCGCGCACGGCGAGCGAATGGATTGCGGCGGCAACGTCGTCGCTGGTGTCGCAGGTCACGTGCGCGATGACGAACGGGAGCTGGCGCTGGTCCAGGAGTTCGAGCGCGTCGCCGGTCCAGCGGATGGGGCGGATACGGTCGTAGCGGGCGTAGTCGGCGTCGTCCATCGTGGCAGTGTATCGCCGGGCCGCGCACAGGCGCCCGGGCCTCGCGTTCGCGCGCGACGACGCAGTGCCGTCAGCGGCGGCGACTACCCCAACGGTTGCCGTTGCCGTTGCCCCGACCCTGCTCGATCACGAACTCGCCGCGGCAGCCGTTGCTGACCCAGATGCCGCCCTGGTCCTGGCCCCAGGTGCGCCCGGCGACGCAGGGCGATGACGACAGCTGGCGGACCAGGGTGGCGCGCCCGGGCTCGTCGACGCGGCACTGGCGGGTGCGGCCGCTGTCGGATTCGCAGCGGAACGGCCGACTGGCATACGGCTGCCCATTGCCGTTGCCGTAGCCGGGGCCATAGCCCGGGCGCCCGCCGGCGAAGCCGACGCGGAATTCGCCGCGACAGCCGGCGTCGACCCAGACGCCACTGCGGTCCTCGCCCCAGTTGCGGCCGCGCACGCACTGCGTCCGCGACAGGTTGCGCACCAGCTCGACGCCACCGCGGATATCGACGGGACAGAACGCGCGGCGGTTGCCACCGGATTCGCAGCGCACGATCGTGCCCTGACCATTGCCGTATCCGGGCTGGTGACCACCGTAGCGCTGGGCCTCGACCGGGGCAGAGAGCAGCCCGATCGCCAGTCCGATTCCCGACAGCAGGATGATGTTCTTCATCGATGGCCCCTCGCGTGGTTGACGCAGCGATCGTCTGCTCCGGGCAATGAATGCGGGGTCAACCCAGCCCGCCGCCCACGTCGTGGCAATACCCCCGTTCAGCCACCGACGACCGAACGCGATCACGCTCCGTCGAACGCGAACGCGAGCACGTCACCGATGGAAGCGCTGCCAGTCATCGCCATCAGCAGCCGGTCGACGCCGACCGCAACGCCGGCGCAGGCAGGCAGGCCCGCGTCCAGCGCAGCCAGCAGTAGTGCGTCCTGGGGAGGCGACACGACACCGCGCCGCTTGCGCACGGCCCCGTCTGATGCGAAGCGGCGCCGCTGCTCGGCGGCATCCGTGAGCTCGTGGTAGCCGTTGGCGATCTCCAGCGGGCCGATGTAGACCTCGAAGCGTTCGGCGACCGGTGGTTGGCCCGGGCGGATGCGCGCGAGCGCGCACTGGCTGGCCGGATAGTCGGTGACCACCAGCAGCTGGTCCACCGGCAGCGTCGGCTGGATCCGATGCGTCATCAGCAGGTCCAGCCAATCGTCGCGACCAAGGCCGTCGGCCTCGAGCACCACGTCACCGAGCGCCTCGCGCAGCGCTGCGTCGTTGGCCTCGAAAGGATCGATTGCGATCGCGTCCCGGTAGAGTGCGCGGTACGTCGTGTCACGCACACGCAGGGTCCGGCCGACCAGTGCATGTGCCTCGCTGAGCAGCGTCGCCACTTCGTCGGCGAGCTGAAGGTGGTCGATGCCCAGGCGGTACCACTCCAGCATGGTGAACTCGGGGTTGTGGCGACCACCGGCCTCGCCGTCGCGGAAGACCCGACCGAGTTCGTAGCAGTCGCCGACGCCGGCCGCCAGCAGCCGTTTCAGCGCGAACTCGGGCGATGTCCGCAGCCAGCGCCGGCGCGCACCTGCGCTGGCCGGGCCGCGGAAGTCCAGCGACAACGAGGCGATGTTGGGGTCGGTGTTGCCAGCCGCCGACAGCACCGGTGTCTCCACCTCAAGCACGCCGCGCGCCGCGAAGAACGCGCGCAGCATCGCGTAGAGCGATGCGCGCAGGCGGAGCGCGGCGAGTGGCGCGCCGGGGCGCCACCCGGACGTGCAATCGGTCGTCGCGCCTGTGACGTCCATCGCCGCCGGTGCGCCCTACAGGTTGTGCTGCGCTAGGAACGCGAGCAGCACGGCCTCGTCCCATACCGGCACGCCGAGCGCCCGCGCTTTCTCGAGCTTGCTGCCTGCGGCCTCGCCTGCGACGACGACATCGGTCTTCCGCGACACGCTGCCGGCGACCCTGGCACCCAGCGCCTCGAGCCGCGCAGCGGCGGCATCGCGCGTCATCGCGGCGAGGCTGCCGGTGAGGACGACGGTCTGGCCCGCGAGCGGACCGCCGACCTCGCCGGCTTCCGCAGGCGTGGCATCAAGCAGCCTGTGCATCGCGGCGTCGTCGGCGATGAGGGCCGCGCGCGCAGCGGGATTCTGCAGCAGTAACGCCAGGCTCGCGGCGCCCGCCGCCGACGCCCCGGCGCCGGTCCAGCCACTTTCGTTGGCGCGCAGCAGTGCGTCCAGCGTGACGTAGGTCGACGCCAGCCGCTCCGCGCCCTTGGCGCCCAGCTGCTGCACCGGCAGCAGCGCCAGCAGCTGGGCAAGCCCAAGCCGCTCGCGAAGGCGCGCATCCGGCGCCGCGGTATCGGTGAAGTCGATCCCCGCCGCCAGCAGCGCATCGACCACCGCGGCGTTGCCGGGCTGGGAGAAGAAGGTCGCGATCGCGCAGGCGACCTCGCTGCCGATGTCGGGCAGCGCCTGGAGCACCGACGCGGGGGTCGACCGGACCGCGTCCAGCGACCCCAGCCACTGCGACAGGCTTTTTGCAGTGGTCTCGCCCAGGTGGGCGATGCCGAGCGCGAACAGGAACCGGGGTAGCGTGGTCCGCCGACTGGCCGCGATGGCATCCACCAGGTTGCTCGCCCATCGCGTCGCGAGCTTGCCACCGAGGTCGACCGACAGGTGCGTGCGCAGGAACACCGCGGTGCGCCAGCCGGTGGCGTCGCCGGCCAACAGCGCCTGTCCGGCAGCATCCAGCGCCAGCGCGCCCCTGCTGTCGGCCAAGAGCGGCAGGAGCTCGGCGGCGGTCGTGGCGTCGACCGCGACCTTCATCCGCACCAGATCCTCGACCGTCAGCGCGTAGAGGTCCGCCGGCGACTGCGCGAAGCCGCACTCGACCAGCGCATCGGCCTGGCGATCGCCAAGGCCCTCGATGTCCATCGCCCGCCGCGACGCGAAGTGGCGCACGGCCTCCCTGCGCTGCGCGGCGCAGGCAAGCCCGCCGCTGCAGCGATGCGCGGCCTCGCCGTCCTCGCGCACGATCGCCGAGCCGCAGACCGGGCACGACGTCGGCATCGTCCACGGCACGGCGCCGGCGGGGCGCAGGTCGTCGACCACGCGCACCACCTCGGGGATCACGTCGCCGGCGCGGCGCACGATCACCGTGTCGCCTTCGCGCGCGTCCAGTCGCGCGACCTGGTCGGCGTTGTGCAGGGTGGCGTTCGTGACCGTGACCCCCGCGACCTGCACCGGCTCAAGCCGCGCCACCGGCGTGACCGCGCCGGTGCGCCCGATCTGCACCTCGATCGCTCGCAGCAGCGTCGAGCGCTCCTGCGCCGGGAACTTGTGCGCCAGCGCCCAGCGCGGCGCGCGCGACACGAAGCCCAGCGTGCGCTGCTCGTCGTAGCGGTCGACCTTGTAGACCACGCCGTCGATGTCGTAGGGCAGCCCGTCGCGCGCGGCGCCGATGCGGCGGTAGTAGGCCAGCAGCCCGTCGAATCCGATGGCGGTGTCGGCCTCCGGCGCCACGGGAAATCCGAGCGCGCGCAGCATCGCCAGAGTCGCGGAATGCGTGTCCGGCAGCGCCAGACCCTCGACCTCGCCGACCGAATAGGCGAAGAACGACAGCGGACGGCTGCGCGTCACCGCCGGGTCGAGCTGGCGCAGAGACCCCGCGGCGCCGTTGCGCGGATTGGCGAGCAGGCGGACGTCGCCGGCCAGCGCCTTCGCGTTCCACGCCGCGAACGCCGCGCGCGGCATGTAGATCTCGCCGCGCACCTCCAGCACCGCTGGCGTCGGGGTTCCAGCGTCTCGCAGGCGCAGCGGCACCGCGCGCACCTGGCGCAGGTTGGCGGTGACGTTCTCGCCGGTGGTGCCGTCGCCGCGCGTCGCGCCTTGCACGAACACGCCGTGCTCGTAACGCAGGCTGATCGCCAGCCCGTCGAGCTTGGGTTCGACCGAGAACACCGGCGCGCGCGTGCCCAGCCGCTCCTCGACCCGGCGCTCGAACTCGGCGACCTCGCGGTACCGCGCGCGGTCGTCCTCACCGCCGTCTGGATCCTCGAAGGCGTTCGCCAGCGACAGCATCGGGATCACGTGCGCGACCTCTGCGAAGCCGCCGGCGGGGCGCGCGCCGACGCTGCGGGTCGGCGAATCCGCGTGCGCCAGCGACGGCTCGGCGAGCTCGATCGCCTCCAGCTCGCGCAGCAGCGCGTCGTAGTCGGCATCGGCGATCTCGGGATCGTCGAGCACGTGGTAGCGGTGGTTCGCGTCGTCGAGCTGGCGCCGCAGCTCGGCGGCGCGGTCGGCGGGTGTCGTCGGCATCACGGGATCCCAGGCGTGCCCGGCCCGGCGGTCACCAGCGCGGGCTGCGCGTGATCGGCGGCGCCTCGTGCTGGCGGTCGTAGGCGCGCATCTCGTCGCGCAGGTGCGCCACGCGTTGCCGGCCGAGCGCATTGCGCTGTTCGTCCAGCAGTACACCGTCGAGCAGCTCGGCCATGCGCTGCGCGGTCGGCAGCATCGCGTCCCAGGCGTCGAGCGCGTCGATCGGCGCCGGCAGGGTCAGGAAGAACGCGATCGCCGGCGTCTCCAGCGACTGGATATCGGCCATCTCGAAGCTGCCCGGCTTCTTGATGTTGGCGAGGCTGAAGATCGGGCCGCGCTCGGGATGGCCCTGCACCAGGCGGTGGAAGACGTTCATGTGGCCGTAGGTCAGGCCCGCCTTCTCCGCCGCGACCACGATGTCGGGGCCACGCAGCACCGCGCCGGCGCGCGCGGCGATGTACAGCGTCACGATCTTGTCGAAGTCGTCGCTGGCGCGGCGCCCGAGCTCGCTGGCCGCGGCGCCCGCGGTGCTGCCGACGGCGCCGTCGAGGAGCGCCATCTCGGCCTGCACCGCGGCCTCGTCGTCGAGCGGGCCGTCGGCGTCGGCGGCCAGCGCCTCCTCCACCTGCGCGCCCAGCGTCGGCTCCAGCCGCGCCTCGCGTGCAGCGGGGTCGAGGCGGCGCCCCTGCGTGTTGCGCGGCCGCGTGCCGAAATACCAGATCGCGGCGAACAGCAAGACACCCGCGACCAGGATCCCGACCCGCAGCAACCAGGCATCAGACATCGCGATCTCCTCCGGAACGTGTGGAACGGGCCACGACGGCCTGCATGCAGCGCGAGGTCATGCCGCACCAGCCAGACGCGCGGCTTCCGCCAGGTCGACCGACACCAGCCGGCTCACGCCGGGCTCGCGCATGGTAACGCCCGACAGCTGCTCCGCCGCCTCCATCGTCGCCTTGTTGTGGGTGACGAACAGGAACTGCACGTGCTCGCTCATTTCGCCGACCAGCGCGGTGAAGCGGCCGACGTTGGCCTCGTCCAACGGCGCGTCGACCTCGTCGAGCAGGCAGAACGGCGCCGGGTTGAGGCGGAAGATCGCGAACACCAGAGCGACCGCGGTCATCGCCTTCTCGCCGCCGGACAGCAGCGAGATGTTGGACACGCGCTTGCCCGGCGGCCGCGCCATGATCGCCACGCCGGTGTCCAGCAGGTCCTCGCCGGTCAGCTCGAGGTATGCGTGGCCGCCGCCGAACAGGCGCGGGTACAGCTCTTGCACGCCGGCGTTGACGCGGTCGAAGGTGTCCTTGAAGCGGCCGCGGGTCTCGCGGTCGATCTTGCGGATCGCGTCCTCGAGCGTCTCCAGCGCGGTCGTCAGGTCGGTGTCCTGCGCATCCAGGTAATCCTTGCGCTGCTGCGCCTCGGCGTGCTCTGCGATCGCGGCCAGGTTGACCGGCTCCAGCCGCCGCAGGCGGCCGTCGAAATCGGTGACCGTCTTCTCCCACGTGGCCGCGTCGGCGTCCTCCGGCAGCCCGGCGATGACGTCGGCGACCACGAAACCGGCGTCGACCAGCGCCGTCGCCAACTGCTCGGCGCGGATCACCAGCGCCTGCTGGTCGAGCCGGCGCTGGGAGATGGCCTCGCGCTGCGCGAGCGCCTGTTCGTCGCGCTGCTGCCGCGTCTGCTCGAACCCGCGCAGCCCGGCATCGACCGATTCCAGCGCCACGCGCGCGGCCGACAGCGCCTGCTCGCTGCGCACGCGGTCGGCCAGCGCGGCCTGTCGCTGTGCCTCCAGTGCCTTGACCGGCGCATCGCCCTGCGACAGCTGGCCGGCGAGCTCGCCGAGGCGACCGTCGAGCTGCCCGCGCTGCGTCGCCATGCGCTCCAGCGCCTGCGCCAGTGATGCCGCCTGGGTGCGCTGTGACTCGAGCGTCAGCGCCAGCGCATGCGCGGCATCACGCGCCTCGCGCGCGGCGGTACGTGCGGCCTCTCGTGCCTCGCTGCGCGTGCGTCGCTCGGCTTCCAACCCCTGGCGCGCCGACTCCAGCTCGGCCATGCGGGTGATCGCGTCGTCGAGCCGGCCGCGCGCGTCGCGGGCCTCGCGGCCGCTGGTGTCAATGGTCTCGACGTGCTGCGCGGTGTCGGCGTCGATCTTCTCGATCCGCGCCCTGGCCGACTCCAGCCGGCCCTGCTGGCCCTGCAGCTGGCCGGCGAGCTCGGACACCACGCGATGCGCGGCGTGCAGGCCACGCTGCGACTCCTCGCGCTGTTGCTCCGCCGCCAGCAGGCGGTCGCTCAGCGACACCAGCTGTGCATCGAGCGCGCGCTCGCGCTCCTGCAGCGACTGGATCTCCGCACGCAGCGCCTGGATCTCGCGTTCGCGCAGCAGCGCCCCCTGCTTGACGGCGCCGGAGCGCAGCACACGCACCCAGCCGTCGCCGGCGCGCTCGCCGCCGCGGGTGATCACCGACTCACCCGCCGCGAGCCGCTGCTGCAGCTCGCGCGCCTCGCCGAGCGACTCGGCGACGTGCAGCGATTCCAGCAGACGCCGGATCGCGAGCGGCCCCTGCACCTTCGCCGCCAAGGACGTCGGCGGGAACGCCGGATCGCCTTCTGCCGCCGCAACCAGCGCCAGCCGGCCCTCGCCGAGGTCGCCGAGCGCCGCGACCAGCGCCGCGGGGTCGTCGACCAGCACGCCCTCGATCATCTGCCCGAGCGCGGACTCCACCGCCGTTTCCCAGCCTGGTTCGACCTGCAGCCGCTCGCCGACGCGGGTGGCGCCGTCGAGACCATGCTGGCGCAGCCACGCTACCGCGGCGCCCTGCTCCTGGCCCAGCGCGGCGTGCTGCAGCGCCTCCAGCGACGACAGCCGGCCACGCGCGGCCTGCGCCGACTTGCGCACCTCCGAGAGCGTCGACTGCGCGCCACCCTGCTCGGCCTGCAGTGCCAGCGCCGCCGCCTTCCGCTCGTCCAGCCCCACACCCAGCGTGTCCAGCGTGGCCTTCTGGATGTCATGGCGCTCCAGCAGCGCAGCGTGCGCGCCGGCAAGTGCATCCAGGTCGAACCCTGCGCGCTCCGTCGCCAGCTGCTCGCGGCGGCGCGAGGCCTCCAGCGACTGTCGGTCCAGGTAGTCCACGCGTGTGCGCTCGACCTCGCCTGCTCGCGCAGCGTCGGCCTGAGCGCGGGTGTGCGCCTCCCAGCGCTGCTGCCAGCCGGCGACCGCGGCTTCTGCGTCGTGCAGCGCGTCCTGGCGGGACGCGTCGTCGGCCTGCCGGCTGGCCAGCGCTGGCTCGGCGTCGGCCACCGCGGCGACCAGTGCGGCCAGCCGTGCCTCATCACCGCTGATATGCGCACCCAGCTCGGACAGCGCACCCTGCGCCTCGTCGCGCGCGCGCCGGAGCCGCTCGCCCATCTCGCGCTGGTGCGCGATCTGCTGCTCGATACGCGCCAGCGCGCCGCCCACCTCATAGCCTTCGGCCTGTGCACGGTTCAGCGTCGCCATGGCGTCGTCGCGCGCGACGCGGCCGGTTTCGATCTCGCGCTCGGCTTCACGCTGCTCGGCGATCAGCTGCTGGAGCCGCGTTTCCTGCTGCGACAGCGCCTCGCGCAGCCCCTGCAGGCGCGCGTCGAGAGTGCGGAACTCCAGCGCCTTCCATTCCGCATCGCGAACCCGGCGCTCGGCCTGGATCACGGTGTACTGCTCGGCCTGGCGGGCCTGCCGCGCGAGGTGCTGCAGCTGCTTGCCGACCTCATCGCGCAGGTCGCCAAGGCGGTCCAGGTTCTCGCGGGTGTGACGGATGCGGGTCTCGGTCTCCCTGCGGCGCTCCTTGTACCTGGAAATGCCGGCTGCCTCCTCGAGGAACACGCGCAGGTCCTCGGGGCGCGAATCGATGATCTGGCTGATCATCCCCTGCTCGATGATCGAGTAGCTGCGCGGGCCGAGCCCGGTGCCCAGAAACAGGTCGGTGATGTCGCGGCGCCGGCAGCGACTTCCGTTGAGCGAGTACGCGCTGGTGCCGTCACGGCTGACCGAGCGCTTGACCGAGATCTCGTTGAACGCGGCGAATTCGCCGGTGATGGTGTGGTCGGAGTTGTCGAAGATCAGCTCGACCGTCGCCTGCGACACCGGCTTGCGCGCCGACGACCCCGAGAAGATGACGTCGGTCAGCGAGTCGCCGCGCAGCCGGCTGGCGGTGCTCTCGCCCATCACCCAGCGCACGGCATCGATGATGTTGGACTTGCCGCAGCCGTTGGGACCGACGACGCCGGTCATGTTGGTGGGCAGGTGCAGCGTGGTCGGGTCGACGAAAGACTTGAATCCCGACAGCTTGATGGTGGACAGGCGCATGCGGCGGTGGATGCCTCTTGGGCACCGGGGTGTCCGGTGCGTGGTCGGTGGATGCGGAAGGCCGCGCCGGGCCCTGGTGACGGCCACCGGGCCGACCATGGCGATGGTGCCGACCGCGGAGTATACGAGAGCCCGCCTGGCTCCCCGGGGGAACATGCGCCCGGGGCCACGGGGCAACCGCATACCTGATGGCAGCATTCGCGGGCCGGGCGAGCATGTCGGGCTGCTGGTGAAACCGGCTTGGCGTCGCGGCCGTCTACCCGACTCACGCCAGCACCATGTCCTCAGGTATGGACAACGGCGCCGTGCGCGTCGGCGCGACCTGAATCAAGACTGGTGCATGCGGAATCAGGTCTCGATCTGGAACTCGGCAGCGCGCACCAGACGGTGGGAACCTGTGTGTGAACTGGGCGACAGATCGAAGGGTAAAGGAAGGTATAGATTGGCTGAACCCACGTTGATCCCGAACTTACGACTCGTCCCATATGTTGTGAGCACGACGAATGGCGTCGTACGGAGAAACAGACATGGCGAACAACCAGAACCAGCAGAACAATCCCGACCCGCAAGGCAACCCGCAGGGTCAACAGGGCAACCAGCAGGGCCAGCAGGGCGACCAGCAGGGACGCCAGGGGGGCCAGCAGGGCGGCCAGCCAGGTCAGCAGGACCATGAGCAGCAGGACCAGAACAAGCCCGATCAGCACCAGCGCTGAGCTGCAGGTGCATTGACGCACCGCCCAACACCAACCCGCCCCGCGAATCGCGGGGCGGCTTCTTGCGGGTTGCCGGGTCCATCGTTTCCCGAAGGTGCCGGGTGGCACCTTGGGAGAGAGCTGCCGCACACCCGCCAGCCTTGCGTTGGCTTTCGCTGAATCACCACCAGTCCGATCGGGGGGGGCAGCAGGATCGGTAGTAGGTCACCAGGAGAAACCTGTTGCCGCGCATGGGGCTGTAGACGACGGACACCCACCCAGTCCAGCCAGTCCAGCATCTGCCCGGCGAACAGCCAGCGCGACACTGCGCGAACGTCCTCGTCGATCGCACGGGAATGGATCTGCCGGAATGTGGCTGAAGGCAGCCCGGCCCGCGCATCCGTCCATGGATCGGCTGATGGAGCGGCGGAACACCACCCCGTCGCTTGCCTCCGGCGCGGCCGCCGAAGCCGCTCCCAAGGCCACCTGCCGCCGCTGAGCTGCGATACCCACGAGGCGACTTTGACCTCCCACGCTCATCACGCGGGGCATTGGCGTGCGTGCGCACTCGGTTGTCGTCTAGGCTGATGCATCAAACGCGCGACACTGTCGGCGTGCGCGCCCCCTAGGACCGTCGTCGCAGCGGGGCGCGCGTCGGGCGGAGGCAGGCCGGTCCACCTGGGGATACGAACGATGGATTCGCTGGAGCTGGCGCGGGCGCTCTTCATGCAGGCGCTGGAGCACCACAACGCCCAGCGGCTCGGTGAGGCCGAGCGGCTGTATCGCGAGGCGCTGTCGCACGCGCCCGACCGCGTGTCAATCCTCACCAACCTGGCCGTGTTGCTGGCGTCGCAGGATCGGCTGGGAGAGGCCCGCGAACCGTGCGCGCGCGCGCTCGCGCTCGAACCGGGGCACGTGGACGCCCAGGTCGTGCTGGCCGCATGCCTGCGACAGGAAGGGCGTGCCGCCGAGGCGCTGGACGTGCTGCAGGCCGTCGCCACCGACCGGCCCGCCGACGCGCGCGCCCAGAGCAACCTTGCGCTGGTCTTGGCGGACCTCGGCAGGCTGGATGCCGCCGCCGCCCTGCACCGTCAAGCCGGCACGCTCGCGCCCGACGACGCGGAGCCGGCAGCGCAGCTCTCACGGGTCGAGGCGCGGCGCGGCAGGCTGCACGATGCGTTCGACGCGCTGCGCCCCGCGCTGGCCGCCGCACCGCCGGAGCTGGCGGCGCGCGCGGCATTCGTCGAGCTCGTGACCGACTGGCATTTCGTCATCAACGACGACGCCGACTACCGGCGCAGCCTGCTGGCCGCGCTGGCGGACCCCTGGTGCCGGCCGCAGCGACTGGTCCCGACCGTCCTCGCCGCGCTGCGCGCCGATCCGGGTATCGACCGGCTGCTGACAACCGTCACCGCCTCCTGGCCTGCGCGCCCGCCGCTGCTCCGCGCCGACCGCGCCCTGCTGGCGGACCCGCTGATGCTGGCGCTGCTGGGCGCCGCACCACTCGCCGATGCCGCGTTCGAGCGCCTGCTGGCCGCCTTTCGCTACGGCCTGCTCGCCGAAGCGCACGACGGCCAGGCGCGGCATCGCCCCGGCCCGCCAGGCGGCGACATCCCCGCCGACAACGACCTCGCGCTGTGCTGCGCGCTTGCACGCCAGTGCTACATCAACGAATACGTGTTCCCGCTAGGGCACGCGGAACTCGGCGAGGCCGTGGTCCTCCGCCGCACCTGCGAGGCGAGCCTGGACGTCGGCCGCGCCCCGCCGCCGGCGTGGATCGCCGCGCTCGGCGCCTACCTGCCCCTGTCCCGCATCGAAGGCGCCGAGCGACTTGTTGCGTACCGGTGGCCGCCACCGCTCGACGCCCTGCTGCGCCAGCAGGTCGTCGAACCGGCCGCCGAGCGCGAGGCCGCTGCGGGCGTCGAGCGCATCACCGCGATCGTCGATCCGGTCTCGCGACGCGTGCGCGACCAGTACGAGCAGCATCCCTACCCGCGCTGGGTCGGCACCGCGGTGCCGGCGAGGCCGCAGTCACTGGACGCCTACCTGCGTCGGCGGTTCCCGGGCGGGCCCTACCGCCCACCGGCCGCACGGTCGCCGATGACCGCGCTCAACGCCGGCTGCGGTACCGGCCAGCATCCGATCGAGACGGCGCTACGGTTCACCGACATGCGCGTGCTGGCCATGGATCTCAGCGCCACCAGCCTCGGATACGCGGTCCGCAAGGCGCGCGAGGCTGGCCTGCGCCAGGTCCACTTCGTGCAGGGCGACATCCTGGGGCTTGCGCCCTCGGATGAGCGCTTCGACCTCGTGGAGGCCGACGGCGTGCTCCATCACATGGACGACCCCGCCCTCGGGCTCGCGCGGCTCGTCGCGGTGCTGGCCGACGATGGCGTGGTCAAGCTCGCGCTCTACAGCGAACGTGCGCGCGCGTCGGTGGTCGCGGCGCGCGCGCACGTCGCCAGGCGCCGCTATTCGCCGACGGCGGAGGGCATCCGCGCGTGTCGCGAGGACATCCTGGCAATGGAGGGCGTCGACTGGGCCCGCGAGGTCGCCGAGATTCCCGACTTCCACGCCACCAGCGAGTGCCGCGAACTGATATTTGATGCACAGGAGCACCGCTTCACCCTTGCCGGCGTTGCCGGCTTGCTAGACGGCGCCGGGCTCCGGTTCATCGGCATGGACGTGGACGCCCGCCAGGCGGGGCTGTTCCGCGCACGGTTCGGCGACGCCGGCGACCGCTACGACCTGATGGCGTGGGACGCCCTGGAGGCTGCCCACCCGAACCTGTTTGCCGGCATGTTCCAGCTGTGGGCGCAGCCGGTCACCGCGGCAGGGTGACAGGGTCAGCGCCTCAGCGCGCCAGCCGCAGCCCGACGCCCCGCCAGTACCAGCGGATCGTCGTCGTCGATGTCGAATGTGGCACCGGCGACAGCAATGCGATTGACCTTGCGGACCCGATCGAACGGCACGTCGCCATGACGGATTGTCTGGATCGGTGATATCGGTGACCGCGCGCCAGGCCGGACACCCCTCCCGCACATGCCGCGATGAATACGATTGCAGCGAGCGTTGCCCGCGTAGACGGCGCTTACACTGCGCGGGACCTGTCGGCATCCTGGCCTGTAACCGTTTCTCGGCCGGCGCACCTCATCCACCACGCCCTTCCCTCCAGGCCCCTGTCAAGCGAGCACCATGCACGACACCCTCCTGCTGTTCGGCGCCACGGGCGACCTTGCGCAGCGCTACCTGTTCCCGTCGCTGCTGCACCTGCTGCACGACCGGCTGCTGCCGCCGGACTTCCGGGTCGTGGCGATCGGCCGCAGCAGCCACGACGACACCGGCTTCCGCGACTGGCTGCGCGCGCGCATCGCCGACGACGACGATGCCAGTGCAGGGGCGCTCGACGACCTGCTGCAGCGCATCCGCTACCACGCGGTCGACCTGAACGACCCAGACGCGATCGCCGCCACGCTGTCTGCGTACGCCGACCGTCCCAGCGTGAGCTACCTGTCGACGCCGCCGGACCTGTTCGGGCCTGCGTGCCTCGGGCTGAAGGCAGCCGGCCTGCTGGAGGGCAGCTCGCGGCTGGTGCTGGAAAAGCCGATCGGCCGCGACCTGCCCTCGGCGCGCGACATCGACGCGACGCTCAAGGCCGCGCTGGACGAGTCGCGTATCTTCCGCATCGACCACTACCTCGGCAAGGCGCCGGTACAGAACCTGCTGGCACTGCGCTTCGGCAATACCATGATGGAGGCGGTGTGGGACCGGCGCTGGATCGAGTCGGTCGACATCCTGGTCGCGGAGACCGCGGGCGTCGACGGCCGCGAGGGCTACTACGCGCACTACGGCGCGCTGCGCGACATGGTGCAAAACCACATGCTGCAGCTGCTGGCACTGATCGCGATGGAGCCGCCGGCGGCAATGGACGCCGACAGCGTCCGCGACGAGAAGTGCAAGGTGCTGCGCGCACTGCGGCCTATGGCGCCGTCGTGCACGGCCGCCGACAGCGTGCGTGGGCGCTACGGCGACGGCGTCGTCGACGGGCGCGCCGCACACGGGTTCGAGCACGAGGGCAATGCCGAGACCTTCGTCGCGCTGCGCGCCTACATCGACAACTGGCGCTGGGCCGGTGTCCCGTTCCGGCTGGTGACCGGCAAGCGCATGCCGTCGCGCGCGACCGAGGTGGTGGTGTCGTTCAAGCCGGTGTCGCACTGGGTGTTCGAGCGCCCGCGCCGCGACCGTGCGCGCCCCAACCGCCTGCGCATGCGGCTGCAGCCCGAGGAGACCATCGAACTCGGGCTGATGGGCAGCCTGGCGGCACCGGAATGGGGCGCCACCGAGCTGCAGCCGATGTCGCTGGACCTGTCGATGTCGCCGACACCGAATCGTCGCATTGCCTACGAGCGGCTGATGGTCGACGCGTTGAAGGGCGATCAGACGCTGTTCGTGCGCGATGACGAGGTCGAGGCCGCGTGGCGCTTCATCGACAGCGTCAGCGACGCCTGGCGCGAGTGCGATGCGCCGCTGCACGCGTATCCCGCGGGCTCCTGGGGACCGGCCCAGGCCGCGGAATTTCTGCCGACGACGCTGGCAGGCAACGGGCGGGGCCGGTCCTGATGCCGGCGGCCGACGTCGACCGCGTGCTGGTCGCCGACATCGGCGGCACCAACGCGCGCTTCGCGCTGGCTGACCCGACCGCTCTGCAGCCGCTGCTTCGCGACAGCGCGCGCAAGTACGCGGTGGCGTCGTTCCCGTCGCTTGCCGAAGCGGCGCACCACTATCTCGACGAGATCGGCGGGGAGACGCGCCGCGGGGTGTTCGCGGTCGCCGGTCGGGTCGACGGCGACGAGGCGCGGATCACCAACCACCCCTGGGTCATCTCGCGCGGGCGCACGGCGTCGGCGCTCGGCTTCGACGACCTCGCGCTGGTGAACGATTTCGCCGCGCAGGCGATGGCGATCCGGTTGCTGCAGGCCGAGGACGTGGTCGCGGTCGGCGCGCCGTCGTGGCAGCCGGACTCCGCGCCGCGCGATCGCATCTACGCCGTTATCGGGCCGGGCACCGGGCTTGGCGTCGGCGCGCTGGTGGTGCGCGACGGCCGCCCCTGGCCGCTGGAGACCGAGGGCGGCCATGTCAGCTTCCCGCCCGGCACGCCGGAGGAGCTCGCGATCCTCGACCGGCTGTCGGCGCAGTTCGGCCGGGTGTCCAACGAACGCCTGGTCTGCGGCCCCGGGCTGGTCAACATCCATCGCGCGCTGTCGGAGATCGCCGGGGTCGACCCGGGACCGGTGACCCCGGCCGAGATCACCGCGCGCGCCGCCGACGGCGACCCGCGCTGCATGCGCGCGGTCGACGTGTTCTGCGCGGTGTTCGGTGCCATCAGCGGCGACCTGGTGCTCACGCTGGGGGCGTGGGACGGCGTCTTCCTCACCGGCGGGCTGGTGCCGCGGATGCTCGATGCGCTGCGCCATTCCGGCTTCCGCCAGCGCTTCGAGCACAAGGGCCGGTTCTCGTCCAACATGGCGCGGGTGCCGACCCTTGCCATCACCCATCCCGAGCCCGGCCTGCTGGGAGCGGCTGCGATCGCCGCGCACGCGCACCGGGACATCGCGTGACCGCGGCACCGGCAGGCGATGGCGATGCCCGTGTGGTGTTCCACGCCCACGCCGGCATCGCGTCGTGGGTGGCCGCCAGCGCCGCGGCGATCGCCGAGGCACTGTGCCGGGACCTCCTGTTGCAGGCCCGGTCCCGGCTGCTGCTGTCCGGCGGAACCACGCCGGCGCCGGTGTACGCCGCCCTTGCCCGGCTGCCGCTGGCGTGGGAGCGCGTCGATGTGGCGCTGGTTGACGAGCGTTGGCTGCTGCCCGACGACCCCGACAGCAATGCCTGGCTGGTGCGCGACGCGCTGCTGCAGCAGGGCGCGGGCGACGCCCGCTTCGAGCCGATGACGCGGCCGGGCCGCGGCCTGGCCGATGCGGTGGCCGCCGCCAACCTGCAGGCGCGGCAGCCGCCGGCGGTGGTGGTGCTGGGCATGGGCGAGGACGGGCACACCGCGTCGCTGTTCCCGCGCATGCGCGGGTTCGATGATGCGCGCGCGTCGACGGCACCCTACGTGACCGTCGACGCCACCGGCTGCGCCGGTGCCGGCCGCTGGGAGCGGCGCATCAGCCTGACCCCGGCAGGCCTGGCGCCCGCCGCTGCGCGCATGCTGCTGATCCGCGGCGCGCGCAAGCGCGAACTGCTGGACAAAGTGCTCGCCGGCGACGATGCCCGCGAGTACCCCGTCCGGCTGGCCTATTCCACGCCCGGCGCCCCGCTCCAGGTCCACTGGTGCCCCTGACCGAGACACCGCCATGCCCATCCACCCCACCCTGGCCGCCATCACCGACCGCATCCGCCGGCGCAGCGCGCCCACGCGCAGCGCGTACCTCGCGGGCATCGACGCCGCCCACCGCGACGGTCCGACGCGTACCCGCCTGAGCTGCGGCAACCTGGCGCACGCATTCGCCGCCAGCGACGGCACCGACAAGGCACGGCTTGCCGCCGACGCGTCGCCCAACCTCGCCATCGTGACCGCCTACAACGACATGCTGTCGGCGCACCAGCCGTTCGAGGACTACCCGCAGCAGGTCCGGCGGCTGGCGCGCGCACTCGGCGCCACGGCGCAGGTCGCCGGCGGCGTGCCCGCGATGTGCGACGGCGTCACCCAGGGCCGTCCCGGCATGGAGCTGTCGCTGTTCTCGCGCGACGTCATCGCCCAGGCCACCGCGGTCGCGCTTTCGCACGACATGTTCGACGCCGCGGTGTACCTCGGCGTCTGCGACAAGATCGTGCCCGGGATGCTGATCGGCGCGCTGGCGTTCGGGCACCTGCCCGGGGTGTTCATCCCTGCAGGGCCGATGACGCCGGGGATTCCGAACCGCGAGAAGGCCGCGGTGCGCGAGCGCTATGCCGCCGGCGAGGCCACCAGAGACGAGCTGCTGGCGGCGGAGTCCGGTTCGTACCATGGCCCGGGCACCTGCACCTTCTACGGCACCGCCAACTCCAACCAGGTGCTGCTGGAGGCGATGGGGGTGCAGCTGCCGGGCACGTCGTTCATCAACCCCGGCACGCCGCTGCGCGAGGCGCTCACCCAGGCCGCGGTCGAACGCGCGCTGCGCATCACCGCGCTGGGCGGCGACTATCGTCCGCTGGGCCATCTGGTCGACGAACGCGCGATCGTCAACGCGCTGGTCGCGCTGATGGCCACCGGCGGGTCGACCAACCACACCATCCACTGGATCGCGGTGGCGCGCGCGGCGGGGATCGTACTGACGTGGGACGACATGGACGCGCTGGCGCAGCGGGTGCCGCTGCTGGCCCGCGTCTACCCCAACGGCGACGCCGACGTGAACCGGTTCCACGCCGCGGGCGGCATCGCGTTCGTGTTCCGCGAGCTGATGGATGCGGGGCTGATGCACGCCGACCTGCCCACCATCGTGCCCGGCGGCATGCGTGCCTATGCCGACGAGGCGCGGATCGCCGACGGTCGGCTTGGCTACGCGCCGGGCGTCGACGTCTCTGCTGACGACGACGTGGTGCGCCCGGTGTCGGCGCCGTTCGAGGCCCATGGCGGGCTGCGGCTGCTGCGCGGCAACCTGGGCCGGTCGCTGATCAAGCTGTCGGCGGTCGCGCCCGCCTACCGCAGCATCACCGCGCCGGCGGTCGTCGTCGATGCGCCGCAGGCGCTCAACCGGCTGCACGCGGCCGGCGCGCTGCCGCATGACTTCGTTGCCGTGGTCCGCTTCCAGGGCCCCCGCGCCAACGGCATGCCCGAGCTGCACTCGCTGGCGCCGCTGCTGGGCATGCTGCAGAACCAGGGACGGCAGGTCGCGCTGGTGACTGACGGCCGGCTGTCGGGCGCGTCGGGCAAGTTCCCGGCGGCGATCCACGTCACGCCCGAGGCCTCACGCGGCGGTGCGCTGGCGCGGCTGCGCGAGGGCGACATGATCCGCCTCGACGGCGAGGCCGGCACGCTCGACGTGCTGGTCGACGACGCCGAGTGGCACTCGCGCACGCCGGCGGCGAACACCTCGCCCGCCGCCACCGACCTCGGGCGCAGCCTGTTCGCGACCAACCGCGCCAACGTCGAGCCCGCCGACCGCGGTGCGCTGTCGATCTCCTGCGGCCCGCCGGCCGCCGACGGCAGCCAGTGGAACTACGACGCCGAGTACGAGCTCGGCGACGATGCCGCCGCGGCGCTGGCGCCGCATGACGCCAAGGACGCGTAAGCCGGGCGGTCTGCGCGGCATCCATCCATCGCGACGCTTTCTCCCCGAGACGAGACACCCTCCGTGACGATCCAGACGCACCAGGACAGCGCCGAATCCCTCCTCCGTCGCGCCGGCGTGCTGCCGGTGGTCACCGTCGACAGCGTTGACCAGGCGCTGCGCCTCGCCGAGGCGCTGCTCGCCGGCGGCCTGCCGGTGATCGAGCTCACGCTGCGGACGCCCGCGTCGCTGGCCGCGATCGCCGCGCTCAAGTCCGTCCTGCCCGGGCTCGTGGTAGGCGCTGGCACCGTGCTCGACGCGGGCCAGATGCGGCAGGCGATCGACGCCGGCGCCGACTTCCTGGTGACGCCCGGCACGCCGCCGGCGCTGGCCGCCGCGCTTGCCGGGGCGCCGATCCCGGTCGTTCCCGGCGGCGCCACGCCGACCGAATTCCTGGCGCTGATGGCCCACGGGTTCCGCGTGTGCAAGCTGTTCCCGGCCACCGCCGTCGGGGGGCTGGCGATGCTGAAGGGACTGGCCGGTCCGCTGGGAGGGCTGCGCTTCTGCCCGACTGGCGGCATCGGGCCGGACAACGCGGCAGAGTTCCTGGCCCAGCCCAACGTCCTGTGCGTGGGTGGCTCGTGGATGGTGCCGAAGCAGTGGCTCGCCGCCGGCGACTATGCGCGCGTGCGCCAGGCCTCTGCGGACGCGGCGGCACTGGTCGCGCAGGCGCGCACCGCCCGCGCAACCTGACGGACCGCCGGCACTTAGTCCCGCGGGGGCCACTCCGCGTCGATGGACAGCGCATGAATGTCCGTCGCCATCAGCTCGCCCAGGGCGGCGTACACGGTGCGGTGGCGCTGCAGAGGCGTCTTCCCGTCGAACGCGGCGCTGGCGATGCGCACGCTGTAGTGGCCGCGGCCATCGCGCGCTCCGGCATGGCCCACGTGGCGATGGCTGTCGTCGCGCAGCTCCAGCCGCACTGGCGCCAGTGCCTCCTCGAGCACCGCGCGGATCGCCTTCAGCCGCGCCGTCGCGACGTCGGGCGGCACGGTCACGGCAGCACCAGCCGGAACGGCCGCACATCGACCTCGGCATAGACACCGGCGGCGACGTACGGATCGGCGTCGGCCCAGGCGCGCGCTTCGATCAGCGACGCAAAGTTGGCGATGACGACACTGCCGGTGAAGCCCGCCGGCCCCGGGTCCTCCGCGTCGATCGCCGGACACGGACCTGCGACCAGCAGCCGCCCGGCATCGAGCAGCGCCTGCAGCCGCGCCAGATGCGCGGCGCGCGCCGCTGCCCGCCGCTGCAGAGACTCGGCGCCGTCGCGCCCCTGGATCACGTACCACATCGCATCGCCTCCTGGAACCGGTGCGGCATTCTAGGACGGGACCGCCGCGATGACTGCCTCGCCGTGGCCTGCCCGATCCACCACCCGCCGCCGCATGGAGCGCAGGCATGTCGACAAGGGCAACGCGCTACCGCGAGCCTCGCGTGCTGCGCGACCGCAGGACGCACCATCGCCGGCCATGCAGCGGCGAAGGGCGGTACATTCCGGCACGCATGTACAGCGTCGCCGCCACCGCCAAGCTCACTGGACTCACGCCTGAGACGCTGCGCGCGTGGGAGCGCCGCCATGGCGTGGTGGAACCACTGCGCGACGAGCGCGGGCGTCGCCTCTACGACACCGCGATGATCGACCGCCTGGCGCTGCTGCAGCGGCTGACAGAACGCGGGCACCCGATCCGCCATGTCGCCGTGCTCGACAGCAGCGCCCTGCAGGACCTGCTCGACGAGGCGGCCCACACCGGCTACGGCGCGGTCGATGGGCTGGCGGAGCAGATGATGCAGGCGGTGGTCGACTACCGCATCGACGTCCTCGACCGCCTGCTGTCGATCGCCATCGCGACCTTGCCCGCGGCGATGCTGGTCGGCCAGGTGGTGGCACCGCTGCTCTACGAGGTCGGCGCGCGCTGGGCCGAGGGCCGGCTGAGCATCGCGCAGGAGCGCCTGCTCAGCAGCCTGCTGCGCGTGCGGCTGCTGGCGGTGATCAATTCGCAGCCGCGCGAGCGGCCACCGCGACTGCTGTTCGCCACGCTGCCCGGCGAGCGCCACGAGCACGGGCTGCTGGTCGCGGCGCTGCTGGCGTCGTCTGCCGGCGCGCCACTGCTGTACCTCGGCACCGAGCTGCCGGGACCCGAGCTGGCACGCGCGGCAAACCAGCTGCGCGTGCGCGCGGTCGGCCTGAGCTGCGTCGATGCGGGGTTGAGCGAGGAGGCGCTGCCGCAGATCGTCGACCTGGAGCGGCGCCTAGCGCCGGGCATCGAGGTCTGGCTGGGCGGCGCGCAGGCGGAATCGCTGGTGCGGACGCTGGCGATGCCGCGCATCCGACGCACCACCGATCCCGCCATCATCGAGCGGCTCGCGCGCCAGGCCTGAGTGGGCCCCGTCTGGCAGCGGTGGACACGTCGCGCGACAGCCCGTACCCTCAGGGCCAGTTCCGGAGCCGGAACGCACCGGTGCGCCCATGACGGGTCGCCCCGCCTGTCCCCAACCGGCTCCGCCGACGACCCTCCTGCCGTTACCGCCCCGCGCTTGTCCGCGACGGCGCGTGCGCACGTGGCGTCCGGCACGTGGCACGGCCTCCCGGCCGCCGCCTGCAGCACCGTTACCGATCGACAGGCCCCGCACCGCGTGGGCCCATCCGCAGCAAGCAGCAACGTGGCCCGGAGGGGCTGCACACCGTATGACACCAGCCGGTTCCCACAGCCCGCATGCGCCCGACGCGTCGCCGTTCCCGGCCGACGGCCCGGCCGCGCACGTGGCGGTGCACCCGCGGCAGCAGGAGATGCCACTGGCGGTGGTGCACGGGCAGCCGGTGCTGCAGATCCCGCAGGACCTGTACATCCCGCCGGACGCGCTGGAGGTCATCCTCGATGCGTTCGAGGGCCCGCTCGACCTGCTGCTGTATCTGATCCGGCGCCAGAACCTCGACATCCTGGATATCCCTGTCGCCGAGATCACGCGCCAGTACGTGTCCTACATCGGGGTGATGCAGGACCTGCGCTTCGAGCTGGCCGCTGAATACCTGGTGATGGCCGCGATCCTGGCCGAGATCAAGTCGCGGATGCTGCTGCCGCGGCCACCGGCCGAGGAAGGCCTTGAGGACGACCCACGCGCCGACCTGGTGCGGCGGCTGCAGGAATACGAGCGCTTCAAGCAGGCGGCGGAAGACATCGACGCCCTGCCCCGGCTCGACCGCGACACGGCGGTCGCGCAGGCCTTCGTGCCGGACCGGGCGTCGGTCCGGCTGCCGCCCCCCGTCGACCTGCGCGAGATGCTGCTGGCGCTGCACGACGTGCTCCGGCGCGCCGAGCTGTTCACCGGACACGCCATCCGACGCGACGCCCTCAGCGTGCGCCAGCGCATGGGCGAGGTGCTGGAGCGATTGGGCGACGGCGCCTTCCACCGCTTCGAGACGCTGTTCGACCCTCAGGAGGGCCGCGCCGGCGTGGTGGTCACCTTCCTGTCGATCCTCGAGCTCGCCAAGGAACACCTGCTCGACATCGTGCAGGAGCAGGCCGCCGAGCGTGCCGTCGCCGGCATGCGCCCCGCGGCGATCTACCTGAAGTCGCTGGCGACGCGCGATGGCGGCGCACCGGTGGCGGTGTACAGCGAATTCGACGACGACGCCACGGACCCACCCCATTGAACGACTCGCAGATGCACCATGCCCCTGTCGACCAGCCCGCCGCGGACGACGGCCAGATGCCCCAGGCCCTGATCACCCGCATCGTCGAGGCGGCGCTGCTGGCGTCCAGCCAGCCGCTGACCGTAGTCCAACTGGATGCGCTTTTCCCGCTGGACGCGCCGGCGCCCGATGGCAGCGTCGCCGCTGCGCTGGCCACGCTGCAGGCGGGCCCGGACGGCCGCGGCGTCGAACTGGTCGAAGTCGCGTCGGGCTGGCGCTTCCAGGTCGCCGCCGACGTCCACCCATGGGTGGCGCGCCTGTGGACCGAGCGCCAGACCAGATACACGCGCGCCACGCTGGAGACGCTGGCGCTGGTCGCCTACCGCCAGCCGATCACGCGCGGCGAGATCGAGCAGGTGCGCGGCGTCGCGGTCAGCAGCAACATCATCAAGGCGCTCGAGGAGCGCGAGTGGATCCGCGTCGTCGGCCATCGCGACGTCCCCGGCCGGCCCGAGCTGCTGGGCACGACGCGCACCTTCCTCGACTACTTCGGCCTGCGCCGTCTGGACGACCTGCCCCCGCTGTCCGAGCTCAAGGACTTCGCCGAGCTCGATCCGCAGTTCCGCTTCGACGGCACGCCCGAAGGCGGCGCGCTGCCGGTCGGCGACATCGCCCACCCACCGCACGACGGCGCCGACATCGCCGACGACGACCCCACCCCGCCCGCGGCCGACGCCGCGGACGCATCCGCCCTCGCCGACGACGGCGACAGCACCGGAGTACGCCATGACTGAACCCACCAACCGCAAACTGTCGCTGAAACGCGCCGGTGACGCCCCCACCACCGATGCGCCGAAGCTCGAGGAGCGCCTGCACAAGGTGCTGGCCCAGGCCGGGCTCGGCTCGCGCCGCGCGCTCGAGCAGCGCATCGCCGACGGCCTGGTCAAGGTCAACGGCGAGACCGCCCAGACCGGCATGTCGATCCGCGGCGGCGACCGCGTCGAGCTCGACGGCAAGGTCTTCGTTGCCAGCGCGCTGACCGATCCCTCGCGCGTGTTGATCTACAACAAGCCCGAGGGCGAAGTGACCACGCGCGAAGACCCCGAGGGCCGGCCGACCATCTTCGAGTCGCTGCCCGCGCTGAAGGGCGCGCGCTGGATCGCGATCGGCCGCCTCGACATCAACACCACCGGCCTGCTGCTGCTGACCACCGACGGGGAACTCGCCAACGCGATGATGCATCCGTCGCATGAAGTTGCCCGCGAATACGTCTGCCGCGTGCGCGCGCCGGAAGGCGAGGAGTCGGTGTCTGAGAAGATCGTCGACCGCCTGCGCCGCGGCGTCGCCCTCGACGATGGCCCTGCGAGGTTCGACGAGATCAAGCGCATCGGCGGCACCGACTCCAATGAGTGGTTCCAGGTGCTGCTGAAGGAGGGCCGCAACCGCGAGGTGCGGCGGCTGTGGGAGTCCCAGGGCTGCCAGGTGTCGCGCCTGAAGCGCATCCGCTACGGCGCGGTCGAGCTGCCGCAGCCGCTGCTGCGCGGGCAGTCGCAGGAGCTGTCCGATGAGCGCGTGGAAGTGCTGCGCCGGGAGCTGAAGCTCGAGGAAGGCCCGCCGCCGGCGCTGACGCTGCAGCCGGTGATCGGTCAGCGCAAGGCCGCCAAGTCGACCGTCCACGTCGGCGACCGGCCGCGCTCCAACGGCTATGTCGGCGGCCACAGCACCGCCGACGAGGGTCGCGAGCTGCGCCGCTTCGACAACGTGCGCGAGGACCGCGGCCGCGGCAACCGTTTCGGCGGCAAGCCGCATGGCGGGCTGACGGTCAGCGGCGAAGCGGCGGCCAAGCAGTCGCAGAAGCCGTTCAAGCAGCGCGCCGACAAGGGCAGCCGCGCGCTGCCCGAGGGCAACCCCGCCGCGTTCCGCACCTGGTAC
The DNA here is from genome assembly GCA_001683895.1 of Luteimonas sp. ANT-B3E. Classification (GTDB taxonomy): domain Bacteria; phylum Pseudomonadota; class Gammaproteobacteria; order Xanthomonadales; family Xanthomonadaceae; genus Luteimonas. Next base: position 22,721 of record LXQJ01000016.1, on the reverse strand, counting down.
GTTCCCGACGGCGTCGAGACCGGTCCCACTGGCCACCGCAACGTCGACCCCAGCGCGCCGC
>LXQJ01000016.1:0-22549 GCA_001683895.1 Luteimonas sp. ANT-B3E | reverse complement strand
CGGGGGCGGGCGGCGAAAAGCCGTACAACAAGGGTCCGGGCCAGGCGCGCGGGCCCGGCGGCGGCGGCGGACAGGGGCAGCGCACCCCGAAGCCCTACGGGCATCCGGGCAATGCGCCGAATTTCCCATCCGACCACGCCAATCCGGGCAGCCATGATCCCTACGGCCGAGCGGCGTCGCCGCGTCCTGCCGGTGCCCGGCCTGCAGGCAACCGCCCCGGCGGCAACCGTCCCGATGGCAACCGTCCGCCGGGCAGCCGGCCGTCTGGTCCCCGCGGGCCGAAGCCCGGTGGCGGAGGGCGCGGCGGTCCACGCGGCGGCGCGCCCCGTTGACGCCAGGCGGCCAGTCGCTCGACCGGCTGGCCACACCGCCCGCGTTCCGGGGCGGGCGCGCCCACTCGCGCGGGTTCAGTCCAGCGTGAACCGGTCGCCGTCGAGCATCGCCGGGAACGTCGTCCGGTGCGCGGCCAACAGCGATGCCGACAGCGTCGTCGTCACCACCACCTCCACGTCGCGGCACTCGCTCAGCGGCTGGCCAAGGAAGTCGATCACCGCGCTGTCGCCAGCGTACGAGTGGCCATTCCCATCGCGCCCGACGCGGTTGAGGCCGGCGACGTAGCACAGGTTCTCGATCGCGCGCGCGCGCAGAAGCGTCTTCCACGCATGCGCCCTCGGCGCGGGCCAGTTGGCGACGTACAGCTGCAGGTCGAAGTCAAGCGCACCGGGGCGCTCCACGTCATAGCGGTTGCGGGCGAACACCGGGAACCGCAGGTCGTAGCAAACCAGCGGATTGATGCGCCAGCCGCGCCAGTCCACCACCAGCCGGTCGCGCCCGGCAGCGTAGCGCTCGTGCTCGCGCGCGTACCGGAACAGGTGGCGCTTGTCGTAGTGCGCCACGTCGCCGTCCGGCCGGACCCAGAGCATCCGGTTGTGGACGCCGCCGGCATTGGCCACCTGCACGCTGCCGGTCACCACCGCGTCGAGTCGCGCAGCCTGCGCACGCAGCCACTCGACGGTGGGTCCATCCATGTCTTCGGCGCGCTCGATGGCGTCGTTGCTGAAGCCGCTGGTGAAGGTCTCGGGCAGCATCACCAGGTCCGTCTTGCCGCGCAGCGGCGCGACCAGCGCGCCGTAGTACGCGCGGTTGCCATCGGGGTCGTGCCACAGGGTCGCGCCTTGGACCAGCGATACGCGGAGGTCGTCCATCGCTCGCTCCTACAGCCGCCGCAGGCGGGCGATCGCCGCGTCGAGCGTCGCGTCGTTCTTGGCGAAGCACAGGCGCGCCAGCCGCTGCCCCGCGGGCGGGGCATCGTAGAACGGCGACAGCGGGATCGCCGCGACCCCGTGCTCGATCGTCAGCCAGCGGCAGAACGCGGCGTCATCGAGGTCGCTGACCGCCGCATAGTCCACCAGCTGGAAGTACCCGCCCGGCACCGGCAGCGGCCGCAGCCGCGTGGTCTCCAGCTGCGCGCGGAAGCGGTCGCGCTTTGCCTGGTAGAACGCGCCCAGCCCTTCGTCGTGCCCTGGTTCGTCGACCAGCATCGCCGCGAAGGCGTGCTGCGCCGGCGCGAACGTGCAGAACACGTTGTACTGGTGGACCTTGCGGAATTCGGCGCTCAGCGCCGGCGGCGCGATGCAATAGCCGACCTTCCAGCCGGTGCAGTGGTAGGTCTTGCCGAAACTGGACACCACGAACGCGCGCTCGCGCAGCTCCGGGTAGCGCAGCGCGGATTCGTGGCGCACGCCGTCGAACACGATGTGCTCGTAGACCTCGTCGGACAGCAGCCAGATGCCGGTGTCGCGCAGCAGGTCGGCGACGGTGCGCATGTCGTCCGCGGTCAGCATCGCGCCGGACGGGTTGTGCGGGCTGTTGATCATCAGCATCCGCGTCCGCGGGCCGAGCGCTGCGCGGACGCGGTCCCAGTCGGGTGCGAACGTGTGCGGATCCAGCGCAACGTGCACCGGGCGCCCCCCAGCCAGCACGATGGCGGGGGCGTAGCAGTCGTATGCCGGGTCAAGGACCACGACCTCGTCGCCGGCGTTAACCACCGCTTGGATCGCATTGAAGATCGCCTCGGTCGCCCCGCTGGTCACGGTGACCTCGGTATCCAGATCCGGCCGATGGCCATAGACGCGCGCGGTCTTGCCCGCGATCGCCTCGCGCAGCGCCGGGATACCCGTCATCGGCGCGTACTGGTTTTGGCCGGCGCGCATCGCGCGCTCCAGGCCGTCCACCAGCCTCGCCGGCGCGGCGAAATCCGGGAAGCCCTGCCCGAGGTTGACCGCATCGTGCTCGGCGGCCAGCTGAGACATGACGCTGAAAATGGTGATGCCCACGTCGGGCAGCTTGCTGGTCGGCATCCGGATCCCTCGCGCCATCTTGGCGCTGCAGCATGGCGGCATCGCAGGGGCGCGACGACGCGGCCCCGGAGTTTACGGCGCCGCTGCGATGCGTTACACCTGCACGATGGATGCCCCGCTTGCCGCCGCCGACGCCGTGTATATCGACTGGCTGGCGCGCGCCTACCTCGATGCCGATTACCGCTGGGAACACGCCGGCCACTGGCACGATCTGCGCATCGGGCTGCAGGCGCCCGGCCTCGAGCTCATCCATCCAGGGGCAGTCTGTTTCGGCTTCCTGTCGGCGTGGAACCCGGGCTCGGTCGAGCGGCCCGAACAGGAAAACCGCGACGCCGACGCGCGTCTGCGCGCGCTGCTGGTCGAGGGCGGCTACCGCTTCGGGCCCGCGTTCGCGTCGGCGCCAAACCGCAGCTGGCGCGAGCCGAGCTGGATCGTGATGGACTTGCCAGATGCGGAGCTCGACGCACTGGCGCGCCGCTTCGGCCAGCTCGGCAGCCTGTGGTGGCGGGCCGGGGCCCCGGTGCGCCTGCGCATGCAGGCCCAAGCACCGTCATCGCTCGAAACCCATCCCGACATCGACTGGCTAACATAGGCGGCCAACGGCCCCTCCCGCGGTCCGCGGCGTCCCGATGCCACACCCCGAGTCCACCCCGCGGCCGCTGCTGCGCGCCAGCGGCCTGTGCTTCGCGCGCAACGACGTGCCGGTCTTCGGTCCGCTCGATTTCGAGGTCGGCGCTGGCGAAGCGCTGCTGGTGCAGGGTGACAATGGCATCGGCAAGACCACGCTGCTGCGGGTGCTTGCGGGCCTGCTGCGCGCGGATGCCGGCGACGTGGCGCTGGCACCTGTGGCCGACAGTGATGCGCGCGACGCGCTGCGGATCGCCTATCTCGGGCACCTGCCCGCGCACAAGGCCGACCTGGGCGCGGTCGAGAATCTGCGGTTCCTGGGCGGCCTGCACGGACAGCGTCCACGGCCGGGCATCGAAGCCGCGCTGCACCTGGTGGGGCTGGCCGGGTACGAGGACGCCCTTGCACGCACGCTGTCGGCGGGACAGCGCAAGCGCCTGTCGCTGGCGCGCCTCTGGCTGTCGCCGGCGTCGCTGTGGCTGCTAGACGAGCCCTACGCGAACCTCGACCTGTCCGGCATCGACCTGGTCAACCGGATGGTGGAGGCACACCTCGCCGGCGGCGGCGCCGCGCTGGTCACCACGCACGGCGCCTACGCCGCACCGCCGGTGCGCACGCGGCTGCTGCAGATGGAGCGCGTGGCGTGATGCTGCGTGCGGCACGTGCGCTGGTGGTGCGCGACCTGCGCCTGCTGTGGCGACGGCGTGCCGACGCGCTGCAGCCGGCGCTGTTCGCGCTGCTGGTGCTGGTGCTGTTTGCGCTGGCGCTCGGCAGCGAACCGCGCATGCTGGCACGCGTGTCCGGTGGCGCGATATGGGTGTCGGTGCTCTTGGCTGGACTGCTGTCGCTGGACACGCTGTTCCGCGGCGATGCAGAGGACGGATCGCTGGAACAGTGGCTGCTGGCACCGGTGCCGCTGGCGTGGCTGGTGCTGGTGCGGGTCGCCACGCACTGGGCGACCACCGCACTGCCGCTGCTGCTGGCGACGCCGCTCCTCGCCGCGCTGATGGGTCTGCCGCCGGCGCAGTGGCCACTGCTGCTGGCGTCGCTCGCGCTGGGCACGCCGCTGCTGGCGCTGCTGGGCGCCGTGGTCGCGGCATTGACCGTCGGCATGCGTCGTTCCGGTATCCTAGTCGCCCTGCTGGCGCTCCCGCTGTACGTCCCGGTGCTGGTGTTCGGCGCGGGCAGCGTCGCGGCCGGCGCGCAGGGGCTGGATGCCGCCGGCGGCCTGCTGTACTTGGGCGCCGGGCTCGTCGTCGCGACCGTGCTGGCGCCGCTGGCCGCGGCCGCCGCGATCCGCATCGCGCTTGCCTGAGGCGGTGGTCCACGGGTTCTACGTCGGCCGAGGCGGCCGCGTCCGGCGGTCCACGGCCCACGTTCCTTCCACCTGCCTCCCGGCCCGCCGGTGGGCCCACTCGGTCTGACACTCCCGGTCCATGAATCCGATCGTCCGCTGGTTCCACCAACTCGGCTCGCCGCCGGCCTTCGACCGCTTCGCCGCGCGCTGGGTGCCGTGGGCCTATGGCCTCGCGCTGCTGACGCTGGCAGTGGGTGCCTGGGGCGCGCTGTTCCATGTGCCCGCCGATTACCAGCAGGGCGACAGCTTCCGGATCCTCTACATCCACGTCCCCAGCGCGTGGATGAGCCTTGCGGTCTTCGCACTGATGGCGGTCTACGCCGCGATCGCGCTGGTGTGGCGGATCAAGCTGTGCGAGATCCTGGCGATGGCCTGCGCGCCGATCGGCGCGGCGTTCACCGTGATCACGCTTGCCACCGGATCGATCTGGGGCCGGCCGATGTGGGGCACGTGGTGGGACTGGGATCCACGGCTGACCTCCGAGCTGGTGCTGCTGTTCCTCTATCTCGGGGTCATCGGCCTATACCACGCGATCGAGGACCGGCGCCAGGCGGCGCGCGCGGCAGGCCTGCTGGCGATCGTCGGCGTGGTACTGCTACCGGTGATCCGCTATTCGGTGGTGTGGTGGAACTCGCTGCACCAGGGTCCGACGATCCGCCTGTTCGGCGAATCGTCGATGGACGCCAGCATGCTGCCGCCGCTGCTGTGGATGGTCGTCGGCACGAAGTTCTGGTTCGTGGCGTCGCTGCTGCAGCGCGCGCGCGCCGAGAACCTCTATCGCGAGGCCGGCAAGGACTGGGTCCGGCGCCTGGCGGGAGTGCCGCGATGAGCTACCAGTCCTACGTGATCGCCGCCTATCTCGTGTTCGCGGTCGTGCTGCTGTGGGATTTCGTCGCACCGCGCGTGCGCATCGCGCAGCTGCTGCGCGGCCTGCGCACGCTCGCTGCGCGCCGCCAACGCGCCGCGCAGCTGTCGCCCGGAGACCTGAAACGATGAACCCCACCCGCCGCCGCCGCCTCTGGCTGGTCGCCGCCGCGCTGGTCGCGGGCGTGCTCGCGACCTCGCTGGTCGTCGCCGCGCTGCAGCGCAACGTGGCCTACCTGTACACCCCGATGGAGATCCTGGACGGCAGCGCCGGCGCCAGCGTCAGCGACGGCAGCGCGCGCTTCCGCCTCGGCGGGATGGTTGCCGACGGCTCGCTGCAGCGCGAAGCCGGCTCGATGCAGGCCGCTTTCCGGGTCACCGACGGCGATGCCGAACTGCCCGTCGTCTACACCGGCCTGCTGCCCGACCTGTTCCGCGAGAACCAGGCCGTCGTCGCGACCGGACGCATGCGGGAGGGCACGTTCGTGGCCGAGGCAGTGCTGGCGAAGCACGACGAGACCTACGTGCCGAAGGAGGTCGCCGACAAGATGGGCCTCGCGCACGACCGCCACGGCGTGCAGACGCCAGCGGACGCGGCGCGATGATGCCGACCGCAGCCCGGGCGGCGACGCCGCGCGGAGCGGCCTGATGCTGCCGGAGCTGGGACAGGTCGCGCTGGTGCTGGCGCTGCTGGCCGCCGTCGTGCAGGCGGCGATGCCGCTGGCCGGTGCACACGCCAGCGCGGCGGGACGCGGTGGCGAGGCCTGGATGGCGATGGCGCGACCGGCGGCCTACGTGCAGTGCGCGCTGTTGGTGCTCGCGTTCGCGCTGCTGACCGCGGCGTTCGTGACCCAGGACTTCTCGGTACGCTACGTCGCCGAGAACTCCAACACCCTGCTACCGATGGCGTACCGGTTCTCCGCGGTCTGGGGCGCCCACGAAGGTTCGCTGCTGCTCTGGGCGCTGACCATCGCCGGCTGGAGCGCGGCGGTGGCGTGGTTCTCGCGCTCGCTGCCGCCGCGGGTGCTGGCGCGGGTGCTCGGCGTCATGGGGCTGGTCGCGGTCGGGTTCCTCGCCTTCATGGTGTTCACCAGCAATCCGTTCGCGAGGCTGCTGCCGATGCCCGTGGAGGGCCGCGACCTCAACCCGCTGCTGCAGGACCCCGGCCTGATCATCCACCCGCCGATGCTCTACATGGGCTACGTGGGCTTCGTGGTGCCGTTCGCGTTCGCGGTCGCGGCGCTGCTGGAAGGCCGCGTCGACGCGCGCTGGCTGCGCTGGACGCGGCCATGGACCAACGTCGCCTGGGCGTTCCTGACGATCGGCATCGCGCTGGGGTCGTGGTGGGCGTACTACGAGCTGGGCTGGGGCGGCTGGTGGTTCTGGGATCCGGTGGAGAATGCGAGCTTCATGCCGTGGCTGGCCGGCACCGCGCTGCTGCACTCGCAGGCGGTCACCGAGAAGCGCGGCAGCTTCCGCGGCTGGACCCTGCTGCTGGCGATCGCGACGTTCTCGCTGTCGCTGCTGGGCGCGTTCCTGGTCCGCTCGGGCGTGCTGACCAGCGTGCATTCGTTCGCGGCGGATCCATCGCGCGGGCTGTTCATCCTGGTGTTCCTGGGGATCGTCGTGGGCGGATCGCTGCTGCTGTACGCGCTGCGTTCGCCGGACCGCGACGGCGACCCCGGCAAGCCGTTCACCGCCAGCTCGCGCGAAACCCTGCTGCTGGGCAACAACCTGCTGCTGGTCGCGGCGTGCGCGATGGTGCTGCTGGGCACGCTGTATCCGCTGCTGGCCGATGCGCTCGGACTGGGCAAGATCTCGGTCGGACCGCCCTACTTCTCGCTGCTGTTCCTGCTGCTGATGGCGCCACTGGTGCTGCTGCTGCCGTTCGGTCCGCTGATGCGCTGGCAGCGCGACGACGCGTCGCGCGTTTCCGCGCTGCTGGCGCCGTGGGCGGTGCTGGCGATCGTCTGTGCGGCCGGCGCGTTCGTGCTCGCGCCGCAGGGGCAGTGGAAGGTCGCGGCAGGCGTGCTGGGCGCAGTGTGGATCGCCGGTGGCACGGCGCGGTTCGCGTGGTCGCGCCTGCGCGCGCCCGGCGGGCGCATGACCGCGGAGATGCTGGGCATGACGCTGGGCCACCTGGGCATGGCGGTGTTCGTCGCCGGGGCGCTGCTGGTCGAGGGGCTCAACGTGCAGCGTGAGGTCGCGATGCGACCCGGCGACACGCTGGCGCTGGGCCGCGACGCGTTCCGCCTCGATGGCGTGCAGGCGCGACCGGGACCCAACTACGACGCCGACCGCGCCACCATCGCGATGCTGCGCGACGACCGCGAGGTGGCCGTGCTGCATCCGGAAAAGCGGCGCTACCTCAGCGGCGGCCAGGTGATGAGCGAAGTCGCGCTGCGCCCTGGCGTGACCCGCGACGTCTATGTGGCGCTTGGCGAACCGCTTGGCGACGGCGCCTGGGCGGTGCGCGTGCACCTGAAGCCGTTCGTGCGCTGGATCTGGGCGGGCGCGTTCATGATGGCGCTGGGCGGATTCGTCACCGCGGCCGACCGGCGTTTCCGGCGCGCCCCCGTCTCACAGGACCTTCCCGCGGACGCGTCCACTGCGCAGGCGCCACCGCCGGGCGCGGACCCGGGCACGGTGTCCGGGCCGCTGGCTGCCGCCGCGCGTGGCCCGGCATGAGCGTCGGCCGCTGGCTGCCGCTGTCGCTGTTCGCCCTGATCGCCTTGCTGCTGGCCGCCGGCGTGTGGATGAGCCGCAAGCCTGACCGCGATGCGCTGCCCTCGCCGCTGGTCGGGCGCGCGGCCCCCGCCTTCACGCTGCCGCTCCTGCACCGTCCGGACGAGGCGCTCTCCGGCGACGCCCTGCGCGGCGCACCGTACGTGCTCAACGTCTGGGGCAGCTGGTGCCCGGGATGCCGCGAGGAGCACGAGGTACTGGCGCGCCTCGCCGCCACTGGCCACGTGCGCTTGGTCGGCTACAACTGGAAGGACGAGCGGGCCGACGCGCTGCGCTGGCTGCAGCAGTTCGGTGATCCCTACTGGGCGGTGGTCGCCGACGTCGACGGCCGCCAGGCGATCGACTGGGGCATCTACGGCGCACCGGAGACGTTCCTCGTCGACGGCGACGGTGTGGTGCGCTGGAAGCACGTGGGGCCGCTGACCGACGACGACGTCCGCAGCTCGCTGCTGCCGGCGCTGGCCGCGGCGGGGGGCGGCTGATGGCGGCGACGGCCTGCCCGCGCGACGCCGCCCGTCGACACGGTGCCGCCGTGCGCGGTCCCGCGCGACGCCGGCGTCCTGCGTGGCTGCTCGGCCTGGCCCTGCTGCTGGCGTTCCTGTCGACGCTTGCCGCGGCGCAGCCGGTGCAGGATGCCGCGCCGCTGGCCTACCGTGACGCAGCGGAGGAAACGCGATTCCACGCCCTCGTCGCCGAGCTCCGCTGCGTGATGTGCCAGAACCAGTCGCTGGCGGACTCCAACGCGCAGATCGCGCACGACCTGCGGCGCGAGGTGCTGCTGCTGATGCGAGAGGGCCGCAGCGACGCGCAGGTCAAGGACCACCTGGTCGCGCGTTACGGCGAGTTCGTGCTGTACCGCCCGCGCGTGCAGGGCAGCACGTGGCTGCTGTGGTTCGGACCCCTGGTGCTGCTGCTGGCCGGCGCTGCGGCCATCGTTGCCATCGTGCGCCGGCGCAGCCGCGATGTGCCGGTCGCGCCCGACCACGGCCAGGAGTGGTGAGGTGACGCCGACCGTTTTCGCGCTGCTGGCGGCGGCCCTCGCGTTCCTCGCCGCGGGCGTGATGGCGTGGCCCCTGCGGCGTGCGTCGCCGCGCCTCGCCCTTGCCCTTGCCGTCGCGGTGCCCGTGCTCGCGCTGTCGCTCTACCAGATCGTCGGCACGCCGGCTGGGCTCGCAACTGCACCGCGCGCTACCGCGCCCACGCTGGAGTCGGCCATTGCCGACCTTCGCGCGGACCTGGCGCGCGACCCCCGCCAGATCGAGGGTTGGCAGCTGCTGGCGCGTGCACTGACCGCGCGCGGCGACGCCGCCGGTGCCCGCGATGCGTTCGCCCGCGCCGCGGCGCTCGATCCGTCCAGCGACGAGACGGCCGTGGACCTGGCCGAAGCCAGCGCGCTCGCGGCCGACGGACGCCGCTTCGACGCCGATGCGATCGCGCTGCTGGAGTCGGTCGCCGCGCGCAGCCCCGGCCACCAGCGCGCGCGCTGGTTCCTCGGCATTGCGCGTCGCCAGTCCGGCGACGAGGCCGGCGCGGTGGAGGCCTGGACGCCGCTGCTGGACCTCGTCGACGCCACCACCGCGGCGGCGCTGCGGCCACAGCTGGACGCTGCGAGGATCGCGGCGGGCATGTCGCCACTCCCGGCCGCCGGCGTGACGTTGACGACTGGCGACGCGGTAGCTTCTGGCATCGGCATCGTGGTCGAGGTGTCGCTTGCACCATCGCTTGCGACCCGGCTGCCGGCGGATGCCAGCGTGTTCGTCATCGCGCGCGTGCCCGGCGGGCCGCCGATGCCGGTCGCGGTCGAACGGCGCCGCGTCGACGAACTGCCGCTGCGCCTCGTACTGGACGACGCCGACAGCCCGATGCCCACGCAGGCGCTGTCGTCGCTGGCCGAGATCGAGGTGTTGGCGCGGGTGTCGGCCAGCGGCGACGCGACCCGCGGCGACGGCGACGCGGAGTCGGCCCCGGTCCGCGTGGCGCTGCCGTCTGACGGCACCGTGTCCCTGGTGATCGGCGCACCACCATGACCGAGTTCATCCCGCCGGGCAGCCGCTTCATCGCGCTGCCGCCGTCGTTCTCGATGAAGCGCGGCGGGTCTCTCCAGGGCGCGCGCGTCGCCTACGAGACCTGGGGCACGCGCAGCACTGCAGGCGACAACAGCGTGCTGGTCCTTACCGGCCTGTCGCCGGATGCGCACGCCGCTTCCAGCGGCGACGACCCGGCGCCCGGCTGGTGGGAAGCCATGATCGGCCCGGGGCGCCCGATCGACACCGACCGCTGGCATGTGGTGTGCGTGAACGCACTCGGCAGCTGCAAGGGATCGACGGGGCCAGCGTCGCTCGATCCGGCAACCGGGGCGGCCTACCGTCTGGCGTTTCCCGAGCTGTCGCTCGAAGACGTGGCCGACGCTGCCGCGCACGTGGTGCGTGCGCTGGGCATCGCGCGGCTGGCCAGCGTCATCGGCAACTCGATGGGCGGCATGACCGCCCTGTCGCTGCTGGCGCGCCACCCCGGCATCGCGCGCAGCCACGTCAACATTTCCGGCGCCGCGCGCGCGTTGCCCTTCTCGATCGCGATCCGCTCGCTGCAGCGCGAGGCGATCCGCCTCGACCCGCACTGGGACGAAGGCCGTTACGATGACACGCGCTACCCGGAAAGCGGCATGCGCATGGCGCGCAAGCTCGGCGTCATCACCTATCGCTCGGCGCTGGAATGGGACGGGCGCTTCGGCCGCGTGCGGCTGGATTCCGACCGGCGCGACGGCGAGGATCCGTTCGGGCTGGAGTTCGAGGTCGAGAGCTACCTCGAGGGCCACGCCCGCCGGTTCGTGCGTCGCTTCGACCCCAACAGCTATCTCTACCTCAGCCGCTCGATGGACTGGTTCGACATCGGCGAGTCCTGCAGTGGCGACACCCACCGCGGCCTCGCCGGGATCCAGGTGGAGCGGGCGCTGGCGATCGGGGTCGCGACCGATATCCTGTTTCCACTGCAGCAGCAGCGGCAGGTCGCCGACGGCCTGCGCGCCGGCGGCGCATACGCCCGTTTCCTGGCCCTGGAGTCGCCGCAGGGGCACGACGCCTTCCTCGTCGACATCGCGCGCTTCGGTCCTGCGGTCGCTGGCTTCCTCGCGGACGCCGGCTGAAGCTGTCGGCGCGGGCTGCGCAGATCCTCGTCGCACACTGCGCGCCGGCACTGGCCTTCGTGTCCGCTCCGCGACGACCACCTCTGCCGCGGGGCGTAGACTGCCGCCATGAGCCCAGCCCCGTCCGCTTCCCCCGTGCCCGACCACGGCGAGTTTCCCGGCCACGCCAAGCTGGTCGCCGGCGTTGACGCCGCAGTGGCGGCCGGCGACGAGCACGTGGTCACCGCGCGCCTGCGCCACCTGCTGTGCGCGGTCATTGCCGATCCCGAGGTCCGCCTGCCAGCCTGCGTCCATGCGCCGATCGCCGACCACTACGCGCGGCGAGAGCTGTACCGCAGTAGCGAGTTTGGCTACAGCATCGTCGCGATGACCTGGGGGCCGGGCCAGGGAACCCCGATCCATGACCACGCCGGACTCTGGTGCGTCGAAGGCGTGTTCGCGGGCCAGCTGGAGATCACCCAGTACGAGCTGCTGGAGTCCGACGGCGATCGCTACCGCTTCCGCGCCGCAGGTGGCATGCAGGCCGGCCCTGGAAGCGCCGGCAGCCTGATCCCGCCGCACGAGTACCACACGATCGGCAACCGCAGCGCCGACGCGATCGCGGTCTCGCTGCATATCTACAAGGCACCGATCGAGTGCTGCTCGAAGTTCCAGCCGGTGGACGGCGAGTGGCACGAGCGACAGGCTGCGGCGCTGGCGACTGACGCTGCCTGAGGCGTCGGCGCGTCAGGATACGCGGCGCCGTGCGCCGCGCGGATATACTGCGCTGGCTGCCGAAGTGGCGGAATGGTAGACGCAGCGGATTCAAAATCCGCCGGTGGTGACATCGTAGGGGTTCGAGTCCCCTCTTCGGTACCAGCAGCAGTCCGCGGGGCTTGACCCGAAGGCGACCCGGCGTGCCCCCCGGCGCCAATGCCCTGCAGCGACGTATAGGGGAAACCTTACACAGGATCGGGCGTCTTGCCGATGCCCGGGTCGTCGTCGGAGGGCGAGCATGGCCTGTACCGGCAGCACAGCGCCCCAACGGATGGGACCGCCGCCATTCCATGGATGATTGGCCACGACCAGGATCAGGTCGTGGTGCTGGGCCGGCCTCCTCCGCGGCACTTTTCGGGACGTCTCCATGGAACGCACGCTCCTCAGCGTCGAGCCGGCGCTCGGCGGCTGGTCGGTCCGGCTTCAGGGCCTGATCCTCGACCAGAAATCCACCAAGTTCGCGGCGATCGACGCCGCCGCGGCGCAGGCATCCCTGCAGCACGAGACCACCGGGCACCCGACCGGGGTCAGCGTGGTGATGAACGGCGGCGAGTCGGTGCTGGTGTCGCTCTACGGCTGACGCAGGCCGGCCGCCCAAGGCCACCATCCGCATCCCTCGCGCGCATAACGGTCGGCGGCACGCTCGAACCGGTTGTGGGCGCTGATGCCGCCGCACGCGAAGTACAGCGGCAGGAACAGCGGACCCAGCGCCATGTACTGCAGCACGTGCGCGGCTTCGTGCGCGCACAGCGGCACCGGCGGCTCGACGCACAGCCCCGCGCGATGCGCATACGTATCGCACGCGACGTCGAGCGACTCGCCGGTATTGAGCACCACGTTGCCCAGCGTCAGTGCCCCGCCCGGGCCGAACGGCACGCAGTCGAATGCCAGCATGCAGTCCTCGCGGCGCCATGTCGCCCTGGAGCCCATCGCCAGCGCCACGCCCCCCGCGACCAGCCCGACCAGCGAATAAGGCGATGCCCATGCCACTCCCAGGGCTCGGATCGACCAGTGGCCGACCGCCGTCCGACGCAGTCCCGCGTGCTCAATCACCGTCAGGGAGCAGTACCCACAACACGAGGTACACCAGGATGCCGGGAAAGGCGGCGGACAGCACAGATCCGACCACGTACAGCATCCGCAGCACGGTCGAACTCCAGCCGTAGCGGCGCGCGATGCCGCCGATGACGCCGGCGACCACGCGGTCGCTGTGGCAACGGGTCAGGGGGGGGACGTGGTCCACGTCAGCCACCTCGCGCGCGCAGCCAGTCGTGGATCGCGCCTGGGACTTCCTTCTGGGCGCGTCCCGACACGTAGATGCCGATATGCCCGCCGCGGAACGACAGCTCCGAATAGTCGTCGCTGCCGACGAGAGCACCCATCGGGCGCGAGGCCGATGGTGGAACCAGATGGTCCTGCTCGGCGAAGATGTTGAGCACCGGCATCTCGACCATCCCCAGGTGCACCTCGCGGTCACCGACAGTGATGCCGCCGTTGACGAAACCATTGGCCTGGTAGAACTGCTTGACGAACTGACGGAATGCCTCGCCCGCCTGGTCCGGAGAATCGAAGATCCACTTCTCCATGCGCAGGAAGTCCTCGACCGCCGCCTTGTCGTCAAGGATGTCGACCAGCCCGACGTACTTCTGCACGAACAGCCGCCACGGCTTCAGCGTCAGGTAGCACATGTTCATCACGTCGGCGGGCACGTTGCCGAGGGTGTCGACGAACAGATCGATGTCGATCGACCGCGTCCAGCGCGCCAACATGTTGTCGTCGGTGTGGAAATCCACCGGCGTCACCATGGTGATGAGGTTTGCGATGCGCTCGGGGTGCAGCGCGGCGTAGCACAGCGAGAACACCCCGCCCTGGCAGATGCCGAGCAGGTTGACCGCATCCAGGTCCCAGGCCGCGCGCAGGTGGTCGACCGCCCCGCCGAGGAAACGCTCGATGTAGTCATCCAGGGTCAGGAACCGGTCTGAGCGATCCGGGTAGCCCCAGTCGATGATGTAGACGTCCTCGCCGCGTGCCAGCAGGTTGCGGACGATGGACTTGTCGTCCTGCAGGTCGACCATGTACGGCCGGTTCACCAGCGCGTAGCAGATCAGCAGCGGCACGCGCGCTGTCGGCTCGCGGTCACCGACGAAGCGGTAGAGCACCACCTTGCCGTCGCGCCAGACCTCCTCGCGCGCAGTCGCGCCGAAGTGGACCTCGTCGAGCGAGCGCAGCGTATTGATCCCGGCCGCGAGCTTCTGCTGCATGTGCATAGAGGCCTGCGCGAACGACTGAGGGGTGATGTGGATCGGGCTCGACATATCAGCGCTTCCTCTTCGGGGCGTTGCGGGCCTTGGTGCGGCCACCGCCCTTGGCGGTCTTGCGGGCAGCCTGCGAAGGCGTCATCGGCAAGGGCGAGGCGGGAATCGCGCTGATGAACCCGTTGGGCACCACGCGACGGCGCGAGTTGGACCTTTTCCCAGGCACCGGTGCGGCACGCGGTGGGGTCTTGTCAGTCTTCTTGTCAGTCTTCTCGGCAACCTTTGCAGTTTTCGCGGTCTTGGCTGTCTTGCCTGTCTTGCCTGTCTTGGTCGTCCTTGCGGTCCTGACGGCAGTCCTGGCGGACCTCGGGGTCGCCGCCGTCTTCGTCGCCTTCGCGGCATTGGCACGCTTAGCCGGCTTGGCCTTGGCGGCCGTCGCCTCGCTGGTGTCGTTCGAGTCTCTTGCAGCGCTCGTTGCCGCCGCGCTGCGGGGCCGCTTCACTTTCGTGGCCTCGACCGTGCCGACCGCTCCAGGCTGCGCCCTGCCCGCGCGCTTTCCGCTTGCGGAGCGGACAGGTAGGGCCACGGCGCCACCCGCCGCATCGCGCAGGCGCCTGACCTCGCGCTCGAGCTGCGCGATCTTTCGGTACGCGCCGTCGACCTCGGTGCGCGTCGGCATACCGAGCTGCCAGGTCATGTCCTCGACCTGGCGCTGGACCGCCGCGCGCACGCGCATCTGCGCGTTGACGTAGCCACCGTAGGCGTCGCTGAATTCCTGCGACAGCGCGATCTCCGCGTACGACTCCTCGGCCGCGTCGATCCACAGGTCGAAGAGTGCGCGTGCGGACTCGAGCTGCGTCCCCGCCGTCGAGTGCTCACCGAGTTTGCGCTCGAACACCGCCTGCGACCCGTGCGAAGCCTTGCCGAGCAGCGCCTGGTAGGCGGCGGAGGCGTGCTGGTACTCCAGCTGTGCCGCCACCAGTTGCTGAAGCCGCTCCTGATGTCCGCGGCCGACCCCGAAGCCCGGCACCGCCAGCCACGACACGGCGTCGGCGCGCAGCGTGTCCATGGCCGGCGCGGACACCGTGCTCCACGCCGACAAGGCCTCCTCGCCGCGAGTGCGCAGCGCGCCCAGCATCTCCGGCAGCGCGCTCGCGCCGTCGCCGCCGAGCGCCTCCCGCCATGTGTCGGCCACTTCGCGCGCGGTGGGCTGCTGGCCGGCAAAGCCGCCCGCCACGTCCTGCATGCGCTGGTACCAGGCCTGCGCCTGGCCCTGGAGGTGCGCGAATACGTCACCACCCCCGCCACCCGCTGCATCCGGCGCTGCTTGCGCGCCACCCATCCCGGCAGCCCCGAGCGCCTGCCGCCAGGCCTGCGCAAGATCGTCGAAGCCACCACCAGCCATCGCGCCCCCCGGCCAGGCCGGCAACGCGCCAGTGCCGAAGCCACGCATCGCACCGAAGCCCGGCATCGCGCCCAGGCCCGGACCCGCACCGAAACCCGGCATCGCGCCCTTGCCGGGCATTGCGCCGAAGCCCGGGATCGCCCCGGGATGCGGCATCCCTGGAAATGCACCGGCAGCACCGAAGACCGGGTTGGCGCCGCCGCTCCCGCCTGGCATCGACCGCCGCATCGCCTCGGTCATCGCCTCGCTCCACGCACCCCAGTACTGGTGCGCGAGCGCCTGGAAGTCGTCGTGTCCCGTGCCTGCCATCGCGCTCTCCGTTCCGATGCGATCGATCATAACAACCGCCTGCGGCCCCCGATCGTGGCTACAGCTTGGGGATCCGCAGCGTTTTGCTGATCATCAGCGACCCCGAGACCGCGAACATCAGCGACAACGGATGCAGCTGCCAGGGACCCAGCTGCCACTGGCCGAACCAGATGGCGTCGCCGATGGCGCCCTGCCACGCCATCACCGCGAGCACGATCACCAGCCCGAGGCTGGACGGGATCGGGGTGCCCTCGAAGTACTTCACCTTCGCGCCACCGTCTGACAGAGTCTCCGCGGTCACGTTATAGCGCGCCAACCGGCTGACGCCGCAGCACACGAAGTAGCTGAGGATGATCCAGTCCCAGCCGCCCTGCATGCCGCAGGCATAGGCCAGCGCCGCGGGCGCGGCGCCGAACGAGATCACGTCGGCCAGCGAGTCGAGCTCGCGTCCCAGCGTCGACGACACCTTGCGCCAGCGCGCGACCTTGCCGTCGAACACATCGAAGATGAAGGCCAGCGGGATCAGCGCCATGCCGAGCATCAGGTCGCGGCGGTCGGCGCCGGACCCGTCGCCGTCCTGCAGGAAGCGCATCGCCGCGAAGATCGCGCCCATGCCGCAGAAGGCGTTGGCCAGGGTGAACCAGTCGGCGAGGTGGAAATCGCGCAGCATCGAGAAATGGCGTTGGCGCGTCATCGGCCAGTGTGTCCGTCGGGGCGGCACGCGAGGGTGGCAGACCGGGCGTGAACGCGGCGGCCGACCGCCAGCGCTGCACACTGGAGAGCGACGCTAGGGCGCCGCAGGGATCGCCAGGTGCGACGCGCGCAGCGGCTGACCTGCACCGCGCGGCGTGGTCGCGATGACGGCGTCGCCGGGCAGCGCGGCGCCGTCGTCGAGGTGCGCCACCACGCGGTCGAGCGCTGCGTGCACGTACGGCAGCAGCGGCACGTAGCGCGCCGCGTAGTCCGGCAGGCCGAGGAACGCATCGAAGTGCTGCGCGTTGCGCACCTGCCAGTAGCGCACGTCGCGGCCCGCGGCCTGCGCCCGCGCGACGTACGGCGCGCTGCTGAAGGCCATCGGCACCAGCCCGTCGTCGACACCGTGGATCACCACCACCGGCAGCCCGGCACGCGGCGGGCCGGCGCGCACGCCGTCGATGCCGCGCTGCACGCGGAGCGCGTCTGCGCCGTCGTCGGTCGCCAGCGCGCGCAGGCACTGCAGCCCGGGGAACGTCGGATCGGTACCGGACAGGCGGGCATCGATCAGGCCAGCACCGGGGCCCGGCGGGATGCCGCTGCCGTCCGACCACCACGCCGCGCGCTCGGCGGCCGTCGCCGGCCGCGGCGCGCCATCGGCGCCCTGCGCTGCGAACGAGAAGCCGCACGGGTGTTCGCCTGGGCCGTAGCGGCCGTAGGTCGATGCATAGGTCACCGCGACCGCGCGCCACAGGTCGAATCCGACCGACAGGGTCCCGGCGCGCAGCGCCTCGTCGGTCCAGCCGCCGGCGCGCAGCGCTGCATGCGCCGAGCGCGCCTGGGTCGCGACGTCTTCGCCCGCCACCAGGCCGGCCGCGCGCAGCGACGCGCAGCGCTGGGTCCAGCCAGGGGCGACCTGCGCCGCCAGCGGTGGCTGCGGCAGCCCCTGCAGGTGCAGCAGCCCGCACGGCATCAGCAGCGCGGCCTCGGTCGCGTAGTCGTACAGCGAGCGCGCTCCCGCGCCATCGACGAACACGTTGGGCTCGGCGGCGACCACCGCGTCCAGCCAGCCGTCGCCGCCGTCGAGCTCGGCCGCGCGCAGCACCGCGCCGCCACCGTTGGAAATGCCGACCGCGATCACGCGCGTGTTGGCCGGCGTGAACGGCGCCGCGGCGGGGAACGCCTCGTCCAGCGTCGCCAGCGCGAACTCGGCGGCCTGGCGTACGTGGCGCCCCCAGTCGGCCTCCGGGTTGTCCTGCGAATGCGCGTGCTTGAACGCGACGCCGCCGGTCCCGGGCGCCGCGTCCGGCGCGAACGCGAGGTCGCCGGCGTCGCTCCCGCCCGGGGAGCCGTCGGCGCGCGCTCCCCGCTGCGCGTCGAGGTCGAAGTAATCACTGCCGGCGCCCTTGTCGGTGTAGGCCACCGCGCAGCCGCGCGGCAGGCCCCAGCTGCCGGCGACCGCGATCGCGCCGTAGATGCCGCGCGAGCCCGAGGATGCGCTGACCACCACGCAGCGCGCCTCGGTGTCGAACGCATCCGGCACCTGCAGCATCACCCGGTGCGCGTGGCGGGCGCCGGGCACCGTCGCGTAGGCCGAGTACTCGCGACCCGGCACCGCCGCTGCGCTGCCGAAGACATCGCCGAAGCCTCCGCCGGGAGCGAGGTCGGCGATGCCGCGCCAGCTGCTCCACACTGCGCGCCGCCGCAGTTCGGCCGCAGTGGGCGCCTCGACGTTGGCGAACGCCGGCGGCGCCATCGCGCGAAGGCCGTCAAGGCCGAGGCCCGCGGTCAGCAGGTCGTCACCATCGCGGTGCAGGGTGCTGCGCGCGTGCTGGAAATCGGTGTCGGCCATGGCGCCGTGCATGCCACCGGGGCTGGAGCAGGCTGCCAACGATACCGCCAGCGCCAGCGCCGCGATGGCGTGCCGGGCGAGGCGCGCCGCTTGGCCGCTTAACGCCGTGGTCGACCGGTGGCGGCGCACGCGCCAACTGCCGGAAGTTGGCGGCAGGTGGGCAGCGGGATCGGCGGCGGGGAAGTTCGCGTCGGGCGAGGCGATGGGCAGGTTCATGCCCGCACCCTAGCAACGCCAGCGGTCGCGGCGCAGCGTACTTTCGTCCGGGCCGGAGTCCGTGGCGGGTTTGCTACCGTGCCCTGCCCGTTCCGTACGAGTCCCCACCCCATGTCCGACACGTTCCTAGCCGGCCGCAGCGCGCTGGTCACCGGCAGCACCTCCGGCATCGGGCTTGCCATCGCCCAGGCCCTGGCGGCGGCAGGCGCCCGCATCGCCATCAACGGGCTCGGCGACGCGGACCAGGTCGCGCATGCCCTGCGCACCGTGCGCGAGGCCTGTGGCGGCGACATCGACGAGGCACGCGTGCGCCACTTCGACGCCGACCTGCGCCGTCCCGGGGCGATCGACACCATGATGGTCGCGGTGGGCGAATGGACCGGCGGCGATGGCGTCGACGTGCTGGTCAACAACGCCGGCATCCAGCACGCGGTGCCGCTGGTGGAGATGCCGGTCGGCAAGTGGGACGACATCCTGGCGGTCAACCTCAGCGCCGCGTTCCACACCATGCGCCTGGCGCTACCGGGGATGGCGTCGCGCGGCTTCGGACGCGTGGTCAACATCGCCTCGGTTCACGGGCTCGTGGCGTCGGCCAACAAGGCTTCGTATGTCGCCAGCAAGTTCGGCATCGTCGGACTCAGCAAGGTCGCGGCGCTGGAGCACGCGGCCGCCGGCAGCCGCGACAGCGGAGGGGTCACGGTCAACTGCGTCTGCCCGGGCTGGGTCGAGACCGAGCTGATCGAGCCGCAGATCACCGCGCGCCGCGACGGCGGCTCGCGCGAGGACGGCGTGCGTGCGCTGCTGGGCGAGAAGCAGCCCAGCCTGCGCATGTCGCTACCCGAAGACATCGCTTCAATGGTCGTGTGGCTGTGCCGGCGCGAGGCGCACAACGTCACCGGCGCGTCGTTCCCGATCGACGGCGGCTGGACCGCGCAGTAGCGCGACACGCGATGCCGACGCTGCTGATCGCCGACGACCATCCGCTGTTCCGCGCCGCGCTGCGCGGCGCGGCGATCGACGCCGCGCCCGACACGAAGACCTGCGAGGCCGGTTCGCTCGACGAGGTGATTGCCACGCTGGAGGCTCAAGGCGACATCGACCTGGTGCTGCTGGACCTGCACATGCCGGGCAACCACGGCCTCGCCGGTCTGGCGGCGATCCGCGCCCAGTTTCCGGCGGTCGCGGTGGTGCTGGTCTCGGCCAACGAGGATCCCCGCATCGTGCGCCGCGCGCTCGACCACGGCGCAGCCGGTTACATCCCCAAGAGCGCGAGTCTCGATGAGATGCGCGATGCGATCCGCTGCGTGCTTGCCTGCGAGCAGTGGCTGCCGCCGGCGCTGCGCGGTGCGGTGGCGCGCGCGGCATCGGCGCCGGCCGATGCCAACCTCGCGGCGCGGCTGGCGAGCCTGCCGCCGCAGCAGTTCCGGGTGCTGGTGCTGGTGGCGCAGGGGCTGCTGAACAAGCAGATCGCCGATCGGCTGGACGTGCAGGAGCGCACGGTCAAGGCGCACCTGTCGACGATCTTCGAGAAGCTGGGCGCGCGCAACCGCACCCAGGCGAGCGTGATCCTGCGCGAGTTGGAGATCACCGATTCGGCCCGCCAGGTACCGGCGATCGACCAGCCCGCCTGAGGTCTCGCCGCCCGGCGCGATGCCTCACAGGCGGCTGCAGGTCCACGACACCAGCCGCCCATCGCGGTAGGGCATCACGCCGTGGAACGGCCGCGGGTCGTCGTCAAACACCAGCGGCAGGAAGTGCCGGTCGCCCTCCCACAGCGGCAGGGCACCGATGGCGTCGACGTCGACCCACTCCAGCGTGCCCTCGTCGTTCTCGGCGAACGCCTCCCCGCTGTACGCGGTGACCACGAACACGAAACCGAACCAGTCCTCGCCCGCCTTGCCGAACCCCGGCCAGCTGATCGTGCCGCGCAGCGACAGCCCATCGCAGTGGATGCCGGCCTCCTCCATGATCTCGCGGCGCATCCCGGCGACGATGTCCTCGTCGGCCTCGAGCTTCCCGCCCAGCCCGTTGTACTTCCCCAGATGCTGGTCGTCGGCGCGCGCGTTGCGATGCACCAGCAGCACACGGCGTCGGTCGGGCGACAGCACGTAGCCCAGCGTGGCGAGGATCGGGGTGTAGGGCATGGTCGATGGCGATCGGCGGGAGCCGCATCGTAAACGAGCCCGCAGCGCGCGGGCGGCAGGTTCACTACGCCATGCGGGGTTCGCGGCTGCGCGGACATCCATCAGCGCCCGGGCTCTGGGCTGTTGCGCCGGGATGCGGGTGAGTGCGAATGCCCGGGCTTCGGGCTATCGCGCCGGGATGCGGGGCAGCGACATCGACGGGTGCACTGCCTTCGTTGCGGACAAGCGTGACATCGCCTCCCTACAGCCGCGACTCCGCTTGATCTTCCGAAGGCACGTTGATCGTCCAGGAGGCGGGTGGCGGGGTGCTGCGGAGAGTGGGCCATGGACGGGCCACGCCCCCGACTCCGTCCATCGATGGCCGGACGGAGGGGCGGAGCAGCACCCCGTCACCGGCCTCCCTCGCGAGACCGTCCGAAGCTGCTTTGGCCTTGGCTGAGGCTCTGGCCATGTTTTTGGCTTCGCCCCCAGTGACGACACGGAAACACCACGAAACGGACGCTCGACCAACACTCCGGGACCGGACCCTTCGCCAAACCCGCCGGAGCGGCTCCTGACTTTCCGCGACACGCCAGAAAAAGGCTCTGTCGCGATTCCCGTGGAAACGGCCCGATCATGACGCGTGGTGTGGCAGCCACGGGTTGCGCGGGAGGTGCCTGAGCTTGGCGCACAGCAGGTAGGCAATGACGGTCATGTTGGCGGTTGTCGCATAGCCCTTGGCGCGTGCCTTGGCGGCTTGGATCTGACTATTCATGCCTTCGACGAAGCCGTTGCTCAGCCCGCTGCGGAAATGCTCAACGATCCCCTCAAGGTGCGCGCGCACGGTCGCGCTGAGCACCTTGAACGGTGTCAATCGGCTGCGACGCGCCCAGGAAATCCATCGGCGCAGCAGGCGCTCGGCTTCGGCCGGGTCAGTGCACTGCTGGTAGATCCTGCACAGGGCCTCCTTGAGCCGCCATGCCCGCGCGGTCTTCAGGCCACTGCGTTGCAGCCAATGCATCGTGTCGATCTGCTTTCGTGTCCAGTTGACGGAGTTCTTCAGCAGCGCCCAGCGACTGCCCTTGCCACGCCGCGTGCTGGTCTCGTCCACGCCGATGCGCCGCACCGCCGCGTGATCTTCCTTCGCCCGGGCCTGGTCCACGTGGTGCTTGAGTACCCGCCAGATGCGGTCATCCGACACCCCGACCAGCCGTGCCACGTGCGCCACCGGCATCGCTTGGCACATCGCCACCACGAACGCCTCCATGACCAGCGAAAATCTGGAGCCCGGGCGCGCCCAGGACACCTCGACCTGGGTGGCCTTGCTGCAGGCGCTGCAGGCCACTCGCGGCAGGCGCGCGTCGATGAACGCCCGGAACTGGAAGAAGTGCAGGTGCTGCCAGCGCCGGGCGATCCGGTCATGGATCGGCTGGTCAGCCGCCCCGCACGACGGGCACGGCAGGCGCTTGGCCATGCAGTCGACCTCGAAGTGGATCGCGCCCTCGGGTTGGCGGAAGTCGACGGAGGTCACCGACCACGGCGGGCTCAGGCCGTAAGCTCCCCCGCGTGGCAGACACCGCATAAGTAGATCTTTCTGGCATGTTCTCACCCAGCCAGGAGGTTCCATGCGCACATCGAAGTTCACCGAGACACAGATCGTCGCGACGCTCAAGCAAGCCGACGCCGGCGTGCCCGTCAAAGACATCTGCCGCCAAGCCGGCATCAGCACGGCGACGTATTACCAATGGAAGAGCAAGTACGGTGGCCTGGAGGCGTCCGAGCTGCGGCGGGTCAAGGAGCTCGAGTCCGAGAATTCCAAGCTCAAACGGATGTATGCCGAGCTGG
>LXQJ01000015.1 GCA_001683895.1 Luteimonas sp. ANT-B3E | reverse complement strand
GCTGCTGCACGGCAAGGAAGACACGGTGTTCGGCGACAGCGGCTACACCGGGGCAGACAAGCGTGTCGAGCCGTATGCGGTGTAGGCGGGATTACTGATTGCGGAGAAGTCGTCGAGGGTGCGCGCGATGAGGAACAAACGCGACCGGTGCCACGCGGTGCGCTGGGAGCGCCACGAGGCGAGCGTGCGGGCGAAGGTGGAACACCCGTTCCGTGTGGTGAAGCGGCAGTTCGGCTACCTCAAGGTGCGCTACCGCGGCCTGGCGAAAAACACCGCGCAGATGCTGACGCTGTTCGCGCTGTCAAACCTGTGGATGGCACGCCGGCATGTGTCGCCAGCTACAGGGTAGCTGCGCCTGAAAGGCGGGGAAACCCGGCAAAGGTGCGCCGAAAACGGCACGTAATGACGGCATGGGCGTGATCGCCACGCTGAAGGCTTCCCATCGCCCAGCCTCTTCAACTTCGAGCTTCTTTACTTCCGTTCAGTCGATTGCTCCACCGTAGGCCATTCTTCGCAGACCGCTGATTCGCTTTGTTGCGTCTGACGCAACACCCACCTTCACCAGGCAGGGCAAATCGTGCTTCAACTTTGCGGCGGTGGATGCACGACTTGTCGAGGAGCTGGACGCGCTCACCCGGAACTGTGCGGCGGCGATCAGGTCATGAGTCGCTCCGTACCTGACAGTTCATCCAAGTAAGGGCCGGAGGCAGGCGCCGTGTGCCCCGACGCGGTCAGCGCAGCGCGACCTGGTCGGCGTCGTCGACATCCACGTGGGGCTGGTAGCAGTGCTTATGTTCCTTCGCGCCACTTTCCTGCTTGTCTCCGGAAGGCGAGACGCTACAACGGCGCGACGACAGCGGCAACGTCCGACACGCGCCCGCATCAGCCGGTCGCCCGGGATCGCGGAACGCCTTGCTGCAGGACCCCGCCCGCCACGCGATGTCGAGTGCCGCAGACCCCGATGGAACACCGCGGCCTTCGGCTGACCCACGTCAGGCCTTGGCGCCCTTCTTGGCCTTCTTGCCTTTCTGCGCCTGGTAGTCCTCTACCGTCTGCCCGCCTTCCGGCACCGCGGGGAACGACGGAGCGATGCATCCCTGGGCCTGCTCGACCAGCTGGATGATCAGCGGGCTGGGCGTGAGGTCCTTGGTGGCGCCGGTGGCGGCGTCCACGCCAATGCCGATCAGGCCGCCCACGAGCACATTGCCGGCCATGCCGGTGGCGCCCGCGCCGGAAATGCCGCTGACCACGTTGGTGTTGACGACGCCGTAGCCCGGCTTGCAGACCTCCACCGCAAACGCGTGCTTGCGCTTGAGGGTCAGCGTGCACGGCGTTTCGCAGCGCTCGCCGTTGGACAGCGACGCCACCGCGCCGCTGGGCGCGCTGTCGACCGTCCACGCCTGCGTGGTGCCACGGGTCACGGTGGCGCACCCGCCTGCGAACAGGCTGGCCACGACGACGGCTGCCAGGCTTACCTGGCGCATGGAACACTTCATTGATATCCCCCTGATGGATGAATGACGCGGTTCCCCAACCGCGATGGCGGCGCGCCGCCGTTGAAGACCCGGCCGCCGCGCGTCGCGGATGTTGCCTAGCTCCAGGACCGCGCGCAATAGCGTCCGGCCACAGCGTGGATGGGTGGCCGCCTCGCCGTCGCCCTCCGATGGTGCAGGGGCGTGCCGTCAGTCGACGGACGCGCCCGCCGCGCCTGGCGTCGTGGCCTCGGCAGCCCTCGCGTCGGGACCGGACGCGATGGCCGCGCCCCCGAACCGCCCGCCGAAGAAGTCGCCTGCGTTCCAGGTTGGCCGCGCCGGGGCATTGCCCACGCGCGTGCCGATATTCGCCGCCAGCCTCGCGAGGCGCGCGGCGTCGCCGTACTGGATCGGCTGGTCGGCGTCGTCGCAGGGCTGGTGGTAGCAGTTGCGCAGGAAGTAGGTCAGGGCGACCTTGGGGTCGCGCTCGCCGTCGGCGGACACCACGCCGCCGTCCAGATACACCGCGGGGATGCCGGCGCGGACGAACGCGTACTGGTCGCTGCGCACGAAGACGACTTCTTCCGGGAACGGATCCGCCGAGACGCCGACGCCGATCTCGGCCGCGGCCGCCGTCACCACCGCCTTCAGCGACGAATGCTCGACGCCGATCGGCACGATGTCGCTGCTCGGCGCGGTCAGCACCGGCATGTCGAGGTTGATGTTGGCGACCAGGCCGGCGCGCGCGACGGTCGGGTACGTGGCGAACCACTCCGCGCCCAGCAGGCCCTGCTCCTCGCCGGTGAGCGCGACGAACAGCAGCGAGCGCAGGGGCGCCGGCGTTGCGGCGCGCACGGTGCGCGCGGCCTCGAGCATGATCGCGACGCCGAGCGCGTTGTCGATCGCGCCGTTGTAGATGCGGTCGCCCTTGACCGCCGCGCCGATGCCCAAGTGGTCGAGGTGTGCGGTCAGCACCACGTGCTCGGCGACCAGGGCGGGGTCGCTGCCCGGCAGCCGGCCGACGACGTTGCGCGACTGCACCGGCGCAATCGCGCTGCGCCCGGCAAGCGACAGCGTGCCCGGCAGGTCGAAGCCGCGCAGCGCGCCGCGGTTGGCGGCGTCGAACAGCATCGCCGCCGACTGGTCGCCGCCGGCGAACAGCGCATCGGCGGCGCTGGCGCTGACCGCAGCGATCACCTGGAGCTGCGGCCAGCCGTCGATCGGCGCCCCGCCCGGGCCACGCAGGCGCATGGTGGGTGTGTCCCAGTTGCCCGCGGCGCGCGCCCACGGCATGCGCACTTCATCCGCCGCGGTGTTGACGAACACCGCACCCACCGCGCCGCGCTCGGTGATGTGGCGCAGCTTCTCGCGCTGCGACGCATGGAACGCGCGCTGCGTGCCGGGGAATGACGACGGTGCGCCGCCAAACAGCACCGCGATCTTGCCGCGCAGGTCCAGCCCGGCGAAGTCGTCGTGGTCGAGCTCGGGCGCATGCACGGCCTGGCCGACGAACACCGCCGGCGCCTGGACCGCGGCGTCGGCTGTGTGGAAGCTCGCGCGCGGCAGGAACTCGCGCTGGAACGCCAGTGCGATCGTCTGGCCATCGCGACGCACCTCGAAGCGCGCGCCGTCGGCGAGCAGCGTGGCGCGCAGCAGCGGCACCGCCTGGAAGTACGTGCCGCCGTCGCCGCCGGGCGCTAGCCCCGCCTCCGCGTAGCGCGCCGCAACGTAGTCCGCGGCGCGGTCGTAGCCGGCGGTGGCGGTCTGGCGGCCCTCCATGGCGTCGTCGGCCAGCGCGCGCACGTCGGCCTCGATGCGCGCGGCGTCGCTGGCGGCGGGCGTCGCGGCACTGCCGGCAGGCGCGGCGATGTCGCCGGTCGGCGTGCGGTCGCAGGCCAGCAGCCCCGCGCACAGGAACAGCAGCAGCGTGGGGGCGACGACAGGACGCATGGGTGGCTCCGGGGGCGGGAAGCGGGCGACGCTAGCACCGGCATCGACGATCGACAATCCGGCGCGCCACCACAGCACCGTGTCGCTGGTTGACTCCGTCACAGCGTCACAGCGTCACGGCTTGCCAGCGCATCGTCGTGTCGTGACCTCGCCGCGTTCCTGGCGCGATCCGTCGTCGCGTCGTGCGTCGCGGTGTCCGTGGCTCAACGCTCACGCGGCGGAAACTGCAGCACGCGTCCACGCCCGTCGTCGGCGTCGTCGGCCGGTGGCTGGTCGCGTCGCCACAGTACCGGCACATCCTCGGGCGACGGCAGGCCAAACTCGTCGCGCCGCGAGCGGGCGCCCTCGTCTTCCAGCGTGTCCTCGTCCTCCCAGCTGTAGCGGCGCCGTGGCGCCACCGGGTCACGGTGGCGCAGCAGCAGCGCGGCGAGCACGCCGGCCACTGCGCCGCCCAGGTGCGACTGCCACGACACGCCGGGCTCGCGCGGCAGCACCGTCAGCAGCATCCCGCCGTAGAACATGAAGGCGATCATCGCCGCGGCGATCGCCGGGCGGTCGCGGCGCAGCAGCCCCAGCGAGAACACCAGGAACATCAGCCCGTGGGTCAGCCCGCTGGCACCCAGGTGGTGCGAACCGGGCGTGCCCAGCAGCCACGCGCCCAGCCCCGAGCCCAGCCACAGCAGCGGCAGCGCCAGCAGCGTCGCGCGCGGGTACACGCCGCCGGCCAGCGTGCCGAGCATCAGCACCGAGATCGCGTTGGCCACGATGTGCTCCAGCGAGCCGTGCAGCAGCGGCGCGGTCAGCAGCCCGATCAACCCCTGCGCGGACCACGGCGACACCGCGAACAGCCGCGCGTCGAAGGCGCCCTGCGCGACGTACGTCGCCACCAGCGCCGCCACGAACGCCAGGCTCGCCAGCAGTGCGCGCCTGAGCCGCTGCAGGTCGTCGCGGGCCGCGGTGGCGGGCGTGTCGGACGGCGCGGGGCTGGGCAGGTGCATCGCACCAGAATGGCGACGGTTGGCGACGTTGCAAGGCGGTGCATGGCGCGTCGCGCCTGGCGGCGTGGTAACGGGCCGTCGCGCCCGCGTGCTAGCGTCCGGCGGCGGAAGCGCAGCGCCTTGGCCGTGGCGGGCGCGGCCAGACAGGGAGGTTCACCAGCAATGAACGCGACGTACTTGGCCTTCGTGGGCCTGTTCGCCCTGCTCGCGGTCGCGCTGGCAGCGATGGCGTGGATGGCGCGACGCGAGCGGCGCGTGCGAAAGCGCGCGCAGCAGCGCGAGAGGCCCTCGGGCCTGCCGCTGCGGCAGGCGCGGAAGCCGGGGCGGCGGCAGCGCCAGGCCGCGCAGGACCCGCTGACCGGCATCGAC
Source organism: Luteimonas sp. ANT-B3E (assembly GCA_001683895.1). Taxonomy (GTDB): domain Bacteria; phylum Pseudomonadota; class Gammaproteobacteria; order Xanthomonadales; family Xanthomonadaceae; genus Luteimonas. Next base: position 11,395 of record LXQJ01000015.1, on the reverse strand, counting down.
AACCGTCGCGCGTTCTTTATCCAGGCCGAGGCGATGGGCGCACGCGAGACGCTCGGCGGCCGGCTGGTGGCATGGCTGATGATCGACATCGACGCCTTCAAGACGATCAACGACCGCCATGGCCACGGCGTCGGCGACGTCATCCTGCGCCAGGTCGCCGACGCGCTCCGCGCCACGCTGCGCGGCAGCGACATCGCCGGGTGCTTCGGCGGCGATGCGTTCTGCGCGCTGCTGTTCGACGTCCAGCCCGGCGAGGGCACGCTGCGCGCCGAGCGACTGCGGCAGCGCATCGAGGCGCAGTCGGTGGGCGGCAACGGCGAGGTGGTGATGGCCACGGTGTCGATCGGCGTCGCGCACACGCGCTGGGACCGGCGCATCGACCTCGACATGCTGATGGCCACCGCCGACCGCCGCCTGCATGCGGCCAAGCGCGGCGGCCGCAACCGCGTCGTCGCGAGCGACGTCGACGCCGCGGCAATGGCCGCGGTCGCGCCGCGACCTGCGGCGTAGCCCGGCCGCTCGCCAGCCCCGCCGATAGAATGGCGGCATGAACACTGCCGCCACACCGCCGCCGGGCGCGGACGCCCTGCCGACCGTCCGCCTGCGCAATGCGTGGCGCTCCAGCCACCCGTGGATCTTCCAGAAGCTGGTCGAGAAGCCAAACCCGCGCCCGAAGCCCGGCGCGCTGGTCGACGTGGTCGGTGTCGACGGCGTCTGGATCGGCCGCGGTTTCTATAACGGCCATTCGCGGATCGCGGTGCGCATCCTGGAGACCGACCCCGCGCTGACGGTCGACGCGGCGTGGTTCGCGCGCCGCATCGGTGACGCCGTGGGGCTGCGCCGCGAGGTGCTGGGGCTGGACGCCGTCACCGACGCCTGGCGCGTGGTGCACAGCGAGGGCGACGGCCTCAGCGGGCTGGTGGTGGACCGCTACGCGGACCTGGTGGTGGTCGAGTTCTTCAGCGCCGGCATGTACCGCCACCGCGAGTGGATCTTCGCCGCGCTGTCGCAGCATTTCCCCGGCTGCCGCTTCCACGCATTCGCCGACGAGCACGTGCAGAAGCAGGAGAGCTTCGACTACCGGCCGTGGAACGGCGGCGGCGGCGACGCCACCCGCGCGGCGATCATCGTCGAGCACGGCATCCGCTTCCGCGCCGACCCCGCCGGCGCGCACAAGACCGGGTTCTTCGCCGACCAGCGCGACAACCGCGAGTGGCTGTCGCACCGCGTCGCCGGCAAGCGCGTGCTCGACCTGTGCTGCAACACCGGCGGCTTCGGCATCTACGCCGCGGTGCGCGGTGCGGCCGAGGTGGTGGGCGTCGACATCGACGCCGACGTGCTCGAGATCGCGCGCGGCAACGCGCGCCTCAACGACGTGCGCCCGACCTTCATCCAGGCCGACCTGTTCCCGTGGCTGCGCGACGCCGGCAACGGCGGCGACCGCTATGACGTGGTGGTACTGGACCCGGCCAAGCTGACCCGCGACCGCGAGCAGGTGATCCCGGCGCTGAAGAAATACCTCGACATGAACAAGCTCGCACTCGGCGTGCTGCGCCCGGGCGGGTTGCTGGCCACGTTCTCGTGCACCGGCCTGGTCAGCGAGGAGCAGTTCCTCGACATGCTACGGCGCGCGGCGTTCTACGCCAACCGCACGCTGCAGGTGCTGCGCGTGTCCGGTGCTGGCGCCGACCACCCCTTCATGGCGCACGCGCCGGAATCGCGCTACCTGAAGGCCGTGGTCTGCCGCGTGCTGGACTGAGCGGCCAAGGTCCGGTGCACACGTGGGAGTTCCCGGCCCACGGTGGCAGCGGGCCTACCTTGGCGAATGCAGCCCGACGCGGTTGCTTTCTGTGTCGATGAAAAGTGCGAAATAGCCGAATTCAGGACTGATCCGGGTTTTCGGCACAATCACCTGTCCGCCCGCATCCGTCACCCGGGCGAGCATGGGTGAGAGGTCGTCGCCTCCGGAGAGATAAACGAGCGTGCCTTGTCGTGCTGGGACATAGCCGTCCCCGAAGACGATGGCGCCGGACACGCTGCCGCCATCGCCGGGCAGCATGCCCATGTTCGTTCCACCCATTTCCACGGGCACCAGCGGTACGGCCAGGACGGCGGCATAGAAGCGCATCGCGCGGTGGAAATCGGCAGCAGGTATCTCGAACCAGTTGATCATGTTGCGCATGGCGGACCTCGGGCTGTCGGCGTGGATTGATGTTGTGGGGTTCGCAAGAACGTTGTCGCCCGCCGCGCGTTGGAATGCGAGCGTCATCTCTCTTCCATTGGCGGAAATCCGCGCCTGCAGGCGGTCGCCGTCGCGGCGGTAGACGATCTTCTTCGGGAAGTCGTGCGCCGGGTTCTCGAAGGCGACGCTGTCGCCCGTCAGCGCGATCATGCGGAAGCGCACCGGTGCGGGGTTGCCGGGAACGTCGGCGAGATAGAAGACGTCATCGCCGTCCGCATCGATGCGCAGTTCCTCCCTGAAAGCCAGCTGCGCGCCTTTCCACAACGCGCCCGTTCCGGCAAATCCGCGCCCGTCGGCCTGCCAGTGCTCGTAACCGCTTCGTCCCTCGGGCAGATCGGTGCGCTCCCAGTGGCCTTCGATCCAGCCCAACCGTTGCCGCAGAGAGTCGTCGCCGCCCGCGGCGGACGACACCGGGAGACAAAGGCCTGCCATGGCGCAGGCGAGCAACAGGATCGTGCGCATGTTTCCTCCAGCACAAGGGCGCGCCATCAAAGCGCGCGGCGGCGCTGCCTGTCTTGTACGAACCCGACACCGTCGTTACGCGCGATCGAGGAACAGGTTGGCCATGCTGGCCTGCGCGAACGGATACTCGGAGGGATTCTCGCCCGTGAACGCCTTGAAGTTGCGATGGAAATGCGGCTGGTCGTAGTAGCCGGCGTGGAACGACAAGTCGCTCAAGGTCGCGCCTTCCCGCCGCACGACCTTGAAGATGGCATTGAAGCGGATCACGCGCGAATAGAGTTTCGGCGACAGCCCGACATGGCGGTCGAAGGCGCGTTCGAGGCTGCGCGGGTGCAGGCGGAGGCGCGTGCAGATATCCGCAATCGGCGCCGTCCCCTGCGAGTCGAAGATGATCCGCAGCGCCTCGATGACGGGTGCGGGCGCGCTTGCTGCCGGCCGCAGCCGTTGCAGCGCGTCGGCCAGCTCCCTTCGTCTGGCGTGGCCGCCGTCCGCAGCGAGAACGGCTGCCTGGAGCGCATCGGCCCCACGATAGATCTCGCTCAAGGCTGCCACCCGGTCCCTCATGGCGCCGAGGTGACCGAACAGGTGGTACAGCGCCCAGGGCTTCAGCTTGACGCCGATCATGGCCGATCTTCCCGTGTTGCGCAGGAAGAAGTGCCGGGACATCTGTCCGGCCGCAAGGCTGCGGGGTTGCCGCTCCCAGTTGTCGGCCCGCCGGATGTCGTACGGATCGCCGTAGTGGAAGATCAGTTCCGGGAAACCGTCGGGAATGATCTTCCGCTCGCGAGGCGCCGTATCGGGATCCTCGACGATCCAGAAGCAATCGACCAGATCGGCGACATCCGCGTCAGGCGGAAACAGGCGGAAACTCGCGTCGCTCATGGCAGGCCCCGGCGTGAGGTGCCGTCATTATGTTCACCGGACGTCGTTGTGTAACCGCATCGGGGAGGGCTCGCGGCCTGGTTCCGGCACGATGACCGCAAGTGGCGGTCGCGCCGGCGTGTCGTCAGGCGCGTGGCCGGTCTTTGCGACAGGATCGGTGGCTTCGGCATCCAGGCAGGGGACTGCGGAGCGTCCGGCGTGGCCGGACGGCGGTTCGCAGTAGCTGCGACGGCACTGGATACACTGTCGGCATGTCCGAATACACGCTGCTCTTGCTGTTGCTGTTCGCGGTCCTGGTGGTGATCGTGCTGCTGGTGCTGGTGCTGCTGCGACGGCCCGATGCCGCCGCGCTCGATGCACTGCGCGATCGCCTGGAGCTCGCCCTGCGGGACGAGCAGCGTGACGGCCGCGGCGAGCTGCGCCAGCAGCTCGACAGCCTGTCCGGCGCGCAGGGGCAGCGCATCGACGCCTTCGGCGAGCAGCTGCAGTCCGTTGCCGCGCGCAGCGACCAGCGGCTGGCGGCGTTCACCGAGCGCACCGACCAGCGGCTGGACCTGCTGCGCGAGTCGCTGGTCGACGATGCGCGCAAGGCGCGCAGCGAGGGCGCGCTGGTGCAGCAGCAGTCGGCGGAGGCCATCGGGCTGCGGCTGACCGAACTCACACAGCGCAACGAGCAGCGCCTCGGCGAGCTGCGCACCACGCTGGAGCAGAAGCTGCGCGAGCTGCAGGTGGACAACGCCGCCAAGCTCGAGCAGATGCGCGCCACCGTCGACGAGAAGCTGCACGCGACCCTGGAGACGCGCCTGACCGAGAGCTTTGGCAATGTCACGACGATGCTGGCGCAGGTGCACCGCGGCCTGGGTGACATGAACAAGCTGGCAGCCGACGTCGGTGGATTGCAGAGGGTGCTGACCAACGTCAGGTCACGTGGTGTCTTCGGTGAGGTCCAGCTGGCCGGTTTACTGGAGCAGGTGTTCGCGCCCGACCAGTACGAAGGCAACATCGCCACCGTGCCTGGCAGCAACGAGCGGGTCGAGTTCGCCGTGCGCTTTCCCGGCTCAACTGGCGACGTGCCAGTGTGGCTCCCGATCGACGCCAAGTTCCCGCGCGAGGATTATGAGCGCCTGCTAGATGCGCAAGAGCAAGGTGATCCCGATGGCGCCCGCGCCGCCGGCGACGCGCTGGAGCGCGCCGTGCGCAAGGAAGCCACACGCATCCGCGAGAAATACATCTGCGCGCCGCACACCACCGAGTTCGGGATCCTGTTTCTACCGACCGAAGGCCTGTACGCGGAAGTGTTGCGCCGTCCCGGACTGGTCGACGGTTTGCAGCGCGATCATCGCATCGCGGTCGCGGGACCGACGACGTTGTTGGCGTTGATGACCAGCTTCCAGATGGGTTTCCGCACGATGGCAATTCAGGAACGATCCAGCGAAATCGCGCGTACCCTGGGTGCGGTCAAGACGGAGTTTGGCAAGTTCGGGGACGTGCTCGCGGGAGTGAAGAAAAAGCTCGTCGAGGCCAGCAACAAGATCGACGATACTCAGCGGCGGACGCGCGTGTTAAGCGGAAAGTTGCGCGATGTCGAAGCGCTGCCGGCGACTGACGCCCGGCTGGTGCTGGGGGCCGGAGACGACGAGGACAGCAGCGAACTGGACGATGACGTGCCGACCGACGGATAGCGTCGTCTCGCGGCGATATCTGTAAGCGCGGTCGGTCGGGCCGGCCGGTGGCGGACAACAGCTGGAGCGTTTAGCTCGTCGTTAGCCAGTCCGGCCCGTGCCGGACGTCGACTAAGAAAGTGCGCCAGACAGCGCGGTCGCCGACACACCCTCAGTTGCCGCCGGGCACGATCGGCATCACGTCGACCGGCACCGTCGGGCCGGCGCTGTCCTCGCGCAGGTAGTCGGGCAGGCCGGCGTCGGGGTCATCGCCCTCGGCAGCGCGGTTGCGGTCGCCCATGATCTGGTAGTTGCGGCGCTGCAGCCACGAGTCGCGGAACAGGGCGTACTCGTCGGTCGCGCCCTCGCGCAGGCTGTCGATCGCCATCAGCTGGGTGCGGATGTCGACCAGCTGCAGGCCCTGCAGGAAGATCCGCAACTCGTTGTTGTCGACCTGGCGCACCGGCGACAGCGGCGCGTCGCCGACCAGGCCGAAGACATCCCGCACCGTGCGCGGCCCGAACAGCGGCAGCTCGAGGTAGCGCGAGTTGCGCCAGCCCCAGACGCCCAGCGTCTGCCCGAAGTCCTCGCTGCGGTTGGGGATGTTGAGCCGCGTCGCCGGGTCGAACAGGCCGCCGACACCGACCGTGGTGTTGACCACGAAACGGCCCAGCGACGCCCCGGCCTGCGCCGGCCGGCCCTGCAGCGCGGCGTTGACCGCACTCACCGGCTGGCCGAGGTTGCTGAAGAAATTGCCGACGCCCAGCCGCACCGGCCGCGGCACCACCGCGACATAGGCCTGCGCCAGCGGCTTGGCGACCGTGCGGTCGACCGCGTTGTTGAACGCATGCACGCGCCGGTTGAACGGCTCCCACGGATCGTAGACCGCCGGCAGCTGCGCCGGCGCCGGCAGCGTGGGGTCGGCCACCGGGTCGTATGGCGCGCCGTAAAGCGCGTCGTAGTCCAGTTCGGCCTGGGTGCGGTCGTCGACAGGTGCCACCCGGTCCGTGTTGGCGAGGCCTGCGGAGCCGTCGATGGCCTGGCCGTCGTCGACCGCCAGGCCGGTGTCGCCGGCCGGCATCGCGCCGTTGGCCAGCGACAGATCGGCCGCCGCGGGCAGCGCACCCGGCACCGGCGTCGCCTGGAACGGCGGCGCGGAGTCGATCACCGCGACCGCCGGCAATGCGCCGGGCGGTGCATCGGCGCGGAGCGCCTGCGACGCGCAGCCGGCGAGCAGTGTGGCCGCCAGCAGCAGCGCCAGGCGGGTCGGGGTCGGGGCAGCGGTCGTTCGGCGCATGGTCGTCACGTAGAGGGCGGGGGAACGCGTCAGCCGGCGAAGCCTAGCGCTGGATCGAGACGATACGCAGCGCGCAGCTCGGACAGGCCAGCGGGGTCGCCGACGATGTCGGCACCGCCGGCCTGCGACGACAGCGCCGCCAGCATCGCCAGGCCTGCGCTGTCGATGCGGTCGACCCCGGTCAGGTCGATGCGCGTCGCGCCTGCGGCCAGCGGCTGCGCCGTGCGCCACAGCGCCGGCACGGCGTCGCGCGACAGCGTGCCGGCAAACGCCAGCACGCCGCCGCCGTCGCGGCCCACGCGGGGCTCAGTCGGCATCGGCCTGCAGCTGGCCGCTGCGCAGGTCGGCGGCGACCTGGCGGATCGACTTGCGGGCCAGCTCGTTGTCGAACTGCTGGCGGAAGGTCTGCACGAAGGACACGCCCTCCACCTGCACGTCGAACACCTTCCAGCCGCTGCCGCTCTGGCGCATCAGGTAGTCGACCGGGATCGGCTCGCCACCGCTGCGCAGCAGCTCGCTGGACACCTTGACGCCGAGACCACGCGGCAGCGGGCTCTCGGACTTCACGCGCACGCGCAGCTGGGTGTTGAAGTCCAGCAGCGACGAGCCGTAGCGCTGCATCAGGTTGTCGGCCAGCGCATCGGCAAACAGCTTGACGTCGGCTTCGGACGCGCCGCGGCCGTGGCGGCCCAGCACCTGGCGTGCCGCGTAGTCGCGGTCGAACACGGTGTTGAACTCGCTGTTGATGAAGGTGCGCAGCGCGTTGCGGTCGCGGCTGAACTCGGCGCGGCGCTTCTCGATGGTAGCCAGCACGCGCGTGGAGTTGTCGAGCACCAGCTTGCTGGGCGAGCCCTGCTGGGTGGCGGCGGCCGCCGGACGCGGTGCCGCGGCCTGCGCCAGTACCAGGCCGGGGGTGGCGAGCAGCAGCGCGGTGGCGATGGCGAGGGTGAACTTGGTCTGCTTCATGGCAATGGATTCCGTGGGGGAGGAAAGGAGGGGCGCGAAGGATCAGTTGCCGTCGGGGGAGGCCGGCGGCACGGCGGTGTCGTGGAAGCCACCGGTGTCGCCGGTGGCCGGGTAGGCGGTGTCGCCTGCGGGCGCCGCGGTCCCGCCGTCGCTCGCGGCGTCGGCGCCGCCGGGCGCGCCGCCGCCGAACATGTACTTGCCGACCATCTGGATCAGGTCGACCGCGGGCTGCGTGTACACCAGCTCCTCGCCGTCGCGCAGCACCTCCATGTCGCCGCCCGGCTGCAGCCCGACGTAGCTCTCGCCCAGCAGCCCGCCGGTGAGGATGCCGGCCGAGGTGTCGATCGGGATGCCGCTGTAGCGGTTGTCGATGGCCAGGGTCACGATGGAATCGAACTTCACCGGGTCGAGCGTGATGGCCGAGACCTGGCCGATGGTGACGCCGCCGATCTTGACCGGCGCCATCGGCCGCAGCTGGCCCAGGTTGGTGAAGCGCGCCTGCAGGTCGTAGGTGTCGCGCGACATGCCGAAGCGGCCGTTGGTCGAGGCCACGGCCAGCACCAGCAGCGAGGCCAGCGCCAGCAGCAGGAAGGCGCCGACGGCGAATTCGAGACGCGGTCCGCGGGTTGTCATGGTGGATACCTCGGTCGTGGCAGGTGCCGTGCGCGGCTGCGCGCGGCGGGGAGTGCGGCGTGGAGCGGGGCGATCAGCGGAACAGCATCGCGGACAGGATGAAGTTGAACATCAGCACCAGCAGCGAAGCGTTGACCACCGCGCGCGTGGTGGCCACCGAGGTGCCCTCGATGGTCGGCTCGGCGTGGTAACCAACGAACGAGGCCACCAGCGCCGCGGTGCCGCCGAACACCGCCGACTTCAGGAACGCGGTCAGGAAGTCGGTGCGGAAGTCGACGCTGTCGCGCAGCACCTGCCAGAAGGTGCCGTTCTCGATGCCCAGCACCTGCACCGCCTGGAACCAGCTCGCGGTCAGTGCCATCACGCAGAAGAACCCGGTCAGCAGCGGCACCGTCAGCAGCGCGGCCCAGAACCGCGGCGCGACCGCCTTGCCCACCGGGTCGATGCCCATCAGCCCGAGCGCGGTAATCTGGTCGGTGGCGCGCATCAGGCCAAGTTCGGCGGCGATCGAGCTGCCGGCGCGGCCGACGAACAGCAGCGCGGTCAGCACCGGCGCCAGCTCGCGGTACAGCCCCAGCCCGATCAGCGCGCTGATCTGGTTGGCGGCGCCATAGGTCTCCAGCGCGCGGTAACCCAGCAGCGTCACCGACAGCCCGACGAAGGCGCCGCCGACCGCGATGATCGGCAGGCTGCGCGCGCCGATCTTGTAGATCTCGCGCACCAGCTCGGCGAACAGGTCGGCACTCGGCTTCGACGCGCGGATCACCGACAGCGAGAACAGGCCGGCGCGGCCGAGCGAGCGGATCGGGTCGGTCAGCGCGCTCATGCGGCCTGCCTCGTGCCGGCGGGCGCGGACTCGCTACGTCCATCATCGCGCGGGGTGGTATCGAACGGAATGGGGCCATCCGGTTCGCCGCGCAGGAACTGCCGCACCAGCGGGTCGGTGCTGCCCTCCAGTTCGTCGGGCGTGCCGGAGAACACGATCCGGCCGCCGGCGGTGACCAGCGCGCGGTCGACGACCGGCAGCGTCTCGTGGACGTGGTGGGTGACGATGATGCTGGTCAGACCGAGGCTGGCGTTGAGCCGCGAGATCAGGCTCATGATCACGCCCGAGGCGATCGGGTCCAGCCCGGTCAGCGGCTCGTCGTAGATCATCAGCGGTGGGTCCAGCGCCAGCGCGCGCGCCAGCGCCACGCGCCGCGCCATGCCGCCGGAGAGTTCCCGCGGGTAGAGCTCGGCGGCGGCGCGCAGCCCCACCGCGTGCAGCTTCATCTCCACCAGCCGCGCGATCACCGGCTTCGGCAGTCCGGTGTGCGTGCGCAGCGGCAGCGCGACGTTCTCTGCCGCGGTCAGGTCGGTCAGCAGCCCGTTGCCCTGCAGCAGCACGCCGATGCTCCGGCGCAGCGCCAGCAGCTCGCGCCGGCGGGTGGGCAGCGGCGCGCCCAGCACCTCGACGCTGCCCGCGGCCGGCTGCAGCTCGCCAGTCAGCGCCGCCAGCAGTGTCGACTTGCCGCTGCCCGACGGCCCCAGCACCGCGGTGATGCTGCCGCGCGGCACCACCAGGTCGATGTCGGACAGGATCGCCCGCCCGCCGCGCTCCAGCCGCAGGCCGGCGACGCGCACGGCGTCGGGCGCGGGGGTGGATGGCAGGGGCGGCTGGTCGGGCATGCGGGTGGGGGCCTGATGCAGGGACGGGGCGCCGAATCCACGGCGCAGCCGGCGAGGATGGTCACCGGCAGCTGAACGCGGCCATGATTGTACTGAACAGTACAGAAACTTCGAGGGCTGCAACCCTGCCACTGGTCATCCCTCTGCCACGGGCCCGCATCACGCGTCGGTATCCCGTGGTGCGACCACGCTCCGGCAAGATGGTGCGATGTCCACCCGCACAGACTTCCGCCTCTACCACGCCAACGCCCTCGAGGTGCTGGCCGGACTGCTGGCGGCGGAGCTGCGCACGCCGGTGGCCGGGCAGCCGCTGCTGGCGCCGGAGGTGGTGCTGATCCCGCAGGTGGCGATGCGGCGCTGGCTGCAGGCGACGCTGGCGCAGGCGCACGGGGTGGCGGCCAACCTGGAATTCCTGACCCCGGGCGAGTTCGTGCAGCGCGCGCTGGACGCCAACGTGCCCGGCGCCGGCGAGGACCTCGACGCCGCCGCGCTGCACTGGCGCGTCCACGCCGCGCTGGCGGACCCGGCGCTGATGCGGCAGCCGCTGATGCGCCCGCTGCGCGCCTACCTCGACGCCGGCGCCGCCGACCCGCTGCGCGCGTGGTCGCTGGCAGGGGAGCTCGCGCAGGCGTTGGAGAAGTACAAGGCCTGGCGCCGCGACTGGCTGCTGGGCTGGGAGGCCGGGCAGGACCCGCGCGAGCCGCAGGCACTGCTGTGGCGGCACGTGGCGGCGGGCGGCGCGCACCGCGCGCGGCGCATCACCGCGTATCTCGATGGCTTCGGCGGCGACGACGCTTCGCTGCCGCAGGGCCTGCCGCGACGGCTGTTCGCGTTCGCGATCCTCAATGTGTCACCCGACGTGCTGCGCGTCATCGCCACCCAGGCGCGCGTCGGCACGCTGCATTTGTACGTGCCGTCGCAGACCCGCGACTACTGGGGCGACCTGCAGCGCCGGCGCGGCGGCCTCGATGACGGCGGCGGCGAGAATCCGCTGCTGCAGGCGTGGGGTGCGGCAGGCCGCGACTTCATGGCGGTGCTGGGCGGCTATGAGGTGGTGCATCCGGACGTCGAGATCCGCGGCGATGCCGACCCGCTCGAAGGCGGCGGCGCGCTGCACGGCGGGCTGCTGCGGCGGCTGCAGTCGGACCTGTTCCACCGCCGCCCGTCTCCGCCACCGGCGCCCACCGCCGACGACCCGCGCACGCGGCTGCCGGCGCTGCGGCGCGACGATCCCAGCCTGCAGGTGCACGCCTGCCACACCCGGCTGCGCGAGCTGCAGGTGCTGCACGACCAGCTGCGCGCGCTGTTCGACGACCCCCGCTTCGACCCGCCGCTGCAGCCGCGCGAGGTCGCGGTGCTGGCGCCGGACATCGACCCCTACCTCCCGTACCTCGATGCCGTCTTCGGTGGCCGCGGCCGCGCCGACGCCAGCTTCCATCAGGCAATTCCGTACGCGGTCGCCGACGCCAGCCCGCTGGCCGGCGAGCCGCTGGCCGAGGTGTTCCTGCGCCTGCTGGGCCTGCCGGTGGCGCGCTTCGGGCTGGCGGAGACGCTGGACCTGCTGGCCAGCCCGCCGCTGGCGGA
>LXQJ01000014.1:6416-17332 GCA_001683895.1 Luteimonas sp. ANT-B3E | reverse complement strand
GCGGCCAGCTGGCGGGCGCGCTTGCCGTCGCGGCGCGCGAACGCGGGATGCAGGGTATCGACCATGTGGTGATGAACAGGGATGCCAGCCGCACGTTCGCGGTGGCAGGCGACATGGCGGACCCTGCCCACCAGCGTGTCGGCGTGGCGACCGTCGAGGGCCTGGACACGCCGCTCGCGGCGAGCACGCAGCGCATCGAAGCCGCAGCGGCAGAACAGTCGCGGCAACAGCTGCCGGCACAGGAGCCGCAGCTGGAACGCGACGCCCGCGGTGCCATGGCGTATGCCTGAAGCGGTGCGCGAGGCCGCGGCGAGCGGTCTTGCGGTGGCCGCATGCGGGCACCGGTGCGGCGCGGAGGGCCCTGCGCACAGCCTGTGGCCCCGGGTGGGCAACCGGGCGGCGGATTCCACCTAGGCACCCGCGCTGGGGCTGGCTATGCTGGCCCGGATCGCCGCCAACGGCGCGCCCCGCATCCAGGAGCAGGCATGGACTACCTCGTCACCGGCGCCAGCGGTTTCATCGGTCGTTTCCTCGTCGCCCGGCTGCTGGAGCGCAAGGGCACGATCCACGTGCTGGTGCGCCCGGACTCCCGGAAGAAGTTCGACGCGATCGCGAAGAAGATGGGCTGGGACCTGAAGCGCATCGTCGTGGTGCATGGCGACATGACCCAGCCCGCGTGCGGCGTGTCCCCTGCGCAGCGGCGCGCGCTGAAGGGCAAGGTGCGGCACTTCTTCCACCTTGCCGCGATCTACGATCTGGAAGCCAGCGCCGCGTCCCAGCGCGCCGCCAACATCGACGGCACCCGCCATGCGCTGGACCTGGCAGCCGGGATCGACGCCGGCTGCTTCCACCACACCAGCTCGATCGCCGTGGCCGGCCTGTACCCGGGCACCTTCCGCGAGGACATGTTCGACGAGGCGGAAGGCCTCGACGACCCGTACCTGCGCACCAAGCACGACGCCGAGGCGCTGGTGCGCGGGGAGACGCGGGTGCCCTGGCGCGTCTACCGTCCCGGCATGGTGGTCGGCCACTCGCAGACCGGCGAGATGGACAAGATTGACGGCCCCTACTACTTCTTCACCTTCCTCAAGAAGCTGCGCGAGCTGCTGCCGCCGTGGATGCCGACGCTGGGCCTGGAGGGCGGTCGGATCAACATCGTGCCGGTGGACTTCGTGGTGGCGGCGATGGACCACATCGCGCACAAGGCCAAGCTGGACGGGCAGACCTTCCATCTCACCGACCCGGAGCCGATGCGCGTCGGCGAGGTGCTCAACGCCTTCGCGCGCGCCGGCCATGCGCCCGAGATGACGATGCGCATCGACGCGCGGATGTTCGCCTTCGTGCCCAGCGGCATCCGCGGCGCGGTCGGCAACCTGCCGCCGGTGCGGCGCTTCATCGGCATGCTGCTGCGCGACTTCCGCATCCCGAAGTCGACGCTGAAGTTCATCACCTATCCCACGCGCTTCGACTGCCGCGAGACCGAGCGTGCGCTGAAGGGGAGCGGCATCGCGGTGCCGCGCCTCGACGGCTACGCATGGCGGCTCTGGGACTACTGGGAGCGCCACCTCGACCCCGACCTGTTCATCGATCGGACCCTGAAGGGCAGGGTGCGCAACAAGGTGGTGGTGATCACCGGCGGATCGTCGGGGATCGGGCTTTCAACGGCGCGTCGGGTCGCCGAGGCCGGCGCGGTGACCATCATCGTGGCGCGCGGCGAGGAGGAACTGTTCCGCGCGCGCGACGAGATGCAGGCGGCCGGCGGCAAGGTCTTCGCCTACACCGCTGACCTTGCCGACATGGCCGACTGCGACCGGCTGGTGCAGGCCGTGCTGGCCGAACACGGCCACGTCGACGTGCTGGTCAACAACGCCGGTCGCTCGATCCGCCGCTCGATCGAGGCCAGCTACGACCGCTTCCACGACTTCGAGCGCACCATGCAGCTGAACTACTTCGGCAGCATCCGCCTGATCATGGGCTTCATGCCGACGATGACGGCGCGCCGCAAAGGGCACGTCATCAACATCAGTTCGATCGGCGTCCTGGCCAATTCGCCGCGTTTCTCGGCGTACGTGGCGTCGAAGGCGGCGCTGGACGCGTTCAGCCGCTGCGCGCAGGGCGAGCTGTCCGGCAAGGGCATCTGCTTCACCACGATCAACATGCCGCTGGTGAAGACCCCGATGATCGCGCCGACCAGGATGTACGACAGCGTGCCGACGCTGACCCCGGATGAGGCGGCCGATCTCCTGGTGCGCGCGCTGATCGAGAAGCCGAGCCGGATCGCGACCCGGCTGGGGATCTTCTCGGCGCTGGTGAATGCGGTGGCCCCGAAGGCCTACGAGGTGGTGATGAACACCGCGTTCGAGCTGTTCCCCGATTCCGCCGCGGCCAAGGGGGACCGCGCGGCGATCAAGGGGGACGTGGCGCCGAGCAACGAGCAGATCGCGTTCGCGTCGCTGATGCGCGGGGTGCACTGGTAGCGCCGGGCCGTGCCGGGATGCCGGCAGGCGTCGATGTCCCGAGCGGGCTTCAGTAGGAGCGGCACTGCCGGAAACGCGGCCCCTGCGTGCTGCCTTCCGGAGGCATCAGCTGCACGCGTGACGACGCGAGCGCGTCATAGCGCTCCATCAGCGGGCAGATCGCCGCAAACGCGTCGCTCTCCGTTTCCAGGAGCCTGACCTCGAGCGTCGACTGGGTGGACCAGCTGGCCCGGTCGACCATCGGCAGCGTCGAGATCGCGCTGGCCACGGCCTCTCGCTGCTGCTCCACGCTGGCGGGGTCGGCACCGGGCGCATCGGCGGGGGCGGCCGCCAGCGTGCCGTTGTCGACCGCAGTGGCGCCTGCCGCGGCACTGCCCGGCGGCGGGGCGATCGCCGGGGCAGGTGCGTCAACGCGCGGCAGCGTGATGAAGCTCGCGACGCCGGCGAGCAGTGCCACCAGCCAGGCCATCAAGACCCGCTGGCGCGCGCGCTGGTCTGCGCCGGCGCGGATGGCCGCCAGCTGCTCGGGCGGCACCAGTTCGCGCGCCTCGGGCCACAGCGTCGGGCCGTCAAGCAGCTCGATGTGCTGGAGTTTGGCCGGGGCATAAGCGTCAGCACTGATCTGGCCCTGGGTCACCAGCAGGCCGCCGGCAGCGCCCTGGACCCGGATGGCGTTGGCGAGCTCGGTGACGGCGGGGATACCGAGCACGAACGCGCTCCCGTGCTTGCAGGCGAGCAGCCACTGGCGGCGGTCGCGCGCCAAGGTGAAATCGGCATCCCCCAGTGCGGCGTCGCGGTCGACCACGCGGGCGTAACCGCGCCGCGCCAGCGTCTCGAGCACCACGTGGATGAACTGCCGCCACGACATGCCGGACAGCGCGACGATGCCTGCCGCGGTCTCGTCGCGGCGCAGCAGCACCAGCCGGACGTAGAGGGTCGCCGCGGTCCCGACGGCCAGCATCACCATGATCGACACGATCCACGCACCTGCTGCCGTCACGCCGCCACTCCACCTGCAAGGGCGTGCAGGATAGTCGCAATCAGGCCAGCGATCGACGGGCCCAGGGCCGTGGGCGAGTCCGCGGCGACGGAGGTCTCAGGCGCCGGGAGCGCGCTCGCCCGCCGGGACCCTGCGACGGGGCTTCGACGTGCCGGTCTTGCGGGCAGCGGTCTTGCTCGCCGGGGACTTCTTTGCGACGGTCTTCTTGACCGTCGCGCGCTTCGCCTTCGCCTGCGTCGCCGTCGCGCCCGTGGTCGCGCCGTCCGCGGCGGCGCGAGCGGCCGTCTTCGCCGGTGCTGGCCGCATCGAGGTCGCGGTCCTGCTGGTGGCGCCGGTGCCCTGGCGACGCAGCTCGCGGGTGAGCGTATCGACGCGGCCACTGAGGTCGCGCAGGTCGTCGCGGCCAGGCATGCCAAGCTGCACCAGCGCGCGCTGCACGCGGTCCTCGAACACCTTTTCGAGCCGGTCCCAGGTATCGGTAGCGCGCTCGCGCGCCTGCCCGACGCCGGTCTCCATCGCGCCACGCACGCTCTCGGCGCCCGAACTGGCGACGGTGCGAGCGGTCTTCTCGAGCGTCTGTCCCTCCTTCACCAGTCCCTCGAACAGTCGCGTGCCTTCTTCCTGCGCGCGGCCGAAGGCGCCTACGCCTGCCAGCCAGATCTGCTGCGCGGACTCGCTCAGCGACTTCGACAAGCGCTCGGCCTGCGCCCGCGCGTCGGCCTTGCCGGGAGTGTCCTTGCGCGTGGACGTCTTTGCGGTCTTCTTGAACTTGGCCATGGCATTCCCTCGAGTTGGACGGACGGACAGCGACACAATATCGGGATCCCGTCTAGAGCATTCACACCATGGTGCGCGGGCGATGCACCGTCCTTCGTCCTGGCGGGCGGGCGCTGCGCTGGCTCACGAGATGCTCGGCGTCGTCGAGCGCGCGGCGCAGGCGCGCGGTGGCGTCGGTCGCGCGCGGAGGCGGGGCCCCGAGCCCTGTCATGACGGTGCGGGTGGCGTCATCGATGATCGCCGCGCGCAGCTGGATGCCATGCGCCGCGAGGCGCGGCCGCAGCGCCTCGGCGCGTGCGGCGATGTCGTCGAGCGTATTGCGGTAGCCGAGCGCGCAGATCTCGCGCCTCGCGCTGAAGCTGAAGGCGTTGGCGAAGAACAATGCGCCATCGTGGGCATTGGGTTCGAACACCAGCTGGTCGACGCCGGGATACTGCTGCGCGTATCTGGCCAGGCCGACCTGCATGCGCGACTGCAGCAGCGTGCGGAACGTCTGCGACAGCACGGCGGGCAGGCCGCCAGCGGCCAGAGACCGTCGGCGACGGGCACCAGCCGGTGCTTGGCGGCCCGCCGCGGAGGCATCGAAAGGCACCAGGGGGTTGATGCCGATCAGCAGGTCGACCTCGCGTTCGAGCAGCACCGATGCATGCATCGTGCGCCGCAGCGCGCCGTCGACAAACTGCCGGCCGCGCAGCGCCACCGGCGAATACAGCCCAGGGAGCGCAGCGCTGGCCTGAACCGCGCACGAGATCGGCACGTCGTCCCAGCCGGGCGCGCCGAAACGCACCGCTTCGCCGCTGTCGAGGTCGACGGCAACCACGAACAGCCGGCCGCCGAGATCGCGGAAGTCGTTGCTGCGGCCGCGGCGGGTGAAGACGCCGCGCAGGAAGCGTTCGACTTCGCGGTTGTCGAACAGGCCCGTGGGGACCAGCGCGCCGAACCGGTTCACCAGGTCCGACCAGCGCGTGCCGTCGTGATAGCCGCTGGTGCCGCCGATGGCACCCGGCAGCACGCCGCGCCACCAGTCCAGGGTGAGCCGCGGCACGCCAGCCGCGCGTCGCATGTACTCGCCGAACGCCGGGCGCAGGAACATCGACGGCGCGAACGTGACGTCGTCACTGTCGCCGGTGACGAAGATCCGGCACATGTCAGCCGTCGTCATGCCGTTGGCGAGGCCCGCGGCCAGGAAAGCGCCGCTGCTGACGCCGACGTAGCCGTCGAGTCGCGTCAGGTCGAGACCGTCGCAGGCTTCGTCCAGCGCACGCAGCACGCCCAGCTCGTACATGCCGCCGATCGGCCCGCCGCCGGCGATCGCCAGTCCGATGCTGGACGCGCCACGCGTGCTGCGGGGCGATGGGCGGGCGGTATGCAGCGACAGCATGGCGGTCCTTGTGGCGACGACGGTCGAGTGTAAGCGCCGCCAACGCGGTGCCGTCACGCCTTGCCGCGCCGGCGCGCCGCGTCGACACTACGATCATGGCGAGAACCCACACCGTGTCCGCGCGGCTCGCGCGGCGACTGCGCTGGCACCAGGCCCTGCATGATCCGGCGCACGAGCCGCGCAATGCGCTGCGCTGGCTGCCGGAGCTGCGGCGCTGGCAGGCGGCACGGCTCGAGCGCAGCTTCGCCCACTTCCTCGACGCACCGGACCGCGCGCTGGCCGCCCGCTTCTTCCTCGACGATGTCTACGGCGACCGCGACTTCACGCGCCGCGATGCCGACATCGCGCGGGTGCTGCCGACGATGCAGCGGTTGCTGCCGGCGTCGCTGCTCGGAACCGTGGCGGATGCCATCGAGCTCGGCGCGTTGACCCATGCCCTCGACCTGCGCATGGCGGACACGCTGCAGGCGATCGCGCCCACCCGGCGTCGCCTCGATGACGCGCTGTATGCAGAGGCCTATCCTGCGATGGGACTGCCACGGCTGCGGCGGCGGCAGATCCGCCTCATCGGCGCGGTCGGCCGCGGGTTCGGCAGCGCGCTGCGGCTGCGCGGCGTGTCGGCATTGCTGGCGTTTTCGCGTGGCCCGGCGCGGCTGGAGGGACTCAGCGAGCTGCAGGGATTCCTGGAACGCGGCTACGCCGCATTCGACGGCCTGGGGAATGCGGACGCGTTCGTCGACGAAATCGAGCGTGACGAGAGCCGCGCATCGGCACGGCTGTTCGCCCGCGAGTCGGCCCCGTTCGGCTGGTGAAGGCGGGCTGCGGCGGTTGCGCGCGGAGCGATGGTCCCGGGGCGGGTCAGCGGAAGCGCTCGTCAAGCACCCGGCGGATCTCGGCCTCGATCGGCGCCTGCATCGCCGACAGCAGGAAACCGAGCTTGGCGGTCACGTGAAGCACCTTGGGCGCGACGTCGATCCGGCCATCGACGCCGGAGCGGTTGAACAGCAAGGTGTCGCCTTCCCAGCGGTAGTCGACGCCGAAACGCTCGGAAAGCTTGAGCGCCACCTGTTCCACCGCGCTGCGCGCCTTGGCCATCGGAAGCGAGTGCGGGTGGTGGATATCGATGCCTGCCATGCGGAAGTTCCATCTGAGGGGAGGAAGGGCGCAGTCTGCGGATCGCCGCGTGCAGGGGCGGGCAGGGACGCGCGGTGCACATGATAGATTGCGCCACGCATGGACACCCTGAAGCTGCGCTTCGCCAATCCCGACGTCGCCGAACTGCCGCTTGGCCACGGCGAGCATGGCGTGGGCCGCTTGGAACCGGGTGGTGAACTTCGCCCCGTCACGGAGGCCCCCGACGTACGTTTCTGCGTCGACCGCCGCGGCGTCTGGCTGACGGTCTCCGAGGGCACCGGCGGCGTCCACGTCAATGGTCGCCAGGTGCTTAGGATGGCGATGCTGCGGATCGGCGATGCGATCTTCGTCGACGGCATCGGCATGCGCCTGGTCTCCGGACGCCGCGTGCCGTCGCCATCGCCGGAGCTGCTCTCGGCACCGGTGCAGACGCAGGGCGATCCGCGGGTGCTGGTGCGCGGCGTAGGCGGACGGCATCATGGCCGCGGCTTCACGCTGGATGGGCCGCTGCTGGTCGGCAGTGCCGCCGACGCGGACATTCGGATCGATGAGCCGGCGTTCGCGGCGCGCCACGCCCGGTTCGAGCTGCACGACGATCAGCTCCTGCTGCGGGACCTGGGCTCGGTGGACGGCAGCGAGGTCAATGGCGAAGGTGTCCGCGACGCGCTGCTGCAGCCCGGTGACCAGGTGGTGTTCGATGCCCACCACCGGTTCGTGGTCGAGGCGCCGGCGCGGGCCGCCGCGGCCACGCAGGTCCACGACGCGTTGCACGACGAGGCGCACGCGGAGCTGGATGCAGGCAATGCCGGTGCGCCCCGGCCGTCGGCGCAGCGCTGGCCGTGGTTGCTGCTGGCCGCGGTGGTTCTGGCCGGCTTGCTCGCGGCGCTGCTGCTGTTCGGCACCGCCTGACGCGGCCCCTGTCGCAGTTGACGTGATCGGCGCGCCGCGCGGCGACGGCTGCTGCGCTGCGGCATACTCGTCGGGCCCGCGGCCGCGCCTTGCGCCGCCCGAAAGACGGACGCCTTCGATGTCACGCGCCTACAACTTCAGCGCCGGCCCTGCCGCGTTGCCCGAGAGCGTCCTTCGCCAGGCGCGACACGACATGCTGGAATGGGGCGACGCCGGCGCCTCCATCGTCGAGCTCAGCCACCGCGGTCCCGAGTTCATGCAGGTCGCGGCGCAGGCCGAGGGCGACCTGCGCCAGTTGCTCTCGGTGCCGGATTCGCACGCGGTGCTGTTCCTGGCGGGCGGTGCGACCACGCAGCAGGCACTGGTGCCGCTCAACTTCGCCGCCGAAGGGCAGGTCGCCGACTATGTCGTCTCCGGGCACTGGGGCCTGACCGCGCTGCGGCAGCTGCCGCCGCAGGTACGTGCGCACGTCGCCGCCAGCAGCGAAGCCGGCGGCTTCCGCGACATCCCCCCGCGCGACCAGTGGCAGCTCACTCCCGGCGCGGCCTATGTCCACGTCACCGCCAACGAGACCATCCACGGCGTCGAGTACCGCCCGGCGTGGGGCGACCCGGCGCCCGATACCGCCGGCGTGCCGCTGGTCGCCGACTTCAGTTCGAGCATCGCATCGGAGCCGATCGGCATTGATCGTTACGACGTGATCTACGCAGGTGCGCAGAAGAACCTCGGCCCGGTCGGCGTGACCATTGTCATCGTGCGCCAATCGCTGCTGGACCGCGCCGGCATCCCGCGCGCCGACATCTTCAGCTATGCCTCGCACCTGAAGGGCGAGTCGATGCTCAACACCCCGCCGACCTGGAACTGGTACATGGCGGGGCTGATGTTCCGCTGGATGCTCGATGAGGGCGGCGTGGAAGAGTTCGCGCGCCGCAGCGCAGCCAAGTCTGCGCTGCTGTACGAGGCGATCGATGGCTCCGGGGGTTTCTACGGCAACCCCGTGGCGGCCGCGGTGCGGTCACGTATGAACGTGCCGTTCTTCCTCGCCGAGGGCGCGTACGACGACATCTTCCTTGCAGGGGCGCGCGAAGCCGGGCTGATCGGCCTGAAGGGCCACCGCGTGCTCGGCGGCATGCGCGCCTCCCTCTACAACGCGATGCCGATCGCGGGCGTGCGCGCGCTGGTGGACTACATGCAGGCGTTCCAGCGGCGCCATGGCTGAGCGCGCTCCGCCTGCGGAGCCACGCGCGCGGCGCGCCGGCAACGCGACCGGGCCGGCGCCCAAGGGCGCTCCGCCGGCGGTTTCGCCGGGCGCCGCCGAGCCCGGAGCGCCCGATCTGGCAGCCGTGCGCGCGCAGATCGACGGCATCGACCGCGAGATCCAGTCGCTGATCGCCGAGCGCGCCCTGTGGGCCCGTCAGGTCGGCCGCGCCAAGGGCACGCTCGCTGCGGCGGTGGAGTACTACCGCCCCGAGCGCGAGGCGCAGGTGCTGCGGCGCGTGGTCGACCGCAACGACGGACCCCTGTCGGATGAAGTGCTGGTGCGCCTGTTCCGCGAGATCATGTCCGCGTGCCTGGCGCAGCAGGAGCCGCTGAAGGTCGGTTACCTGGGTCCCGAGGGCACCTTTTCGCAGCAGGCGGTGCACAAGCACTTCGGCCACTCCGCGCGTGGCCTGCCGCTGGCGAGCGTGGAAGAGGTGTTCGACGAGGTCGCCGCGGGTGTCGCCGACTTCGGCGTCGTCCCGGTCGAGAACTCGGGGCAGGGCACCATCCAGTCGACGCTGGACCTGTTCCTGACCTCGCCGCTGATGATCTGCGGCGAGGTCGAGCTGCGCGTGCACCAGTACCTGCTGTCGCGCAGCGGCCGGCTGGACGAGGTCGAGCGCGTCTACTCGCACGGCCTGTCGCTGGCCCAGTGCCGCAACTGGCTGCGCCAGCACCTGCCGCAGGTCGAGAAGCAGGCCGTCGCCAGCAACGCCGAAGGTGCCCGTCGCGCGCGCATGGCCGAAGATGCCGCCGCGATCGCAGGCGAGAATGCCGCCCATGTCTACGGCCTCAAGGTGGTCGCAGGCCCACTGGAGGACCACAGCGACAACACCACGCGCTTCCTGGTGATCGGCCGCGCGTCGTTCCCGCCATCGGGGCACGACCGCACATCGCTGATGCTGTCGATCCGTGACCAGCCGGGCGCGCTGTACAAGATGCTGGAGCCGCTTGCGCGGCGCGACGTCAGCATGAACCGCATCGAATCGCGCCCCGCGCACGGTGCGCTCTGGCAGTACGCGTTCTTCATCGACGTGGAGGGCCACGTCGACGAGTCGCCTCTGCGCGACGCGCTGGCGGAAATCGACGCCTCCGGCGGGCAGGTGCGGGTGCTCGGTTCGTACCCTGTGGCGGTCCCCTGATGCCCGGTAACGGGTGTCCTGGTGACGCCGTTGCTGACGCGCTGGCCCATGCGCGGGCGCCTGTCCGCGCCCTGCTCGCGTACGACCCGGGCCACGATCTCGAGGCGCTGCGCGCGGCCGCTGCCGGTCCGCTGGCGGAGCTTGGCTCGAACGAGAACCCCGATGGTCCCAGTCCCCTCGCGCGCGCCGCGGCGCTGGGGTCGCTGGACGCGCTGCACCGCTATCCGGATCCGCGTGGCACGCGGCTCAAGGCGGCGCTGGCAGCGACCCACGGCGTCGCGCCATCGCAGCTCGTCCTCGGCAACGGCTCGCATGAGCTGCTGATGCAGCTGGCGCAGGTGTTCGCGGGCGAGGGAGACGAGGTCGTGGTGCCGCAATACGGGTTCGCGGTGTTCCGCATCGCGGCCGCCGCGGTGGGTGCGACCGTACGCGTTGCCGCGGCGCGTGCCGCCGAGGATGCGATGCCGCTAGGACATGACCCCGCGACACTGCTCGCGGCGATCACGCCACGGACGCGGCTGCTGTACCTCGCCAATCCCAACAACCCCACCGGCACCTGGCTGCCGGCCGATGCGCTGTCGGCGTTGCTCGATGCCGTGCCGCCGCACGTCGTGGTCGTGGTCGACGAGGCATACGCGGAGCTGGCGGACGCACCCGACTACGCATCGGCGCTGTGGCTGCTGGCGGCGCGTCCCAACCTGGTCGTGACCCGCACCTTCAGCAAGGCCTATGGGCTGGCGGGCCTGAGGATCGGCTACGCCGTGGCGCAGCCGGCGCTGGCTGCGGTGCTGGAGCGTGTGCGCGAGAGCTTCAATCTCGGCGTCGTGGCGCTGGCG
>LXQJ01000014.1:4406-6332 GCA_001683895.1 Luteimonas sp. ANT-B3E | reverse complement strand
GGAGGCGGCGCTGGGCGACCGCGCGCACCTGGCCGCCAGCGCGGCGCGCAACGCGCGCGCACGCGACGCGCTGGCCGCGGCGCTGCGTACGCGAGGCCTGCGCGTGGCGCCGTCGCAGGCCAACTTCCTGCTGGTCGACGTGGGCGCCGACGCGTCCGCACTTGAGCAGGCGCTGCTGGCGCGCGGCGTCGTGCTGCGGCCGATGGCGGCGTACGGGCTGCCGCAGAGCCTGCGCATCAGCATCGGCAGCGATGCCGACAATGCGCGTCTGCTGGCGGCGCTGGACACGCTGCGTCCGTGAGCGCGGCGCACGCAGCCCCTGCGTGGATCACCGGCCGCGCGGGGGCGCTGAGCGGTATCCACGACGTGCCCGGCGACAAGTCGCTATCGCACCGGGCGGTGATGCTGGCCGCACTGGCGGACGGCGTATCGCGCATCGACGGCTTCCTGGAGGGCGCCGACACGCGCGCCACCGCGGCGATCTTCGCGCGCATGGGCGTGCGCATCGAGGCGCCGGCGGACGGCTGCCGGATTGTCCATGGTGTCGGCCTGCACGGGCTGCGCGCACCCGATGGTGTGCTGGATTGCGGCAACGCCGGCACCGCGATGCGGCTGCTTGCCGGCGTGTTGGCCGGCCAGCGCTTCGCGACCACCCTGGTGGGCGACGCGTCGCTGTCGCGGCGACCGATGCAGCGCGTCGCCGGCCCACTGTCGACGATGGGCGTGGACATCCGCACCAGCGACGACGGCACGCCGCCGCTGCGCCTGCAGCCGGTGGCCACGCTGCGCGGCGTCGACCACACCTGCGCCGTCGCCAGCGCGCAGGTGAAGTCCGCGCTGCTGCTTGCCGGCCTCTACGCGGAGGGCGACACCGTGGTGCGCGAACCGCGCCCGACGCGCGACTACACCGAACGCCTGCTGCAGGCGTTCGGCTGGCAGGTGGATGCGGCGCCGGGGATCGCGCGCCTGCGCGGCGGGCAACGGTTGTCGGCGACTGACGTCCGGGTGCCGGGCGACTTCTCCTCGGCGGCGTTCCTGCTGGTCGCGGCGACCGTGGTACCCGGGTCCGAGCTCGTGCTGCGTGGCGTCGGGCTGCATCCGCGCCGGACCGGCCTGCTGCACGTGCTGCGCGCCATGGGTGCCGACATCCGCGAGGACAACACCCGCATGGAAGGCGGCGAGAGCATCGCCGACCTGCACGTGCGCCACGCACCGCTGCGCGGCATCGCAGTGCCGCAGGCCGCCATCCCCGACATGATCGACGAGTTCCCGGTGCTGGCCATTGCCGCTGCGTGCGCCGAGGGCGCGACGGTGGTCACCGGCGCCGAGGAGCTGCGGGTCAAGGAGTCGGATCGCCTGCACGCCATGGCCTGCGGCCTCGCGGCGCTGGGCGTCGACGTGCGCGAGACGCCCGGAGGTGTCGTGATCCAGGGCGGGCGCATCGGGGCGGGGTCCATCGACAGCTTCGGCGACCACCGCATCGCGATGGCGTTCGCGGTCGGAGGGCAGGTCGCGACGGGCAGGGTGCGGATCGTGGACGTCGGCAATGTCGCGACGTCGTACCCGGGCTTCGATGCGGCGCTGCGCCGGGCGGGTGGGACGCTGCGCGACGCTGGCTGAAGCATGCGGCAGGCATCGCAGATGCTCGCCGGTGTCCCGCCCCGCCGCGGCGGTCAGGGTCGGTCGAGCCGGAACTTCACCGGCACGTTCACGGTCTCGGCCGTCGCCTGGCCCCGGCGGATCGCGGGTGCGAAGCGCGCTGCACCGACGGCGTCCACCGCGGCTCGGTCGAGCGCGCGCGAGCGACTGGTCGTGGCGACTTCGACCGCGGACGGGACGCCCTGCGCGTCGATCGCGGCACGCACCACCACGATGCCCTCTTCGCGCGCCCGGAACGCGACCGGCGGATAGACAGGCGCAATCGCG
>LXQJ01000014.1:0-4193 GCA_001683895.1 Luteimonas sp. ANT-B3E | reverse complement strand
GGGGTCATCGGCTCGGCAGGCGGCGAGACGGCTCCGCGCTGGTTGTAGAAATACCAGCCGAAAGCGAGCAGCGCGATCAGCAGGAGGATCCATACGAGGGTCCCCGCGCCCCGACGGGGCGGCGGATCGCCGGGTGGAATGCCATGCGGGGGCGACGGGTCTCGCGACGGGGGCGTTGCAGCGTTGCGTGACGTGTCGCCGGGAGGGGTGACCGGTCGGGACATGACGTGTTCTCGTGATCGAGGGCGCACCGAGCGTTTCACAGCGCTCGTTCATCTCGCGTGGAGCCGCGGCCCAACGCGTTCGTCGTCCTCGATGGACCTGCCTGGACCAGCAGCTCACGGCCCTGTGCGCAGATTCTGCGTGCCTGCGCGTTGATGGCCCGTGTCCCGCGCGCGGGGCCCGTCGGCGGGGCAGTGGCCGCCTGTCTGGCGAGCGTGTCAGCGCGGACGATCGAACGCAATCGGGACGTCGACGTTGGCCGTCACCGGCACGCCGTCGCGCAGGGCAGGCCGGAAGCGCCAGCGCGATGCGGCGGCGACAGCCGCGCGGTCCAGGTCTGTCGCGCCGCTGGAAGAGAGTACGTCGACCCGTGCTGGCCGGCCGCGCGCGTCGACTTCGACCCGCAGCACGACCTCGCCACTCTCCCCGCGTCGCAGCGCCCCGGGCGGATATCGGGGGGGCGGCATGTCCACCGGGATCGGTGCCGTCGTCCCGGCTGCGGCGGCGTCCCCACGTGGCCATGGCGCTGGCTCGACCACCGGCCGCGAGCTGGCTGCCGGCGGCATCGCTGCGCCTGCCGACGCGGGTTCGGGGTCGTCGATGCGGGCCCGAGGTCCGTCATCCGGGGCCACGCGCGGCATGCGCACGCCGCCGTCGACGGCAACGCCGGGGGCGGGCAGGGATCGCAGCTCGCCGTTTACGCGCGGCGCGGTCAGGTCCCCATGAGAGGGAACAGGATCCGGCTGCCGCCACAGCACCAGCGCGAACGCCAGCAGTCCCACCGCCACCGCCGCGCCCGCCACCAGCAGAGGCGATACCGCGCGTCGCGCCTCAGCGCGACGGCCGAGCGCAGTGGGGGTCGCAAGGCGATGGGGCACGGACGGCATGGCGCGGAGCGCTCGGCGGGAATGGCGGCGATTCTCCCACAGCGGTCGTGCCGCGCGGACGCGGCGCATCGGCATCGGCAGCGGGCACGATGCGCACGCGGCCCGCGGGCGACATGGCGCCGGGCGACACGGCGCCGGGCGACACGCGATAATCACGCACCACCCTAGCCGTGTCCCGCCCACGATGCTCGATCCAAGCCTGTTGCGCCAATCCCCCGTCGACCTTGCCGGGCGGCTGCTCGCGACCCGCGGCCACAGGCTTGACGCCCAGGGGCTCGAGCAGCTTGAGGCGCGTCGCAAAGACCTGCAGGTGCGCACCCAGGAGCTGCAGGCGGCGCGCAATGCGCGCAGCAAGGCGATTGGCCAGACCAAGGCGCAGGGCGGTGACGTCTCGGCGCTGCTCGCAGAAGTGGCGGGACTGGGAGACGAGCTGAAGGCCTCCGAAGCGGCGCTGGACGACGTAAGGGGCGCGCTGGAGGCGATCGCGCTGGAGCTGCCGAATCTCCCGGATCCCTCGGTTCCGGTCGGCGCGGATGAGTGCGCGAACGTGGCGTGCCACGCGTGGGGCACGCCACGGGAATTTGATTTTTCCCCACGCGACCACGTGGAGCTTGGCCAACGCCACGGATGGCTCGATGGCGAGACCGCGGCCGCGCTGTCCGGCGCACGCTTCACCGTGCTGCGTGGAGGCGTGGCGCGTCTGCACCGTGCGCTGGCGCAGTTCATGCTCGACCTGCACTGCGACCGCCACGGCTACGAGGAGACGGGCGTTCCGCTGATCGTGAACGCCGCCAGCATGCTCGGCACCGGGCAGCTGCCGAAGTTCGAAGACGATCTGTTCGCGGTGGAGGTCGGCGGGGCGGCCCGATACCTGATCCCGACCGCCGAGGTGCCGCTGACCAACACCGTCCGCGATGCCATTGTCGACGCCGACCGCCTGCCGCTGCGGATGGCCGCACATTCGTCGTGCTTCCGCGCCGAGGCGGGAAGCCATGGTCGTGACACGCGCGGCATGATCCGCCAGCACCAGTTCGAGAAGGTCGAGCTGGTCAGCATCACCGCGCCCGCCGACAGCGACGCCGAGCACGAGCGCATGACGCGCTGCGCCGAAACCGTGCTTGAGCTCCTCGGGCTGCCGTACCGGCGCATGCTGCTGTGCACTGGCGACATGGGGTTCGCGGCGAACAAGACCTTCGATCTCGAAGTGTGGCTGCCCTCACAGGGCGCCTACCGCGAGATCTCCTCGTGCTCGAACTGCGGTGATTTCCAGGCGCGGCGGCTGCAGGCGCGCTGGCGCAACCCGGTGACCGGCAAACCCGAGCTGGTGCACACGCTCAACGGGTCCGGTGTGGCTGTCGGGCGGGCGCTGATCGCGGTCATGGAGAACCACCAGCAGGCCGACGGCAGCATTGTCGTGCCGGACGCCCTGCACCGATATATGGGTGGGACGACACTGCTGGCGTGAGCGTCCGGGCGCGGCTGGATGCTCACCGAAGTCTGTGGATCGCTGTCCAAGGACATGTACAACCTTTGTCCGGGTTATTTCATGGACAAGCGGCTATTTCGTCGTTGCATGAGTGATGCCACGGTGGTGGAATGCTATGTATTGTTCCGCCAGGAGGTGAGCGTCATGCAGGATCTGAACGATCTCTATTACTTCGCGATGGTGGTGGACCACGGCGGCTTTGCTGCCGCGGAGCGCGCGCTCGGCATCCCCAAATCGCGGCTCAGCCGGCGTATCAGCCAGCTCGAGACCGAGCTTGGTGTCCGCCTGCTGCAACGCTCGACGCGGCGCTTCGCGGTCACCGACGTCGGCCAGAGCGTGCACCGCCACGCGCAGTCGATGCTCGCCGAGGCCGCCGCGGCCCGCGAGGTGGTCGACCGGCTGAGCGCCGAACCGCGGGGCCTGGTGCGCGTCGGGCTGCCGGTCAGCATGGCGCAGCAGTCGATGCCGCTGCTGCTGCCGGATTTCCTGGCGCGTTACCCGCAGGTGCGCGTGCAGCTGCATGTCAGCAACCGGCGCGTCGATGTCATCAACGAAGGCTTCGACGTCGCCATCCGCGTGCGCAGCAAGCTCGACGACGACGGCAGCCTGGTGATGCGCAGTTTCGGCGAGATCCAGGAGCTGCTGGTGGCCAGCCCGGGGTATCTCGACCGCGCCGGGCGGCCACGGGTACCCGAGGAGCTGCACGACCACGTCACCATGAGCATGGGGGAGGACGAGGTGCGCCAGCGCTGGGACCTACACAACGCGGCCGGCGAAAGTCGCCGCATCGACCTGAAGCCGCGCGTCGCGGGTTTCGACTTCCCGATGCTGATGGCACTGGCCAAGCAGGGCCTCGGCGTGACGATGCTGCCGGAGATGGTCTGCGCCGACGCCGTGCGTGCGGGGGAGCTGGAGGTGGTGCTGCCGGAGTGGCGCCTGCCAATGGGTATCGCGCACGCGGTGTTCGCGTCGCGCCGTGGCCTGCTGCCTGCCGTGCGGGTGTTCATCGACTTTCTTGCCGAGCGCCTGCCGCCGCTGGTCGAAGCCTCGCGCGTCGACTGCCAGTCGTTCTCGCGCCCACCGCACCCGGCCCCGCGCCCACTCCGTCGCGTGGCCTCTGTCAACGAGGTGGCGCTCGTCGGGTGAGCTCCGCTTCCGCGCCCGTGCCGGGCGGTCAAGCGCCTCGCCCGTGGCGCGATGTGGCAGACTCCTGCGCTGCTTCGGAGAGATGGCCGAGTGGTTGAAGGCAGCGGTCTTGAAAACCGCCGAAGGCTAATCCCTTCCGTGGGTTCGAATCCCACTCTCTCCGCCAAAACCCTCACGGTTGAGCCATTCCCCTACTTGCGCCGCGGTTTGCGCTGTCCCATAGTCGGCCCAGTTGGGACACTTTGGGGCAGTCAGTGGCGACATTCGAGAAGCGGGTAGGGCGGAGCGGCAAGGTGACGTGGCGCGCTCGCGTCCGCCGGCAGACCGGCCCCTGGCTGACCAAGTCGTGTCGGGTTCTACCCCGTTTCCGCGGACAGTTGAGTTAAGGCTATGAACTTCTGATCCCGGCTGTCCAGCCGGCGTTGCATTCGTGGGTTGTGGAAGCGCTCGAT
>LXQJ01000013.1:11705-25539 GCA_001683895.1 Luteimonas sp. ANT-B3E | reverse complement strand
CGCGGTTGAGGCGCCAGATGTTGTCGTCGGACAGGTTGGCCACCAGCGCCGCGGTCTCCGGGTACTTGCCGAAGAAGTGCTCGCGGGTGTACGCGCCGCCAAAGGCCTTGCAGTTCTGGTACTCGCCGTCGACGGTCTCCATCATCAGCTTCTTCAGCATGCCGTCGCGGTCGTTGGCCAGCAGCGGGTCCCAGTAGCTGCCCCAGATGGTCTTGACCACGTTCCACTCGGCGCCGCGGAACGCGCCCTCCAGCTCCTGGATGATTTTGCCGTTGCCGCGCACGGGCCCGTCGAGCCGCTGCAGGTTGCAGTTGATGACGAACACCAGGTTGTCCAGGCCTTCGCGCCCGGCGACCGAGATCGCGCCCAGCGACTCCGGCTCGTCGGTTTCGCCGTCGCCCAGGAAGCACCAGACCTTGCGGTCGGACTTCGGCATCAGGCCGCGCGCTTCCAGGTACTTCCAGTTGCGCGCCTGGTAGATGGCGGCGATGGGCCCCAGGCCCATGCTGACGGTGGGCGTCTGCCAGAACTCCGGCATCAGCCACGGATGCGGGTAGCTGCTGACGCCGCGGCCGTCGACCTCCATGCGGAAGTGGTCGAGCTGCGACTCGCTGAAGCGGCCCTCGAGGAACGCGCGCGCATAGATGCCGGGCGAGCTGTGGCCCTGGGTGTAGAGCAGGTCGCCGGGGTGGTCGTCGCCGGGCGCGCGCCAGAAGTGGTTGAAGCCGACGTCGTACAGCGTGGCGCCGGACGCGAAGCTGGCGATGTGGCCGCCGAGGTCGCCGGGCTTGCGGTTGGCGCGCACCACCATCGCCATCGCGTTCCAGCGGATGATCGAGCGGATGCGCCACTCCATGGTGGCGTCGCCGGGCATCCGCGGCTCGAGGTGCGCGGGGATGGTGTTGACGTAGCCGGTGGTCGGCGAGAACGGCAGGTGCGCACCGGCGCGACGGGTCAGCTCGACCATGCCCTGCAGCAGCTGGTGGGCGCGCTCGGGCCCGCCGTGGTCGATCACCGCCTTCAGCGATTCGATCCACTCGCGCGACTCGGCGGGATCGGGGTCGTTCTGCAGCAGCTCGTTCAGCCAGTTCATCGGGGGGAAGGCTCCGCCGCGGTGCGTCGGCCGCGTGTGTGTGTGGGGTCGTCAGGTGCCGGGCGCGGGTCGGGTGTGGTGGCACCGTTTTTGGTCCCGAGTCTAGCAGGCGCGCCGGCCGCCCCTTGGCGCAGCGGCCGGCGCTGGCCCGCGTGCAGGCCGCCGTCATGGCCCGTCGACGCGGCGATGGCGGATGATCCGCGGTCACCCGTGCCCGGCCCCGCGCCGATGGCGCCCGGTGACTGCCCTCTCCAAGACCCCGACGCATGCCCGCGACCATCGCCAACAAGCTGCTGCTGCGCGCCCGCCTGCCCGGGCTGGTGCTGGCGCTGGTGCTGATCGTGGTGACGCCGTTCCTGCTGCTGCGCGCGGCCAACGAGCGCAGCGCCGAGGCCAATGCCCGCGTCGACCACACCCGGCAGGTCGAGGTCGCGATGCAGAAGCTGGCCTCCGACGTGCGCAACATCGAAGCCGCGGCGCTGGCGCGCGTGGCCGGCGTGGACACGCCGATGCTGGGCGCGCGCACGCGCGACAGCCGCGCGCGGGTACAGCCATCGCTCGCCGAGGTTCAGCGGCAGACGCAGGACAACCCGGCGCAGCAGGTGCGCATCGGCATGCTGGCGGCCAACGTGGGGCTGCGGCTGCAGGCCGCGGACGCGGTGCTGGCCGCCGGCGGTGGCAGCAGCCCGCAGCAGGTGATCGACCTGGTGGCGCGTTACCCGATCCAGCCGCTAGTCGACGCGGTGATCGCCGAGGAGCGGTCGCTGCTGGCGTCGCGCCAGACACGGGCCGCGCGCGCGCAGCGCCAGGCGTCGGCGCTGGGCTGGGGCGCGATGCTGGCGCAGCTGGCGCTGCTCGGCGTGCTGACCTGGAACGCGACCCGCCAGGCCGGGCAGCGGCTGGGGGCGGAAAGCGACGCCCGCCGCGCATCCGCACGCGCCGCCGTGGTGCTGGACACCGTGCGCGACCCGATCGTGCTCGCCGATGCGCAGCTGCGCGTCGTCATGCACAACGCCGCGTTCGACGAGCTGTACGGCGTCGAGGGCGACGTGCGCGGGCAGCCGCTGGCCGGGATCAGCGGCGGCGCGTGGAACGACGAGGAGACGCTGCGCCGGCTGCGCGACGTGCTGGCGCGCGACCGCGAGCTGTGGGACTTGGAGCGCACGCAGCACACTGCCGACGGCCATGAGCGGGTCATGCTGATCAACGCCCGGCGCATGGCGCTGCCCGACAGCGACGACGACGTGGTGCTGGTGACCGCTGCCGACGTTACCGTGCAGAAGGCCGCCGAGCAGCACATCCGCGAGCTCAACCGCCAGCTCGAGGGCAAGGTGGCGCAGGTATCGGAGGTCAACCGCGAGCTCGAGGCCTTCAGCTATTCGGTGTCCCACGACCTGCGTGCACCGCTGCGCCATATCGCCGGGTTCGCCGACAAGCTGGCGCGCCAGCTGGGCGACGACGCCGACGACAAGTCGCGCCATTACCTGCAGGTGATCTCCAGCTCCGCCAAGCGCATGTCGACGCTGATCGACGACCTGCTGGTGTATTCGCGGCTGGGCCGCAGCGCGCTGCGGCTGCAGGCGGTCGACATGCAGTCGATGGTCGACGACACCCGCGCGCTGCTGGACGCCAACGCGCGCAGCGACCAGCCCGACCACCGCATCCACTGGGACATCGGGGCACTGCCGGTGCTGGTGGGCGACGACAACATGCTGCGCCAGGTGTGGCTGAACCTGCTCGGCAACGCGGTCAAGTACAGCGCGAACGTCGAACCCGCACGCATCGAGGTGCGCCACGAGACCGCCGGCGTCGGCATGCACCGGTTCACGGTGCGCGACAACGGCGCCGGCTTCGACATGGCGTACGCCGACAAGCTGTTCGGCGTGTTCCAGCGGCTGCACTCGGCCAGCGAGTTCAGCGGTACCGGCATCGGCCTGGCCAGCGTGAAGCGCGTGCTGCTGCGCCACGGCGGCGGCATCGAAGGCGACTCCAGCCCCGGCCAGGGCGCGCTGTTCTCCTTTACCCTGCCCTCCAACCTCGAACTGCCCGCCAAAGGCCTCCCACCGCCATGACCGCCATCCGCACCATCCTGCTTGCCGAAGACAGCCCGCACGACGCCGAGATGGCGATCGACGCGCTGCGCGACGCCCACCTGGCCAACCCGATCGTGCACGTGGAGGACGGCGTGGAGACGCTGGACTACCTGCTGCGCCGCGGCAGGTTCGCCGACCGCCCCGAAGGCGACCCCGCGGTGCTGCTGCTGGACATCAAGATGCCGCGCATGGACGGGCTGGAGGTGCTGCGCGAGATGCGTACCCACGACCACCTCAAGCGCATCCCGGTGGTCATCCTGTCGTCGTCGCGGGAAGAGAGCGACCTCGCCCGCAGCTGGGACCTGGGCGTCAACGCCTACGTGGTCAAGCCGGTCGACGTCGACCAGTTCTTCGAGGCGGTGCGCACGCTGGGCAAGTTCTGGGCGGTGTTCAACGAAGCACCCGCCGACGGCTGACGGATGACGCCCGCGCCCGCCACGCCAGGCCACGACGCTGCGCCGCTGCGGGTGCTGCTGATCGACGACTGCGCCGACGACGCCGAGCTGGTGATGCTGGAGCTGCAGCACGCCGGCATCGCCGCGGAATGCCTGCGCGTGGAGCGCGAGGCGACGCTGCGCGACGCGCTGGCCACGTTCGCGCCGGACCTGGTGCTGTCGGACCTGAACCTGCCGGGCTACTCCGGCCGCGACGCGCACGCGCTGGTGCGCGCGCAGGCGCCGGGCGTGCCGTTCGTGTTCGTCACCGGGTCGGTCGCGGACGGGCAGCCGCTGCCGGTCGCCGACGCGGTGGTGCTGAAGGACGCGCTGGCGGAGCTGCCCGCGGTGGTGCGCGGGCTGCTGGCGGCGAAGGCCATGCCCGACGCGTGATGCCTGGCGCGTGACGCGTGACGCGCGATGCGCCGGTGTCAGCGCAGGCCGCCGCCCTCGCGCTGCGCGCGCCGGATCTGCGCCTCGACCGCCGCGATCGCGGTCATGTTGACCACGCGCCGCGGGCTCGACGTCGGCGTCAGCACGTGCGCGGCGGCGCTGATGCCCATCAGGATCGGCCCCAGCGCTACGCCGTCGGTCATCACCCGCACCATGTTGTAGGTGATGTTGGCGGCGTCCAGGTTGGGCAGCACGAACAGGTTGGGCCGCCCCGACAGCGTGGTGTTGGGGAAGATGCGACGCCGCAGCAGGTCGTCCCATGCGGTGTCGGCCATCATCTCGCCGTCCACCTCCAGCCGCGGCATGCGCTCGCGCAGGATCTCGCGCACGCGGCGCATCTTGGCCGCCGACGGGTTGTCGTGGCTGCCGTAGTTGGAGTGCGACAGCAGCGCCACCTTCGGCTCGATGCCGAACAGCTTCAGGCGGTAGGTCGCCTGCAGCGTGCTCTCGGCGATCTGTTCCGGGCTCGGGTCCAGCTGCACGTGGGTGTCGAGGAAGAACCAGGTGCCGAGGTCGTTGACGACGCCGGTCATCGCCGAGGTGCTGGTGACGCCCGGGTCCAGTGGCAGCACGCTGCGGATATAGCCGAGCTTCTTGTGGAAGCGCCCGACCAGGCCGCAGATCATCGCGTCGGCCTCGCCGCGCTGGACCATCAGCGCCGCGATCAGCGACGGCCGCGAACGCAGCAGGTTCTTCGCCGAATCCGGGGTGATGCCGCGGCGCTCGGTGAGCGCGTGGTACTGCTGCCAGTACTCGTTGAAGCGCGGGTCGTCGTTGATGTTGGTGAGCTCGTAGTCCACGCCCTCGCGCAGGCGCAGGCCCAGCCGCGCGATGCGGGCCTGGATCACGTCCGGCCGGCCGATCAGGATCGGCCGCGCAAGGCCCTCGTCAACCACCGTCTGCACCGCGCGCAGCGCCTGCTCCTCCTCGCCCTCGGCGTAGACCACGCGCTGCAGGTGCGCGCGCGCCAGGTCATAGACCGGCTTCATCACCAGCCCGCTGCGGAAGATGAACTGCCCGAGCTTCTCGCGGTACGCGCCCATGTCGGCGATCGGCCGCAGCGCGATGCCGGAATCCATCGCCGCCTGCGCCACCGCCGGCGCCAGCACCGTCAGCAGCCGCGGGTCGAACGGCCGCGGGATGATGTAGTCGGCGCCGAACA
Source organism: Luteimonas sp. ANT-B3E (assembly GCA_001683895.1). Taxonomy (GTDB): domain Bacteria; phylum Pseudomonadota; class Gammaproteobacteria; order Xanthomonadales; family Xanthomonadaceae; genus Luteimonas. The sequence goes on along the minus strand of LXQJ01000013.1, from coordinate 20,304 downwards.
CCGGCATCTCGCCGCCGTAGGCGCTGCCCAGGTCGGTGGCCTCCATCTGCGCCAGCGTGGCGATGGCGCGCACGCAGGCGAGCTTCATCGCCTCGTTGATGCCGGTGGCGCCCACGTCCAGCGCGCCGCGGAAGATGTACGGGAAGCACAACGCGTTGTTGACCTGGTTGGGATAGTCCGAGCGGCCGGTGGCGACGATGCAGTCCGGGCGCACCGCGCGCGCGGCGTCGGGGTGGATCTCCGGGTACGGGTTGGCCAGCGCCAGGATGATCGGCCGCGGCCCCATCGTGGACACCATGTCCGCGGTCAGCACGCCGCCGGCGGACAGGCCCAGGAAGATGTCGGCGCCGTGGCAGATGTCGGCCAGCGTGCGCTTGTCGGTGTCGCGCGCGTAGCGCGCCTTGTCCGGGTCCAGCCCGGCGCGGCCGGTGTACAGCACGCCGTCGCGGTCGACGGCCAGGATGCGCGCGGGGTCCATGCCCAGCGCCACCAGCATGTCGAGGCAGGCGATGCCGGCCGCGCCGGCGCCGGCGGTGGCCAGCGTGACCTCGCCGATGTCCTTGCCGGCGACGGCGAGCGCGTTGAGGATCGCGGCGCCGACGATGATCGCGGTGCCGTGCTGGTCGTCGTGGAACACCGGGATCTGCATCCGCTCGCGCAGCTTGCGCTCGACGATGAAGCACTCCGGCGCCTTGATGTCCTCGAGGTTGATGCCGCCGAACGTCGGCTCGAGGCTGGCGATGATGTCGACCAGCCGGTCGGGGTCGCGCTCGTCGACCTCGATGTCGAACACGTCGATGCCGGCGAACTTCTGGAACAGCACGCCCTTGCCTTCCATCACCGGCTTGCCGGCCAGCGGGCCGATGTCGCCCAGGCCGAGCACCGCGGTGCCGTTGCTGATCACCGCCACCAGGTTGGCGCGCGCGGTCAGCGTGCTGGCGGCATTGGGGTCGGCGACGATCGCCTCGCAGGCGTAGGCCACGCCCGGCGAGTACGCCAGCGCCAGGTCGCGCTGGGTGACCATCGGCTTGGTCGCGGAGACCCGGATCTTGCCGAACGGCGGCAGCCGGTGATAGTCGAGCGCCGCCTGCTTGAATTCGTCCTCGGGGGTGGCAGAGGTCTCGGGCGTGGTCTCGGACATGGGCTCTGGCGGCGTTTTCGGGGCTGCCAGTCTAGCGCCCCCTCACGTGGCGCCCGCCACGCGGGCCCTGGCGCGGTGCGCTGCGCTCAGGCGCCGAGTCCCGGCGCCTCGTCGCCGATGCGGTCCAGCCGGATGCGGTTGGCGAACAGCGAGAACGCCAGCATCCCGGCAAGACCGTTCGCGCGCGCCACCCAGTCCGGCAGCCAGCGCGGCGTCACCAGCGCACCGCTCTCGAACAGCGGCTCGAAGCGCTGCACGTCGGTCAGCGTCATCTTGCCGGCGAACAGCAGCTGGCACAGGCGCAGCCGGTCCTGGCGCAATGCCCAGCGGAAGAACGTGTGCACGCCGATCAGCCCGCGCAGGTACACGCCGTCCTTGGTGAACGCGTGCCCGCCGCCGAGCGGCACGCCGCGGAACACGCGCTGCGCCGACGCGAAGCTCTCCTCCGCGGACTGCTCGGCATCGAGGAAGTAGCGGAACACCTCGACGAAGCCGGCGCCGTCGAGCGCCATCGCGATCGCCTCGATGCGCAGGCTGACGCGCTTCATGCGGCCGATGTCGATGCTGCCGGTGATCTGCTCGGCGAAGGTCGCCAGCCCTTCCTGGGTCGCGGTGGTGCGTGGCGAGGCCATCGCGAGGCTGGCGAACAGCGGCTGCTCGCGACCGTTGAGCGCGGTCAGCGAGTGCACGAAGGCCTCGTGGTGCAGCAGCTGGCGGCGGTCGTAGTCGGAATAGCTGGCGCCGGCGCGCAGGCGGATGCGATACGCGCCCGCCGCGGCCTTGGCGATCATGTCCGGGTCGAGCTCGACGGCGATGATGCGCTCGCCGAAGAACCGGTCGAGGTCGCCCTGCAGCTGCAGCTGCAGCGCGATGGCGGAGATCGCGACGTGCTCCTGCGGCGCGGTCAGCTCGTGGTCGAGCTCGTCGGCGATGCCGATGAAGTGTCGCGCGGCCTCGCGGGTGTCGGGGCCGTGCCCCGGCAGCGGCTCGTCGGGTGCGCCGAACAGCGCGATCGAATGCCGGCACGCAGCCGGCGTGCCCAGGCATTCCAGCAGCTGCGCCGCGATCCCCCAGCTGGCGGCGGACTCGATCAGGTAGGCGCCAGCCGGATGGTCGCCGTCGGCCTCCGCGGCCACCGCGTCCAGTGCGCGGCGCGCCTCGGTGAAGTCCAGCCGTGGGTACACCACGTGCGGCGCGGCGGTGTGGCCGCGCGCGTGGTCGGCGAGGAAGCGGTGCTGCAGCTCGACCGGCCAGCTGGCCAGCGACAGCAGCCGGATGCCGCGCGCGGCCTGCACCATGCGCGCGTCGAGCGCGGCGTGGTGGGCGATGTCGGGGCTGGGCTGCGTGGCGATGGCGTCGGCGTCGGCGGATGGCGACACCAGTTATAGCAAGTGGGCGCGCGGCGCCTACGGGCGTCAACGCGCCCCTGGCCGCCCCGGACGCCGCCCCGGCGCCTTTGGCGACGGGCGTCCGGGCTTCTGCCCCTGCAGCTGCGCCATGCGCGCGGCCAGCCGCTCGGCGGCACCGGCGACCTCGTCGCGCAGCTTCAGGTAGTTGGCGAACCGCCGCGACTCCAGCCGGCCGTCGGCGAGCGCAGCGCGCACCGCGCAGCCCGGCTCGTTGTCGTGCACGCAGTCGCGGAACCGGCAACTCTCGGCCAGCGCGGCGATGTCGGCGAAACCGCCGTCGGCCAGGTCCTCCTCGCCGGTGGGCTTCAGCTCGCGCATGCCGGGGGTGTCGATCAGGCACGCGCCCGACGGCAGCGGGATCAGCGCGCGGTGGGTGGTGGTGTGGCGGCCGCGGTCGTCGGTCTCGCGCACCGCGCTGGTCTTCATGCGCTGGTGGCCGAGCAGGGTGTTGGTCAGCGTCGACTTGCCGGCCCCGGAGCTGCCGACCAGCACCGCGGTCATGCCCGCCTGCAGCCACGGCAGCAGCGCGGCGACGCTGGCCGGGTCGCGGGCGTCGACGGCGAGTGCCGGGATGCCCTGCCCCGCGACCTCGGTCAGCGCCGCCAGCGCGGCGTCGATGTCGGTGCCGTCGCGGTCGGCCTTGGTCAGCACCACCACGGCCTGCGTCCCGCCATCGTGCACCAGCAGCAGGTAGCGCTCGATGCGGCGCGGGTTGAAGTCGCCGTCGAGCCCGCACACCACCAGCACGGTGTCGACATTGGCCGCGATCAGCTGCTGCTGGTAGTGCTCGCCGGCGGCGGCGCGCTTGATGGTCGTGCGCCGCGGCAGCAGCGATACGATCAGCCCGTCCTCGACCAGCACCCAGTCGCCAACCGCGGCGCGGTCGACCGCCTGCGCGGTGCCGCGGCGGTAGCCCGACGGCCGCTGCCATTCCTGCGGCGACTCCACCGCGACGCCCGTATCGGGCCCCGGGCCGGTGGCGACGATATAGCCGGAGCGGTGCTGCTCGACCACGCGCGCGACGTGCGCCTGCGGATGTGCCGCCATGGCACTGGCCCAGTCGCCGGCGGGCACCGCGCCGGCGTGGGGCCAGCCGATCGCGCGCAGCGCGGCGGCGTCGGGGGTCACGCGGAGGCGGGGCGGGTCGTCATCGCGGGATTCTAGGCGACCTGCCGGCCGGCCACGCCCTCGTGCTCAGGCGGGGGTGCGCGACACCAACTGGATCTCGACGCCCGGCGGCAGGTTGCAGCTGAAGTTGATCAGCTCCAGGTAGTACGGGAAGCTGTTGTCGACCTCCGACCAAGAGATGTATCCGTCGGACCTGGCGCTGTACGTCCGGCTCTTGGTGTAGTACCTGGCCCCCCCCGCAACGCCCTGCACCAACGTGCAGCTCACGGTGATGGAGCTCGCACCGTTGTTGTGGAGCAAGATCGCTGGGAAGGTGCTTCGTCCTCCAAGCTTATCTTCCATGGAGCAGCTGACGAACGCCCCTGAAGAACCTTCGTTGGCGACCGCCGTCGGCCGGTTGCGGAGGTTGCCGTCGAAGACCGGCCGCGCGCTTTTGCAGGCACCTGCCGCGTTCTGCGCGATGACCTGCTGTGCTTCCGCACGGAGCGGAGCGAATGCGGCCCAGGCAGCGGTCGCGGCGACGAGGAACGGGAGGCACTTCATGTGGTGGGCCCTTGGATGGCGAAGGAGGGGGTGCGGCACGGTGCTGTTTGGCGGAGCGGAATCAAGACTGACGTGGAAAGCGTCGCGCGGGGGACAGCGCCCGCCAGTCCGGCCCGGGGGACGCTTCCGTTACCATTCGCGGCGCGCCTTCCCCCCCTCCCTTGCGCCTCCGACGCCGTCTCCGATGCCCGTGCAACCACCCCTGAAAACCCGCGAACGCCTGTCCGAGGTGCGCTACGAGATCCGCGGCGAGCTCGCGCGGCGCGCGCGCGAACTCGAGGCCCAGGGCCGCACCCTGATCAAGCTCAACATCGGCAACCCCGGCGCGTTCGGGTTCCGCGCGCCGGACCACCTGCAGCGCGCGATCGCCGACCACATCCACGACACCGACCCCTACACCCACCAGCAGGGCCTGCCGGCGGCGCGCGAGGCGATCGCGGCGGCGTATGCGGCGCGCGGCGCGCCGGACGCATCGCCGGAGCGGGTGTTCATCGGCAACGGCGTCAGCGAGCTGATCGACCTGTCGCTGCGCGCGCTGCTGGACCCGGGCGACGAGGTGCTGCTGCCGTCGCCCGACTACCCGCTGTGGTCGGCGGCGACGATCCTCAACGACGGCCGCCCGGTGTACTACCGCTGCGAGGCAGCCGACGGCTTCCTGCCGGACCCGGACGCAATGGAGGCGCTGGTGTCGTCGCGCACGCGCGCCATCGTGCTGATCAACCCGAACAACCCCACCGGCGCCTGCTATCCGCGCGCGCTGCTGGAGCGCATCGTCGCCATCGCCCGGCGCCACGACCTGCTGCTGATGACCGACGAGATCTACGACGGCATCCTCTACGACGGCGCGACCTTCGAGCCGCTGGCGCCACTGGCCGGCGACGTGCCATGCCTGTCGTTCGGTGGGCTGTCCAAGGTGCACCGCGCCTGCGGCTGGCGCGTGGGCTGGGCGCTGCTGTCGGGCGACGAGGCGCGCGTCGCCGGCTTGCACCACGCGATGGACCTGCTGGGCGCACTGCGGCTGTGCGCCAACGTGCCGGGCCAGTTCGCGATCGAGGCCGCGCTGCGCGGCACCGACACCATCAGCGCGCTTTGCGCGCCGGGCGGCCGGCTGTACGAGGCGCGGCGCGCGGTGGTGGAGAGCTGCGCGGCCAGCGCGCACCTGTCGCTGGTGGCGCCCGCGGGCGCGTTGTATGCGTTCCCCGGCGTCACCGGCGCCGCGGTGGTGGGATTCGATGACCACGCGTTTGCGCTGGAGCTGCTGGAAACCGAGGATGTGCTGGTGGTACCCGGGTCGAGCTTCAACGTGCCCTACCGCCACCACTTCCGCGTCACCCTGCTGCCGGAGCCCGACGCGCTGCGCGAGGTGTTCGCGCGGATCGAACGCGTGCTGGACCGGCGTGCGGCACAGGCCGCCGCGGCCACCGGCGGGACCCGCGCCCGCGCCGATGCGGCGGTGGCGTGACCCGCCGCGCGACGTCGCCCTGATGGCCGCGCCGCAGCCGGCCGGCGCGCCGCCCCGTCGCACCGCGTGGCTGGCGCTGGGCGACAGCTACACCATCGGCGAGGGCGTCGCCGCCGACGACGCCTGGCCGCGGCAGCTTGCGCGCGCGCTGCGTGCCGACGGCGTCGCGATCGACGACCCGCGCATCATCGCGACCACCGGCTGGACCACCGACGAGCTGGCGGCCGCCATCGACGCCGCGGAGGCCGCCGGCGACGCGCCCGGGCGGGACCACGCGCTGGTCAGCCTGCTGGTCGGGGTCAACAACCAGTACCGGGGCCGCGCCGTGGGCGAGTACGACCGCGAGTTCGCGGAGCTGCTGGGGCGCGCGGTCGGCTTTGCCGGCGGCGATCCCGGGCGCGTACTGGTGCTGTCGATCCCGGACTGGGCGGCTACCGGCTTTGGCGCCGAGGGCGGCGGCGACCGTGAACGGACCGCGCGCGAGATCGACGCCTGCAACGCCGTCGCCCAGGCGCGGTGCGCGGCGCTGGGTGTGGCCTTCATCGACGTCACGCCCATCAGCCGCGCACGCGGCGCGGAGCCGGCGATGCTGGCCGACGACGGCCTGCACCCGTCGGCGGCGATGTACGCGCTCTGGACCGCGATCGCGCTGCCGGTGGCGCGCCGATTGATGGCCCCCACACGAGCGACCGCATGAATCCCGACGACATCGCCTCCGGCACGCACGCGGCCACGCGGCCGTTCGGCGCCGACGACGCCCGCCGCATCGCGCGCGCGTTCCTGCCCGCGCACGCGCTGGGCAACCGCTACGACTACTACTACACGCTGGCCAAGCTGCGCAGCGACCCGCTGTACCCCGGGGTGCTGGCCGCGCTGCGCGGCAGCCACGCGCCGCTGCTCGACCTCGGCTGCGGGCTGGGGCTGCTGGCGCACGCGCTGCGGCTGGACGGCCAGGCGCTGGCGTATCGCGGGGTCGACATCGACGCGGCGAAGATCCGCCGCGCCGGGCCGATCGCGGCGCGCGCCGGCGTCGACGGCGTCGAGTTCGCGGTGCTCGACCTCGCCGTTGGCCTGCCCCCGCACCGCGGCAGCGTCGCGATCCTCGACGTGCTGCAGTACCTGGACGACGCGCGCCAGGCGGCGCTGCTCGACGACGTGGTGGCGATGCTGCCGCCCGGCGCACGGCTGGTGGTCCGCAGCGGCCTGCGCGACGACGGCCCGCGCAGCCGCACCGGGCGCATCACCGACCGGCTGGCGCACCTGGCCGGCTGGATGCAGGCGGCGCCGAAGCACTATCCCACGCGCGACGGGCTGCAGGCGCGGCTGGAAGGCGCCGGGCTGACGGCGACGTTCGCGCCGCTGTACGGCGATACGCCGTTCAACAACTGGCTGGTGGTGGCGACGCGCTGAGCGCGGCCGGCGCGGCCTCCGGCACCACGGTGGCGTAGCCCTGCGCGCGCAGCAGCGCGAGCACCGCGGCCACCGCCTCGAGGCTGCGGCCGTGCGGCGCGCCTTCGTGCAGCAGCACGATCGCGCCCGGCGCGAGGTCGCGCGCGATCCGCCGCGCCACGGTGCCTGGGTCGGCCGCGACCGCGTCGAAGCCGCGCGCGCTCCATGCCACCCGCGCCAGGCCCTGGTCGCGAAGCGGCGCATGCAGCAGCGGGTTGGCATGGCCGACCACGGCGCGGAACCAGCGCGGCGCGACGCCGGTGATCGCGGTGAGTGCGTGCTGGCAGTCGCCGACCTCCGCGCGCATCCGCGCCGGACCCAGCGCCCAGAACCACGCCTGCGGATGGGTCTGGCTGTGGTTGCCGATGCCGTGCCCGCGCGCGGCGATGGCGCGCACCAGGTCCGGCCGCGCCGCCGCGCGCCCGCCGACCAGGAAGAACGTCGCGCGCGCGCCGTGCGCGTCCAGCAGGTCGAGCAGCGCGGCGGTGTCGTCGGACGGGCCGTCGTCGATCGTCAGCCACACCGCGCGCGCATCGGTGCGCAGGCGCGCCAGCACCGGGCCGTATATCGCCGAGCCCGGCCGCAGCACGCCCCACAGCAGCACCAAGTGCAGCGCCGCCAGCAGCGGAAGCGCTGTTTGCCAGCCCAGCCGCCACCACGCCGCGACCACAAGCAGGTGCAGCAGCGCGACCGGTGCGATCCACGCATGCGGACGCCGCGGCGGTACGTGCGGGGCACTGCCTGCGGGGAGGGTGGGCGACGGCATCGCGGGATGATGCCACGCGCCCCCGCATGGCCCGGCGCGTCCCGGCGCCGTCACCGCGCGACGCTAAACTGGCCGCTTCCCCCGCAAGAGCCGCCGCCATGACCACTGCCCCCGACGTCCATCAGCGCATCGACACGCTGCTGCAGCAGCACCGGCTGGTGCTGTTCATGAAGGGCGAGCCCGGCGCGCCGCAGTGTGGTTTCTCCGCGCGCGCGGTGGCCGCGCTGGACGGCCTCGGCGCACCGTATGCGCATGTCGACGTGCTGGCCGACGGCGAGATCCGCGAGGGCATCAAGGCCTACGGCGACTGGCCCACCATCCCGCAGCTGTACCTGGGCGGCGAACTGGTCGGCGGCAGCGACATCATCGAGCAGATGGCCAACAGCGGCGAGCTGCACCAGCTGCTCGGCCTGCCCGCGCCCGACCGCACGCCGCCCGTGGTCACGGTCGCGCCGGAGGCGCACGCGATGTTGCGCAAGGCGATCGACGATGCCGGCGGCGGCCTGGTGGTCAAGCTCGACATCGACGCCCAGTACCGCACCCGCCTGCAGCTGGCGCAGCCCGACGACGGCGCGATCACCATCGTCGTCGACCGGCTGCCGCTGCAGGTGGACGTTGCCGCCGCGCGGCGTGCCGACGACCTGCGTATCGGCTGGGCCGACGACGCACGCGACCGCGGGCTGGTGATCGACAACCCCAAT
>LXQJ01000013.1:8252-11644 GCA_001683895.1 Luteimonas sp. ANT-B3E | reverse complement strand
GCGCCGGTGCGCGAGCTGTCGCCCGCCGACGCGGCGGCGCGGCTGGAGACCGGCACGCTCACCGTGGTCGATGTGCGGCCGGCCGCCGAGCGCGCGCAGGCGGCGCTGCCGGTCGCGGTGATGACCCTCGACGACGGCGGCGCCGCGGTCGCGGCGCTCGACCGCGCCACGCCGCTGGCGTTCCTGTGCCACCACGGCAACCGCAGCGCAACGGCCGCCGCGCAGTTCCGCGCGCAGGGCTTCACCGAGGTCTACAACATCACCGGCGGCATCGACGCCTGGGCGGAGCACGTGGACCTGTCGGTGCCGCGCTACTGACGCGACGGCCGCGCGCCGGTCAGAATCCGCCGCCGGCGTCCAGCCACGCCTGCTCGTCGTCGGAATTGCGCCGCCCGAGCGCGCGGTTGCGATGCGGGAAGCGGCCGAAGCGCGCGATGACGTTTTGGTGGGCAATCGCGTAGTCGAGGTAGGCCCTGTCGCCGAGCAGGCGGATCAGCTCGACGGCGCGCGCCTGCTGCGCGGCATTCTCGGCGTGTTCGAAGGCGAGATAGACGAACACCCGGAGCGCCGGATCGACCTGCCGGTCGACGCCGGCCGCGATCGCGGCGTCGGCGTAGTGCCGCGCCAGCGGATCGGTCGCGAACGCGTGCCCGCTGTCGCGGAAGCAGTTGCGCGGGTACTGGTCGAGCAGCAGCTGCAGCGCGAGCGCCCCGTCGCCGCTGGCATTCCAGTGCTCCAGCTCGCGCCGCGCGGCGGCGAAATGCGCGGCGTCGAAACGCTTCCGGAAACAGGCGTCGAATGCGTCGTCGCGCTTGAACCACGCGTCGGGTCCGGCGTCCCGCCAGAAGGCGACAACGTCGGCGGGCCGGACATCGATGGCGCTGTCCATGGGGTCCTCCATCGTCGACGCCTATTCGTCGAACCGCAGGTGGCGCACGGACTTGCCGTGGCGGCGGATCAGGCGCAGCGCCTCGATGCCGATCTGGATGTGGCGCTCGACGAATTCCGCGCTCACCTTGGCATCCGACAGATCGGTCTTGACACCTTCCGGGACCATCGGCTGGTCGCTCACCAGCAGCAGCGCGCCGCAGGGGATACGGTTGGCGAACCCGGCGGCGAACACGGTCGCGGTCTCCATGTCGATCGCCATGCAGCGCATCACGCGCAGCCGCTCCTTGAAGGCGGCGTCGTGCTCCCAGACGCGGCGGTTGGTGGTGAACACGGTGCCCGTCCAATAGTCGTGGCCGAGGTCGCGGATCATCGTCGACACCGCGCGCTGCAGCGCGAACGCCGGCAGCGCCGGCACCTCCGGAGGCAGGTAGTCGTTGGAGGTGCCCTCGCCGCGAATGGCGGCGATCGGAAGCACCAGGTCGCCGAGCTCATTCTTGCGCTTGAGCCCGCCGCACTTGCCCAGGAACAGCACCGCCCTGGGCGCGATCGCCGACAGCAGGTCCATCACCGTGGCGGCGTTGGGGCTGCCCATGCCGAAGTTGATCAGGGTGATGCCGTCGCTGGTGGCGCTGGGCATCGGCCGGTCGAGGCCCACGACCTCGGCGCCCGTCATGCGCGCGAAGTGGCCCAGGTAGCCGCTGAAGTTGGTCAGCAGCACGTGCTCGCCGAACGCCTCCAGTGGCAGCCCGGTGTAGCGCGGTAGCCAGTTGGCGACGATGTCCTGCTTGTCCTTCATGTGATGAGGTCCTCCGGCCCTGCGTGGACCCGCGATTCTGGCATGCGGCCACCGGCCGTCGCGCCCCTGCGAAGGACGGCCCGTGCCGCGCGCCCATGCCCGTGCGCACTTGGCAGCGCCACCCGCCGCGGCTAGGGTTGCCGCTGCTTCGAGGGAGTCCACCCATGCACCGTCTTGCCCCTGCCGCGCTCGCCGCGGCGCTGGCCGCCTGCGCGCTCGCCGGCTGCGCCTCTACTGGCAGCGCCGCGTCGACGTCGACACGTGGTTCCTCGTCGTTCGGCGACGATCCGTACCCCGGCACCTACCGCCGGATCGCGGCGGCCCCTGTGCTGATCACTGGCGCGACCGTGCTCACCGGCACCGGCGCGCGGCTGGACGGTGCCGACGTACTGCTGCGCGACGGCCGTGTGGCGGCGGTCGGCGTCGGTGTGGCCGCGCCCGCGGACGCCACGCGCGTCGACGGCCGCGGCAAGTGGGTGACGCCGGGGTTGATCGACGTGCACTCGCACCTGGGCGTGTACCCCAGCCCGGGCACCACGTCGCACAGCGACGGCAACGAAGCCACCGCGCCGGTGACCGCCGCGGTCTGGGCCGAGCACTCGGTGTGGCCGCAGGATCCCGGCTTCCACACCGCGCTCGCCGGCGGCGTGACCTCGCTGCAGATCCTGCCCGGCTCCGCCAACCTCGTCGGCGGCCGCGGCGTGACGCTGAAGAACGTCTCCGCCGATACCTACCAGGCGATGAAGTTCCCGGGCGCGCCGTGGGGCCTGAAGATGGCCTGCGGCGAGAACCCGAAGCGCGTCTACGGCGAGAAGGGCGGCCCGGCGACGCGCATGGGCAACGTCGCCGGCTACCGCGCGGCGTTCATCGACGCCGCCGACTATCGCGCAAAGCGCCGCAAGGCCGACTCGAGCGGCGACACCGGCGGCAAGCGCGACCTCAAGCTCGACACCCTGGCCGCGGCGATGGACGGCGACATCCTGGTCCACATTCATTGCTACCGCGCCGACGAGATGGCGATCATGCTCGACCTCGCGAAGGAATTCGGGTTCAGGGTGGCCGCGTTCCATCACGGCGTCGAGGCCTACAAGCTTGCCGACAGGCTGGCCACGGAGGGCGTCTGCGGTGCGCTGTGGGCCGACTGGTGGGGCTTCAAGATGGAGGCCTTCGACGGCATCCAGGAGAACATCGCGCTCGTCGACCGCCCGGCCAACAGCTGCGCCATCGTGCATTCGGATTCGGCCGAGGGCATCCAGCGCCTCAACCAGGAGGCGACCAAGGTGATGGCCAACGCGCGCCGCATCGGCATCGACATCCCGCCGGAACGCGCGATCCGCTGGATGACCAGCAACCCTGCCAAGTCCATGGGTATCGCCGACCAGACCGGCACCCTGGAGGCCGGCAAGATGGGCGACGTGGTGCTGTGGAACGGCAACCCCTTCAGCTCCTACGCGCTCGCCGAGCAGGTCTACATCGACGGTGCGCGCGTCTACGACCGCAACGACCCGTCGCGGCAGCCGCGGTCGGACTTCCTGCTGGGCCAGGGCGCGGCGACCGGAGGCGTGCGATGAGCCGGCGCGCGACGCTGCGGCTCGCCGTCGCCGCGCTGCTGGCCTGCGCGGCCACCGCGGCGACGGCGCAGGACCTGCTGATCCGCAACGCCACCGTGCACACCGCCGGCGACCGCGGCACGCTGCGCAACGCC
>LXQJ01000013.1:0-8142 GCA_001683895.1 Luteimonas sp. ANT-B3E | reverse complement strand
CGGCGGCGCGCCGGTGGTCGAGGCGCAGGGCCAGCCGCTGACGCCGGCGCTGTTCGGCGGCATCAGCGGCATCGGCATCGAGGAGGTGTCGGGCGAGGCCGCGACCACCGACGCGTCGCTGGCACTGGGCGAGAACGCCAAGGACATGATGGTGCGTCCGGAGTTCGACGTGACCCTGGCCTACAACCCGGACTCGCTGCTCGTCCCGGTGACGCGGGTCGAGGGCATCGGCTTCACGCTGCTGGCCGCCAACGCGACCGCCGGCGGCTCGATCATCGGCGGCCAGGGCGCCGTGGTGCGGCTCGACGGCGGCGACGCGGGGGACGCGCCGAAGCTGCTGTTCCTGCAGCTGGGCGGCGGCAGCGCCGCGCGCCTCACCGGCAATACCCGCGCCGCGCAGTGGATGGTGCTGGACCAGCTGATCGACGAACTGCGCGGGCGCATCCCGCAGGGATCCGACATGGCGATGCTGACGCCGGCCGGGCGCACCGCGCTGACGCGCTACGTGTACGGCGGCGGGCGCGTGGTGGTCGGCGTGCACCGCGCTGCCGATATCCGCCAGCTGCTGCGCTGGTCGGCGCGCCACGGCGTGCGCATCGCGATCAGCGGCGGCGCCGAGGCGTGGAAGGTGGCGGGCGAACTCGCCGCGGCCGACGTGCCGGTGTTCGTCGACCCGCTGGCCAACCTGCCGGGCGACTTCGACCAGCTGGGCGCGACGATGGAGAACGCCGCGCGGCTGCGCGCAGCCGGTGTCGCGGTCGGCTTCACCCAGGCCGGGGACGCGTCGCACAACGCGCGCAAGGTGCGCCAGCTGGCCGGCAACGCCGTCGCACACGGGCTGCCGTGGGAGGACGCGCTGGCCGGGCTGACGCGGGTGCCCGCGCAGGCGTTCGGTGTCGGCGACCGCATCGGCAGCATTGCCCCGGGCATGCGCGCCGACCTGGTGCTGTGGGACGGCGACCCGCTGGATGTCGCCAGCCTGGCGCAGCAGGTGTGGTTCGACGGCCGTGCGATCCCGATGCGCTCGCGCCAGACCGAGCTCCGCGACCGCTACCTGCGCACCCAGCCCGACCGCGAGCGCGGCGAACTGCCGCGGGCCTATCCCGCGACGGTGCGCTGACGGGAGCGCGGTGAGCTGACGGTGGCATACCGGCCCGATATCGACGGCCTGCGTGCACTGGCCGTGCTGGCGGTGGTCGTCTACCACGCGTTCCCGGGCCTGGCGCCCGGCGGCTTCACCGGCGTCGACGTGTTCTTCGTGATCTCGGGGTTCCTGATCACGGAGATCCTGTTGCGATCCCTGCGCGACGATCGTTTCAGCCTCGCGGCCTTCTACGCGCGCCGGGCCCGCCGGCTGCTGCCGGCGCTGTCACTCGTGCTGGGCACAACCCTGGTGGCGGGCTACTGGCTGCTGCCGCCCGATGCCTACCTGCAGCTGGGCCGGCATGCCGTCGCGGCGGTGGCCTTCGTCCCCAACCTGCTGTTCTGGCGCGAGGCCGGCTACTTCGACGTCGCCGCCGCCCGCAAGCCCCTGCTGCACCTGTGGTCGCTTGGCGTCGAGGAGCAGTTCTATCTTGCGTGGCCGTTGCTGCTGGCACTGCTGTGGCGCGCACGGTTGCCACCAGGCGCGATCGTCGCGGCGATCGTCGGCGCGTCGTTTGCCGCCTGCCTGGTGCTGCTGGGCCGTGATCCAACCGGGGCGTTCTTCCTGCCGCATGCCAGGATATGGGAGCTGGCGATTGGCGGGCTGGTGGCGACCACCGGCGCCACGGCCCGGCTTGCGGCCAGGCCGCTGCCTTGGCGCCAGGCATGCAGTCTCGCGGGACTCGGACTGCTCTTGCTGTCGACGTTCGGCATCGATGCCGCCGATCCGTTTCCCGGGGTCAACGCGCTGCTCCCGACCGTGGGGGCCGCGCTGCTGCTGCTGGCCGGCCCAGGCACGTGGATCGCGCGGCAGGTCCTGGCGCGTGGACCGGCGGTCTGGCTGGGGCGCATCAGCTATCCGCTGTACCTCTGGCATTGGCCGTTGCTGTCGATCGCCGTGATCCTCGCCCCTGGCGACGTTCCCGCCAGCGTCCGCGCGCTGCTGGTCATCGCAGCCGTGGTGCTGGCCTGGTTGACCTGGCGGATCGTCGAAACACCGGTCCGTCGCGGTGCACCGCGGGCGTGGAAGGTGGCCCTGCCCGTCACGGCGATGATCGCCGTGCTCGCGCTCGCGGTCGCGGTCGTGCGCAGCAACGGTGCGGCCGGCCGGGTGGCCGAAGAGATCCGCCACTACGCTACCCACCAGGACGACTCTTACGCTGATGCCCGTGCCGGCGAGTGCTGGTTGGGGGCCTACATGCCGGTCGACGGCTATGCCGACGACTGCGTCGACGCCGATGCCGCCCTTTCGCGGTCGCTGGTCGTGGTGTGGGGCGACTCCCACGCCGCGCTGCTCGCGGTTGGCGTGCGCGAGGTCGCGGGGGACCGGCGGCGCGTGGCCCAGTTCACGCGCGATGGCTGCCAGCCCTTGTTCGAGATCAAGTATCTCCGGTGCATCGAGGCCAACGCTTGGGTCCTCGAGCGGATCCGGGCGCTGCGTCCCGCGGTGGTCGTGCTGTTCTCGCACTGGGCGTCGCCGGCCCTGCCGGACGGGACACACACGCTGGACGCCCTCGACGCGACGGTGACCGACGTCCTGGCGGCGGGCGCCGGGCGGGTGGTCGTCATCGGCCCCGCGCCCCTGTGGAACGGACGCAAGGCCACCCTGCCCGCCAACCTGGTCGAGCTGCACGCCGTGCGCCCCTACCTCGTCGCGCCGATGCGCACCTGGTTCGGACTCGACCACGCGCCGTGGGCGCTCGACACCCGCTACGCGCGCCGGTTCGCCGGCCGCCGTGGCGTCGTCTATGTCTCCGCGCTGCGCGCGATGTGCGACTTGCGTGGCTGCCTGACGCGTACCGGCGACGATCCACGTGACCTCACCACCTGGGATTACGGTCATCTGACAAAGTCGGGCGCGATCCACGTGGCCCGGGTGGTCGACGCGGCAACCGCAGGTTTCAGCGCGACGACCCCGCTGCCGCCACCGCCATCCGCGGCCGACAACGCGGATGCCGTCGACGAAACGGAGTAATTGCGCGCAGAGCGGCAGTTGTCGACGCTGGTGCGCCTTGCCCGCTTCAGCCGTGATGGCGGTCACGAAAAACGACCGTTCTTTCGCCTAGCGTGCGGCGCTTTCACGGGGGAAACACATGCGCATCGGACTTGTCATAGATTCCGCCTGCGACCTGCCGCAGGACTACATCGCCCGGCACGGCATCGATATCCTGCCGATCAGCGTCAGGATCGACGACACCGTGCAGGTCGACCACCGCGACGAGGTCGCGACCCTGGGCTTCCTGCAGTCGCACATCGCCGAGCGCGGCGCCAATGCGCAGACCATCCCGTTCTCGGTGGAGCAGATCCGCGACCTGTTCCTGCAGAAGCTGGTCATCGACTACGACTACGTGTTCTGCATGACGATCACGCGCACCCGCAGTCCGATCTACGACCACGCGCAGCAGGCCAGCTTCGCCATCCTCAACGAGTACAAGGCGGTGCGCGCCTCGGCCGGCAACACCACGCCATTTGCGCTGCGCGTGATCGACACCCAGAACCTGTTCTCGGCGCAGGCCATCCTGCCGGTGGAGGCGGCGCGCCTGCGCGACGCAGGCGAAGGCCCGGCAAAGATCCGCGCGCGCCTCGAGCACCTGGCACTGCACACCTATGGCTACCTGATCCCGCGCGACCTCTACTACATCCGCAACCGGGCGCGCATGAAGGGCGACCGCAGCGTCAGCCTGCTCAGCGCGGCGCTGGGCACCGCGCTGGACATCAAGCCGGTGCTGCGCGGATATCGCGGCGACACCGGCCCGGTGGCGAAGATCAAGGGCTTCGAGCCCGCCGCCGCGCGGCTGTTCGCGTTCGCCGCACGCCGCGTTGCCGCCGGCCTGCTGACCCCGACACTGGCGCTTTGCTACGGCGGCGAGCTCGACGAGATGCGCGCGCTGCCCGGGTACGAGGCACTGCGCACCGCCTGCGAGAACCACGGCATCGAGGTCTTCGAGTCGGTGATGAGCCTCACCGGCATGGTCAACGTCGGCAAGGGCGCGGTGGTCGTCGGCTTCGCCGCCGAGGCGCACGGGTTTGACTGAGCCGGGACGGCCCCGATGACGGGACCGGAGGCCGCGGCGTCGGCGCCGGGGTCGGCGCTGCTACGGTGACGTCGAGAACCAGGTCGCCGTCCTGCTGATCGCCGCGCCGGGAGGCAGGCTGCAGCTGACCGCCGGGGTATAGAACAGCGTGCTGCCGTTGCCGTCCGCGTCCCACTGCATTGTCGCGCTCGCCCCCGGCGCCAGCTGCCGCGAGAGCGTTGAATAGGAAGGCGCGTTGTTCAACGGATTCTGGGTTACGAGGGTGCAGCCGATCGTCCGGCTGGTACTGGCGTCGTTGCGCAGGTTGACCGTGATGCCGGTGATGACACCCTGTCGCCAGAACAACGTGGCACCGCGAAACGCGCAGGTCACGAACGCGCTCGTCGAACCCTCGTTCTGCATCGCGAGCGGCCGTTTGCGGATGTTGCCATCGAACACCGGCAGCGCGGCCTGGCAGTTCTCGGTCGGCGACGCGGAGGCGATCTGCGACAGTGTCCACTGGGCCTGCGCAGCGGCAGTGGGTGCGAGGGCCAGTACCACGGTCGCCAGGGCAAGGGCCTGCAGGCCCGGTGTGGTGCGCTCCATCGTCTTCTCCTCCGGCGACACCATCGTGGCCTCGCTCTCCGCCATCCAACGTGTGCCGGAGGCGGAACCGGCCATGTGCGATCCTTGTGCCCCTGTCGCGTCACGACGGTCACGCATCGAGGACTCCATGGCCACCCGCTACTTCATCAGCCTGCCCGACACCGACAAGGTCCGCGCGTCGGGCGAATTCGCCTTCATCTCGCAGGGCGCCGGAGGGTTGGCATCCGAGCTCCAGCAGGCACTGCGCGACACCGCGCTGTTCGAGCGCTGGCGCGCGACCCAGGAGGAGCCGGACGAGGTGGATCCGTCACTGGGCGCCACGGATCCCGCGGCAATCGTCACCGGCGCCATGCAGCACCACGACATCCGCCTGGTCGCGACCACGACCCTGCCCGGCGAGGTGTTCAAGCAGCGCCTGCGCCTGCTGGCCGGCAGCCACTGGGAGCTGCGTGACGTCCGCAGCGCCTGAGCGCGTCGCACGCAGCGGGGCCACGCCGGTGCTGCTGTCATGGAGCGGCGGCAAGGATGCGGCGTGGACCCTGCACGTGCTGCGGCAGCGCACGGACGTCGCGGTCGTCGGCCTGGTCACAACGATCACCGAGGGGGTCGAGCGCGTTTCCATGCAGGGCATCCGGGTCGCGGTGCTGCGCGCGCAGGCCGCGGCGGCCAGCCTGCCCGTGATCGACGCGCGCCTGCCGCCGCAGGCCGACAACGCCGCCTACGAATCCGTGTTCGCCGACGCGCTGGCCAGGGCGCAGGCGCGCTGGCCGACGCTGCACACCATCGCCTTTGGCGACCTGTTCCTCGCCGACATCCGCGCCTGGCGAGAGACGCTGTGCACTGCGCTCGGCTGGCGCGCGCTGTTCCCGCTGTTCGGCCGCGATACGGCGTCGCTGGCACGCGAAATGCAGGCCGGCGGCCTGCGCGCGGCGCTGTGCTGCGTGGACACGACGCAGCTCGACGCCGCCTTCGCCGGCCGGGCGTTCGACGGGGCGCTGCTGGATGCGCTGCCGTCTGGCATCGACCCCTGCGGCGAGCGCGGCGAGTTCCATACCTGCGTCAGCGACGGTCCCATGTTCTCTGCACCGCTTGCGCTCATGCCACGTGGCACCACGCTGCGCGACGGCCGCTTCGCCGAAACGGACTTCGCGTCGACCGCAGGTGACCTGACCTGACGCAGACGCGCCAGCCATGCAAGGCGCCGTCCGGTCAGCCGCGCAGTGCCGCAGCGTGGTGCGCAATGTGCTCACCGATGAAGCTCTGGATGAAGTAGTAGCTGTGGTCGTGACCTGGCTGCATGCGCAGCGTCAGCGGATGTCCTGCCGCATCGCAGGCCGCCTGCAGCAGGTGCGGCTTCAGCTGCACGTCGAGGAACTCGTCGGCGTCGCCCTGGTCCACGAGGAGCGGCAACCGTTCGCTGGCAGCGGCCACGAGCGCGGTCGCGTCGTAGCGCTTCCACGCCTCGCGGTCGTCGCCCAGGTAGGCGCCGAACGCCTTCTCTCCCCACGGAACCTGGCTGGGCGCGACGATCGGCGCGAACGCCGACACGCTGCGGTAGCGGCCCGGATTACGGAGCGCGACGACCAGCGCGCCGTGCCCGCCCATCGAGTGTCCGCTGATCGCGCGCGCATCGGTGACCGGGAACCCGGCCTCGACCAGCGCCGGGAGTTCGTTCACTACGTAGTCGTACATCCAGTAGTGCGCCGCCCATGGCGCCTGCGTCGCATCGACGTAGAACCCCGCGCCCTTGCCCAGGTCGTAGCCGTCGGCATCGGCGACGTCGTCGCCGCGCGGGCTGGTATCCGGCGCGACGAGAACGATCCCGTGTTCGGCCGCATAGCGCTGCGCGCCTGCCTTGGTGATGAAGTTCTGCTCATTGCAGCCCAGTCCGCTGAGCCAGTACAGCACCGGGCAGTGCCCGTCAGCAGCCTGTGGCGGGAAGTACACGCCGATGGTCATGTCACAGCCCAGCACGTCCGAGGGGTGGCGGTACACGTCCTGCCAACCGCCGAAGCAGGCGCGGTGTTCGATGCGTTGCATGGAATCTCCTTGGGTGCAGCGCCCGCACGGAGTGTGCGTCCTGCGCGGGCAGCGGTGACGCGATGCGCGCCTGTGGCGTCAGTAGTGGATGACCGAGCGGATCGACTTGCCCGCGTGCATCAGGTCGAACGCCTCGTTGATCCGCTCCAGCCCCATGGTGTGGGTGACGAAAGGTTCCAGATCGATGCGGCCGGCCATCGCGTCCTCGACCATGCCCGGCAGCTGCGTGCGGCCCTTGACACCGCCGAACGCGGAGCCGCGCCAGACACGCCCGGTGACCAGCTGGAACGGCCGCGTGCTGATCTCCTGCCCGGCGCCGGCAACCCCGATGATGACGCTCTCGCCCCAGCCCTTGTGGCAGCACTCCAGCGCCGACCGCATCACGTTGACGTTGCCGATGCACTCGAACGAGAAGTCCACGCCGCCGTCGGTCAGCTCGACGATGACGTCCTGGATGGGCCTGTCGTGATCGGTGGGATTGATGCAGTCGGTCGCGCCCATCGAGGTTGCCAGGTCGAACTTGCCGGCGTTGGTGTCGATCGCGAGGATGCGGCCCGCGCCCGCCTGCACCGCGCCCTGGATCACCGCCAGGCCGATGCCGCCGAGCCCGAACACCGCGACCGTGTCGCCGGCCTTGACCTTGGCGGTGTTGTGCACCGCGCCGATGCCGGTGGTGACGCCGCAGCCGAGCAGGCAGACCTGCTCGGGATTCGCGTCCGGGTGGATCTTCGCAAGCGAAATCTCGTTGACAACCGTGTACTCGCTGAAGGTGCTGCAGCCCATGTAGTGGAAGATGGGCTTGCCGTTGTAGGAGAAGCGCGTGGTGCCGTCGGGCATCAGTCCCTTGCCCTGGGTGGCGCGCACCTTCTGGCACAGGTTGGTCTTGCCCGACAGGCAGAATTTGCACTCGCGGCATTCGGCCGTGTACAGCGGGATGACGTGGTCGCCCGGCGCCAGTGATGTCACGCCCTCGCCGACTTCGACCACGATCCCCGCGCC
The DNA here is from genome assembly GCA_001683895.1 of Luteimonas sp. ANT-B3E. Classification (GTDB taxonomy): domain Bacteria; phylum Pseudomonadota; class Gammaproteobacteria; order Xanthomonadales; family Xanthomonadaceae; genus Luteimonas. The sequence continues at coordinate 340 of LXQJ01000013.1, read as the reverse complement.
CTCGTGGCCCAGCACGCTCGGGAAGATGCCTTCCGGATCGTCGCCCGACAGCGTGAACGCATCGGTGTGGCAGACACCGGTATGCGTGATCCTGACCAGCACCTCGCCGTGTTCCGGCGGCGCAACGTCGATCTCGACGATCTCCAGCGGTTCGCCCGCGGCGAACGCGACGGCGGCACGTGACTTCATGGCGACTCCGGTGGCGCGATTGGCGTGCATTTCAGCAGATCGCACGTCAACACGCCGCGCGTGGTCGTCGGGTGGATGCGCAGGCTGGTCTCGGAGCGGTGGCCTCCAGGCGACAATGGCTCGCCATCGGCACCGCCTTCGCGGTGCCGAT
>LXQJ01000012.1:40296-124609 GCA_001683895.1 Luteimonas sp. ANT-B3E | reverse complement strand
AATTGTTAGGCCTACTGCAACCGACGTACTGCTCATGCTTTTTGCGCACCACCGAAAGACTTGCATCACTGGGCTGCGATGGCTTGCGTACCTACACAGTGGAGCGGAAGTTTTTGTGGAACACGAATGTCAACGTGCCGGTCCCAACTGGTGGCCGATCCGGTCACCGCAGAGCCACATGGAGCGCCCTACCGAGGACCTGGCAGCTTGCGAAGCGGAACAACTACGAAACTCTCTTTGCTGAGGCCTAACACCTGAGTTAAGCCGACTTGCGTAGTGGAGGCAAAAGCGTGGCAAGCTTTCTCTGCCACGCTTTTGCTGTAACGAAGCAAGTTCGGCTTGAACGAATCGTTAGGCGGCTCCGAGGGTGTACGGCGCCGACCCGTTGTACTGCAGCAGATCCCAAAGGTTGCCATATAGGTCCTGGAACACGGCTACGGTGCCGTACGGCTGCTCTGATGGCTCACGGACGAATTTTACCCCAGCCGCAACATAACGATTGTAGTCCCGCCAGAAGTCGTCGGTTTGGAGGAATAGGAACACCCGGCCGCCTGTCTGGTTGCCGACAAGAGTGGCCTGCTCTGGGGAAGACGCCCGGGCCAGAAGTAAAGATGCGCCAGGGCTACCGGGCGGGGCAACCACGACCCAGCGTTTGTCCTGCTCGGGACGGGGCGAGTCTTCAAGCAGGCGAAAGCCGAGCGTGCCCACGTAGAAGTTGACCGCCTCGTCGTAGTCGCGGACCACAAGCGAGACATGAGCGATTGTCTGTTGCACGAGTGACGATGCTCCTAAGCCGCCTAACACCTGAGTTAAGCCGAGCCGCGAAGCGGCTTCGGCTTGAACGAATTGTTAGGCCCGCGCCGTTGATGTGTAGCAGGCCAAGAAGGCGACGACACCGCGAAGCTCTCCGGTGAGCACTGTGGGGCCGTCAATTTCGACGTGAACCACGAAAGTTCCGGGATCTTGGGCCAGGTACAGCGTGCAAGCCGGCAGAGCAATACGACACCAGGCATCGCACTCCACGTCGACCGCGCCGATGAGGCCGACATATGCTTCAAGTTCTTCTGGCAGGAAGTCGTACTGAAGAGAGCCAGCCACAAACTCCAAGAAATGCGGAATATTTTCCTTAAACATCCAGCCAATCGATTCTCTCATCGCGGGCCTAACACCTGAGTTAAGCCGACCTGCGCAGTGCAGGCGACGGCGTGGCAAGCTTTTTCTGCCACGCCGTTGCTGTAACGAAGCAGGTTCGGCTTGAACGAATTGTTAGGCGGCGGGCCTTTTACCTGCACGTACCGCTCTAACGCCGAGATACACACAAAGCAACAAGAAGAACACCGTAAGGATCATTGCGAAGTGGACTTGACGACAGCGCATGTGCTCCGCAAAAAGTGAAAACGTAGGGCAAGCGCCCGAAGCTAGGCTTGCCGCAGAAAAAATCCACATGAAGCAGTAAGCGGAGCACAGCCCGCTAAGCACTGCCGCAGTTATAAGAGAAGCTCGACGCACGATGTTGCTCATCCTGCCGCCTAACACCTGAGTTAAGCCGACTTGCGAAGCAAGTTCGGCTTGAACGAATTGTTATGCGGCACTGGCCTAGCACTCCCCGACATTTGAAACCCTGGCCGACCACACCTGCAATGGGTCGAACAGTACCAGCAACCTTGACCCGAAGCATTACCAGGAAACCTTGGCGCGGGGTGTAACCGGAGCCGACGATGCCTGTTGCGATGCGAAGCTTCAGGTGCGGCAACCGTCAGATCAAGTGCTCACCGGAGCCGACGCCAACCGCTCGCGCTATACACGACGAAGGAAGAACAGCCGACTACGCAAGCCCAGTTGCCGCATAACACCTGAATTAAGCCGACTTGCGAAGCAAGTTCGGCTTGAATGAATTGTTAGGGCCCAAGCTAGTGCGGGCAAAGGCCGCCGACCACTGTGCCATGCTCAATTTTGTCATAGCAATCATAGATGTCATGAGTGTCCGTTTGGCAGGTGCCGGTTAGACGAGTGCCCACAAGAGCATTCTCAGGCGCTTTACACGTTCCTTGGCATTCTGACATGTCCGAACAAGCCTTACCTGCGTCTGGAAAAGGTTTGACGCAGGCGGGAGTGCCGAACAGGCCAACGCTACGGATGAAGCCACCGTCAGCCCTGCATTGCTCCAGATCTATGTTGGCTAGCGCGTCAGCGCGAGATCGCTCGACGCTCTTGTGCATCCGCCAATCTTGCCAGGAGCTACAACCACATAGTAGGCATACCGCAATCAGGACTGTAAGCACACGAATGCTGGACATGGGCCCTAACACCTGAATTAAGCCGACACGCGAAGCGTGTTCGGCTTGAATGAATTGTTAGGCGCCAGCGCCGCGATAGAACAAACCACCCGCTTTTACTCCGGGAGCCTTCGAGATAGCCAAAAACCAAGATGAATAATGGTACTGAACACGAAGAAATTCGTCCATCCGGTTGTTTCTCGTTGAGACTTTCGAGAGATCGTTAGAACGGCTGTTATGACAGCGAAAATAAGATAACCTCCGAGACCGCCCGCTAGAAATGTCAAAATATACGCGGGATCGTGTGGTAAGACGCTCATAAGCTGCAATGGATCCACGTTATCCGACAAGCAGGCTCCTATAAAGCAATTTGCGAGGATTACTAGAACACCAGTTATCCAAAGTTTCTTAGTGCGAGTCACTGCCTTCTCTCCTTGCGCCAAAACTGTCTTTCCGCTGCAGAAAAGATCCTTACGCCTATTTGCCTTCGCAATTATGTTTGTCAACCTTGTACTGGAACAGGTATTCTGTTCCCTTTGCAGTGGCAGAATAGAAAATTTCAACGTCATATTCTTCTATGAGCACACCGAGTACAGGCGAGTTACAGGCGTAGTAGTTAACATTAGAAGATTTCAGTGCATCTAAGTCATGCACATCAGCCTTATCGACATTAACGAGTCTCGTGAGAAAAGCTAGAGATCTTCCGTGAGCTGCGACGGAAATAATTTCAACGTTTTGATTGGTCATAACCGGGAGACTGCTTGAGAAATCGCCGGAAAGTTTCTTGACAAATAGTTCAATGCCACCAGAAGCACGCACTGCCTCGTGTACTTCGACTGGGGTGTGCTGCGCTTGTGCTTGAGTAGCGCTAAGCAAAATTACCGCTATTAGTGTGAGTCGTCGCATAGATCCTCGTCTGGCGCCTAACGCCTGAGTTAAGCCGACTGGCGAAGCCAGTTCGGCTTGAACGAATTGTTAGGGGTGCACACTAGCATTTAGTCCCAGAAGGTCGCGAATCTCCTCGTTGTCGGGCCTGCTGCGGGCTACCAGCCAGCGGACGCCAACATGCCCTAAGAACATAGAGAACGCGCCCACGCAGCATAAGGTAATGGTTCTTGTTTCGAGTGAACGATCCGAAACCTCATTGCTGTGCGTATGCATGGATTGGAAGCGATAGAACACATTGTAGATGTCATGCAACCCACATTGCTGCGCCATTGTTTCGATGGTGATCTGCTTCTGTCCCCGCTCTGCGCGACCGTTTGCTAGAAATGCGGCCGTTAGATCATTCCCGTCACGGTCAACGATCCTAGCAATGCCCGTTTTGGCATTGGCCCTAAAGATCGTTTTGACTTGTTCCTTAGAGGCCGCCAGCAGATGTTCTGCGTTGGACGATGAGAGGGTGGCCCAATGAGATTTTAGACCGAGCTCAATAAGAGAGCGGATCAGAACATTGACTGCAAGTTCGTGTGGCCCTGACGCCAGCGCTGCACATGAGGCCATGAGCTCGCTTCCGGTCTTTAGCGATTGTCTCAGTATCAAGTCGATCTCAGAGTGCCCGTCGTCTTTCGCGGACATGGAAGCGCCAGCGTCCATTGCTTCGGATCTGAGCCTTAGATCTTTGGCAATCAGTTCAACGTTAATTTCCATGCACCCCTAACGCCTGAATTAAGCCGACTTGCGAAGCAAGTTCGGCTTGAATGAATTGTTAGGTGCCAAGACTAGCGACTGCAAAGCAGAAAGCAACAACTCCTCCTCCCAATAAACCATATGTTGCCCAGATAGGGCTCCCTTGACCCCACGAGTAAGCAACAAACGCCTCCTTTGCGCTGCGCCCGGCGAGCAGTGAGATCAAGTAAATTGCAAGTAGTGGGAGCACAGAAGCGAGGCCGAACGCCCAGAGCATGGGCGTATGGTCTGTGTCGGCAAAGTCGCCAAACCAGTAGAGAGAGACGCCAGAAAAAAGGCCGAGGAAGAACAGGGCATTTGCAGCCCATACTGCCGCGCGATGCTGCCGTAACAGTGTTTGACGCGACTTTGAGCCGTACGATGCAGGCAGCCGGCGTGACCAATATGAAACAAGCCACGTCGCAATGCCGCCGCCGACAATGCCGCTTAGAACTGGCCGGACCGAGTCAAATTCCATTGGCACCTAACACCTGAGTTAAGCCGCGCCGCGAAGCGGCGTCGGCTTGGACGAATTGTTAGCTCTCAGGCTTGTCGCTCTTCTTCTGCCACGCAGCCTTGTTTCCCTGCTTGCCCGGGACGCGCTCAATCTGATCCGCCTCCGCCAGCTTGTAGAAAGCCTCTTTCATAGTGTTTTCCGAGCGTATTCCCGTCAGATCTCGCGCGATCGCATTGGTAATCTCTGTTTGTCCCGGCTTGCTCAGATACTCCATCACAAGTTGTTCTGGCGAGCCGAGCGGTTCGTGGCGAAGGATTACTAGAAGCGAATCTTCCTTCTCCACAATCTCAGGCTTCTTCAGTCTGAGCTTATGCATGGACTCAAACGCCGTCTTCATTCCCTCGCCTGCGTCCTTGTTCGGAGGATTCGGAAACTTGTTGATCAATCGAACCATTTTCGGATTGCGCGCTGCTTGCGTCTTGGTAATGCGCTCGACAGTCACATGACCGGGCAGGCGGCCAGGACTTTCGATTTCAATACGATTGTCAAAAATTCTAATCTGAATGTCAGTTTTGAGGCTGTAGTCGCGGTGCAGTACGGCATTCGTAACAATTTCGTGCAGCGCCTCATGGGGATAGGTAATCGAGACTAGTCCATCCGGCGTGACTTTTTTAATTTCTTCAACAAGACTCTTCGTTTTCTCCACCGCGTCGTATATCAAGTCATATGCCGGGCCTTCTATAGACAGCGGATCGAAGGCAAGCGTATCCCTCTCTCCTTGGTCGCCTTTGGTTTTGTACCTCAATATCTTGATTGACGACCTCTTAGCCAGAGGTGCCTGAGGCAGTTCATGGAACAGCATCGTTGCCGCAACGGTCGGTGTGCCGTCGACGATCACTTCCTGCTTGTCCAAAAACTCGTGAGGCTCGGCGCTCGGGAATGCGCTGAGCAAAAACTCGATAATTACAGTCGAGTTGGTAATGCGATCGAGGTTGTAGTCGAGCTTTTCGTCTTCGAAGGAAACGATCCCCTTATCGTACTCAAGTTGCTTAACCGCAGCGGGGTCGTTTAGGGCCAAGTTCTGCGCGCTTCTTCTAACATAGGGCTTCCCGCTAGATGCCGCAATGATGTTCTTGACCTTCTTTGCAAATAGGTGAAGCACGAGTCCAGGCTGGTCGTCATGGGACAAAAACTCTGCGGTGTAATGCTTTCCCAGCGGCGAGAGTTTCTCGACAGTGTCTAAATGGGCATTGGCGTCTTCCTCCTTAGCGAAACCGTTCCACGCGAGCGACGGTCCCTCCGCTGTCTCTACCTCTTCTACCCCAATAAAGATCTCGCCACCGCTCGTGTTGCATAGCGCTGAGACTGTTTTGGTCAACGACGCTGGCGAGATTTCCGCACTTTTGAAGTCCAGAAAGTGCGACTCTCTAAGTTCGAGAAGAAGTGCGAGCTCTTGGTTGTTGATCTTCTTGGTCGGGATGTCGATAAACGTTCTCCTGAGAGCTAACACCTAGTAGACCCCAGGACGGGGCGTATCCATGCAGTGAGAATACGTCGCCTGCGGTCAATATCCACCATCACGGACGGCCTGTGCATTCCCCCAAGCCGCCAGCAGATGAGCCGCCGTGCGCTAGGTAGAGCCTGCCATCCCATACGCCGGATATCCACCTGCCAAGCCCTGTCGGGTGTCGCGAGGCCGGATATCCCGCCGTCGCTCACGCCCGCGCCAACGGCATCCCCCGGAACACCTTCACCGTCCGCAGCACGAAACTCGAATTCACGTCCGCCACGCCCGCCTGCGTCAGCAGCCGGTCCAGCAGGAACCCGGAGAAGTGCTCCAGGTCGCGCACCGCGACCTGCAGCAGGTAGTCCATGTCGCCGGTGAGGGCGTGGCAGGCGATCACCTCGTCCCAGTCGCCGACCACGCGGGCGAAGGCGGCGATGGCGTCGGCGTCGTGGTGGTTGAGCTGCACGCGCACGAAGGCCTGCAGGCCCAGGCCAAGCCGGTCGGCGTCGACCTCGGCGCGGTAGCCGGCGATGACGCCGTCGCGCTCCAGCCGCTGCACCCGGCGCAGGCAGGCCGACGCCGACAGGTGCACGCGCTCGGCGAGGTCGGCGTTGCTGATGCGGCCCCTGCGCTGGAGTTCCGCCAGCAGCAGCAGGTCGATGCGGTCGAGCTCGGCGGCCTTGGACATGCTTGCGGGTCCCGCGCGGTTGGCGCACGGATCTTGCGCGGAACCGCCCATCCCGCGCAACAACGCAACCCGTTTGCGCGCGATGGCGGTTATGGTCGATGGCCAAGCACCGGGAGACTGCGATGAACCAGCCACGCCGCGTCGAGAACCTGCATACCGACAAGGGCCGCGTGCCGGTGTACGCCACCGGCATCGTCGAGCAGCCCTGGGACGACTACAGCGCCGACGACCACGCCACCTGGGCCACGCTGTACGCTCGCCAGCGCGAGGTGCTGGTGGGCCGGGCCTGCCGCGAGTTCCTGGACGCGCAGGACGCGATGGGCATGACCCCTGGCGCGATCCCGAAGTTCAGCGAGCTCAACACCGTGCTGGAGGCGGCCACCGGCTGGACGCTGATGGGCGTGGAGGGGCTGCTGCCGGAGCTGGACTTCTTCGACCACCTGGCCAACCGCCGCTTCCCGGTGACCTGGTGGATCCGGCGCCCTGACCAGGTGGACTACATCGAGGAACCGGACCTCTTCCACGACCTGTTCGGCCACGTGCCGCTGCTCATGAACCCGCTGTTCGCGGACTACATGGCCGCCTACGGCCGCGGCGGCGTCAAGGCGCACGCCATCGGCCCCGACGCGCTGGCCCAGCTGACGCGGCTGTACTGGTACACGGTGGAGTTCGGGCTGATCCGGCAGGACGGCGCGCTGCGCATCTACGGCAGCGGCATCGTGTCGTCCAAGACCGAATCCATCCACGCGCTGGACAGCGCCGCGCCCAACCGCATCGGCTTCGACCTGCAGCGCATCATGCGCACGCGCTACCGCATCGACACCTTCCAGAAGACGTACTTCGTCATCGACAGCTTCGCGCAGTTGATCGACGCCACCGCGCCGGACTTCACCCCGATCTACGCCCGCGTCGACGCGCTGGGCACCGTGCCCGCGGGCGCGGTGCTGGACGACGACCACGTCGACCAGCGCGGCAGCGGCGAAGGCTGGGCAAGCGACGGCGACGTCTGAGGCGTCGCGAAACGTGCAGCGGCGCGACGGGACGGCGACGCCGGCGCCCACCATGGGCTGGTAGTGCTGCACCACGTGCCAGTTGCCGCGCTGCGCGTCGCGCCGTGCGAAGCGCCACATCGACGACCCCCCAGCGGGCCGATGACCGACATGCCCAGGGTCACCGGCGAGCCGGTGCGCAGCCCCAGTAAGAGGCCGACGGCCCCGCTGCAGCCGGTGAGCACCGACCCGGTGCGCGCGCGCTACCGCTTCCGCGACGACGCCGCGCCCACGCAGACCTTCGGCGAGCGCGAGGTCGCGATCCTGCGGCTGCTGGCCGGCGGCTACTCCAACCGCGAGATCGCGCGCACGCTGTTCCTGGCCGAGGGCACGGTGAAGAACTACGTGTCGGTGATCCTGGAAAAGCTGGGCACGCGCGACCGCACGCGCGCGGTGCTGAAGGCGATCACGCTGCAGGTGATCTGAGCGCGCCGCGCCACGGAATGAAATCCGCGCGCCGATTGGCGACACTCGACGTCCGGACCGACGCGGACCAGCGCCATGCCAGCCACCCCCGATGACATCCTGCACGCCGCCGCTGCCGAGGCCGCGGGCAGCGTGGCGCTCGACGACTTCATCGCGGTCATCCCGGGCGCGCTGGAGCGGGACGCCTGCGCGGCGATCGTCGAGCGGATGCGTGACAGCAGTGCGCTGACGCCAGGCCAGGTCGGCGGCGGCGTGTATCCCGAGCTCAAGCACAGCCGCGACCTCGCGCTGGAGGGCAACGCGGCCTGGGCCGACGTGCAGCACCAGCTCAACGTGGCGGTCTACACCGGCGTGCTGGCCTACCTGCGGCGCTGGCCGCAGGCGCTGATCGCGCCGCTGATGCTGCAGCAGCCCGGCGCCGACGGCGCATTGCGGCGGCTGTCCGCGGACGACATCGCCGGCATGGACGACCAGCGGCTGGGCGGGCTGGTGCACACCTGCCTGCGCCCGGGTGCGGTGAACCTGCAGTGGTACCGCGCCGGCGAGGGCGGCTACCCCTACTGGCACTGCGAGCTGTACCCACGTGCGCCCGACTGCGAGACCCTGCACCGGCACCTGCTGTGGACGGTCTACCTCAACGACGACTTCGACGAGGGCGAGACCGAGTTCCTCTTCCAGCGTCGCAAGGTGCGCCCCGAGGCCGGCGCGCTCCTGATCGCGCCCACTGCCTTCACCCACACCCACCGCGGCAACCGGCCGCAGCGCGGCGACAAGTTCATCGCCACCAGCTGGATCCAGTTCCAGCGCGCCGAGGCGCTGTACGCGGGGTCGTAGCGGCAGCGGCGCTGCCGCGGTGCCATCGCCGCCGCGGTTGCGTACCCTGCGCGCTCCGCGGACCCGCCGCGCATCGCCCGCCGCCATGCTGACCGACCCCGAGATCGACCGCCTGTCATCGCTGCTGGAGCAGCGCGCCGTGCCGCACCGTGGGCTGGGACTGGAAGCGCTGGACGGGTTTTTCTCGGCATTGGCGGTGTCGCCGGTCGACGTGAGCGATGCCGAGTGGCAGGCGGTGGTGTGGGGCGGCAGACCGCCGCGCTGGGATGACGACGCCGAGGCCGCGGAGGTGGCGCGGCTGCTGGCGGCGCACCGCGCGCTGGCACTGCAGCGCGCCTGCCACGACGACGACGATCGCGTGCCGGACCGGCTGTCGCCGCTGCTGTGGCTGCCCGAGGACCCCGAAGCGCCGCAGGACGACGCGCTGGACGTGGGCGCCGACTGGGCCGACGGCTTCCTGCGCGGGGTGGCGCTGCGCGAGGACGCCTGGACGGCGTGGTTCGAGGCCGAGCCGTGGATCGACGAGATCGCGATGCTGATGGACCGGCTGGCCAGCGGCGAGGTCGTGGACGAAGACCCGACGTCGCCGGCGGCGGCGCTGGACTACCGCGAGCGGCTGGACATCATCGCGTCGCTGCCCGGCATGCTTGCCGACCTGCAGCGCCACCGCATCGACGCGCTGACCTCGCGCGTGCCGCGCGCGGTGGCACCGGCGCCAGAGCGGAACGCGCCCTGCCCCTGCGGCAGCGGGCGCAAGTACAAGAAGTGCTGCGGCGGCTGATCGCGCGCCGGGCGTGCGTCACTCGCCTTCGCGCGGGTGGTTCAGCACCAGCCAGTACAGCCCGACCTGCTTGACCGCCCAGACGAACTGCTCGAAGTCCACCGGCTTCTGGATGTAGCTGTTGACGCCCAGCGCGTAGCTGGCCTCGACGTCGAAGCGCTCGGTGCTGGTGGTCAGCACCACCACCGGCAGGCTCTTCGTGCGCGCATCGCCGCGGATCACCTGCAGCACCTCGCGACCGTCGACCTTGGGCAGGTTGAGGTCGAGCAGCACGATCGACGGCAGGTCGTCGATGTCGCGGTCGGCGTGGGCGCCTCGGGCGTACAGATAGTCGAGCGCCTCGGCGCCGTCAGCGACCACGACCAGCTCATTCGCGATCTTGGCCTCAGCGAACGCGATGCGCGTCAGCTCGACGTCGTCGGGATTGTCCTCGACCAGCAGGATCGGCTTCTGCTTCATGGCGCCTCCTCGCTGTCCGCCGCGCGCGGCAGCTCGACATGGAAAGTACTGCCGACGCCGGGCGTGGATTCCGCCCGGATGCGGCCGCCGTGGCGCTCGGCGATGCACTGCGCGATCGCCAGCCCCAGCCCGTTGCCGCCCGCCTCCTCCGGCCCGTGCAGGCGCTGGAAGGGCTCGAACATGCGGTCGGCGTAGCGCATGTCGAAGCCGATGCCCTGGTCGCGCACGGTCACCACCAGGTGGTCGCCGACCACCTCGCCGTCGACGTCGATGCGCACGCGGTCACGGTCGCGCGAGAACTTCCACGCGTTCTTCAGCAGCTGTGTCAACAGCAGCTTGATGTGGCGCTCATCGCCGCGGGCAACCAGCCCAGGCGCGACCACGATGTCGGCAGCGCGTTTCGGGTCGGCGTCCTGCAGCTCCGCGCCGACCCACTCCGCGACCAGGCTGACGTCGACCGGGCCCGGGCGCAGCTCGGTGCGCGAGGCGCGCGACAGCTCCAGCAGCGCGTCGAGCAGCCCGCCCATGCGCGTGGCGGCGCCGCGGATGCGCGCGAGGTAGTCGCGGCCGCTGTCGTCCAGCTGGTGCGCGTGCTGCCCCGCCAGCAGCGCGGCGAAACTGTCGATCGCGCGCAGCGGCGCGCGCAGGTCGTGGGAAACGCCGTACGCGAACAGGTCCTGCTGGCGCCCGAGCTTTTCCAGCTCGGCGCTGCGCTCGGCGACGCGCGACTCGAGCATCGTGGCCGCCGCCTGCAGCGCTGCCTCGGCCGCGCGCTGGCTGGTCACATCGCGCAGCTGGGCAATGAAATAGCGCGGCGAGCCGGCTTCGTCGCGCATCACCGCGGCATTGATGTGCATCCAGACGATGTCGCCGTCGCGCTGCAGGTAGCGCCGCTGTACGTCGACCACCGGCAGCGTGCCCTCTGCGAGGCCTCGCGCGGCGGCGCGTGAATCTGCCACATCATCGGGGTGGACGCTGGCGAACACGCTGCGCCCCACCAGCCCGGACGCGACATGGCCCAGCATCCGCTCCAGCGCCGGATTGACCTCCACCCAGCGGCCCTCCAGGTCGACGATGGCCATGCCGATGCCAGACGACGCCATGGCAAGGCGGAAGCGGCCGTCGTCGCTGGCCGGGTCTCGTTGGGGTGGATTCGACATCGGGAGCGGACTGTCGGGAAACGTGGCGCGCACCGTACCAAGCAACGTCGTCGCCGGTGTGCATGTTCCGTGAATCGGGCGGTTGCAGCGGACAGCGGCCGGGATTGCCGCGAGGCGACGTGCGGGCGGCGCGGCGGCGTCCGCGCGCTGGTCCGATCGGCCGCATCCCCGTAGCCTACGATGGCAAGGCGCACATGCCGCGACCTCCAGGATGCTGCCATGGACGCACTGATCGACGGCTGGCACGCGTTCTGGGCCATCCCGCACCTCAAGCTGTACCTCGGACTCGGCTGGCTGGGCTACCTGATGCTGCTGGGCGCGTGGATCGTGCTGCAGAAGCGCGAGCCGGTGGCGACGCTGAGCTGGCTGATGGGGCTGGCGCTGCTGCCGTACGTCGGGCTGCTGGTCTATCACGTGTTCGGGCCGCAGCGGATCCGCCGCCAGCAGCTGCGGCGCGCGCGCAGCCGGGATGCCATCAGCCGCGTCGACCGCGACGGCGTGCACGAGGACGCCGCCGAGCTGGTGCGCCTGGGCGAGGCGACCACCGGGCTGCCGCGCAGCACTGCCAGCGACGTGCGCCTGCTGGTCGACGGCGCCGCCAAGTACCAGGCGCTGCTGGCCGATGTCGCCGCCGCGCGCCATCACGTCAACATCGAGTACTACATCTACGAGCCCGACCGCACCGGCGCCGCGCTGCGCGATGCGCTGGTGGAGCGCGCCCGCGCCGGCGTGACCGTGCGCCTGCTGCTGGACTCGGTGGGTTCGGCTTCGTCGCGCGGGTTCTTCGACGATCTGGTCGCCGCAGGCGGCGAGGTCGCCTGGTTCCACCCGATGCGCTTCGGCCGCGTCTGGCAGCGACCGTGGATCAACCTCCGCACCCACCGCAAGATCGTCGTCATCGATGGCCGCATCGCCTACACCGGCGGTATGAACGTCGCCGACGTGCAGGACGAGCGCGTGCACTCCTCGCCGTACCGTGACCTGCACCTGCGCATCGTCGGAGACGCGGTGCGCGTGCTGCAGCTGGTGTTCGCCGAGGACTGGGTCTACGCGACCGGCAACCGGGATTGCCTGGTGGCGATCCGCGAACAGACGCCGCGCGCCGAGACAGGTGCGATCTCCGCCCAGGTGCTCAGCTCCGGCCCGGACAACGGCTGGGAGGCGATCCACCGCGTGCACGTGGCCGCGATCCATGCCGCGCGCCATCGGGTGTGGCTGACCACGCCATATTTCGTGCCCGGCGAGGCGGCACTGATGGCGCTGACCTCGGCGGCGATGGCGGGCCTGGACGTGCGGCTGGTGGTGCCGCGGCGCAGCGATTCTCTGCTTGTGTCGCTGGCTGCGCGGTCGTATTTCGGCCAGCTGCTGGAGGCCGGTGTGCGCATCCATGAGTACGGGCCGCGGCTGCTGCACGCCAAGACGCTGCTGGTCGACGACGCGCTGGCGATCATCGGCAGCGCCAACTTCGACCACCGCTCGTTCCGGCTCAACTTCGAAGTGTCGATGCTGTTCGACGACGTCGATATCGCCCGGCAGCTGGCGGCGCTGATCGAGCACGACCTCGCGTCGGCGCCACGGGTGCAGAAGGGTCGGCCGCGCAGCCTGCTGGGTGCGCGCCTGCCGGAGGCATTCGCGCGGCTGCTGTCACCGTTGCTCTGAGCCGCACCCGCCGCTGCTGGAGCAGGCGACCAGCGGCCGCGTCTCGCGCGTGGGCGGCGGCGGCGGTGGAGAGGAGCGGGTAGACTGCGGCCGTCACCGACGCGGCTCCCGGAGTCACCCATGCCCTGGCTGTTCCTGCTGCTGGCCATCGCCGCGTTCGCGGTGGCGTTCAACACCGCCTCGATGCTGCTCGCCGTGCTCATGCTGGTGGCCGCGCTCGGGCTGATGGTCGCCTGGGTGATGGGATTGCTGGCGCAGCGCGTCGGCAGCCAGACGCGCGACGACAGCCTGATGCTGGACCCGCAGGAGCTGCGCCGCATGCGCGAGCAGGCGGAGGCGCGCCGTGCCGCGGCTGCGGCATCCGGCGCCACGGCTACCGCGCCGCAGGACGGCGCGCCATCGCCCTGACGTTGCCGTGGCTGCGCCACGCAGCGACAGCAAGCAGCGTGCGGCGGGCGTGCGCGGCTCGCCACCGTCGGCAGTGCGGCCGGTGACCCGGCTAAGCGTCAACCTCAACAAGATCGCGGGCCTGCGCAATGCGCGCGGCGGCGGTACGCCCGACCTGGTGACGGCAGCGGTCGCCTGCCTCGACGCCGGGGCGCACGGACTGACGCTGCATCCCCGGCCCGACGCCCGTCACGCGCGCACCGCCGACGTCGTGGCGCTGGCGGCCCTGGCACGCGCGCGTGGCGTCGAGTTCAACCTGGAGGGCAACCCGTTCGCCTTGCCTCGCCCGGGCTACCCCGGCTTCCTGGGCCTGTGCGAGCAGGTGCGGCCGACGCAGGCGACCCTCGTCCCCGACGACGACAGCCAGCTGACGTCGGATCATGGCTTCGATTTCGGACAGAGCGGCGCGCGGCTTGCGCCACTGGTGTCGCAGCTGCGTGGCCTCGGATGCCGGGTCAGCCTGTTCGCGGATGTCGACGCCGACGTTGCCCTCGCCGCGGGCATCGGCGCCGACCGTATCGAGCTCTACACCGGGCCCTATGCGGCAGCGTTTGCCGCGGGCAGCGTCGCCGCGGCCGCCGATGCCTGCGCCGGGGCCGCCCGCCGCGCACAGGCGGCGGGCCTTGGCGTCAATGCCGGCCACGACCTGGACCAGAGTAACCTCGGGCCGCTACTGGACGCAGTACCGAAGGTGCTCGAGGTCTCGATCGGGCACGCACTCGTCAGCGAGGCGCTGTACGACGGGCTGAGGGCGACCGTTGCGCGCTACGTGGCTCTGGTCGGCAGAGTGCGTTGTCCCGGCTGAGCGCAGAGGCCCATGCGCCAACCGCTGCCGCTGACGCCGCGAGGCGCGTGGATGCGCGGGCGCTGCAGGCATAGTGCAACCGGCCGCCCGTTGCTTGGCGGCCGGAAGCGCATCAGGGCTGGACGAAGCCGATCCGCGTGATGTCCGCGTTCTGCGCCGCGGCAAGGACGGTCGCCACCGCCTGGTAGTCGCTGTCTGGATCGACGGACAGCGCCAGAGACGGCCGGTCCGCCGGATCGCGTGCCGATTCGCGCTCGAGCATGCCCGGCAATGCCCATGCCGAGATCGCGTTTCCGTTCCAGGCCAGCTGGCCGTCGGCCGCGATCGCGAGGCGGATGGGCTCGCTCGCCACGACGGGTGTGTCCGGTGAGCCGGCCTGCTGCAGCTGCAGCGGAATCGGATAAGACAGCGCAGGCGAGGCGATCATGAAGATCACCAGCAGGACCAGCATGACGTCGGCAAGCGGGATGATGTTGATCTCCGCGACTTGCCCCTGGTGCGGGGCATCGGTGGTCGAGGCGTAGGCGTAGTGCATCGCGGCGCTCCCTGGTGGCTGGAGCCTCGAACGTACGCCGCCGGGACCACATCGCGCGACAAAAAAAAACGCCGCCCGATGGGCGGCGTCCTGGTGGTGCCGAACGTGACTCGGGCGCGCTGCAGGCGACGCCTTCCCCCCGTCGGGCTGTCTCAGGCTACTTGCGGACGAAACCGATCTTCATCATCTGGGCATTCTTGGCCGATGCCAGCACCTTGGCCAGGACCCCGTAATCGGCGTCCTCGCTGACGTCGAGCTCGAGCGTCGGCTGGTTGTTGACGTCGCGCTGGACCTCGGTTTCCATCATGTTGCGCAACGCCGAGATCGGCGCCGGGCTGTCGTTCCAGTACGCCTGGCCCGCGGCGTCGATCCGCAGCCTGATCGGCTCCGGAGGATCGACGGTGGTCGGCGGCGGGTTCAACGAGCGCTGCGGCAGGTCGATGTCGATCGGATATGACAGCTGCGGCGCAGTAACCATGAAGATGATGAGCAGCACCAGCATCACGTCCGCGAGCGGAATGATGTTGATATCGGCCATGGGGCCCTCGCCGCCATCTGAACTGAACGCCATCGTGACTCTCCGTTAATTCCGTTCGCGCGTGGCGACAAAGCCGACCTTGCGCATGCCCTGGGCCTGCGCAAGGTTGACCACGTCGTTGATCACGCCATACTTCGTGGTCTGGTCGCCACGGATGTTGACTGAGGGCTGTGGCGTCTTCTGTGCCTCGACCGACAGGGCGCTCTCGAGCAGCTCGCGGGTCACAGGCTGGTCGTTCATGTAGATCACGCCCGTGTCGGTGACCGCAATCGTGATCGGCGGCGTCGGCGGAGCCGCATCCGGCCGGGCATCCAGGTCGGCCTGCGGCAGCTCCACCTTGACCCTGTGGGCCATCAGCGGTGCCGTGACCATGAAGATGATCAGCAGCACCAGCATGACGTCCACGAGTGGCACGACGTTGATCGCCGCCATCGGCTTGCCGCCACCCTCGTTCGAGCTAAATGCCATGTCCGGACTCCGTCAGTCGACGCGGATCAGCGATTGACCGGAGCAACGGGTGCTGCTTCGCCGACGCGCGAGCCGGTGGCGAAGAAGTCGTGCAGGTCATGCGCGAAGGTGTCGAGCTTGTTGTTGGTGATCCGGTTCGTGCGGGTGAAGAAGTTGTAGCCCAGCACGGCGGGGATCGCGACGCCGAGGCCGATCGCGGTCATGATCAGCGCCTCGCCGACCGGACCGGCAACCGCGCCGATGTCGGCCTGGCCGCTGGCGCCGATGCGGATCAGGGCGCGATAGATGCCCCACACCGTCCCGAGCAGGCCCACGAACGGCGCCGTCGAACCAACGGTCGCGAGCACCGTCAGGCCGCTCTCGAGGCGCAGCGATTCACGGGTCACGGCCTGGCGCAGCGCGCGGTCGACGAACTCCGAGCGGTTGAGCGACTCCACAAGGCGCGAGCCCTCGTGACGCTGGTGGTGCGCGGCGGCCTGGGCCGCGTCGAGCGCGACCTTGGAGAACGGCTCGCTCTTGCCCTGCTCTTCCATGAAGCGGATCGCGTCCTGCGCGTTGGCGGTTTCCCAGAACGTCGTGATGACGCGGTCCGAGCTGCCGCGGAGGCGCATGTTCTTGAAGAAGTTGAAGATGATCCAGTAGATGGACATGGCGGACATGATGAGCAGCGTGATCAGCACGATCCAGCCGACCGCATCCATGTGGGTGAGCATGTCCGCGAAGCCCATCTGCTGGAGGCCAGCAGCGTTTCCGCCTCCGGGGGTCGGGATGTTCGAAGTTTCCTGCAGCATGGCGCTTACCTTCTAGATGTTGTGATTTGGAGAATTGTCAGAACAGTCGAAAAAGACGGTTGACCCGTTAGAACGGCTTACCTGCGATAAACAGTACAGCAGAACTTCCCATCACCTGGGCAGCGCGAAGTCGACGGGAACACGGACTCGCCCCGCGGCAGGAACGCCGTTCACTATCGAGGGGTTGAAGGTCCACCTGCGTGCAGCCTGCATCGCCGCGCGGTCCAGGTCGCGATTGCGGCTGGACCGCTCCACGGTGACTTCGATGACATTTCCGCGCGCATCGATGTCGATGACGAGGACCACGGTCCCCTCTGCCCCCGCCCGGATCGCCGACGGCGGATACTCGGGCGGATTCTGGTTCTTGGACGAGGGGTTGACGCTCGCGGCGATATTGGCCACCGGTGCCGGCGGCGCGGGCGGTGCCGGCGGGGGCGCGGGCGTGTCTATCGGCGACGGCGTGTCGAAGATCACCGGCGGCTGCTCGGGCGGTGGCGGCGTCGGGCTCGGCTGCGGCGGCGCCAGTTGCTTGATTTCCTGGGGCTTCGGCGGCTCCGGCGGCGGCGGTGGTGGTGGCGGTGGCGGCGGTGGCGGCTCGATGATCACCACGCGGGTGACCTCCTCGTCGTCTGCGGCGGCGCCCGGCGGGTTCACCGGCGCCATCAGCAACAGCACCGCGGCGGCGTGGAACGCCACCACCATCGTGAACCCGGTAATCCGCGCCCAGTTCAGGCCCTCGTCCTGGTCGTCGTTGCGGTTCGTCGTCGTCAAGCGTTGCGTCATGCGGGGAACTCAGTCTGGCCGGGCGGGAAGCGCCCCGAATGTTGGCGAATCCCGCGCGTGCGCTGCGCGGGAACCATCAAGCTTATACCAATCCTGCAGGCCAGTACCAACCGGAAATCGCGTCGGCAGCGGTCATGAGGCTGTCATCGAACTCATCTCGCGATGAGCGACTGCGCGTCGGCGCGGTTCTGGATTCCCTTGTCAAGCGCCTGCTGCGCCGCCGCCTTGGACTCCGCGGCGCGCCCCTCGTTGGCGAGAATCTTGGCCAGGTTGAGGTACGCCTCGCCATTGTCCGCCAGCGGTGCCGCCTTCTGATACGCGTCGATCGCAGGCGCGGTCTGCTCCGAGAAGTAGTAAGCCTGGGCCAGCGCGGTATAGGCCTGTGCATCCGGCTTCAGCACGCTTTTGGCGAAGCCCTCGTTGATCACGGCGATGGTCTGCGCCTCTTTGCCGTCGGCATTGGCGTAGAGGGCAATGAGGTTGCGGTAATCGCGGTCCTCGGTCAGCTGTCCCGACGCCCGCAGCCGCTCATAGACCTCTGCGGCCTTGTCGGGCTGCTCGCTCTGCAGGTACGTGGCTGCCAGGTTGAGCTGCGCGGTCCTGTCGCCAGGCGTGCTGCTGGCCACCTGCTCGGCCACCCTCGCGGCCTCGGCGGGTTGGCCGGCGGCGGCGTATGTCGCCATCAGCAGCTGGCTCCAGTCGGCACGCGGCGTCTGCGCACCCTCGACAGCCGGCTTCAGCACCGCGATCGCCTCGGGATACCGCTTGAGTCGATACAGGGCATTGCCCTTCAGCACCAGGTGCTGGGGATCCTGCGACCCGGTCGCGGCGAGGAAGGTGTCAAGCGTCGCCAGGGCCGTGGCGAAGTCTTCCTGCTGCAGCTGCAGCTGGCCGATCACCAGCATCGACTCGAAGTGCTCATTGTTGCTGAGGCCGTCGAACGCGACGGCCTGCTGCAGGTAGCTGGCCGCCCGGGTGTCGTCGGTCCCGAGCAGCAGCGACCCGACGATCCGGGCGGAGATCGCCTTTTCGTACGGATTGGCCTTGGGGTTGGCGATGATCTCGTCGGCCAGCGGCTGCGCCGCGGCGACGTCATTGTCGTCATAGGCCTTGAACAGCGTCTTGAGCTTGGGCGTCAGCGCGGCGGACGCGCGTGCGGGCGGCTCCTCGCGCGTGGCCGCAGAAAACATCGGCGCCGCGGCAGGGGCTGCCTCGGCGGCCTGCGTCTGGCGGGTGCGTCGCTCTTCGGCGCGCGAGGCGGCGCTCTGCGCCAGCGCTTCGGACGTGCAGGCCAGAACCAGAGTGGCGGCGATCGCTGTAGTGAGGGAGTGGCGGAGCAAGCGGGACTCGATCATGGGGACGCCCTGGACTGGCGGCGTCGGCACGCGACGCCGGTAGGAGAAGGATCCGCGGCATCCGGCGCCGCGGCCGTGAAGCTTAAAGCAGCTTCCGTTAAATCACCCGCAGGCAGGCCGCCGTCCTCCGGCGCGCGCCTGTTCGTAGTCAGGCACCAGCGCGATCGCACGCGACTGGAGCTCGCCGATGCGGCTCTGCGGGTCGGGATGCGTCGACAGCCACTGCGGCGGGCGGCTGCTGCTGGCGGCGATCATGTTCTGCCACAGTCCCACCGCGGCGCGCGGGTCGAATCCGGCGCGTGCCATCAACTGCTGGCCGACGATGTCCGCCTCGGTCTCCTGGACGCGCGATCCGGGCAGCAGAAATGCCGCCTGCAGCGCGGCGCCGCCGAACTGGCCCGCAGCCTGACCGGCGCCTTCACCGTAGCGCGAACCGAGCAGCGAGCCGACGAGACCGAGGCCCGTTTGCGCCCCCATCTGTCGCGTGATGCGCTCGTCGTGGTGGTTGGACAGCACGTGCCCGATCTCGTGCGCGACCACCGCCGCCAGCTGGTCCTGGTTGCGCGCGACGGTGAACAGGCCGGTATAGATGCCGACTTTTCCGCCCGGGAGCGCGAACGCGTTCGGGTCGGGGTCGACGAACACCGCCGACTCCCACGCGATCCGTTGTCCGTCAGCGGGCAGCTCGCGCACGATCGCGGTCACGACGCACGACAGGTACGTGCGCTGGCGCGCATCGTTGGTCTGCTGCTTCTGGGACTTCAGCTCGGCGAACGCCTGAGCACCCATCTGGTCGAGCTGCTGCTGCGACACGGCACCTACGTATTGGGTACGGCCGGTCGGCGAGGTCGTGGTGGCGCAGGACGCGAGCACGCTGGCGGTGGCCAGCGCAAGCAGGATGTTTCTCATGATGGGATTCCCCTGGTGCGACCTGTCTTGTAGGCGGTCGAGACTGAAGGGCGCGTCAACCGCCTCCGCGCCATCGGGCCCGGGGGCAGCATCCGTTCACACAGGGTCACACGTCCAGGTTCGCCACCCGCAGCGCGTTGTCGTCGATGAAGGCACGGCGTGGCTCGACGACGTCGCCCATCAGCGTGCTGAAGATCTGGTCGGCAGCGACCGCGTCCTCGATCCGCACCTGCAGCAGGCGGCGCGTCTCCGGATTCACTGTGGTCTCCCACAACTGCTCCGGATTCATTTCGCCCAGGCCCTTGAAGCGCTGGATCTGACGGCCCTTCTTGGCCTCGTCCAGTAGCCACGCCTGCGCCTCGGCGAAGCTGCCGACGTCCTGGCTGCGGTTGCCGCGCGAAATGCGCGCGCCGTCTCGCACCAGCCCGTGCAGCAGCGCCGCTGCCTCGCGCAGGGCCCGCAGCTCCCCGGCCTCGAACGACGACAGCGGGACGACCTGAACGGTCTCAAGGCCCATGTGCCGGCGCGTGACCTGGAGTGCCGCCGGGCGGCCGGCATCGTCGCCGGGCTGGAACGCGAGCGCATATCGCGGGCGCCCGAGCCCGCTGCGGTTGAGGCGCTTCTCGAGCGCGTCGAGCTCGTGGCGCTCGTCGGTATTTGCCGACAGCCGCACGGCGTCGAGGGGGCTGAAGTCGATCAGCGCTTCCAGCACGGCCGGCTCATAGCGGTGGGCATTGCGCGCGATCGCGTCGCGCGCGCCGGCGAACACCAGCAGCAGCTTCTCCAGCGCAGCGCCCTCGATGCCCCGCTCACCCTCGGCGGGCACCAGCGACGCGCCCTCGACGGCGTTGCCCGCAAGATAGGCATCAAGCGCAGCGTCGTCCTTGAGGTAGAGCTCCTGCTTGCCCTGCTTGATCTTGTACAGCGGCGGCAGGCCGATGTAGACGTGCCCGCGCTCGATGAGTTCCGGCATCTGGCGGTAGAAGAACGTCAGCAGCAGCGTGCGGATGTGCGAGCCGTCGACGTCGGCGTCGGTCATCAGGATGATGCGGTGGTAGCGCAGCTTGTCGGGGTTGTACTCGTCCTTGCCGATGCCGGTACCGAGCGCGGTGATCAGCGTGCCTACTTCCGCGGAGGCCAGCATGCGGTCGAAGCGCGCGCGCTCGACATTGAGGATTTTCCCCTTGAGCGGCAGGATGGCCTGGGTCTTGCGGTTGCGGCCCTGCTTGGCCGAGCCGCCGGCGGAGTCACCCTCGACGATGAAGAGTTCCGACAGCGCCGGGTCCTTCTCCTGGCAGTCGGCCAGCTTGCCCGGCAGGCCGGCGATGTCGAGCGCGCCCTTGCGGCGGGTCAGGTCGCGCGCCTTGCGCGCGGCCTCGCGGGCACGCGCGGCGTCGACGATCTTGCCGGCGATGGCGCGCGCCTCGTGCGGGTTCTCCTGCAGGAACTCCTCGAGCCGCGCCCCGAAGGTGTGCTCCACCACCGGACGCACGTCGGAGCTGACCAGCTTTTCCTTGGTCTGCGACGAGAAGCTGGGGTCGGGCACCTTGACCGACAGCACCGCGATCATGCCCTCGCGCATGTCGTCGCCCGACAGCGAGACCTTGGCCTGCCGTGCGATGCCGTTCTGCTCGATGTAGTTGCTCAGGGTCCGCGTCAGCGCGGCGCGGAAACCGATGAGGTGGGTGCCGCCGTCTTTCTGCGGGATGTTGTTGGTGAAGCAGAACATCGTCTCCTGGTAGGAGTCGGTCCACTGCAGCGCGACGTCGACGGTGATGCCGTTCTGCTCGCCGGTGACCGAGATCACGTTGGGATGCAGCGGCGTCTTCAGCTGCGCCAGGTGCTCCACGAACGAGCGGATGCCGCCCTCGTACTCGAACACGTCGCGACGGCCTTCGCCGCGCTCGTCGACGAGCACGATCTTGACGCCGGAATTGAGGAACGACAGCTCGCGCAGGCGCTTGGCGAGGATGTCGTAGTGGAATTCGATGTCGGTGAAGATGTCCACCGCGGGCTTGAAGCGCAGCAGCGTGCCGCGCTTGTCGGACGCAGCCAGCTGCTTCAACGGGTACATCGGCTCGCCGAGCGCGTACTCCTGCCGATGGTGGAAGCCGTCGCGCCAGATGTCGAGCGTCAGGTGCTCCGACAGCGCGTTGACCACGGACACGCCCACGCCATGCAGTCCACCCGAGACCTTGTAGCTGTTGTCGTCGAATTTTCCGCCGGCGTGGAGAACGGTCATGATGACCTCGGCCGCCGACACGCCTTCTTCCTTGTGGATGTCGACCGGCACGCCGCGGCCGTTGTCGGATACCGACACGGACGCATCCTCGTGGATCGTCACCACGATGTCATCGGCGTGGCCCGCCAGCGCCTCGTCGACCGAGTTGTCGACGACCTCGAACACCATGTGGTGCAGGCCGGTCCCGTCGTGGACGTCGCCGATGTACATGCCAGGCCGCTTGCGGACGGCATCCAGGCCGCGCAGGACCGTAATCTTGCTGGAGTCGTAGTTGCTGTTCGGAAGGGCGTCTGGAACGGGAACGGCGTCGTCGATCATGCGGGCCTTCAGCGGTCTGTGCAGCGCCCTGGCCGCGCCGCGGGCGGCAGCCGCGACACATTATCTAAAGGGCACGGAATCTAAAGGGCACGGAGCCGCCATTATACCACTGCCGGTCGGCAGGGCCCGGGGCCGGCTCAGGCCGGAATGATCTGGCCGTGTTCCACGTGGAACAACGTGGCGCCCGGGGCGCCGGTGCCCTCTGTGCCCGTGAGAAACACCTGGGCACCGGTGCCTGCCAGAGTCTCCAGGACCCGACGGCGATGTCCCGGATCCAGTTCCGATGCCAGATCGTCGAGAGCGATCGCCGGCCATCCGCCGCGGGTCTCGGCGCAGTCGCGCGCCTGGGCCAGCAGGCAGGCGAGCGCGGCCAGCTTGGCCTGGCCACGCGACAACGATTCCCCATGCGGCGCCGCCGCGAACGACAGCCGCCAGTCGGCGCGATGGGGCCCTACCGTCGTGTGGCCCACCAGCCGGTCCCGATCGTGCGCCAGCAACAGCGCATCTGCCAGCGAGATCTCGCCACGGCGCCATCCGGGTTCGAAGCGCATCGCGACGTCACCCAGCATCGGGGCGATATGCCCGAGGATCGGTGCGAGGCCTTCATGCAGCCGAGCAAGGTACAGCTCGCGCCGCGTGGTCAGCGTCTCGCCCGCGTCTGCCAACTCATGGTCCCAGGCCTCGAGATGCCCCCGCGGCGCACCGCTCTTCAGCAGGCTGTTGCGCTGTTTCAGCGTGCGGCTGTAACGACGCCACAGGGCAAGGAAGCCTGGTTCCACGTGGAACAGGCCCCAGTCCATGAACCGCCTGCGGGGCTCACCGGTGCCTGAGACTAACGCATGGCTTCCCGGCTCGAAGCAGACCACCATGAACGCCGCGCACAACTCCCCCAGATGGCTGACGGCCGCCCCGTCCAGGCGCCCCTGCCAGGTACTGCCTGCGTGGCGCAGCCCGGCCCGTCGCAGGGACGCGTCCTCGGCGTCGCGCCATTCGCAGAAGATCGACAGCGCGTCCTCACCCGAGCGCACCAATCCGTCGCGAACCCGCGCTCGAAAGCTTCGACCGTATGCGAGGACGTGCAGCGCCTCGAGCAGGCTGGTCTTGCCGGCGCCGTTGCCGCCAACGAACTCGTTGAGGCCGGGGGCGGGGTGCAGGGAGGTGTGGCGGATACTTCGGACGTTGCTGACCTCCAACCGACGGATCAACACCGGTTGCCCTCAGCAAGACGCCCGGACAGGTCCGGGCGTCGATGTTCCACGTGGAACGCCTGCGACATCAAAGCCGCAGAGGCATCACGACATGCCGCGAACGCTCGTTTGTCGCCTCGCGCACCAGCGCAGAGGAATTAGCGTCGCGCAGCGCGATCACTACAGTCTCGTCGCGCAGCGCGGACAGCGCGTCGAGAAGGTAATTGACGTTGAAGCCTACTGCCAGCCCATCGACCTTGGTGTTTGCCTCGATCTCTTCCTGCGCCTCTTCCTGCTCCGGATTGTGGGCGTTGATGCGCAGCTGGCCGGGTGACACCTCGAGGCGAACGCCTCGGTACTTCTCGTTGGAGAGGATCGCCGCGCGCTGCAGCGCCGCGCGCAGCACCTCGCGATCGACCTTTACCTCGCGGTCGGCCCCGATCGGGATCACAGCTTCGTAATCGGGGAAGCGGCCATCGATCAGCTTGCTGGTGAAAGTCACATCGTCCCGCTTCACGCGGATATGGCTGCGACCCATCTCCAGCTCAAGGCTGCGGTCGCCGCCTTCCAGCAGCCGCTGCAGCTCCTGCACGCCCTTGCGCGGCACGATGATCTGGCGCTTGGTCTGCACCGCTTCGTCCAGCGCCGCCTCGCAGAGTGCCAGCCGATGGCCATCGGTGGCGACGCAGCGCAGGCGCTTGTCGGCGAGGTCGAACAGCAGCCCATTCAGGTAGTACCGCACGTCCTGCTGTGCCATCGCGAATGCGGTGCGCTCGATCAACTCCTTCAGCGCGGCCTCGGGCACGGTCACGCGCTCGGTGGCCTCGACTTCGTCCACCGACGGGAAATCGTTCGCGGGTAAGCTGGCCAGCGTGAATCGGCTGCGCCCTGCCTGCACCGTGATCTTGTCGCCGACCTGCGACACCGTGACCCGGCTGCCGTCGGGCAGGGCACGCACGATGTCGAACAGCTTGCGCGCCGGAATCGTCGCGTCACCGGATTCCGCGTCGTCGACCGCGCAGCGGGCCACCATTTCGACTTCCAGGTCGGTACCGGTCAAAGACAGCTGTCCGTCGCTGACGACGGCCAGGAGGTTGGCCAGCACGGGGAGCGTCTGACGACGCTCGACCACGTTGACGACCTGGCCCAGAGGCTTGAGGAACACTTCTCGCTGCAGACTGAAACGCATGCCGGTTGATCCCCTGGGCCAAGCTTCAATAAATGGATATATATCAAAAGACGGTGGTGATGGAGTCGCGAAAAGCCGGTGGTAAGTAATTCTAGTTATTGATTTTAAAGATATTTATGTCGACGAGAGTGGGTGTACAAGTTGCTGTCGGCGCCTCCTGCAAGCTGTGGACAACTTTTCCGGCGGAGCTGTTACCGCAGGATATCCACAGCTTGTACCGCACTTGCCGACCGGACCACCTTGGCTGGATGGGGGTCCCGCATTTGCCCCGTCAACGATCATCACCTCACCTCACTCGCTCAGCTTTCGGATCAGCTTGTCCCAGTCCTCGCGCAGCTTGCCGTCGGCCTCCATCAGGTGCCTGATCTGCCGGCAGGCGTGCAGCACGGTGGTGTGGTCGCGACCGGCGAAGGCGTCGCCGATCTCCGGCAGACTGTGTTCGGTCAGTTCCTTGGTCAGCGCCATCGCCACCTGGCGCGGACGCGCCAGCGAGCGGGTGCGCCGTTTCGACAGCAAGTCCTTGATCTGGAGGCCGTAGTAGTCTGCCACGGTCTTCTGGATGTTGCCGACGCCAATGGACTGCTGCTGGGAGCGAAGCAGGTCGCGCAGCGTTTCCTGCGCGAACTCCTGGGTGATCGCGCGGCCTGTGAAGTTGGCCCGCGCCGCCAGTGTATTCAGCGCCCCCTCGAGGTCGCGCACGTTGGAGCGCATCTTCTTGGCGATCAGGAACGCGACGTCCTCGGGGATGTCGGCGCCGCGCTCCCGCGCTTTGGCCAGTACGATCTGGGCGCGGGTCTCGAAGTCGGGCGGGTCGATGGGAACGCTCAGGCCCGAGGCCAGCCGCGACTTCAGCCGTGGCTCCAGACCCTCGACCTCCCTCGGGAAGCGGTCGCAGGTCATGATGATCTGCTGGCGGCCGTCGAACAGCGCGTTGAATGTGTGGAAGAACTCCTCCTGCGTGCGGTCCTTGCCGGCGAAGAACTGGATGTCGTCGATCAGCAGCGCGTCGACCTGCTGGAACTGGCGCTTGAAGCCGTCCATCGCCTTTTCCTGCAGCGCCTTCATCATCGCGCTGAAGAACTGCTCGGAGCGCACGTACAGCACGCGCATACCGGGATTCTGGCGCTGCATCGCGTTGCCCGCCGCAAACATCAGGTGCGTCTTGCCCAGCCCGGTGCCCCCGTAGAGGAGTAGCGGGTTGTGGGCGCGGTCGCCGGGCTTCTGCGCCGCGTGCCAGGCTGCGGCACGGCCCAGCTGGTTGCTGCGGCCTTCCACGAAGTTGTCGAAGGTGTAGTGCGCATCCAGGTTGCCCTGGAACGGCATCAGCCCCTGAAGGCGTGGCGTGGGCAGGGCTGCGGCGTCGATCGCGGGCATCGCCGCCCGCGGCAGCGAGCCGATCTCCAGCATCACGTCCGGACTGCCGGCGAAATGACCGAGCAGCTCACGGATCCTGTCGAGGTAGCGGGTGCGGACCTCGTCACGGACGAAGGCGTTGGGCGCGTACAGCACGGTCGTGTCGTCCCGGCGGCTGGCCTGCAGCGGGCGCAGCCACGCATGCACATCCTCGGCCGGGTATTCCGCTTCCAGGCGTTCGAGGCAGCGCGGCCAGGGATCCATGCAGTTCGGCTTCTCGATGACAGACGGTCGCCCCGCCGGGCGTGCGTGGCGCAGGCGCGACCTGGGTGGACGGGGATGCCGCAGACTACCATCCGGTCCCGCCTGCCGCGCGGTGGAAGGTGCGCATTTGTGCCCCAACCAGCCTCCGGCTTGACCCGCCAGCGGACCACGCCCTAGAATCGCCGGTTCTTTCAGCGTCCCGTCCGAGTCCGTCATGGCCACCAAGCGCACGTACCAGCCCAGCAACCTCAAGCGCAAGCGTGACCACGGCTTCCGTGCGCGCATGGCGACCGCAGACGGCCGCAAGATCCTCGCCCGTCGCCGCGCCAAGGGCCGCAAGCGCCTCACGGCCTGATCGTGCCGGTCGCGGTCGCGCATGCCGACCGCAGCTCCACCCACGACGTCCCGACGATGAATCGCTGCCTCCCGCGCGAGGCGCGCGTCCGCGCGCGCCCCGAGTTCGACCGCGTGTTCGCGGAGGGCAAGCGTACCGCATCACCGCTGCTGGCGCTGCACTGGCGCCCCGATGGCGACGGCGCGCGCATGGGCCTGGCGGTCTCGCGCAAGGTCGACCGCCGTGCGGTCGGCCGCAACCGCATCAAGCGCGCGCTGCGCGAACAGTTTCGCCACCTGCGGCATCAGCTCGCCAGCGGCGCCTACGTGGTGGTCGCGCGACCGTTGGCCGCACGCAGCGACCAGTCGGCGCTGCAGCAGGCGTTGGTCGACGCGTTACGGCGCGCTGGCGCGTTGCCCCTGCCGACCCCGCCCGGCACAATGCCCGGCCGCGCGTCTCCCCTCCATCCCGTACCGGCCTCGTCCGGCGAATGAGCCTGCCCGCCCGATGAACCAGACCCGCACCTTCCTGATCGTTGCCTGGTTCATGGTGGCGACATTGCTGTGGATGGAGTGGAGCAAGGAGCGCAGCGCGCCTGCCACGACGCCCGCTCAGGCGACGACCACCGGCGCACCGCCCGCCACGGGCAGCATCCCGGCAGCGCCGCGCGCGATGACGCCAGGCGCCGCGGCAGCCGGCGCGGTGCCCGCCGCGCCAGCCGTCCCGCTGGCCGGCGCTATGCCGCAGGCGAGCGCCGGCCCCGCGACCGATGCAGGCAGCGTCAGCGTCACCACCGACGTGCTGCGCCTGTCGCTGTCGGGCGGTGCGGTCACCGACGCCGAGCTGCTCGGCTATCCGCGGACCAAGGATGCCGGCAGTCCGCCGGTCAAGCTGTTCGACAGCGATCCCGCGACCTTCTACGCCGCGCAGAGCGGCTGGGTCAGCGGCAGCAACGCGGCGCCCACCCATGAAAGCGGGTTCGTCTACGACGGTGCGCCCGGTGCGCTTGCGCTCGCCCAGGGACAGGACCAGCTGGTGGTTCCCTTCATCTGGCGCGGCGATGACGGCGTCACCATTCGCCGTAGCTACACCTTGGCGCGCGGCAGCTATGCCATCACGGTGCGCGACACGGTGGCCAACGCCGGTGCGTCCGAATGGCAGGGCTTCGCCTACCGGCAGCTGATCCGCGTGCCGCCGGTGGTCAAGCGCGGCATGACCAACCCGGAATCCTTCAGCTTCAGCGGGGCGACCTGGTTCAGCAGTCAGGAAGGCTACGAGCGGCGCGCATTCGGCGACTTCGTCGACGACGGTCCGCTCGACCGCCAGGCCGGCGGTGCCTGGTTGGCGTTCCTGCAGCACCACTTCTTCAGCGCCTGGATCCCGGACAACGTCGACACCTCCACGATCTCTGTCGGCGCAGACGGCACCGCGGGCCGGTTCTTCATCCGCGCCGTCGGTCCCGGCATCAGCGTCGCCCCCGGCACCGAGGCCGCCACCACCGCGCGCATCTGGGTCGGGCCCAAGCTGGTCGGCCAGATCAAGGCGCAGGACGTCCCGGGCCTCGACCGCGCGGTCGACTACAGCCGCTTCTCCATCTTCGCGTTCCTCGGCGAGGGCCTGTTCTGGATCCTCGACCTGGTGCATGGCCTGGTGAACAACTGGGGCTGGGCGATCGTGGGCCTGGTGGTACTGGTGAAGCTGGCGCTGTTCCCGCTGTCGTCGGCGCAATACAAGTCGATGGCCAGGATGCGCAAGTTCCAGCCGCGCGTCGCGCAGCTCAAGGAACGCTACGGCGACGACCGGCAGAAGTTCCAGGTCGCGATGATGGAGCTGTACAAGAAGGAGAAGATCAACCCGGTTGGTGGCTGCCTGCCGCTCCTGCTGCAGATGCCGATCTTCCTGGCGCTGTACTGGGTGCTGCTGGAGTCGGTCGAACTGCGCCATGCCCCGTGGATCCTGTGGATCCAGGACCTCACCGCGCAGGACCCGTACTACATCCTGCCGGTTATCAACATCGCGGTGATGTGGGCGACGCAGAAGCTGTCTCCGATGACCGGCATGGACCCGATGCAGCAGAAGATGATGCAGTTCATGCCGATCGTGTTCGGCGCGATCATGATCTTCTTCCCGGCGGGCCTGGTGCTGTACTGGGTCACCAACGGCACGCTCGGCCTGCTGCAGCAGTGGCTGCTGATCCGCAAGTACGCCGAGGCTCCGGCGACGCCGGCCTGATCAACTCCGGCCTGCGTCGCCCGCGGTCCGCGCGGGCGCGCGACCGGCGCCGCGGGGCACCTGCCATCGTCGAGACCCACGCCGACACCGACACCATCGTCGCCATCGCCACGCCAGCCGGCGCCGGCGGGGTCGGCATCGTGCGGATGTCCGGTCCGCGCGC
This sequence comes from Luteimonas sp. ANT-B3E, assembly GCA_001683895.1. GTDB lineage: Bacteria > Pseudomonadota > Gammaproteobacteria > Xanthomonadales > Xanthomonadaceae > Luteimonas. The sequence continues at coordinate 95,732 of LXQJ01000012.1, read as the reverse complement.
GCACGCCGTTGCCGCGACGGTCTGCGGCGGCGTGGCGCTCCCCGCGCGTCGCGCGCGCCACGTGCAGCTGCGCGACGGCGACGGCAGCGTGATCGACGACGGCATTGCGCTGCTGTTCGACGCTCCGGCCAGCTTCACCGGCGAGGACGTGGCCGAGCTGCAGGCGCACGGCAGCCCGCCGCTGCTGCAGGCGCTGGTGGACCGCTGTTGCGCGCTCGGTGCCCGCCGCGCGCTCGCCGGCGAATTCAGCGCGCGCGCGTTCGCCAACGGCAAGCTGGACCTCGCCCAGGCCGAGGCCGTGGCCGACCTGATCGCCGCCGGCGACCTGCGCGCGGCGCGGGCGGCGCGGCGCTCGCTCGAGGGCGTCTTTTCCGCGCGTGTCGATGCGCTGGCGGATGCGGTGCTGGCGATCCGTGTGCAGGTGGAGGCGTTGATCGACTTCGTCGATGAACCGCTGGAGACGCTCGGCATCGACGCACTTGGCGCGCGGCTGGAAGCGGCCCGCACCGCGGTCGCACAGCTGCAGGCCGACGCGAGCCGGGGCCTGCGCCTGCGGGATGGCCTGCATGCGGTGATCGTCGGCCCGCCGAACGCGGGCAAGAGCTCGCTGCTCAACGCGCTCGCCGCCACCGACCGCGCCATCGTCACCGCGACCGCCGGTACCACCCGTGACCTGCTGCGCGAGACCGTGCAACTAGACGGCGTTGCGCTGACCCTGGTCGACACGGCCGGCCTGCATGAGGGCGGCGACGACATCGAGCGCGAGGGCATGCGCCGCGCTCGCGCCGAGCTTGCGCGCGCCGACGTGGCAATCGCGGTGCTGGACGCCCTGGCACCGGAGCGTGGACGCGCCGATATCGAGGCGGCCATTGCCGACGCGCCACGGGTGTTGTGGCTCCTCAACAAGTGCGACCTGGGCGAGGCGGTCGGGGGCATGCCGCTGCCAGCCGGGCACCTGCGCCTGTCTGTGCTGAACGGCGACGGTGTCGCCGAAGTGGCGGCGCGACTGCGTGATATCGCGTCCGGCGACGGCGGCGACGAAGTTGGCGGCGCGTTTACCGCCCGCGCGCGTCACGTCGAGGCGATCGGCCGCGCCGGCGGCGAACTCGCCGCCGCGGGCGAGGCGCTGCGCGATGAAGCGCTGGAGCTCGCCGCCGAGGCGCTGCGCGCCGGCCACGATGCGCTCGGGGAGGTCACGGGCCGGGTGACGCCGGACCAGCTGCTGGGCCACGTTTTTGCGACCTTCTGCATCGGCAAGTAGCATCGCGCGCGGGGGCGGGGCAGGCGCCGGGAGTTGACAAACGGTCGCCGCTGCCGCGTCCTACGCCATGCTGCGCGCCGCGCACCGACAGGGGAGAGTCGTTGATGTCAGTCAAGAACAGGGGTGCCCTGCACCCATCCGCCGTCAAGCAGTGGTCGGGGGCGCTCGCGCTCGGGGCCGCCATCGCGCTGCTGGTGTCCGCTTGCGAGCGTGACGAGCCCGCGCCTGCCGACGCCGCAGCGGATCCCGCGGCTGTCGCCGCGCCCGCGCCGACGCCGGCGTCGGCGGTTTCCGCCGAGGTCGCCGCGCTCGGGGTCGAGCAGCTGCGTGACCGCGCCCGGGCAGCGTATGCCCAGAGCAAGCTGTACGCACCGGCGGGCGACAACGCCATGGAATACAACCTCGCGCTGCGCGACAAGCAGCCGGCCGACGCCGGGGTGTCCAGCGCATTGACCGACCTGATGCCGATGGCGGTCATCGCCACGGAGCAGAGCCGCGACCGCGAGGACTTCACCGAGGCGCAGCGGCTGCAGGCGCTGATCGAGAAGGCCGACGCGCGGCACCCGGCGCTGCCCCGGCTCAAGGCATCGATCGCGGCGGCGCAGGAAGCCGTGACCAGGCGCGCGGCGGAGCAGCAGCTGACCGCTACGCAGGAAGCCGCGCGCCAGGTCGAGCTGGCGGCGGAGCGTGCTACCCAGCAGCAGCAGCAGCAACAGCAGGCCGCACAGCAGCTGGCAACGCAGCAACAGGCCGAAACGCAGGCCGCCGCGCAGCGCGAGGCCGAACAGCGCGCGGCCGCCGCGCGCGCCGAGGAGCAGGCAGCCGCGCAGCGCGCGGCGCAGCAGGCCGCACAAGCCGCGCCACGACCGGCGCCGACCCCGGCGCCCGCCGCGGCCAACACCGAGCTGCGCGCGATCAGCACCCCGGCGCCGCGCTATCCGGCGGATGCGCTGCGCACGGGGCAGTCCGGCGAGGTGCAGGTCGAGTTCACCGTCAACCCGGACGGATCGGTGGCCAACGCCCGCGTGGTGCGTTCCAACCCGCCGCGTGTGTTCGACCGCGAGGCGGTCGCCGCCGTGCGCCGCTGGCGCTTCGAGCCGGTCGCCGCGCCCGTGACTACCCGTCGCACGATCGGCTTCAACCCGGGCGGCTGACGACGATCCGCTGCAGCCCGCCGGCGACATGCGCGCCGCGGGCCGCGCGTCGACGGCCGTCGCCTAGGCCGAGATCGCCAGCTTCTCGCGGTGGTACAGGCGCGCGGCCAGCAGCCACAGCAGCAGGCCCAGCCCGAATCCCGCCCCCAGGTACACCGCCCACTCCTGCGTGCTGATCCACTCGCTGCGGATCAGCTTCAGCAGCATCTGGTTCTGCGCCAGGAACGGCACCGCGAACTGCCAGAGTGCGTTCTTCACCGGATTCACCAGCAGTACCACGGTCGGGATGATCGGCAGCAGCATCAGCATGCTCATGTAGCTCTGGGCCTCCTTCACCGACTTGACGCTGGCCGAGATCAGGGTCAGCAGCGTGGTGCCGATCAGCACCATCGGCAGCAGCACCACCAGCAGCTGCAGCAGCATCGGCGTCGACACGTCGACCAGCTGCATCGCGCGCGGCGCGAACGCGAAGCTCAGCTTGAACGCTACCAGGATCAGCAGCAGGCTGAGCATCCCGAACAGCGTGGCGGCCAGGATCTTGCCGCTCATGATTGCGCTGCGCGCCGCGGGTGTCGCCAGCAGCGGCTCGAGTGACTGCCGCTCGCGCTCGCCGGCGGTCACGTCGATCACCAGGTAGGCGCCGCCGATGAAGGCCGACAGGATCAGCAGGTACGGCAGGAAGGCCAGCAGCATGCCGCGCCGTGCCTCCGGCGTGGCGACGTCGCGCTGCGCGATCTGCAGTGCGTTGCCGAGCTGCGGGCTGCTGCCGCGCGACAGGCCGCGCAGCGCACCCGCCTGCTGCCCGTACTGCGCCAGCGCCAGCCGCAGGCGGTCCACCGGAATGCGCGAATCCTGCCGTGAGCTGTCGTAGATCAGCTCCACCCCGGCGGGACGGCTGCCGCGCCAGTCCTGCGCGTAGTCAGGCGCAATGCGCAGCACCACGTCGTACGCCTGCTCGCGCACGTCGCGGTCAGGGTCGGCCGGGGCCGGCTTCGGCGCGATGTTCTGGCTGGCGAGGTAGCGCACCAGGTTGGGCGCTTGCTCGGCGCCAATCACCGGGAGTTCAAGCGTGGACTCCAGCTGGGTCCGCGCGCGCTTCTCGGCCATCGCGCCGAGGCCCAGGATCAGCACCGGGAACAGGATCGGCCCCATCAGCAGGCCGATCATCACCGTGCGCCGGTCGCGGAACAGGTCGCGCAGCTCCTTGCGCGCTACCGCGAACACGCCGTGGTCGAACAGCCGCGCGATGCCGCCGCGGCGCTGCTGCGTGGTGTCTTGGGTGTTCATGCCGACAGGCCCTCCTCGGTGCCGATGAGGGCGACGAACGCGTCCTCAAGGTTGTCTTCGCCGCTTTGCGCGCGCAGTTCGTCGGGCGTGCCGTTGGCGCGGACCTCGCCGCCGGCGATGACCACGATGCGGTCACACAGCGCCGCCACCTCCTGCATGATGTGGCTGGAGAAGATCACGCAGCGGCCCTCGGCCTTCAGCTGCAGCAGGAACGCCCGCAGCCCGCGCGTGGTCATCACGTCCAGGCCGTTGGTGGGCTCGTCGAGGATCACGTTGCGCGGGTCGTGGATCAGCGCGCGCGCGATCGCGGTCTTGGTGCGCTGCCCCTGCGAGAAGCCCTCGGTGCGCCGGTCGAGGAAGTCCTCCATGCCGAGGGTCTTCGCCATCCCGGCGGTGCGGTGCGCGATGGTGTCGCGGTCCAGACCGTGCAGCTGGCCGAAATAGGCGATGTTCTCGCGTGCGGTCAGCCGCTTGTAGACGCCGCGCGCGTCGGGCAGCACGCCCAGCCGCTGCCGCACCTCGGTGGCGTGCGTGCGCACGTCGAGACCGTCGACGCGGACATGGCCCTCGTCGGGCGTCATCAGCGTGTACAGCATGCGCAGCGTGGTGGTCTTGCCGGCGCCGTTGGGGCCGAGCAGGCCGGTGATCTCGCCGTCTCGGGCGGTGAACCCGACCCCGCGCACCGCGTGCACGCTGCCGGTGCGGGTCTTGAACGATTTGTGCAGGTTCTCGACGTCGATCATCTCAGGGCTCCCAGCCATGGTTGCCGGCGAACGGCGGCAGCGGTGACAAGCGCGCGAGGCACGCGGCATCCAGCGCGGAGGCATCGGCGCGCTCGACGAACTGCGCGAACAGCTTGGGCATGCAGCCGGCGCCGATCACGTTGTGGCCCTGGCCCGGCAGCACCAGGTGGCGGGCATTGGGCAGGGTGGCGACGACCTCGTCGCCGTAGCGCGGCGGGGTCACCGGGTCGAACTCGCCGCTGATCGCGAGCAGCGGCACGCCGCCCGCGAGTGGCGTGCGGAACGCCGGGTCGCGCGCGCCCTTCGGCCACACCGCGCACTGCGCCTGCGAGAAAACAACCAGCTCGTTGCCGAGAACGGTGGCGGCGTCGCCATCGTCGATGCGCATGTCGGCGGCGTCCTCGGTGCACATCACCGACAGCTGCATGCCGTGCATGATGCTGTCGCCGATGCTGTCGGTCAGCATCCGCGACTGCGCCAGCAGCGCCTCGTAGCGGCCCTCCGATGCCTCGTGCAGCAGCAGCGGCAGCGTGGCCGCCGCCAGCGGCTGGTAGGAGTACATGCGCAGCAGCGCGGCGAGGTCGCCGTACTGCGGCACCTCGGTGCGCCACGCACCGCCGACCGGGTCGCGGAAGCGCACCGGTGCGATGCCGCCGGCGCGCAGCGCGTCGCGGACGGCGTCCAGCTGGCGGCGCGGGTCGCCGAGGCTGTCGCCGCACGCCGGCACGTCGCGGCAGCGCGCGAACTGCGTCTCCAGCGCCGCCTCGAGGTTGCGCGCGTGGTCCTGGCCCAGCGCCAGCGTGTTGGGCACCACCGAGTCGAGCACCACGGTGCGCACGTGGCCAGGATGGCGCGCGGCGTACTGCTGCGCCACGCGCGTGCCGTAGGAAATGCCGACCAGGTTGATGCGCTCCGCGCCCAACCGCCGGCGCACCAGGTCGAGGTCGCGCACGTGGTCGGCGGTGCCGTAAAAGCGCAGGTCGGTCGTCTTCGACAGTGCGTCGCGGCAGCGCACGGCGAACGCCGCCGCGCCCTGGGGGGTGGCGTCGTTGGCGTCGACGAAGGCGTTGTCGCCATCGGCGCCCTTGCACTTCAGCGGATGCGAGCCGCCCGTGCCGCGGGCGTCGACCAGCACCACGTGCCGGTTGCGGCGCGCGTCGGCAAAGGCGCGGTCCACCTGCGGATACGATTCCAGGGCCGACTGGCCGGGCCCGCCGGCGATCATGAAGATCGGGTCGTCTTCGGCGAGGCCGCGCGCCGGCAGCCAGGCGATCGCCAGCGTGATCGTGCGGCCCTCGGGTGCGTCGTGGTTCTCGGGGACATCGAGCGTGGTGCACTGCGCCTCGACGGCGTCGGCACCGGTGGTGGCCAGCGAACACGGCGTGAACGCGAGGCTGCCGTACTGCAGCCGTCCGTCGCGTGCGACGGCGGGATCGCCGGTCGTCGGCGCGCAGGCGGCAAGTGCCAGCGCGGTCGACAGGATCAATGGAGACGCGAGGGGCGTGCGCATGGTGCGGAGGTCCTTGGTGGTGGCGCGTGTGGAACCATGACGGTGCGACGGGCGGAACGTGACCGCTCCAGGCCGGCGCTCAACCGCCAGGCAGGAAGATGTCCTCGATGCGGCGCGAGAACAATGCCGCGATGGCAAACGCGAGCGGCAGGCTCGGGTCGTACTTGCCGGTCTCGATCGCGTTGACGGTCTGCCGCGACACGCCCAGCAGCTCCGCCAGCCGGGCCTGCGACCAGCCCTCGGCGTCGCGGAGTTGACGTACGTGGCTTTTCACTGCCAGCGCCCTACCGGTAGCGCCGGTGCGCGACATGGCGGCAGGCGCCGTGCAGCAGGATGAACAGCGGCAGGATCCACACCAGCGCCACCGTGCCGTCGATCGACACCACACGCGCCATCGACAGCAGGCCCAGCGCGAACGTCCCCATCGTCAGCACCAGCGCGGCGACAGCCAGCGACTCCAGCTCGATGCGCTGTTCGAGCTCGTCGCAGGCGCGCACGTGGCGCAGCATCGCGCGCGCCGCAAAGGCCAGCGGCACCAGCGGCAGCAGCGCGACCAGTGTACGCAGCGGCAGGGGTTCGATCAGGCGCTGCGCGTAGACCGCGGCCCACAGGACCACGACGTAGGCGAGCATCGAGGCCAGCAGCTGGCGGCGGTAGCGGACGTGGTTGGGACGCATCGGCATGGCCTGTCAAGGAAGCTTGACATTGAGGATGCCGGCGTCGACGCGCGTTGTCAAGCAACCTTGACAGGCCGCACAACTATTTGCTGCTGACGTACTTCTCGCGGCGGATCTGCGGTACCGGCAAGCCATGCGCCTTCAGCGCCTCGAAACAGGCGTCGACCATGTTCGGGTTGCCGCAGAGATAGGCGATGTCGTCGTCGGCGGTCGGCGCGAACTCGTCGATGAACTGCTGCACGTAGCCGTGGCGGACGTCGTCGTGCGAGTGCGCCGAGCCCGGGTCCGGCAGTTCGCGCGAGAAGCACGGCACGAAGCGGAAGCGGCCCGGGTGGCGCGCGGCGGCGGCGCGGAACTCGTCGCCGTACAGCAGCTCTTCGGGCGAGCGCGCGCCGAACAGCACCACCACCTGCAGTCCTCGTTCGACGACCTGCTGCTCCAGCAGCGGGAGCATCGCCCGGTACGGGGTGACGCCGGTGCCGGTTGCGATCAGCAAATAGCGCGCGTTGGTGTCAGCCGGCATCAGGCAGAAGCGGCCGTAGGGACCGCTGGCCTGCACCACGCCGTCGATGTCGAGGCTCTCGAACAGCGCCGTCGCCGAGCCGCCGGGCACGTAGCTGACCGCGATGTCCACCGCCTCGCCCGGGCCGATGGCGTGGTCGTGGATCGTTGCGAGTGAATAGCTGCGCTTGGTGGCGGTGCCGTCGGCGTAGGTGAAATGCACCTGCACGAACTGCCCCGGTATGAAGTCCAGCGGCAGTCCGTCGTCGCGGACGAATGACAGGTGCGCGATGGTCGGGGCCAGCATGCGGCGACCGACGAGCCTGAGCGGGAAGGTGCGGGGAACGTTGATGTGGATTGCCTCGGGCGGCGGGGCGGCGAGGGGCCGCGCTCCGCAGGACGCCTATAATAGCGGCTCCGCCGCAGCCACCGCGGCGAGGATCCCCATGGCCACCACACCCCATTCCGCCACGGGCGCACTGGCGCACGCCGCCAGCGACGCTGTCCCGCCGGCGCTGTCCATCCGCGACCTGCGCAAGACCTATGACGGTGGCGTCGAGGCTTTGAAGGGCACCTCGCTGGACGTGGCCCCCGGCGACTTCTTCGCGCTGCTGGGCCCCAACGGCGCCGGCAAGTCGACCCTGATCGGCATCGTCTCGTCGCTGGTCAACAAGACCTCCGGCGAGGTCCGCGTGTTCGGGGTCGACCTGCACGCGCGCCGCGACGACGCCATGCGCCTGATCGGCCTGGTGCCGCAGGAAATCAACTTCAACATGTTCGAGAAGCCGCTCGACATCCTGATCAACTACGCCGGCTTCTACGGCATCCCGCGCGCCGAGGCGACGGTGCGCGCGGAGCAGGAGCTCAGGCGCGCCCAGCTGTGGGAAAAGGCGCACACCATGGCGCGCACGCTGTCGGGCGGCATGAAGCGGCGGCTGATGATCGCGCGCGCGATGATGACGCGGCCGCGGCTGCTGATCCTCGACGAGCCGACCGCCGGCGTCGACATCGAGATCCGTCGCGGCATGTGGACCACGCTGCGCGAGATCAACGCCTCCGGCACTACCATCATCCTGACCACGCACTACCTCGAAGAGGCGGAGCACCTGTGCCGCCATCTCGCGATCATCGACCGCGGCGGCATCGTCGCGCACGGACCGATGCGCGAGCTGCTGGCGCGGCTGGACGTGGAGGGCTTCGTGCTCGACATCGACGGCGCGTTGCCGGCGACGCTGCCGACGATCACGGGCGCCGAGCTGGGCCGCGTCGATGACCAGACGCTGGAAGTCGACAAGCCACGCGCGATGGACCTCAACGGCGTGTTCGCGGCGCTCGACGCCGCCGGCATCCGGGTGCGCTCGATGCGCACCAAGTCCAACCGGCTCGAGGAGCTGTTCGTGCGCATGACCGGGCCGCAGGCTGAGGGGGCGTCGGCATGAGCACCGATCCCGCCGTCCGCGAGCTCGCATCGATCTCCGACACCCGCCGCAACTGGACCGCACTGCGCACCATCGCGCGCCGCGAGGTGGTCCGCATCCTGCGCATCTGGGGCCAGACGCTGGTACCGCCGGGGATCACGATGACGCTGTACTTCCTGATCTTCGGCGGCCTCATCGGCTCGCGCATCGGCACCATGGACGGCTTCAGCTACATGGAGTTCATCGTGCCCGGCCTGGTGATGATGGCCGTCATCCAGAACAGTTACGGCAACATCTCGTCGAGTTTCTTCGGCGCCAAGTTCGGGCGCCACGTCGAGGAGCTGCTGGTCAGCCCGATGCCGAGCTGGGTAATTCTGGGTGGCTACGTCGCCGGCGCGGTGCTGCGCGGCCTGCTGGTCGGCATCATCGTGCTGTGCATCGCGATGCTGTTCACCAGCGTGCGCATCCCGCACCCGCTGGTGACGCTGACCACGGTGCTGCTGGGCGCGACGATCTTCTCGCTGGCCGGGTTCGTCAACGCGGTGTATGCCAAGAAGTTCGACGACGTCGCCATCGTGCCGATCTTCGTCCTGACCCCGCTCACCTACCTGGGCGGCGTGTTCTATTCGGTCAAGCTGCTGCCGCCATGGGCCGAGGCCGCCACCCACGCCAACCCGGTGTTCTACATGGTCAACGCGTTCCGCTACGGCCTGCTGGGCACCAGCGACGTGCCGGTGTGGATCGCGTACGCGCTGATGCTGACGTTCGTGGTGGCGCTGGCCGCGCTGGCGCTGTGGCTGCTGCGCCGCGGGGTGGGGCTGCGCAGCTGATGCTGGCCGGGGGCGCAACAGCGGTGTGGGCGGTGTGCGTGTTGTGCGCACGGTGCCGGGTGGCGGTGTAGATTCCCGCTTCCCGTCCGGCGCATAGGCGCCGGGCCTGCCGATAAGGACGTCGCATGCGCCATGCCCGCTCCACCTTGATTGTCCTCGTCCTGCTGACTGCGCTGTCGGCATGCAACGGTGCATCCGACGGACCAGCAGCGCCAAGAGTCGATGCCGGCGCCGCTCCGCCCGCGGCGACCGCCGACGTTGCCGCGGCCGGAGGCGACGCGACGACGGCCCGTGCCAGCGTCACGCCGGGCGGCGTCGCTGGCGCGGCCCTGGTTGACCGCGACGGCACGCCGGTGCCGCAGGTGGCGTTCGATCCAGACAGCGTGCCGGTCACCCAAGGCGCACTAGGCGCGCTTCCCGTGTTTTCCATGCCGCGCGGTTATAGGGCCGTCAACAGAGCCCGCACGCGGGCTTATGCGCGCTTCCCGTTCCGGCTTGGTCACGGCGTGCACTGGGTCGAGGGACCGAGCTGGTCGGCCGCGATCGGCATCGACCGCGACGCGGCGCCGGGCAAGGACTATTCGCCTCTCGAGGTGCGCCGCAATCTCGAGGCGGTGCTGGAGCAGGCGGGCGGCCGCCGCGTCTACGACGGGCCGCTGCAGCGCGACGTCTATTACGGGTCGCTGAAGGATGAGATCGGCCACGGGTACATCGACGCAGTGAATTACGACGCCACCACACCCACGGCGGTCTTCGTCATCCGCCGCGCCGACCGCACGGTCTGGGTCCAACTGGCGTATGACGGCAGCTCCACCGGGGTGGTAGCGGTCGACGAGCAGCCGTTCCGGCCGACCGCGCGCTGGTCCGGCGAGTTCCCGTACCTGATCCTGCCCGCCGGCTACGACCAGCGCGATCAGCCGCTGCGGCGCGACTACGACGCGTTCCCGTTCTGGACGGGTGCGGCGTTCGAGGAGGTCGAAGGCAAGGCGTACGCGATCGCCTTCGATGCCGAAGAGGACACCACCTCCATGCACGAGGTGCGACGGCATCTCGAAGCAATGATGGCCGAGGCCGGTGGCGCGCTGGTGCACGCCGGGCCTGTTCCGGTCGCGGCGTCAGAGGGCATCTCCTTCGAGCGCAAGAGCCCGTATGGGAACGCTGCCGGGTACAGCTGGGACGAGGACGACCGCAGTACCTGGCGCGTCGATCTCGATGACGGCCGCCAGGTCTGGATCCACGCGCGGCTCGACCCGCTGATCGCGGGCTGGGTCGTCGTCGAGCGCGAGGGCTTCCAGCAGACCGCGGCGCTGCTGCCCGCGGATGCGCTGAAGCAGGGCATCGCCGAAGACGGTCGGGTCGCGATCGCGGTCAACTTCGCGGTCGACAAGGCCGACATCCTGCCGGACTCGCAGCCACAGCTGGACCAGGTGGTGGCGCTGCTGCGCGACGACCGCTCACTGCGACTCTCGATCGACGGACATACCGATGCCAGCGGCGACGCCGCCCGCAACAAGGCGCTGTCACTAGCGCGGGCTCAATCCGTCATGGCGTCATTGGTCGAGGCCGGAATCGTGGCGGACCGGCTGCGGGCGACGGGCCATGGCGCCGAGAGGGCGGTCGCGGACAATGCAACCGATGCAGGCAAGGCATTGAACCGTCGCGTCGAGCTGGTGAGGCTCTGAGCAGTCGCAGCTACGGCGGCGTACTTCTGCACATGCCCCCGTTGCCGTGAAGCAGGAAACAGGTCCATCACCCGGAACGCATGCACAGCTTGGCCAGCGCCGCAGGTACGGCGATGTCAAAGTGCGGAGGTCCGGCTCGCCCGGTCAACATCCGCGGCGTCTCCCCACTGACAGGAGTTGAGTCCATGGCAACCTCGCAGAGATCGTGTCGTGGGCAGCTGATCCTGGCGCTGGCCATGGTCGTTGCAGCGACGGCGTGCAGCAATGACGCGGCGACCGCCCCGGCTGCCGCTGAACCCGCCGTCGCATCGCAGGTGGTCCCCGTCGCCCCGGTGGCTGCCCAGATGGCGCACTTTGGCGGTGGGATACTGGCCCTCGCAGAGGTTTGCGGCGATTACAGCGCTGCCCAGCTTGGCGATATGAAGGAAGCGCAACGCATGTTGTCGGGTCAGTCGGGCATGCCGGGTCCGGCATTCGATGCAGCGTTCGATGCGGGGTACGCCGAGGGCAAAACGAAGATGGCGGGTGCAAGTGCGGCAGACCGCGAACGTGCCTGTGCCCAGGCCGGCCGCATGCAAGGAAGCTGAGGCATGACCTCCGGCCATTCCCCTCTACGCGTGCGAGCCCGGGTCAGGCGCGTTCCCGCGGGCCCTGTCGCCCGTAGCGGCACCACGACGTCGATGGTTCTGGCGATGCAGCGTCGAATCAACGCCTGTCCGGGCGCCGTGCTGCCGTCGTAGTCGTGGACCTCGTCGATCAGGGGATCGACGCTAGGTGCCTGGGTTCCGCTGACAGGCCGAAGAAGGCGCGCGCGGTGGCCGTCGCCGCACCCGCGGTCAGCGCCACTTCCTCGCCGCGATCGCGCGCCAGCTCGGCGACGATGTGCGGCAGGAACGCCGGCTCGTTGCGGCGGTCCTTCGGCATCGGCGACAGCGTGCGCGGGAGCAGGTAGGGCGCGTCGGTTTCGACCATCAGCCGGTTGGCGGGGATGTGCGGCACCAGCTCGCGCAGGTGCGCGCCTCGGCGCTCGTCGCACAGCCAGCCGGTGATGCCGATGTGCCAGTCGCGGTCGAGGCAGGCGAACAGCGCCCGCCGGTCACCCGTGAAGCAGTGCACCACCGCCGGCCCCAGTTGGCCGTCGAAATCCTTCATCACCGCGACGAAGTCGTCGTGGGCGTCGCGCTGGTGCAGGAACAGCGGCTTGCCGGTGTCGGCCGCGATCTGCAGCTGGCGCGAAAACGCGCGTCGCTGCGCCGGCCGTGGCGCGAGGTCGCGGTAGTAGTCCAGCCCGGCTTCGCCGATCGCGACCACCTCCGGGTGCGCCGCCAGTGCCCGCAGCTCGGCGTCGCATTCCTCGGTGTATTCCAGGGCGTGGTGCGGATGCACGCCCGCGGTGGCGTAGAGCACGCCCGGGTGGGCCAGCGCCAGCGCGAGCGCCTTCGGCGAGTCCTCACGGCTGGCGCCAGTCACCACGATGCGCGATACGCCCGCATCTTGCGCGCGCTGCAGCACGGCGTCGCGATCGGCCTCGAAACTGTCGTGGGTGAGGTTCGCGCCGATGTCGATGAGATCCATCGTTGGAGTCTAGCAACGCGTTTCGACGCGCCACCGCAGCAGCCCTATCCTGCCGCGATGTCACGCGCTCCGCCGACGACGTTCCCGATCGATGTGCTGCTGCCCGCGGTGCGCGACAGCCTGGCCGCGCATCCGCGGCTGGTGCTGGAAGCGCCGCCGGGTGCCGGCAAGACCACGCAGGTGCCGCTGGCGTTGCTGGACGCGCCGTGGCTCGCGGGGCAGCGCATCGTGATGCTGGAGCCGCGGCGGGTGGCCGCGCGCGCGGCGGCGGCGTTCATGGCGCGGCAGCTCGGCGAGGCGCCAGGCGACACGGTCGGCTACCGCATCCGCTTCGAATCGCGCGTCGGTCCGCGCACGCGGATCCTGGTCGTCACCGAGGGCATCCTGACCCGGATGCTGCAGGACGACCCGACGCTGGGCGAGGGCGGCGACCAGGCGGTCGGCGCGCTGCTGTTCGACGAGTTCCACGAGCGCCACCTGGCGGCAGACCTCGGGCTGGCGCTGGCGCTCGACGTGCAGGCTTCGATGCGGCCCGGGCTGCGCATCGTGCTGATGTCGGCGACGCTGGACGGCGCGCGGCTGGCGGCGTGGTTGGACGCGCCGCAGCTGTCCAGCCCGGGCCGCGCGTATCCGGTCGCGGTGGCGCACGTGGCGGCGCGGCGCGACGAGCCGCTGGAGGCGCAGTGCCGACGCGCGGTGGTCGACGCGCTGGCGGCGCATCCCGGCGACGTGCTGGTGTTCCTGCCCGGCCGTCGCGAGATCGACCGGATGCAGCGCGCACTGGACGTCGCGCTGCCGGCCGACGGCGTGGATTCGGTGGACGTGCTGGCGCTGCACGGCGACCTGCCCGTGGCACAGCAGTCCGCGCTGCTGGCGCCGGCTGCCGACGGCCGCCGGCGCGTGGTGCTGGCGACCAATGTCGCCGAGAGCAGCGTGACGCTGTCCGGCGTGCGCGTGGTCGTCGACAGCGGGTTGGCACGCGAGCCGCGGTTCGATCCCGGCAGCGGCTTCTCGCGGCTCGACGTGGTCGCCATCGCGCAGGCCTCCGCCGACCAGCGCACCGGCCGCGCCGGACGCGTCGCCGACGGATGGGCGTACCGGCTGTGGCCGGCGTCGCAGCGGCTGGAGCCGCAGCGGCGGCCCGAAATCGCGCAGGTCGAGCTGGCGGCGTTGGCGCTTGAGCTGGCCGGCTGGGGCAGCGACGCCGTGCGCTTCCTGGATCCACCACCTCCCGGGGCGCTCGCCGCCGCGCGCGACCTGTTGCGTCGCTTGGCCGCGCTGCAGGACGACGGCATGCCGACGCCGTTGGGGCGGAGCATGCTCGCGCTCGGGACGCACCCGCGGCTGGCGGCGATGCTGCTGGCCGCGACCACGCCGGCAGGGCGTGCGCTCGCCTGTGACCTCGCGGCGCTGATCGAGGCGCGCGATCCGCTGCGCGCCGCTGCGGGGGCGGGAAGGTCCGACGCGGTCGCAGCGCGCTGGCAGGCGCTGGCGGCATTCCGCGCTGGTCGCGCGCCAGCGGATGCCCATCGCGGCGCGCTGGCCGCGATCGACGCCGCGGCGCGGCAGTGGCGACGACGGCTGGGCGTCTCCGGTGAAGCGCCGGCGGCCGTGTCGACGCACGTGCTCGGCGTACTGCTGGCACACGCGTTCCCGGACCGCATCGCGTACCGGCATGCGACCGACCGCCTGCGCTACCAGCTCGCCAACGGACGCATGGCGCGGTTGTTCGACGACAGCGCGCTGGTCGGCGAGCCGTGGCTGGTCGCGGTGGAGCTGCGCCACGAGTCGCGCGACGCGCTGCTGCTGCGCGGCGCGCCGGTGGACGTCGCCGCGCTGCGCCACGCCTTCGGCGAACGTTTCATCGACCGCGACGAGGTGCGCTGGGACGGCGACCGCCGCGCGCTGGTCGCCGAGCGCGTGCAGCGCTTCGACGGGATCGTCATCGAAGCGCGTGCCGGCGGTCGCGTGGATCCCGCCGCGGCCGCGGCCGCGCTGACCGACGCGGTGCGCGCTGGCGGCTTGGCACTGCTGCCGTGGACGCCCGCGCTGCAGCAGTGGCGGGCGCGCGTGCGCTGCGTGCGTGCGTGGCAGCCGGCGCTGGGGCTGCCGGACCTGTCCGACGACGCCCTGCTGGCCGACGCCGCGCAGTGGCTGGCGCCCGCGTTCGCCGGCCGCACGCGGCTCGACGCACTGTCGCCCGATGGACTCTCGGCTGCGCTGCACGCGCGGCTCGACCGTGCACTGCGCGGGCCGCTGGAGGCGCTGGCGCCAGCGCGCATCCGCGTTCCCTCGGGGCAGGAACGGGCGATCACCTACGGCATCGACGACGACGGCGCGCCGCTGGCGCCGGTGCTTGCGGTCAAGCTGCAGGAACTGTTCGGCCTGGCCGAGACGCCCCGCATCGCCAATGGTGCGGTGACGCTCACCCTGCACCTGCTGTCGCCCGCGGGCCGGCCGCTGCAGGTCACGCGCGACCTGCGCGGCTTCTGGGAGCGCACCTATCCAGAAGTCCGCCGCGAGATGCAGGGGCGCTACCCGAAACACCCGTGGCCGCAGGACCCGTGGCACGCACAGGCGACGCACCGCGCCAAGCCGCGTCCCTGAGCGGAACGTTCAGCCTGCCGACGCCGCTCACGCTGGACTGACGTCGGTGGCGGGAGACTCCGCCCCCGTACGCCGGCTCCCTGCCCGGCCGGCCATGTGGCCGCCATCACTTCGACGAGGAAACCCCATGTCCATCTTCAAGTCCGACTCCCTGACCGACAAGGCGATCGCGCTGGCCTCGCAGGTTGGCGGCAGCCTCCGGCATTCGCTGCCCGACAGCGCCGGCAAGCTGCTGCAGACCGGGGCTGCCTTGGGCATGGCCCGTACCGGCACGCGCGTCGCGGGCGCGCTGATCCGCCGTAACCCGGCGATGGCGCTGGCCGCCGCCGCGGGCGCTGGCCTGCTGTGGTTCGCCGCACGGCGGCAGCAGAAAAAATCCGAGCAGGGCGTCATCGACGGCCGCGCGACGCGGATCGAGGCAAAGCGCGCGGCGCCGCGCAAGCGTGCCGCGAAGAAGACTGCGACAAGCCGCAGCGCCGACTAAGGCCCCGCCTGCGCCAGCGCGACGGACCCCGTTGAGCGCCCATCGGTGACGCCGGCCCCGTGCCGGCGTCATCGTGTCAGGGCCCCGCGTGTATTCCCCTCGCGCGAATTCCCCAAGCGTGCGCCCACCCGAAGCGTGCGCCCACCCGGCGTCGCCATGACCCGCCAATGCGCTCAGGCGCTGGCGGTCTCCGGCAGTTCGATGATGAAGCGCGCGCCGCCGCCTTCGCGGTCCTCGTACCAGAGCTGGCCGCCGGCCTGCGCGACGATCTGCTTGGCCAGCGACAGGCCCAGTCCCGACGACGTACCGCCGGCGGTGGGATCGACATCGGTCAAGCGCACGAACGGCTTGAACAGTTCGCGCTGCTTCGCCTTCGGGATGCCCGGCCCGCGGTCTTCGACCAGCAGCTGCCAGAACCCCGGCGCGCTGCCGCAGGTGGCGAGTTCGACGTCGCTGCCGGGCGCGTACTTCATCGCGTTGCTGATGAGGTTCTCGGCCACCTGGCGCAGCACCAGGCCATCCATCGCCACCACGCCTTCGGCGTTGCCCGCCAGCAGCAGCTGGCAGCCGCGGCCCTCCAGCTGCAGCGCATAGCGCCCGGTGATCCAGTCCACCACCTCGCGCAGCGCGACCGACGCTGCGCGGTTGGCGCGGCCGTGCGCAGCGGTGTCGGCCTGGGTCTCGAGGTAGCACTTGATGTAGCCCAGCGCGTCCTGCGCGCTGTCCTGGATCATCTGCATGTAGCGCGGCACGCGCTCGCTGCGCACGCCGCCACTGAGCAGGATGTCGCTGGCGAAGAGCACGCTGGTCAGCGGGTTCTTGAGGTCGTGCGCCACCAGGTTGACGAGCTCCTGGCGCTCGCGGGCCACGCGCTCCAGCCGGTCGCGCGCCAGCTTCAGGCCGACGTGGGCGTTGACGCGCGCCAGCAGCTCCTCCGGCATGAACGGCTTGGTGACGTAGTCCACGGCGCCGGCGTCGAACGCGCGCAGCAGCAGCTCGCGGTCGTGCGCGGCGGTCAGGAACACCACCGGCAGGCGCAGCAGCTCCGGTCGCTGCTTGACCTCGGCCAGCAGGCCGAAGCCGTCCATGCCCGGCATCATCATGTCCAGCAGCATCAGGTCGGGCACCTGCGCCAACGCCATCTGCAGCGCTTCCTCGCCGTCCTTGGCGGTGACCACGGCATAGCCGTGGCGCGCCAGCAGCGCGCTGACAACGCGGAGGTTGGCCAGCTGGTCGTCGACGACCAGGATGCGGCCCGAGGCCGGTGTGGCTGCGGTCATGGACTGAGGGGGATCCTTGGACTTGTGACGCGGGCGACACCAAACTGAATACGGTATCCCTGCGCCGTCGCACGTTAGCAGAAAGACCCATTGCGCCGCTGCCGCAAAACGCGACGGAGGACCTATCGCCACATCTTCGATGAATGGTTCAGTCCTTGACGATCTGTCGCCAGGCGCCAGATGCCAGCGCGTCGAGCCGATGGCCGGCGATCGCAACCCGCACGAGACGAAGCGTCGGCAGCCCGACGGCTGCGGTCATGCGCCGTACCTGCCGGTTGCGGCCCTCGCAAATCGTGAGCTCAAGCCAGGCGTCGGGAATCGTCAGCCGCACGCGCACCGGCGGATCGCGTGGCCACAGTGCCGGAGGTGCTGACAGCAGCCGTACCCCGGCCGGACGTGTCGGGCCGTCGCGCAGCACGACGCCCGCGCTTAATGCGTCGACCTGCGCTGCGGTCGGCGCGCCTTCCACCTGCACCACGTAGGTCTTGGGCTGCTTGTGGCGGGGATCGGTCAGCCGATGCGCCAGCGCACCGTCGTCGGTGAGCAGCAACAGCCCTTCGCTGTCGTGGTCCAGCCGGCCTGCCGGGTAGACGGCCGCGGGCAGGCCGAGTGCGGCCAGCGTGGGCCGTGCAGGTAGGGTGCGGTCGGTGAACTGGCAGAGCATGCCGAACGGCTTGTTGCACGCGATCAGCATGTAGCGGGTCCGGGCGGTGGTGCCATGGCCCGCGCGCGCGCCACCGGGGCGGCGCGACGGCGGGCGCCGGTTACGGCTTGACGAAGCGCAGGGTCATGCGGTCGCTCTCGCCGATCGCCAGGTACTTCTGCGCGTCCTCGGCGTCATGGCGCTTGGCTGGCGGCAGCGTCCACACGCCGTTGGGATGGTCCTTGGTGTCGCGCGGGTTGGCGTTGGCTTCGCTGCGCGCATCCAGTCGGAAGCCGGCCGCCTGCGCCAGCGCGATCACCTGCGCCTCGCTGACGTAGCCGGTGCTGTCGTCGGACGGCACGTCGGCGTCGGCGCGGTGCTCGACCACGCCAAGCACGCCGCCCGGCTTCAGCACCTCGAAGAACCCATTGAACATGCCCTCGGCCTGGCCCGACATGCGCCAGTTGTGGACGTTGCGGAAGGTGAGCACCGCGTCGGCCGACGCCGGCGCGCCGAAGCGCGGCGCGCCCGGGTCGTACGACACCAGCGTCGCGCCGCGATACTGCGCGGGCGCGCCGGCGAAGCGCGCCTGGGTCGCCGCGCGGCCCTTCTCGGCGTTCTCGCGCGCACGTCCCGCGGGCAGCGCCGCCGGATCGACCACCGCGCCGACGTACTGGCCGGCGTCGCGCACGTAGGGCGCCAGGATTTCGGTGTACCAGCCGCCGCCGGGGCTGATCTCGACGATGGCCTGATCGGCGGCGATGCCGAAGAACGACAGCGTTTCGCGCGGGTGGCGGTACTGGTCGCGCGCGACGTTGTCGCGTGAGCGCCAGCTGCCGGCGAGGACGGTGTCGAGCAGCGGGTCGGGCGCGCGCGCCGAGACGCCCATGCCAGGTCCCGCGGCCTGTGCGGCCGCGTCGGCAGTCATGGCCGGCGAAGATGAGGCGCAGGCCGAGAGCGTCAGCGGGAGCAGCGTGGCGAGCACGGCAGAGGTCAACAGGGAGGGCGTCGAACGGCGCATGGCAACTCCGGAGATATGGCGAATCGGGAGCGCAGGGTGCCACAGCCGCCGCGCACAGGGCGCTCTCGCTGCCGCATGGCGGGCCGTGGCGGTGGCAACTTCGCATTGCATGCAAGCCGCGTTGCATGCATGCGGCGCGTGCGCTGCCGCCGGCCTGCACCCGTCAGCGGCGGCTCCCCGGGCGAGCCCGGACCGTGGCCTCCCCGGCTGCTGCCCGGCGCGCGGGCGGCGTCAGGGCAAGGTGCAGCGCTTCATCCTGCAGGGGCCCGGCGCACTCGCGGGGCGCGAGATGCGCAGCAGCGCCACCAGCCCCGTTTCGCCTGCCGGTGTCGCCCGTCCCCACGCCGGAACGTTGCGTGTTGGCATCGGCACGCCTCGCGGCTGGCCGGTTGCCGCGTCCTTGTGATGGTGACCGAGCGCCAGAACGCCGCCGCGTGCGGGCACGGCTGCCGCGATGGTCGTATTGGCGCCACCGCTGCCATCGCTGCGGTTCCAGTCGCCGGTGATCAGGGAACTGTAGCGCAGCCCGGAAAGATCGGGCAGGTACACGCGCACGAAGTCGTTCCAGGTGCCGACCTGCTGCCCGGGCAGCGGCATCCGCTGGAAGGCGTTGACGGTGGTGGCGGTGCGCCGGCCGGTGCAGCTCACCAGCACCGAACCGTCTGCATACACCGAGACCGCGTTGCGGCAGCGGGTGGTGTTGAGGTTGGGCCAGCCGGCGTTCGGGTTTGGCCAACCACCCATCAGCGGGTCCGGATGCGGCGCGCCGCCTATGACGCCCTCGTTGAACTCGCCGATCCAGGTCGCGTGCTGCAGTCGTCCGTCGCCCAGCGCGTACTTGCCGAGCCACGACAGGTGGATGTTGCCGTTCGTGCCTGTAAACCGGTTCTGGTATCCGCTCCCTGCCGGATTGGCGGCGATGGCGTTGCCGCTCCAGAAATTGACCGTGTTGTTTCCATGCGAGCGTGCGAGCACCACCAGCGCCCCGCTGGAGTAGTCGATCGCCAGTCCATCGACGTACTGGTCAGGGGAGCTGTTCGCGGTCGTTTCGCGATACAGCCGCGCCCACCAGCGCTGCCTGCCATCGGCGTCCATCGCGACGACCGCAGGCTCGAAGTCCGGGTTGCCACCGGGCAGCTTACTCTGGGTGCTGTAGCCGAAGTACAGGCTGTTGTCGCGGCGATCGATCGCAATCGCGCCGACCCGCTGGGTGTCGTTCGCACCGACGCGGTAGCCGGTGTATCCAGGCTGCACGATGCTGCAGGCCTCATACGCGCAGTGCTGCTGGAAGTAGTAGTCGTCGGGCCAGCGACCGCGGCGTCCGGGGTTGCCGTTTTCATCGACGGTCGTCCACGCCTGGTCGAACGCATCGGCAGAGCGCAACTGCCCCACACGCCGGTTCTTCATGACGATCCCGCTGTAACCGAGTGCGCCGGGTGCGCTTGATGCGGGCGTGCCGCGCCACTCCGCACCCTGCAGCGTCCAGTGGGCGCGCCAGTGCTCGACGACTTCCCGCTCCCCGGTTTCGTCGAGGCGGTGGATGGCCGCCCAGCTGGTCGCGAAGGCGGCGCCTTCGGTGTACACCACCTTGCCGTCGCTGCCCACGTCCCAGGGCTGCAGGTCCTTGTGTGAATTGCTTCCGCTGCCGCTGCTGCGGGTGTCGACATTGCGCGCCCAGACCAGGCTGGTAGGCAGACGTTGCACGAAGTTCCCGTCGAGTCGTGCAAGGTAGTAACCGTCGCCCGCAACGCCGTCACGATGGCCCGACACGAACACCGCACCGGTCGCGGCTCCCGGCAGGCTGGTCGTCCGGATGCGCGCGACGCTGCGCACGCTCCCGGCAGGGAAGTGCGCGACGGCGCGAACCTGCGACAGGTCGGCGGAGACCTGCATGAGGAATCCGATCCGGCCCGGGGCGTTCGAGGCAATGCCTCCGAGGCCAAGCGCCACCCGTGGCGTACCCGCCGGCAGCCAGGCGAGATCGGCCGCCTCGCCCGCCAGCAGCCAGGTGCCGTCGGACAGCGCGTGCGCATCGTGGAACCGCGTGTCCCCCGCTGCGTCGAGATAGAACACGCGCCCATCGGAGATGCGCGCCACGCGATCGTTCGGGTTCCCTGTCCTCGGGGGCGCAGTTGGGTTGGATGGCCTGCGACGAATGGCCGACGCATCGATGATCGGGGTGGCGCCTGGTGTCTCGTCGCCAGTGCCAGGATTGGCGGACAGAGGCAGGCATGCCGACACCGACAGCACGACGATCGCGAATCGGGCTGCCGCGGCGCTTGCGAGAACAGCGGGTGTCGTCATTGCAGCGATCCTTGTGTCGGTTGGCGGAAGAACGGGAATGGCACCGCGCCAGTGCCGGACGGTCGGTCCGGCACTGCAGGCCTCTGAAGCTAGCGCGGATGGTAGATGACAACAGTGACCCGACGCGGGCTTTCTCGCGCCGTGCCAGCTCCGAATGCACCGTGCATGGCCTCCGGGCGCCTTGCGTTGCCGACTGAGCCCGCGCTGCCACCGCGTGCCACAAGGTCCGTCCACGAAGGAAGCTCCGCTACAGCGCCGCCAACGCCGCGTTGAAGGTCGCGCTGGGGCGCATCGCCCCGGTCACGCGCGCGAGGTCGGGGTGGTAGTAACCGCCGATGTCGGCCGGCGCGCCCTGCACGCGGGCGAGTTCGTCGACGATCGTCGACTCCTGCTGCGCCAGCGCCTGTGCCAGCGGCGCAAAGCGCGCCTGCAGCGCGGCGTCGTCGTCCTGCGCGGCAAGCGCCTGCGCCCAGTACAGCGCCAGGTAGAAGTGGCTGCCGCGGCTGTCGAGCTCGCCGGCCCTGCGCGATGGCGACTTGTCGGCGTCGAGGAAGCGGGCGTTGGCCGCGTCCAGTGCGCGCGCCAGCACGCCGGCCGCGGAGTTGCCGATGGTCTGCGCCAGGTGCTCCAGCGATGCCGCCAGCGCCAGGAACTCGCCAAGCGAGTCCCAGCGCAGATGGTTCTCGGCGGTGAACTGCTGCACGTGCTTGGGTGCCGACCCGCCGGCGCCGGTCTCGAACAACCCGCCGCCCGCCATCAGCGGCACGATCGACAGCATCTTGGCGCTGGTGCCCAGCTCCATGATCGGGAACAGGTCGGTGAGGTAGTCGCGCAGCACGTTGCCGGTGACCGAGATCGTGTCCTGCCCGGCGCGGATGCGCGCCAACGACGCGCGGGTGGCGTCGGCCGGCGCCATCATCTGCATGTCGAGGCCGTCCGTGTCGTGGCCGGCCAGGTAGGCCTCGACCTTGGCGATGACCTGCGCGTCGTGCGCGCGCGCCGCGTCCAGCCAGAAGATTGCCGGTGTGGCGCTGAGGCGCGCGCGGCTGACCGCCAGCTTGACCCAGTCGCGGATCGCGGCGTCGCGCACCAGGCACATGCGCCAGATGTCGCCGGCCTGCACCGCGTGCTCGAACACCACGCGCCCGACGTCGTCGGAGACCTGCACGGTGCCGTCGGCGGGAATGCGGAAGGTCTTGTCGTGGGAGCCGTATTCCTCGGCCTTCTGCGCCATCAGCCCGACGTTGGGCACGCTGCCCATCGTCGCCGGGTCGAACGCGCCGTGTTCGCGGCAGTCGTCGATGACCGCCTGGTAGACGCCGGCGTAGCAGCGGTCGGGGATCACCGCCTTGGTGTCCTGCAGCGCGCCGTCGGCGTTCCACATGCGGCCGGAGTCGCGGATCATCGCCGGCATCGACGCGTCGACGATGACGTCGCTGGGCACGTGCAGGTTGGTGATGCCGCGGCCGGAGTCGACCATCGCCAGCTTCGGGCGCTGCGCGTACACCGCGGCGATGTCGGCCTTGACCTGCGCCTGCTGCTCGGCGGGCAGCGCGGTGATGCGCGCGTCGAGGTCGCCGATGCCGTTGTCGGGGTTGAAGCCCACCGATGCCAGTGCCTGCGCGTGCTTCTCCAGCGCCGGGGCGTAGAAGCGCGCCACCGCGATCCCGAACAGGATCGGGTCGGAGACCTTCATCATCGTCGCCTTCAGGTGCAGCGAGAACAGCACGTCCTGCGCGCGCGCATCGTCGAGCTGTGCGTCGATGAACTCGGACAGCGCTCGGCGGCGCAGCACCGCGGCGTCGACGATCTCCTGCGCCAGCACCGCCACCGGGCGGCCCAGCTGCGTGGTGACGCCGTCGACGCCGAGCAGCGCGATCGACAGCGTGGCGTCGAGGTCCATGGTCTGCGACTGCTCGCTGCCGAAGAAGTCGCCATCGGCCATGTGCGCCACGTGCGACCGCGAATCCCTGCTCCACGCGCCCATCCGGTGCGGATGCTTGCGCACGTACTGCTTCACCGATGCCGGCGCGCGCCGGTCGGAGTTGCCCTCGCGCAGCACCGGGTTCACCGCGCTGCCCTTGACCCGGTCGTAGCGCGCGCGCGCATCGCGCTGTGCGTCGTCGTCGGGGCTGTCGGGGTAGTCGGGCAGTGCGAAGCCCTGCTGCTGCAGCTCGGCCACGGCCGCCTTGAGCTGCGGCACCGAGGCGCTGATGTTGGGGAGCTTGATGATGTTGGCGCCGGGGGTGGTCGCCAGCGCGCCCAGCTCGGCGAGGTCGTCGGCGACGCGCTGCTCGTCGTGCAGCAGCTCCGGGAACTGCGCCAGGATCCGCCCGGCCAGCGAGATGTCGCGGGTGTCGACGGCGATCCCGGCGGTGGCCGCGAACGCCTGCACGATCGGCAGCAGCGACGCCGTGGCGAGATAAGGCGCCTCGTCGGTCAGCGTGTAGAGGATGGTCGGCGTGGCGTGGTCGGTCGGTGCGGTCATGACGTGGGGTCTCGCAGTCGGGTGCGGGGACCCGGGGACGGAAAGGGAAGGGTGCCGCGCAGCGGACGCGGTCGGGGCCCCCGGCAGTCGACTCCCGGCGTGCGATCAACGCGCCATTGTCGCGGCTGGGCGCAAATGGGGCAAAGCCGGGCACGCGGCGCTACTCGTCGACGGTGAACTCGCGGGTCTGTACCAGCGCGTCGTCGAGCAGGATTTCCAGCTTGTAACGCCCCGCCGGCCAGCCTTCCGGGTGGCTGACCTGGAAAGCGTGGTGGGTGCTGCCGCTGAAGGTGTAGTCCTGGCTCAGCTCGTCGACCAGCTGGCCATCCTGGTAGGTCCAGCGCGCGGTCAGCTTGCCGGGGATCGCCGTCGCGCCATCCGGAGCGGTGGTCGCGACCGACGCGTGCAGCGTGTCGGTGCGAGTGAAGGCGACCAGCGGCGTCGCCACGCGGTCGTCGTCGTCGACCGCGTTGCCGAGATCGATGCCGGTCACGGTGACAGCGGGGGGCGGCGTCGGTGCTGGCGGGGGAGCCGCTGCGGGAGCCGCGACCGGTGCGCCGGTCTGCGGGGCCGGCGCCGGGGCGCCGCGGTTGCAACCGGCCACGGCCAGGCTGGCCAGCAGGACGGCGGTCAGGGCGGGTACGGGCGGCGTGCGATGCATGGCGTGTCCTGTCGGGGGGAAGGTGGCGGGGGCCAAGATGGCCCGGTGTTGTGGTTAGCGGCGGCGGGCGGCACCTGCGCCCGGCAGGCGCACAGTGCAGACGAGGCTCACATCGCCAGCGTCAACGCCGCATCGTGTCCATGGCGCATGCGATGCTCCCACGCCGTGGTTACTGCCGCAGGTCGCGTCGCGCAACCGGCGCCGGTGTCCCCGGGGTCGCGCGCCAAGGGTTGATGTCCAGCCCGCCGCGGCGGGTGTAGCGCGCCTCCACCGACAGCCGCGTCGGCGCGCAGCGCGCCAGCACATCGCCGAAGATCCGCTCCACGCATTGCTCGTGGAAGCCGGCGTGGTCGCGGTACGACACCAGGTAGCGCAGCAGGCCGGCGCGGTCGATCCGCGGCCCCGCGTAGGCGATCCGCACGCTGGCCCAGTCCGGCTGCCCGGTCACCGGGCAGTTGGACTTCAGCAGCGCCGAGACCAGGGTCTCGGCCGCGGGTTGCGCGGGGTCCGACGCCAGCAGCGCCGGGCACGGGCCATCGTGGGCGTCAATCACGATGTCCTGCGTGTCGACGTCGACTGCATCGTCGTCGGCCGCCTCGACGTCCGCCATCGGCGGCAGCCCGAACGCGACCGCGACCGCGCCGCCCGCGGCGAACGACAGGTCGTCCGCGATCCGCGCACGCGCCGCCTCGGGCGCGTCGAACCGCGAGCTGTTGAGCGAATTGAGATAGAGCTTCAGCGACTTCGATTCGACCAGGTGCGGGGTGTCGGCGGGCACTGTCAGCGTCGCGGTGGCCACCACCGGTTTGCCGCGCGGGTCGAGCCACGACAGCTCATAGGCATGCCAGCGGTCGTGGCCGATAAACGGCGCGGCGGCGCGGGCGATACCGAGCGCGTCGCGGCCGGCCGCTCGCGCGATCGGGAACAGCAGACCGGGATCGTAGCGCTCCGGATACGCGACCTCGCGCCCCAGCGGAATGGTGTCGACAGGCATGCCGGCATTATGGCGCGGCGCGTCAGCGCGCGGCGGTCGCAGACGCCGCGGCAGGCACGGCTCCGCCGTGCAGGTAGCCCAGCGCCCCTTGCAGCATCGCGCGCAGGCCGAGGTCCAGCGCCGATGCGTCTCGCGCACGCCTGCGCCCGGGCCGTCCGTACGCCGCCGGCCGCCGCATTGCTGCAGCGCAGGATGCGCCGGCCCCATGCGCCTCCGTATAAACGCCCGACAGGGGATGGGGATCCACCGACGACAGCCACCTTCGCCGCGATCGCAGCGGTGCCGTGGCGTCATCACTTCCGGGGAGCGACATCATGGCAATGCATGCGAGGACACTCGGCTGGCTGGGCGCACTGTGCCTGTGCACCACCACCGCGATGGCGCAGGACGGCGCGCCGCTGGCGGCCAAGCAGCTGGCGGGACCTGTATCGGAGTTTGCGGCGATGCGCGCGCCCGATCCGGGGTCCACCGCCATCATTTCGAAGCACGCGCTGCTGCCGGTGGCGTTCGATGCTGCCGGCGAATGGCAGGGCACGCTGCATCCGGTCGCGGGCCAGCTGCGCTTCGCGCTGATGTCGGGCGGCACCATGTGGCAGGCGGAGATGCGCTCGCCCGATGGCACGCCGCTGGCGGCGAAATCGCTCGACGACGGCATGCGCGCGGCGCGGATCGGCGGCACCGCGGACGGCCAGCCGGTGCAGCAGGCCAGCCTGCAGGGGCTGCGTGACGGAGCCTGGACGCTGCGGCTGCGTGCGCCCGGCGGGGTCGCACAGCGTGGCTACGTGCTGGTCGAAGGCGACCCCGCGACCGAGCTCGCCTCGTACCAGACCCACCGCCGGCAGCTGGTTGGCGAGCGCATCGGCTACACCGCGCAGCTGGCCGCCGACGACGCCGGCGGCACGCTGCGCATGGGCCACGCCGCGGGACGGATCGGCCAGGCCACGCTGCGCGTCATCTCACCCGATGGCAGCGAGCAGCGGCTCCGGATGTTCGACGACGGCCGCCACGACGACGGCGCCGCCGGCGACGGCCGCTACGGCGCGTCGTTCGTCGCGCGCACCGCGGGGCAGCACATCGCGCAGGTGATCGTGGAAGGCCGGGACCAGCGCGGTGCGCCGCTCCTGCGCACCGCGGAGCACGTGGTTCCGGTGATCGCGTCGACGCTGCGCCTGGCGCCGGCCGCCACCGCGGTGCGGGCCGGGCCGGGGCGCCTGTCGATCACGCTGCCGCTCGCGGCTGACGACGGTGTCCGGCGCTACCGGGTGGTCGGTGAGATCTGGGGTCGCGACGGCAAGCGCGCGATGACGCCGGTGGCGTGGATCGGCGGCATGGCCGAGAGCGTGGGCGGCCAGCTGGTGCTGGGCCTGGATGAGCGCTGGATCGCGCGCGCCGGCGCGCAGGCGCCGTTCGAGCTGCGGCAACTGCGCGTCGAGGACGCTGACGAGTTCATTCCCGTCGCCACCGCCGACCGCCTGCCGCTGGCGCTGCCCGCGCTGCGCGCCGCCAAGGCCGCCGACATCGCGATCGACGAGCTGATGACGATAGGCGTGCGTCCCGGCGACCTGTCGACCAAGGGCGCCGGCAGCCGGCTGGTGCTGGTGCACGGTTACTGCTCCGGCGGCGTCTGGCCCCAGTCGCAGTTCGCGACCTCGTCGACGTTCCTCGACGCTGACCAGAACCGCAGCCACGACCAGTTCGCGCAGCGCATCCGCGACTTCGGCGCGCAGTGGAACTCGTTTGGCACCGTCGCCCACAGCCAGGGTGGCGCGGCGTCGCTGCACCTGTACACGTACTACTGGAGCGGGCTCGACAACGCCAGCGGCGGCCGTCGCATGCAGTCGGTGGGCACGCCGTACCAGGGCACCAACCTGTCGGGCATCCTCGCCACCGTGGGCAACTGGTTCGGCGTCGCCTGCGGGTCGAATGCCAACATGACCTACAGCGGCGCATCGGCGTGGCTGGCCGGCATCCCCACGTGGGCGCGGGCGCAGGTGAACTATTACTCGACCTCGTTCCGCAGCACCAACTGGTGGACCAACGACTACTGCAACTTCGCCTCCGACCTGGTGCTGGGTGACCCCGAGGACGGGACCGTCGAGCGCGCCTATGCGCAGCTGCCGGGCGCGGTGAACCGCGGGCACACCACCGGCCAGTGCCACACCGCCGGCATGCGCGACCCCGCGCAGTACCTCGACGCCGCGCGCAACGCGACCATGAGCGCCAACGCGTCGCGCTGACGGCGACCATGGTCTGCCGCATCCGCTGGGCATTGGGCCCGGCGGATGTGCGACATCACGTCAGGCCCGAGGCGGGGACGTCCCCGCCGCAGGCGGCGACCCGAGGAAATCCAGCGTCGCCTGCAGCAGTGCGCGCAGGCCGACGTCCAGCGCGCCCTCGTCGGGGGCGTACAGCGGCGAATGGTTGATCGGCGCCCTCGCGGGATCGGTGCCCACCGGCGTGGTGCCGACAAAGAAGTAGAACCCCGGCACGCGGTCGGCAAACTGCGAAAAGTCCTCGGCGATCGTGTACAGCGGCGTCTCGACCACGTTGCCGGCACCCACGACGCGCGCCAGCGACGGCTGCAGGCGCGCGGTCAGTGCCGGATCGTTGCGGGTCACCGGCGCGTTCATCGCCACCGTGAGCTCGGCGCTGGCGCCACTGGCCGCGGCGAAGTGTTCCGCGGTGCGGCGGAAGCGCGCGATGACATCGTCGCGCACGCCCATGTCGAAAGTGCGCAGCGTGCCCACCATGGTGGCGCTGTCAGGGATGATGTTGAAGCGGGTGCCGGCGTTGAGCTGGCCCGCGGTCAGCACCACCGGGGTCGCGGTGATGTCGACCTGGCGCGCGATGATCGCCTGCGTGCCCAGCAGCACCTGCGCGGCCACGGTGATCGGGTCGACGCCGGCCCACGGCTGCGAGCCGTGCGTCTGTTCGCCCCGGATCGCCAGCGTCCATTCGTCGGCGCTGGCCATGAACGGACCCGCCCGCACCCCGACCTGGCCGACGCTGAGCCGCGACCAGACGTGCAGGCCGAGGATCGCGTCGGGCATGAAGTCGTCGAACACGCCCTCGTCGAGCATCTGCTTGGCGCCGAATACCGCGCCCGCGACCGGCGGGCCTTCTTCCGCCGGCTGGAACACGAACATCACCTCGCCCGCCAGCGTGTCGCGCCGCGCCGCCAGCGCTTCGGCGACGCCCATCAGGATCGCCACGTGCATGTCGTGGCCGCAGGCGTGCATCAGCCCCACCGGCTGGCCGCGGTACTCGCCGATGGCGGTGGATGCATACGGCAGGCCGGTGGCCTCGGTCACCGGCAACGCGTCCATGTCGGCGCGCAGTGCGATCCGCGGGCCCGGCCGCGCGCCTTTCAGCACGGCGGTCACGCCGGTACCAGCGATGCCGGTCACCGGCGACAGGCCAAGCGCACGCAGGTGGTCGGCGACCAGCGCCGCGGTGCGCTTCTCGGCGTGGCCCAGCTCCGGGTGCGCATGCAGGTCGCGCCGCCAGTCGACGACACGCTGGCGCAGCGCCGCCGGCGTGTCGCCGACCACGTCGGCGCCGCGTTGCACGGCCGTCGCATCGTCCTGCGCCATGGCCGGGGCGCAGAGCAGCGCCAGCGCCACGAGCGTGGGCCAACGCGGGAGGCGCGCCGGCCCACGCGCGCTGGTGGACCGGGTGCAGCGGGCATGGTGGGGCATGGCGACGGCTCCTCGAGGGGTCGTGGATGCTAGCGCTGCGGCTGGAGCGATTGCTCTCATCGCTGTGAGGCGCGGGAGGCGGCGCTACAGCACAAGGCCAGAAAGCAACGTAAAGCTCAAAGCTCAAAGCGCAGAGGCCAGAGCCCGGGCTTCGGGCCTTTGCGCCGGGATACGGGGGTATCGCTACCCGGTTCGATCGGCCATCCATGGCCGACTCACCGGCGGGCACATCCATGTGCCCTTTACGCGACACCCCCGCACCCCGTCGCGGCGCGGTGACATCGACAGGCGCACTGCGTTGTTGGTGGCCATGCACAACGCCGGATTCCGTGGCAACGCATCCGCTTGATCGTCCGAAACCACGTTGGTCATCCAGGAGGCGGGTGATGGGGTGCTGCGGAGGGTGGGCCATGGGTGGCCCACGGCCCCGACTCCGGCCATGGATGGCCGGACGGAGGGGGGGAGCAGCACCCCGTCACCGGCCTCCGTCGCGGCACCAGCCGAAGCGGCTCCAGCTCCAGCTTTGGCCTTCTCATGACGCAGCGATGGAGCAGCACCCCCGTCACCGGCCTCCCTAGAAGATCCTGCCGACGCGGCTCTTGCTCTGGCTCTTGCTCTGACTCTCGGGCTAGCTTCGGCATCTCAGAACGCATGGTCGAACCCGACCTCTCCCTGCACGCCGACCTGATACGACGACACGCGGCGCTCGAAGAAGTTGGTCAGCTCCTGCACGTCCTGCAGCTCCATGAACGGCAGTGGGTTGCGCACGTCGTAGCGCTTGGGCATGCCGAGGCGCACGAAGTGGTTGTCGGCGCAGTGCTGCAGGTACTGGCGCATGTCGCGCGTCGAGATGCCGGCGACCCCGCCCGACAGCACGTCCTCGGCGAACTGCACCTCGCACGCGATCGCCTCCTCCAGCATCGCGTACACCTCGTCGCGCATGCTGTCGTCGAACAGGTCCGGCTCCTCCTCGCGGATCTGGCGCACGCACTCGAACGCGAAGTCCATGTGCGCGCTTTCGTCACGGAACACCCAGTTGGTGCCCGACGCCAGCCCCGGCAGCAGCCCGCGCGAGCGGTAGTAGTACACGTAGGCGAACGCCGCGAAGAAGAACAGCCCCTCGATGCAGGCCGCGAAGCAGATCTGGTTGAGCAGGAACCGGCGCCGCTGCGCGCGCGTCTCGATGCGCACCAGGCCCTGGATGGAATCGATCCACTTGAAGCAGAACGCGGCCTTGTTGCGGATCGACGGGATGTTCTCGACCGCGGCGAACGCCTTCACCCGCTCGGCCGGGTCTGGCAGGTAGTTGTCCAGCAGGGTCAGGTAGAACTGCACGTGCAGCGCCTCCTCGTACAGCTGGCGCGACAGGTACATGCGCGCTTCGGGCGCGTTGAGGTGCTGGTAGAGGTTGAGCACCAGGTTGTTGGACACGATCGAGTCGCCGGTGGCGAAGAACGCCACCAGTCGGTGGATCAGGTGGCGGTCGGCGGGCGACATCCGGCCGTGCAGGTCGGTGATGTCGATCTGGAAGTTGATCTCGTCCACGGTCCAGCTGTTGCGGATCGCGTTGCGGTACATCTCGTAGAACTGCGGGTAGCGCATCGGGCGCAGCGTCAGCTCGAAGCCGGGGTCGAGCAGCATCTGGCGGGGCCGGGCGGCAGTCACTGGCAGGCCTCGCAGCTGCCGGGATTCTCCAGCGAGCAGGCGACCACCTGCGCGTCCTCGTCCTCTGGCGGTGGCGGCGCCATCGCCGCCACGTGGCCGACGGTGGTCTTGGCGATCCGCGTCGCCGGGCGCGAGCGCAAGTAGTAGGTGGTCTTCAACCCCTGCTTCCACGCGTGCATGTACATCGACGACATCGCGCCAATGCTGGGGCTCTCCATGAACAGGTTGAGCGACGCCGACTGGTCGATGTACGCGCCGCGGCCCGCGGCCATGTCGATCAGCGCGCGCATCGGCAACTCCCACGCGGTGCGGTAGACGTTGCGCAGCGTGTCCGGGATCCGGGCGATGCCCTGGATCGAGCCTTCGGCGAGCTTGATGGCGTCGCGCATCTCCGCGGTCCACAGCCCGAGCTTCTTGAGCTCGTCCACCAGGTAGCGGTTGACCTGCAGGAAGTCGCCGGACAGCGTCTCGCGCTTGAACAGGTTGGACACCTGCGGCTCGATGCATTCGTAGCAGCCGGCGATCGAGGCGATGGTCGCAGTTGGCGCGATCGCGACCAGCAGCGAGTTGCGCAGGCCGTGCTCGACGATGCGCGCGCGCAGCGCGTCCCAGCGCCCCTGGTCCGCCGGCACCACGTCCCAGGCGTCGAACTGCAGTTCACCGGTCGCGGCGCGGGTGTCGGCGAACGCCGGATGGCGGCCGCGCTCCTGGGCGAGCTCGCACGAGGCGTCCAGCGCGTGGAAGTAGATGGCCTCGGCGATGCGGTCCGACAGCGCGCGCGCGGCGGGGGAATCGAACGCCAGTCGCTGGCGGAAGAACACGTCCTGCAGCCCCATGCAGCCCAGCCCCACCGGGCGCCAGCGCATGTTGCCGCGGCGCGTGCTTTCGATCGGATAGAAGTTGAGGTCGATCACGCGGTCGAGCTGGCGCACCGCCAGCCGCACGGTCTCCGCCAGCCGGTCGAAGTCGACGTCGCCGTGCGCGTCGAGGTGGTGCGCCAGGTTGATCGACCCGAGGTTGCAGACCGCGGTTTCCTCGCCCGAGGTGACCTCGAGGATCTCGGTGCACAGGTTGGAAAGGTGGATCACGTTGCCTGGCCGCAGCGTCTGGTTGCTGGCGCGGTTGCACTTGTCCTTGAACGTCATCCAGCCGTTGCCGGTCTCGGCCAGGGTGCGCATCATCCGCGAGTACAGCTTGCGCGCGGGCAGCGTGCGCTGCGCCTTGCCCTGCGCCTCGGCCTGCGCGTAGGCGCGGTCGAAGGCATCGCCGTGCAGGTCGGTGAGCTCCGGCACCACCCGCGGGTCGAACAGCGACCACGCCGCGTCGGCCTCGACGCGGCGCATGAACAGGTCGGGCACCCAGTTGGCGAGGTTGAGGTTGTGGGTGCGGCGGGCGTCATCGCCCGCGTTGTCGCGCAGCTCCAGGAAGTCCTCGATGTCGGCGTGCCAGGTCTCCAGGTACACGCAGGCCGCGCCCTTGCGCTTGCCGCCCTGGTTGACGGCCGCGACCGAGGAGTCGAGCGTCTTCAGCCACGGCACGATGCCGTTGGAGTGGCCGTTGGTGGAGCGGATCAGCGACCCACGCGAGCGCACCCGTGAGTACGACACGCCGATGCCGCCGCTGAACTTCGACAGCTGGGCCATGTCGCCGTAGCTGGCGTAGATCGCCTCCAGCGTGTCGCGCGGCGAGTCGAGCAGGAAGCACGACGACAGCTGCTCGTGGCGGGTGCCGGCGTTGAACAGCGTCGGCGAACTGGGCAGGTAGTCCAGCTGGCCCATGCGCCGGTACAGCGCCAGCGCCTCGGGCACGTCCTCCGACAGCGCGCTGGCGATGCGCAGGAAGAACTGCTGCGGCGTCTCGATGACCCTGCGCGTGTGCGGGTGGCGCAGCAGATAGCGGTCGTACAGCGTGCGCAGGCCGAAGTAGTCGAATCCGAGGTCGAGGCTGGCGTCGATGGCCCCGTTGAGCTTGCGCGCATTGGCCTGCACGAAGCCGAGCAGGCGGTCGCCGATCAGACCGACCTCGTGGCCGCGCGCGACCGACTGCGTGAACGCATGGATCTCCTGACCGGCGACCTCCTTGGCGATGTAGGCCGCGAGCAGCCGCGCAGCGAGCCGGCCGTACTCCGGCTCCTCACCGGTCAGCAGCGCTGCGGTGCGGATCGAGAGCTCGTCGAGCTCCTGCGTGGTGGCGCCGTCGTACAGGCCGGAGATGGTGCGCGTGGCGACGCGCATCGGGTCCACCGCGTGCAGGCCGGCTGCCGCGCGCGTCACCGCGCGCACAATCTTGTTGAGGTCGACGGCCTCGCTGCCGCCGTTGCGCTTGGCGACGCGCATCGACACCGCGGCCGGGGGCGGCGTCAGCAGGAAACTTGGAGCGGAGGGGTCGATCGCGTCGGGTGCATCGAGGGTTGCGGTGTCGGAGGGTGCATGGGTCATGGCGTGGCGTTCCTGGAGACGCACCGGTCGGCCCTCCCCTCGGAAGGCGACATGGCGGGCGGGCACACAGGGTGGGAAGGCGGCGTCGCACCGCCCGCGACGCCGCGGGCGGCATCGTGGGTGGGCGTCACCAGCCATCTCACCCCGGAGATTCCGCGGCCGGTACCGCGCGGCGTGCTTCGCGCGGCTGTCGGCAGGTCTTCGGACTCATGGGCACGACGGCCGCGTGGCCGTCACCTTGCCTGTCGCTTCCCGGGACGCGGGGTCCCAGTGCCAATGACAGGTGCGTTCCCAATAACCGCTGCGGGGCAGTGCCGGACTGGACCTCGACGGTCGTCACCGGCTTCCCTTTTCATCCCGTGGCGTGCGGCCGCGGGAACCGACATCCACAAGATAGGGCGGTCACACTGATCCGTCAACGCAATATCTGGTGTCCGGGGAGAGGCGTCGAGATCCTCACTCGAGGTGCGCCAACGCCAGATACTCGGCGCTGCGCATCTCGATCAGACGCGACGCACAGCGCTCGAACGCCCCGGACAGGCGCTCGCCCGCATACAGCGCCGGCGGAGCCGCGTCGGCGGTGCACACCAGGTTGACGTGGCGATCGTAGAACTCGTCGACCAGGGTGACGAAGCGGCGCGCGGCGTCGTCGCGCAGCGCGTCGAACACCGGGATGCCGCCGAGGAAGACGGTATGGAACTCGCGCGCGACCTCGATGTAGTCGGTCGCGCCGCGCGGACCCTCGCACAGCGCCGCGAAGTCGAACCAGGCCATGCCGGTCGCACGCGCCCGTACCGGGATCCGCCGTCCGTCGATCTCGACCCCGCCGGCGCGGTGCGCGTCGTCGCCGCCCAGTGCGTGCCAGCGCGCCTCCAGCCAGTCGTCTGCCCCGGCGTCCAGCGGCGTGCGGTACACCGGCGACCGGGTCAGTTCGCGTAGCCGGTAGTCGATGTCGCTGGCCAGCTCGACCACCGCGCAGGCCTCCTCCACCAGCGCGATCGCCGGCAGGAAGCGCGCGCGCTGCAGGCCGTCGGGGTACAGCGCCGACGGCGCCGCGTTGGACGTCGTCACCAGCAACACGTCCTCGGCGAACAGGCCTTCCAGCAGCCGTGCCAGCAGCATCGCGTCGCCGATGTCGCTGACGAAGAACTCGTCGAGCACCAGCACCCGCACATCCCGGCCCCACTCGCGCGCGATCGCGGCCAGCGGATCGCGCTCGCCGGCGTGTGCGCGCAGCCGCGCATGGACGTCACGCATGAAGCGGTGGAAATGCGTGCGCCGCTTGCCCGCCGCGCCGGTCACGCCGCGCTTTACTTCAGGCAGCGGCAGTCCGTCGAAGAACAGGTCGACGAGGAAGGTCTTGCCGCGGCCGACGCCGCCCCAGAGGTACAGGCCGCGGACCGGGTCGGGGGCGCGCGCGCGCAGCCGCGACAGCAGGCCGCGCGGGGCGGGACGTGCCAGCGCGTCGTGCATCCGGTCGAGCTCGCGCAGCGCGGGGTGTTGCGCCGGATCGTCGTTCCAGTCCCCGCGGGCCGCGCCGGCGGCGTAGGCCGCGGACGGCCGTGTCGCTGCCGCCTCAACCACCCGCGGTCGGTGCCGTCGGCAGGTGCGGCCGGAGTCCGTTCTTGATCGCACCGCGCAGGTCGATGAGCTTGCGATGGAAGAAGTGGCTGGTGTCGGGCATGCGCACCAGCGTGGCGCGCGCCTTGCTGTGCGCCAGCCAGTCGACCACGGCCTGCGGATCGACGACCTCGTCGGCGTCGCCCTGGATCACCAGCCACGGCATTGTCGGCAGCGCGATGGCGTCGAAGTCCCAGCGACCGGCTGGGGGCGCGATCGACAGCAACACCGCCGGCGACAGCGCTTTCGCCGCGCGCAGCGACACATAGGCGCCGAAGCTGAAGCCCGCGAGCCACAGCGCCGCGTCCGGCCGCCCCGCGCGCACCCAGGCCGCGACCGCGCGCAGGTCGTCGACCTCGCCGATACCCTCGTCGTAGCTGCCGGCCGACCCGCCGGTGCCGCGGAAGTTGAAGCGCACGGTGGTCGCGCCCAGCTCGCGCAGCGCGCGCGCGGCCATGGTCACCACCTTGTTGTGCATGGTGCCGCCTTCGGTCGGCAGCGGATGGCACACGATGGCGACCACCGGCATCGCGGCGACGTCGGCCTCCGGCGTGTCGACCGCCACCTCCAGCACGCCGGCGGGGCCAAGCAGCAGCACGGTGCCGTCGGCGGCGGGGAAATCGGGCAGGGTCGGCGCGCTGGGCATGGCGGCGATGATAGGCGGCGCGTCGTCAGCGCGCGTGCAGGCGGAAGCCGACCACCGCCGGGTCGTGGTCCGAACTGCGCCATGGCGTGCTGGCCGATGGCGGCGTGATGTCGTCCTCATAGCCGACGTTGCGCGCCTCGTCGGCATTCGCATGCCACTCCGCGGCCCCGGCGATGCGTACCGCCATCGCGTCGGTGACCAGCACGTGGTCCAGCCGCCCCGCCTGCGCGTCGAAGACGAAGCTGTAAGGGCGCGATACACCGCCGCGCACCAGCGCGTCGCGCCAGCCAGCGGCAGCCAGCAGCTGGATCGGATCTTCCTGCGCGTAGGCGTTGAAATCGCCGACGATGGCTGCAAGATCAGTGCCGGATCGGGTGGGATCCGTCTGTACCCACGTCGCCAGCCGGTCCGCGGCGTCGCGTCGCAGCGGGTTCCAGCAGGCCTGGCCGTCGCCCTGGTCGGCCTGCTCGCCGGTGGCGTCGCCGCAGCTCTTGGATTTGAAGTGGTTGGCGATCACGGTGAACACCGGGCCGTCGCCGGCGCGGAACGCCTGCGCCAGCGGCACCCGGCTGCCCCAGTCGAACGGACCGCCGGACAACGTTGCCGGAGCGCCGACGGCGGACACGCGGTCGGCGCGGTAGATGATCCCAACGGCGATCTGGTCGCCGCCCAGCGCGGTCGCCTCGGTCGCCACCGCCTGCCACGCGCCGCCGCCGACGTTCAGCGCGTCCACCAGCTGGGTGATGCTGGCCTCGGCGCCGAAGCCGTCGTTCTCGATCTCCATCAGCGCCACCACGTCGGCGTCCAGCCCGCGCAGCGTCGCCACCAGCTTGCCGCGCTGGCGCAGGTACGCGTCATGACTGGCCGCGCCTCGCGTGGTCGGGAAACCGCCGCCGCGGCCGTCGCCGTTGAACAGGTTCTCGACGTTGAGCGTCGCCAGCCGCAGGTCGCCAGCGACCCGCGGCGCCGCCGGGCGTTCCGCCGTGCGCACGTCGGGCACCGATGCGAGGTGCAGCACCGGCATGCCGTCGTCGAGCCGCAGCTCGCCCTCGATACCGGTTGCCAGGGTGCCGCC
The DNA here is from genome assembly GCA_001683895.1 of Luteimonas sp. ANT-B3E. Lineage (GTDB taxonomy): Bacteria > Pseudomonadota > Gammaproteobacteria > Xanthomonadales > Xanthomonadaceae > Luteimonas. The sequence goes on along the minus strand of LXQJ01000012.1, from coordinate 59,470 downwards.
GCTGCGCCAGCGGGCGGGCTGCCCCGCGGCCTCCATCGGCAGCGCGATCGCCAGCCGGCGCGCGCGGTTGCCGGCGGCAACCCGCGCGGCGTCGGCCCCGGGCCGCGCCATCTCGGTCGGCGCCCACAGCCGCCCGCCGAAGCTGGCGACGATGCGCGCGTCGCGGTCGAGGCCGGCGTTGCCGGTGATCGTCAGCGGCGCGGCGATGCGCACGCGGCGGCCGTGGAGCGCGGCCCAGTCGGCCGGCGGCGCGGCCAGCACGACGACGTCGGCCGGGGTCGCGGTGGCGGTCGCCGGTGCCTCGCCCGGCGGCAGCGAGCGGCAGCCCGACAGCGCCAGCAGCAGCGCGACGGCGAGACGTGGGGCGTATCGGGACATGTCGTTTCCTGTTGGGCGATAGAAAGGCCGGGCGCGACGCGCGGTCCGCGTGGTCCCGACATGACAACGCCGCCTCGCGGCGGCGTCGGCTGCGCCACGCCCGGCGGCACGGCTACTGCAGGTTGTCGACCATCCAGTCGACCGACGCCACGACCTGTTCGTCGGTCAGCGCCGGGTTGCCGCCCTTGGCCGGCATCACGCCGGCCGCGCCGACATAGCCCTCGATCGCGTGGCGGTTCAGCGTATCGGCACCCTGCGCGATGCGCGCGGTCCACACCGCCGTCACGAGTTTTGGCGCGCCACCGGCCCCGGAGGTGTGGCAACCGGCGCAGAGGTTCTGGTAGATCACCGCGCCGTCCAGGGTGCCGCCGTAGGCGACCTGCGCAGCGGCGGCGGCGGCAGCGGCGGCGGTCGCCGCCGCCTGCGATGCGGCACCGGTGGCGCCGGCGTACACCGAGCCCACCGGCGCGATGCGGTTCTGGGTGCGCTGCGCCACCGACGGATCGGGGTCGCGCGCGATGGTGTTGTGCAGCAGGTATGCGCCGAGGATCAAGCCGCCCGTCAGCACCGCCAGGAACAGCAGCAGCAGAGAGAACTTCTTGAGGAAATCGAGATCGTAGTTGCGCACGTGGGCCCTTGCGCGTGGCCACCGGGCCACAGCTGACGACGGAGTATAGGACAGCGTCCGGCGAGTCGCTCCGCACGCGCGATCCTGGAACTATGGTGCGCCCGGAGGGATTCGAACCCCCGACCAATGGCTTCGGAAGCCACTACTCTATCCGGCTGAGCTACGGGCGCGCTGGCCGCGCATTGTCCACGATCGCGCGGCGGCGCGCGAGCCGGGACGGCACGCACGTCAGCCGGCCGTTCCGCGGCGTGGCCACCGCCGCTACGCTGTCGCGATGCCCGGCCACCCTCATGTCGAACCCCCAGCCGTCTGGCGCGACCGCCTGTCGCTGTACTGGACGCTGGTCCGCGGCGACCGCCCTGTGGGCTGGCTGCTGCTGTTGTGGCCCACATGGTGGGCGCTGTGGATCGCCGCCGGCGGCGTGCCGCCGGCGTGGACGCTGCTGGTGTTCACGGCCGGCGTCTGGTTGACGCGCTCGGCCGGCTGCGTGATCAACGACTACGCCGACCGCTGGCTGGACGGCCAGGTCGAACGCACCCGCGACCGCCCGCTGGCGACCGGCGCGGTCTCGGGTCGCGAGGCGTTGGCGGTGTTCGTGGTGCTGATGCTGGTGGCGTTCGCGCTGGTGCTGACCACCAACCGGCTGACCGTGCTGCTGAGCGGTGTCGGCCTGCTGCTGGCGGCCACCTATCCCTACCTCAAGCGCCACACCTACCTGCCGCAGGTCTACCTCGGCATGGCCTTCGGCTGGGGCATCCCGATGGCGTTCGCCGCGGTGCATGGGGCGGTGCCGCCGGTGGCGTGGCTGCTGTACGGCGCCAACATCTTCTGGGCGACCGCCTACGACACCTGGTATGCGATGGTCGACCGCGACGACGACATCCGCGCCGGGTCGAAGTCGACCGCGATCCTGTTCGGCGACCTCGACCTGGTCGCGCAGGCGCTGCTGTTCTCGCTGGCGCTGGTCGCGCTGGCGCTCGTCGGCCGCCAGGCCGCGCTGGGCGCGCCGTACTGGGCCGGGCTGGTCGTCGCGGCGGTGCTGGTGTCGCTGCAGTTCCGGCTGGCGCGCTACCGCGACCGCGCCGCGTGCTTCGCGGCGTTCCGGCAGAACCACTGGGTCGGCATGGCGGTGTTCGCGGGCATCGCGCTGCACTTTGCGTTGACTGGCGCAGCGCAGGCAGGCGTATGAGGACCTCCCCAACGAGCGCATGCTGCGCTGAAGACGTCCCACCCTTTGCGACCACCAGGCGGTCACACCATGAGCCATGAAGCGCTGGCCGATGACGAGCTCGATGCTGGAGAGAACACCCGGCTGATCGTGCGCGTCAGCTGCGTCGCCACGATCGGCGGCTTCCTGTTCGGTTTCGACAGCGGCGTGATCAACGGCACCGTCGACGGGCTGCGCGCGGCGTTCAACTCCGATTCGGTCGGCACCGGGTTCAACGTCGCGTCCATGCTGCTCGGCTGCGCATTCGGCGCGTTCTTCGCCGGCCGCCTCGCCGACCTCTACGGGCGTCGCTCGGTGCTGATCGTGGCCGCGGTCTGCTTCCTGGTGTCGGCATGGGGTTCGGGCATCGCCGACAGCTCGCTGGAGTTCATCGTCTACCGCATCATCGGCGGACTCGCTGTGGGCGCTGCCAGCGTGATCTCGCCGGCGTACATCAGCGAAGTGGCGTCGGCACGCTATCGGGGGCGTCTGGCCACGGTGCAGCAGATCGCCATCATCGGCGGATTGTTTCTCGCGTTCCTCAGCAATTACCTGCTGGCCAACCTTGCGGGTGCGTCGACCCAGGCCCTGTGGGGCGGACTCGCCGCCTGGCGCTGGATGTTCTGGGTCGAGATCCTGCCGGCAACGCTGTTCCTCGTCACCCTGTTGTTCATCCCCGAAAGCCCCCGCTTCCTCGCGTTCCGGCGTCGCGACGCCGATGCGATGCGTGTCCTGACGAGGCTGTACGGCGCGCGCGCGGCAGCCATCAAGTTGGGCGAGATCCAGGCGTCTTTGGGTGACCATCGCCAGCCGCGGCTGTCGGATCTGCGCAGCGATACCACGGGTCGTGTCCGGTCGATCGTCTGGGTAGGCATCGGGCTGGCGACGTTCCAGCAGCTGGTCGGCATCAACGTGGTCTTCTATTACGGTGCGGTGCTGTGGCAGGCCGTCGGATTCTCCGAGAGTGACGCGCTGCTCATCAACGTGCTGTCCGGGGCCCTGAGCATCGGTGCCTGCCTGGTCACCGTCCTGCTGATCGACCGCATCGGCCGCAGGCCGCTGCTGTGGTTCGGCTCGGCCGGGATGGCGGTGTCGCTGGCGCTGGTCACGCTGGCTTTCGCCAGTGCATCGGTCGACGCCAGCGGCAGGCTCGCGCTGTCGGACGCGATGGGTACGCTGGCGCTGGTCGCAGCCAATGTCTACGTGGTGTTCTTCAACATGTCGTGGGGCCCGGTGATGTGGGTCATGCTCGGCGAAATGTTCCCGAACCGGATCCGCGGTTCCGGACTGGCGGTCGCCGGCGCCGCGCAGTGGACCTCCAACTTCGCGATCACCATGACCTTCCCGATCCTGCTGGCCAGCATCGGCCTGGCCGGCGCATACGGGCTCTATACGCTCGCGGCGATCGCTTCCGTCGTCTTCGTGCTGAAGTACGTGCACGAAACCAGGGGCAAGGAGCTGGAGCAGATGCAGGGCTAGCGTCAAGACACCCGCGCGCAGACCCACGCGTCCACCCGTTCCACGCCGGCGCGGCGAAGGGCACGCGCCGCGGCGTGCAGGGTGGCGCCCGTCGTCATGACATCGTCGACCAGCGCGACGTGCGCCGGTACCGCTATGCCTTCGCGCACACCGAAGGCACCGTGCAGGTTGCGGTGCCGGTGGCGGGCGTCCAGCGTCGACTGCGGGGCGGTGTCGCGCAGCCGCCGCAGCAGGTCATCGCGGACCGGCAGGCCCAGCGGCGGTGCCAGCAGCCGCGCCAGCTCCAGCGCCTGGTCGTAGCCGCGGCTGCGCAGGCGGACGCGGTGCAGCGCCACCGGCATCAGCGCGACTGGACGGGGCAGCGCGGCGAAAGCGGTGGCCATGGCCTGTGACAGCAGGCGGCCGGCGGCCAGGTCGCGGTGGAACTTGAAGCGCGGCAGCAGCTGGTCCAACGGCGAGGCATAGACGAAGGCGGCGTGTGCGGCGTGGAGCGGCGGCGGCCGGCGCAGGCAGGCTCCGCAGTGCGCGGCCGCTGAAGGCGTCGCGCACGCCGCCGGCAGCGGGACCGCGCAGGTGGCGCACGCGATGCGGTTCCATGGCAGCGACGCTGTGCACGCCGCACACAGGTCGCGGCCCCCGGCACCGCGCTCGCCGCAGACCAGGCAGCGCGGCGGACAGACCGCCTGGCCGACCCGCTGCAGCCAGCCGTCAACCGCGGGCGGCCGGGTTCGGTTGACAGTGCCCTGCATGGTTTCCAGACTGCCGGTCTCGCGCCGCCACGCCGCTCAGGAACCGCACATGCCCGCCGTCAGTGACCGCCCCATCGCCAGCGGGGCGGCGCCCCTGCGCCACGACTGGACCCGCAGCGAGGTCGAGGCGCTGTTGGCGCTGCCGTTCACCGAGCTGCTGTTCCGCGCCGCCAGCGTCCACCGCGAGCGCTTCGACCCCGCCGAGGTCCAGGTCAGCACCCTGCTGTCGGTCAAGACCGGCGGCTGTCCGGAGGACTGCGCCTATTGCCCGCAGGCGCAGCGCTACGACACCGGCGTCGATGCGCAGAAGCTGATGGACACCTCCGACGTGGTGGCCAGCGCGCGTCGCGCCAGGGACGCCGGCGCGTCGCGCTTCTGCATGGGTGCGGCGTGGCGCTCGCCCAAGGACCGCGATATCCCCAAGGTCGCGGCGATGATCCGCGAGGTCAAGGCGCTGGGGCTGGAGACCTGCGCCACCCTCGGCATGCTGACCGCGCCCCAGGCCGCGGCGCTGCGCGACGCCGGCCTCGACTACTACAACCACAACCTCGACACCGACCCCGAGTACTACGGCGACATCATCCACACCCGCGGCATGCAGGACCGGCTGGACACGCTGGCCCACGTCCGCGACACCGGCATGAAGACCTGCTGCGGCGGCATCGTCGGCATGGGCGAGACCCGGCGCCAGCGCGCCGGGCTGCTGCAGCTGCTGGCGACGCTGCCGGCGCATCCGGACTCGGTGCCGATCAACCGTCTGGTGCAGGTGGCGGGCACGCCGCTCCATGGCACCGTGGAGCTGGATCCGTTCGAGTTCGTGCGCACCATCGCGGTGGCGCGCATCACGATGCCGGCGTCGATGGTGCGGCTGTCGGCCGGCCGCGAGCAGATGTCCGACGAGCTGCAGGCGTTGTGCTTTGCTGCCGGGGCCAACTCGATCTTCCACGGCGACCGCCTGCTGACCACCGGCAATCCGGACACCGCGCGCGACCGTGCGCTGTTTGAGCGGCTTGGCCTGCGGCCCATGGCGGTCCCGGTCGATGCCGCCGGCCACGACCATCCGGCGACGGTGCACGCCGACATCACCGCCGCCCCGGCAAGGACCGCGGCGGCGTGACGCCCTGGTACACATGGGCGTACCTGGCGCTGCTGGCCCTCATCGGTGCCGGCGGTTTTGCGACCGCGCGCCGCGACGGCACGCCGCCATGGATGGCGGCGCTGCGGCTGGCGACGTTCGTCGTGTTCGGTTACGGCGTGGTTGCGTTCCATCGCCCCGACCTGGCTGCGGGGCTCGGCTACGCGGCGCTGCTGTTCGTCGCGGTGCTGCTGCACGCGCAGAAGGCCGCCACAGACGCCGCGCAACTGCGCGTGCGCCGGCTGCCGCCCGCCGCGCGCGTGGGCGTCGCGCTGGGCTCGCTGGCGCTGCTGCCGGCGATCGCGCTGGGCGCGCTCGCGGTCTGGATCCGCCAGGGTGCCTGAGCCAGGCGCCGCGTCCGGCCCGCCGCCACGGCTCGACCTGCGCCAGCGCGTCGCCGACGCCGCGGCCCGGCGCCAGGCCTCGGACACCGAGCGCGTGCGCCATGCGGTCACCCGGCGCGACGGGTCACGTTGCGAGGTCGACGGCGCGTGGCTGGTCAACTGGAGCAGCAACGACTACCTCGGGCTGTCGCAGCAGTTCCAGGTGGTGGATGCGCTGCAGGACGCCGCCCTGCGCGACGGTGCCGGCGGCATCGCGTCGCACCTGGTCTCCGGCCACCATGCCGCGCACGAGGCGCTCGAGCGCGAGCTCGCCGACTGGCTGCAGGCGCCACGCGCGCTGCTGTTCGGCGGCGGCTACCTCGCCAACCTGGCGGTGATGCAGGCGCTGCTGGGCGACGAGGACCTGTGCGTGCAGGACCGGCTCAACCACGCCAGCCTGATCGACGCCGCGCGCCTGGCGGGCTGCCGCCTGCGCCGCTATCCGCACGCCGATGCCGAGGGCGCGATGCGCCAGCTGCGCAGCGTGCCGGCCGGCGCGGCAATGCTCGCCAGCGACGGCGTCTTCAGCATGGACGGCGACGTCGCGCCGCTGCGCGAGCTTGCGATCGCCGCGCGGCTTCAGCGTGCGCTGCTGTACGTCGACGATGCGCACGGGGTTGGCGTGCTCGGCCCGGAGGGCCGCGGCAGTGTCGCCGCCGCGCGCCTGACGTCGACCGACGTGCCGCTGCAACTGGCGACGCTGGGCAAGGCGCTCGGCGGCCACGGCGCGGTGGTCGCAGGCGACGACGCCCTGGTGGAGCACCTGCTGCAGACCGCGCGCCCGTACATCTACACCACCGCGCTGCCGCCCGCGCAGGCGGCGGCGTCGCTGGCCGCGGTGCGGCTCGCGCGGCGCGAGCACTGGCGCCGCGACAAGCTCAACGCCGTTGTCGGGCACTTCAAGGTGCGCGCGGCGAAGCTCGGCCTGCCGCTGATGCCGTCGGACACGCCGATCCAGCCATTGCTGTGCGGCGACAACGCGCGCGCGCTGGCGATGGCGGCCTCGCTGCGGCAGGCGGGCTGCTGGGTGGTCGCGATCCGCCCCCCGACCGTGGCCGAGGGCCGCGCGCGGCTGCGGATCACGCTGACCGCCGGGCACGACCACGCGCAGGTCGACGCGCTGGTGGAGGCGCTTGCGCGCGCGCAGGAGCGGTTCCCGGCCAGCGTGGAGGCGCCGGGCGGCGCCGCCGACGGCGCCTGAGCGGTGGGCGCGCCTGCCGCCGCCGCCGGCGTCGCGCCCCGTGCGCGCGAACACTTTCGCGACGCGCTCTGTACAGATACCTGCGCATGAGCGCGCTGCATGTCGAGGTTGTGGGCGATGGGCCGCCGCTGGTGCTGCTGCACGGCTGGGCAATGCACGGCGGCGTGTTCGCGCCGCTGGTCGAGCGGCTGCGCGAGCACCATCGCGTACACCTGGTCGACCTGCCCGGCCACGGCGGCAGCCGCGATGCCGCGTTGCCGCTGGCGCTGGATGCCTGTGTCAACGCGATCGCCGCGCAGGTACCCGTGGCGCCGTGGTGCGGCTGGTCGCTGGGCGGGCTGGTGGCGCTGCGCGCGGCGACGACGCGTCCCGACGCGGTGCCGGCGCTGATGATGCTGTGTGCCAGCCCCCGGTTTGTAAAAAGCGCGCCCGATGCGTCCGACCCCTGGCGCTGGGGCATGTCGGCGGAGATCTTCCGCGACTTCGCCGACGGCCTGCGCTGCGACTACCGCGGCACGCTGGAGCGGTTCCTCGCGCTGGAGGCGTTCGGGTCCAACGACGCGCGCGGCGAGCTGCGTGCGCTGCGCGCGCAGCTGTTCGCGCGCGGAGAACCCGCCGCCCACGTGCTCGCCGACGGCCTCGACCTGCTGCAGACCACCGACCTGCGCGCGTGCCTGCCGACGCTGGCGGTGCCGTCGCTGTGGATCGGCGGCCGTCGCGACCGGCTGGTCGACCCGCGGGCGCTGCGCGAGGCGTCGGCGCTCGCGCCCGGATCACGCTGCGAGGTGCTGGCGCACGCCGGGCACGCGCCGTTCCTGACCCACGCCGACGCGATCGCGTCGCTGCTGCGCGCCTTCCTCGCTGACACCGCCGCCGCCGCGGACCTCGCCACGGGACCCGCGCGGTGAACGAGGTCTTCGATAGTCGGCAGGTGCGGCGCGCGTTTTCGCGCGCGTCGGACCGCTATGCCGCCGCGTCGCCGCTGCAGCGCGAGGTCGAGTCCGAGCTGCTGGAGTCGCTGGACTACCTGGCGCTGCGCCATGGCGACGACTGGTCGCCGCGTCGCGTGCTCGACCTCGGTTGCGGTCCGGGCTCCGCCACCGTCGCGATGCGCGCGCGCTGGCCGCGTGCGCAGCTGCTGGCGATGGACCTGGCGCTGCCGATGCTGCGGCAGCCGTCGCTGCGCCCGCGCTGGCATCCGCTACGGCCGGCGATCGCCCGCGTCAACGCCGACGCGCGCGCGCTGCCGCTGGCCGAAGACAGCCTGGACGTGCTGTTCTGCAACCTGTGCCTGCAGTGGGTCGCCGACCTGCCGGCGGCGCTGGCGGGCTTCCGCCGCGTACTGCGGCCCGGCGGCCTGCTGCTGTTCTCGACCTTCGGCGGCGACACGCTGCACGAGCTGCGCGCGGCGTTCGCGGCGGCCGACAGCGCCGGCCACGTCAGCCCGTTCGCGTCGATCGCCGCGGTCGGCGATGCGCTGATGCAGGCTGGGTTCCGCGATCCGGTGGTCGACCGAACGCTGCGCGAGGAGCGCCATGCGGATCTGGCGTCGCTGATGCGCGGGCTGCGGGAGATCGGCGCCACCAACGCGCTGGCGTCGCGCCGGCGGGCGCTGACCGGCTGCAGCCGCTTCGACGCCGCGCGCGCCGCCTACGAGCCATTGCGCGGCGCGGACGGGCTGCTGCCGGCGACGTGGGAGACGATCACCGCACTGGCCTGGGCCCCGGACCACGGCGCGCCGATGCGCGAAGGCGACGCCGAGGTGGCGCGGTTCCCGGCAGCAGGTATCCGCGTTCGTGGACGCCAGCGCGAAGGGTGACCGATCGCATGATGCGCGACGTCGGTTCAGCGCCGCCGCCCTAGACTCGAGCGCCCCGCCGCCCGGACCGCCCAAGATGATCCCGATCCTGCATCGCGCCAGCCTCGTCGTGCTGCTTGCCACCGCCGCGGTTGTCGACGCGTCCGCCCAGCGCTACGAGATCGACCTGTCGCAGCTGGATCCCGCACTGGTGATGGCGGTCGGCGGCGACGTGCTGGTGCGCGCGCCCGACAGCGCGCTAGACCAGCTGTTCCAGGCGGTGCACGCGAGCTCGCGCGTGCCGGAGGAATCCGCGGTGCTGTGCGCGCTGTTCGATCCCGACGCCGACCGCAGCGTCGGCGCATTCCAGCGCGCCGCCAACCGGCTGGGCGACGGCAGCCGCGAGCGCTTCGCGGCCGCGTTCACGCAGATCGCGGTGACCGGGCTTCAGGGCCAGCCGCAGCCCTACGACCCGGCGATGGCGCAGCAGGTGCTGAAGTCGTCCGCGGTCAAGGCCGCGATGCTGCACGACGGCTTCATGGCCGGCATGACCGCCACCGGCACCGACGCCGCCAGTCGCGACGCGCGCTGCCGGTCTTTCCGCTGGATTGTGGGCGTGCTCAACGGCGCGCCGGTGCGGGAACGCGCAGCGGCCACTCGCTGGCTGCTGCAGGAAGGCCTGACGCTGGTCGCCGACGGGCGGCGCTGAGGCGCGCACGCCGCCGCGCGGCGGCAGTCGTCATCGTGGCGGGATCACCAGGTCGCGGTGGAAGAAGTAGACCTCGCGTGCCAGGAATGTCCACTGCGTGCGCGCCGTGCGGAAACGCGTGCTGGGTGTCGGCGAGCCCACCGCGTCGATGCCCAGCGCGCGGCTCAGCCGCAGTGCACGCGCCATGTGCAGCGGGTCGCTGACAACGATGACGCGGCGCAGGTCGTGCTCCAGCATCAGCGCGCGCGCCTGCACCAGGTTCTCCTGCGTGGTGCGCGACAGCGTCTCGATCAGGATCGCGTCCGCGGGCACACCCTCGCGCAGCGCGTAGCGACGCGCCACCTGCGACTCCGAGAAGCGCGCGCCGAAGCCGTAGCCGCCGGTGAAGATCAGCCGCGGCGCATGCCCGTCGCGGTAGAGGGCCAGCCCGTGGCGGATGCGCTCGGTGAACACCGGCGACGGGCGCGCGTCGTAGGCTGCCGCGCCCAGCACCACGATCGCATCGGCGCGCACGCCGACCGCTTCGTCGCGGCCACCAACGTGCACGATCCACGCTGCCACCCCCCCCAGCCACAGCGCGCAGGCCACGGCCAGCCGCAGCAGGGCGAGGAAGGCGCTACCCGCAGCGGAGCGGCGCGGCATCAGGCGGTCCAGGGCAGGGCGTCGAGGTCGACGTTGCCGCCCGACAGCACGATGCCGACCCGCAGCCCGGCGAAGGTGCGCGGCCGGGCGAGCACCGCGGCGAGCGCGATCGCCGAAGAGGGTTCGACCAGCTGCTTGGTGCGCATGGCCAGCAGCCGCATCGCCGCGACGGTGTCGACGTCGTCGACCTCGATCACCTCGACGTCGTCGGCGTACAGCAGGGCGAAGTTCGGCGCGCCCAGGGTCCCGCGGAGGCCATCGCAGACCGTGTCCGGCGGGTCTCCCGCGACCAGCGTCCCGTCACGCAGCGACGCCGAGGTGTCCGCCGCGCCAGACGGCTCGGCGAGGTACAGCCGGCAGCCGGGCGCGAGAGCGCGCATCGCAATCGCGGTGCCGGCGGCGAGGCCGCCGCCGCCGACCGGCACCACCAGCGCGTCCAACGGTCCGGCCTCGCGCAGCAGTTCGAGCGCGGCGGTGCCCTGGCCGGCGATCACCAGCGGGTCGGCATAGGGATGCACCAGGGTCGCACCGTGCGTGGCCACTACCTGCGCGCACGCAGCCTCGCGCGCGGCGATGCCGAGTGCACAGCGGTGCATGACCGCACCGTATGCGGCGATCGCGGCGACCTTGGCTGCGACCGCGCCATCAGGCACGACGACATGGCAAGGCATGCCGCGGCTGCGGGCCGCCAGCGCCAGCGCGGCGCCGTGGTTGCCTGAGGAATGGGTCGCCACGCCGCGCGGCACCGCCTCGGTCGGCAGCGCCCACGCCGCGTTGCACGCGCCGCGGAACTTGAACGCGCCGCCGCGCTGCAGGTGCTCGGCCTTGAACGCGATGCGGCATCCAGCGAGCCCGTCGACGGTCGAGGAGCGCAGCACCGGCGTGGCGTGCGCATGCACGGCGATCCGCGCCGCAGCGGCAAGCAGGTCGTCGAATCCGGGCGGGCACGGGGAGGACGCAGACATCCTTACAGGTTAGCCGACGCGCCGGTTGCTTGATGGCTGCGTGAACGCCACCGACAGGGTTAAGCGCCAATTCAATGCGTCAGGCCGATGGTGGGGTACTGACAAACAGGGGTAACGCCATGATCCGCAGGCTTTCCATCGCGCTTCTCGCCGCCGCCGGACTCAGCGGCTGCGTGTCGAGCGGCTACGGGTACCGTGGCGCCACCGGCGGCGACTACTACCATGGCCGCGGCTCGTCCTACGGCGCCCCCCACGGCTATGGGTACGGCGGCGTGGGATACGGGTATGGCGGCGTCGGCTACGGGTATCGCGACCCGTACTTCTCCTACGGCGGCTACGGCTATCCGTACTACGGCTACGCCCCGGCGTATCCGTATCCCCGGAGGGGCCATGTCGATCAGACACCCCGCCGGGTGATGGTGCCCAACAAGCCGATCAGTGGCTTCGATTACCCGCCAGGGGCGACTGTCTTTCCCAACAAGCCGGGCAACGTCAGCCAGGGCCGGCCGACGGGTGTGATCGGTGTGGACCCCGGACAGCGCGGCGCGTCGAATCCGAAGCTGGATCGCGGTCCGCGCGTGCGGATGGGTTCAACGCCCGTCCAGTCCGCCCCTGCGCCGGCGTCGTTCCGAGGCGCTGACGACAGGCCGTCGCGGATCTCGGCGCCGGCGTCCCGCCCTATGCCAGCCCCCCGTCCGTCAGGTGGCGCGCGCAACCGGATCCGCGACGCCCGCCCCTGATCCGCGCCTTACGGGCACTTGCGGCGGCCGCGCGTTGGTCGCAAGCTGGCCCGACTGACCGGATGCGTCGCAATAGGACGTTTCTTGGTCTGACCCATGTCGACACCCGGCGGGGGATTCCGGATCCCCCCTGTTCCGCTCCTGTCGGGTGTCGGCTCCTGATCGCCGGCCCAGCGCCACGCGCTGGCCAGGTGACGCAAAAAAAACGGGGCCGGACGTCCCCCGACGTCCGACCCCTGCGCTTCCCCGGCATGCACGTGGCCAGCCCTGTTCCAATCTCCGGCCGCGCCCTACGGCGCCGCCATTCCGGGTGCGCCAGAGGTGTACGCAGGTTGCGTGCCAACCCTGGTTGCGCACCGCGCCCCGACGTGCCGATACCATGGCACCACGCCAACGCCAGAGCCCGACGATGTCGATCCCCGACCTGCACCGCTACGACGTCATCGTCATCGGCGGGGGCCACGCCGGCACCGAGGCTGCGCTGGCGGCCGCTCGCAGCGGCGCCCGCACCCTGCTGCTGACCCATGCCATCGACACCATCGGCGCGATGAGCTGCAACCCGGCGATCGGCGGCATCGGCAAGGGCCATCTGGTGCGCGAGATCGACGCCCTTGGCGGCGTCATGGCGCGTGCCGCCGATGCCGCCGGCATCCAGTGGCGTCGGCTCAACGCGTCGAAGGGCCCCGCCGTCCGCGCCACCCGCTGCCAGGCCGACCGCGACCTCTATCGCGGCCACATCCGCCGCGCAGTCGAGTCCCAGCCGGGGCTGTCGCTGTTCCAGGGTGCTGTCGACGACCTGCTGGTTGACAGCGACGGCGGCGATGACATGGTGCGCGGCGTCGTGACCGCATCGGGCCAGCGCTTCGGTGCGTCGGCCGTCGTGCTCACCGCCGGTACCTTCCTTGCCGGCCGCATCCACGTGGGCGAGCACCAGCACGACGGCGGCCGCGCCGGCGCGCCGCCGGCGACCACGTTGGCGCAGCGCCTGCGTGAGCGCCCGTTCGTCGTCGGCCGCCTCAAGACCGGCACGCCGCCGCGCATCGACGGCCGCACGCTCGACTACGCCCTGATGGAGCGCCAGCCCGGGGACGACCCGCGGCCGGTGTTCTCGTTCATGGGCAGCCGTCGCGACCACCCGCGGCAGGTGCCGTGCTGGATCACCCACACATCGGCCCTGACCCACGACATCATCCGCGCGGCGCTGCACCGGTCGCCGCTGTACTCCGGAGAGATCTCGGGCACCGGGCCGCGCTATTGCCCCTCCATCGAGGACAAGGTGGTGCGCTTCGGCGACAAGGACAGCCACCAGGTCTTCGTCGAACCCGAGGGGCTCGATGTCGCCGAGGTCTATCCCAACGGGATCTCGACCTCGCTGCCGTTCGAGGTGCAGGTGGCGCTGGTGCGGTCGATCCGCGGCTTCGCCGGTGCGCACCTGACGCGGCCGGGATACGCCATCGAATATGACTACTTCGATCCACGCGGGCTGCGCGCGTCTCTGGAGACCCACGCCATTGCCGGGCTGTTCTTCGCCGGCCAGGTCAACGGCACCACCGGCTACGAGGAGGCGGCAGCGCAGGGCTTGCTGGCGGGCGTCAACGCGTCCCGGTACGCGCGCGGGCTGCCTGCCTGGTCACCGCGCCGCGACCAGGCCTACATCGGGGTGCTGGTCGACGACCTGGTGACCCACGGCACCACCGAGCCATACCGCATGTTCACCTCGCGCGCGGAATACCGGCTGCAGCTGCGCGAGGACAATGCCGACCGGCGGCTGACCGCGATCGGCCGCGATCTGGGGCTGGTCGACGACGTGCGCTGGGAAGCGTTTGCACGCAAGCGTGACGCGGTGGACGCCGAGACCGCGCGCCTCGGCGCGATCTGGGCGTCGCCGCGCAACGCCGCCGGGCGCGACGCGGTCGCGCGGCTCGGCATCGAGATCAGTCGGGAGAGCAGCGGGCTCGACCTCCTGCGGCGGCCGGAGCTGGACTACGCGCGGCTTGCCGCGCTGCCGGCGTTCGGCCCGCCGGTCGCCGACCCGGCAGTCGCCGAGCAGGTCGAGATTGGCACCAAGTACGCCGGCTACCTCGTGCGCCAGCAGCAGGAGATCGCACGTCAGCGCCGCAACGAGGACTCCGTGATCGCCGACGGCTTCGACTATGCGTCGGTGCACGGACTGTCGGCGGAGACGCGGCAGAAGCTCGAGCGCGTGCGACCGGACACCGTCGGCCAGGCGCAGCGCATCCCGGGGATGACGCCGGCAGCAATCTCCCTGCTGCTGGTGCACCTGGCGCGCGCGCGGCGGGCGCAGGTGGCCTGACGGCGGCTCAGACCTGGCGCGTCGCGTCGTCGTCCGAAGCCCGCCGGCGCCACGGCAGCGGCAACCCCAGCAGCACCGCGCCCAGCCACGCCAGGCGGCTGGACGGCGACTCGCGGTCCGGCGCGGACAGCTCGGGATTTCGCGTCGCGGCGTCATCGTCGTCGTCGAGCCGGTACGCACCGGCATCGAGGTCGCGCAGCACCGCCCGTGCATGGTCGGCCTGGTCGGCGCGTACCCGCAGCTTGGTGCCACCGACCGCAAGCCGCCATTCCCAGTTGGCCAGCGCGATCTGGTCGTCGCCAACGTGCGCCTCGATGCCCTCGGCTGCCAGCAGGCCGCGCGCGATCTGCGCTTCGATGGGGTCGAGGTAGCTGGCGACGAGGGTGAACATGCGGCTACGGTACCCTTGGGCGATGCGAACCCCTCTTCACCTGATCGCCGTGCTGGCAGCGGCGCTGCTCGCTGGGTGCGCGCGCGACGCGGCGCCGCCCACCGCCGCCGCCAGCGCACCGGCGCGCACCGACCCCACCGCCGCCAGCCGGGTCGAGGCCTGGCCGCTGCCCGCCAACCTGCCGGGATCGGCGCTGCCGGACCTGGTGGTTGCGCCCGACGGCCGGCTGCTGCTGGCATGGGTCAATTCGCAGCTTGGCCGCCGCCACATCCTGCAGTTCTCCGCGTTCGACTCCGCCGCCGGTCGCTGGCAGAGCGCGCCAATGACAGTCGCGATCGGCAACAGCATGCTGGTCAACCGCGCCGACACGCCGCATATCGTCGCGGCCGCCGACGGCGCACTCTGGGTGCACTGGCTGCAGCAGCGCGGCGACGGCTCGCAGGCGCACGACATCATGCTGGCCACGTCGCGCAACGGCGGCGCGCGCTGGAGCACGCCGCTGGTGCCCTATGACCGCGTGTCGGCGCAGCATGGCTTCGTATCGCTGTGGCCGCAGGGCGCCGCGTCGGTCGGGATCGCGTGGCTGGAAGGCGGCGATCCCGCGCTCGCCCGGCACCCGGGGCACGCCGCTGGCAACCCGGGTGCGACGGCCGATCCTGACGGCCACGACGGTCACGGCGGCGCACGCACCACGCTGCGTGCCAACGTGGTCGACGC
This sequence comes from Luteimonas sp. ANT-B3E, assembly GCA_001683895.1. Classification (GTDB taxonomy): domain Bacteria; phylum Pseudomonadota; class Gammaproteobacteria; order Xanthomonadales; family Xanthomonadaceae; genus Luteimonas. Next base: position 44,034 of record LXQJ01000012.1, on the reverse strand, counting down.
TACGCTGCGCACCGGTGATACGGCCACCATCGCCGCGAGTGCCTGCGACTGCTGCCAGACCGACGTCGCGGTGACCGCCCGCGGACCGCTGCTGGTCTATCGCGGACGCACCGACGACGAGGTCCGCGACATCCTCGCCACTCGCCTGGGCGACGGCGGCTGGGCCACGCCGGCGGCCGTCCACGGCGACGGCTGGACCACACCGGCATGCCCGGTCAATGGTCCCGCAGCCGCGGCCGCCGGCGACGAGGTACTGGTGGGCTGGTATACCGCGCCGGGCGACGCGCCGCAGGTGCGGCTGGCGCGCAGCGCCGACGCCGGCGACAGCTTCGCCGCGGCCGTGGTGCTGGACGAGGGCGAGGCCGTGCTTGGCCGCGTCGACGTCGCGTTCGGCGATGGCGAGGCCTGGTCGCTGTGGCTGCGCGAGGACGCGCAGGGCCAGTCGCTGTGGCTGTCGCGGCGCAGCGCCGACCTTGCGACCGAGCACGAGCGACTGCAGCTGGCGCGCCTCGCCGGCCGCGGCCATGAAACCGGTTTCCCGAAGCTGGCCCTGCGCGACGGCGTCGCGTACGTGGTCTGGACCGATGTTGTCGACGGGGCAGCGCAGTTGCGCGGAGTGCGCGTTCTGCCCTGACCGGCGACGCGACCGTCGTCCTGGTCAGTCGCGCCAATCGTCACCAGGCACGAGGCGGCGACATGCTTGTCTAGCCCCCGCGATCACGCTGCCCGAGGCAGCCTCGACATCCTGCCGCGTGATCGGCGGCCGCCCGGCCAAGCCGGTGTCGATCTCCAGCGGTGTATGCGTGATCGACAAACCTGGCAAAGGACCGTCAAACAGTTAGTTCTCGCGGCGCCAGTTCACCGAGCCGCGGCTTTCAAGCGTCGACGACTCGATCTCGGCATCGAAGCCGCGACCCAACAGGTACCTCAGCATCAGCACCTGGCCGGTGCCGAGCAGGGACACACCGAAGCCGACGTAGAGCTTCGGCGACAGCTGCTTGCCGATGCCGAGCACGCTGCCGCCGAGCGCGCGTGACTCCGTCACGCCGGCGCTGTCGAGCCCGATACGGCTGCCGATCTGCGATGCCAGCAGGTTGCCGCCTGCGTTGAGCGCGGCGGATGCTGCGTTGAGCTGCTGGCCCTCGGCGCTGGACAGGTTGGACGTCGACCGCCCGAGCGCCAGGTAAGACAGTGCCTCGGATTCGGTGGTTGCAGGCTCGCTCCATACCCTTGCCTGCGGCGCGCTGGCGCGCCCGGTGACGTCGATCCCGGCGGTAATGCCCTCTACATCGATCCGTCGCTCGGCGCGGATGTTCAGGATCGGGTCGCCGACCGGGCCGTTTGACCATCGCAGCTCGCCACGGGTGACCTGCAGTTCCTGACCATAGGCCGCGTATTCGCCGCCGACTTCGAGCGCGCCGGTGGCGGTCATTTCGCGGCCCGCGGGCGAGCGCACGCGCAGCGACCCGCCCAGCGTGCCGTCCAGTCCAAACCCCCTCAGGCGCACGTCGTCACCCAACGCCAGTGTGAGGTCGAGGTCGATTGGCGCGGCGCTGGCGTTGCGCTCCGGATCAACCGGGTCCAGCACGACCACGTCGGGTGACGCCGACACCCCCTGGTCGAGGCGCTCGAGGTCGATCGTGGCGCTGGGAATGGCGACAGTGCCGCTGACCGACAGCGGCTCGTCCGCGGCGATGCGCACCACCAGGTCCGGGCTGGCGACCGCGCGCAGGTCGCGGGTGTCGGAGACCAGCACATCGGTGCCGCGCACGTTGAGCACCAGCGGCGCGGTGCCGCCACTGTCGTCACTTCGCCAGCCGAGTGTGCCGTCGAGGTTGAGCACACCGCCGCCGGAGCGCACGCTGCCAGTGATCGCCGCGGTGCCGTCGGCCCGCGCGTCCAGCCTCACATCTCCCTGCTCGAGCACAATGCCCAGCGCCGGCACTTCGGTGGTGAACGCCGACAGCCGCGCCTGGCCACCCAGCGCCGGCGCACCGCGCGTGCCGGCGAGCGTCAGGCGGCCGCTCAGCGTGCCGGTCGGATCCACGATGTCCGGCGACAGCAGCTCCATCCAGGTCAGTTCGGTGATGTCGAACGCGACCTCGCCGCCCAGAGGCGAGGTCGGCTGCCAGCCGGTCTCGATGCGGGCATCGATGCGGCCATCGCCGTTGAAGCTGGTCGCCAGCGTGGCGCGCACCGCGTTGGCGTCGAAACGCGTTTCGAAGGCGAGGTCGCTGTAGTCGAGCACATCGCGCCGCGCACGCTCGCTCAGGCGCAGGCCGCCGCCGGGCGACGTCACGGTGATGTTGCCGGCGTAGGCGGCGCCCGATGGCCGCACCTGGGCGTCGATCGCGATCTCGCCGCGCAGCAGCCATGGCCGGCGGTCGCTGCGTGCGGGCAGGTAGGGGGTGGCAAGCGCGAGCGGCAGCCCGTTGCCGTCGACGGTCAGCCCGCCCTGCGGCCAGTCGGCGCTGGCGCACAGCGATCCCTTGCCCGAGGAGAAGCAGCTCGCCGACAGCGTGAACCGGCCCGGCGCCTGGCTGAAGCGCGCCGGGGATTGCAGCTGCCAGGCCGCGCCGCGCGCCGGCGCCAGCCGCAGCGACGCCAGCTGGCCCTGCCAGCCCGCGCCGCCGCGGCGGGCGTCGCCGGCCAGTGCCAGCGTGCCGATCTCGCCACGCGCGTCGACTTCCAGCGCCAGGTCCTCGACCGCGCCGCGGGCGCGCACCGCGACCGTGTCCAGCGCGACGCCGGCCTGTACGCCGCTGGCGTCCAGCGCGAGCTGGCCGCCGCCGCCGGACCACGGCAGGTTGCCGTCGATCCGTAGCGTCCGGGCGGTGTAGGCGCCGTAGCGCAGGCCGCTGCCGTCAAGGTCGACGGCGATGTCGGGAGCGGTCCGTGCGCCGGTCACCGCCAGCGACCCGCGCAGCGTGCCGGCGGCGGTCGGCAGCAGGTCGTCGAGCTGCAGCGGCGCCAGCGTGGCGTCGATGTCGACGCGATCATCCACGGTACCGCGGGCGTCGATGCGGCTCCCGCCCAGCCCCAGCGCGACCTCGCCCTCATAGCGCGCCGGTGCCGCCGGCTGGCCGGTGGCGGCGCCCTGCATCGTCATCCGCGCTTCGCCAGTGAGGCGGCGGCCGCGCAGTGTCCCGCCGAGCGACGTCGCCTCGGCGGCGATGTCGAGGCCGCCGTCGTCGCGGGTAGTGCCCGTGCTGGCCAGGCTGCCGTCAACCGCCCCAGGGAACGCAGCCGCGAAGTAGCCCGGGTCGAATCCCGCCAGCGTGGCCTCGAGGTCCCAGCCCAGCGCAGGCACCCACGCGATGCGGCCGGTGGCGTCGAGGCTGCCGGTCGGCATCGTCGCGCGCAGCTGGCGCAGCGTGGCCGCTTCACGGTTGCCGCGGGCATCGACCACCAGCGCGGCTTCCTCGCCGTCGCGGCGCAGGGTGGCGGTGCCGGTCGTGGTCCACGCTTCGGGCGTACCGGCGATGCCGAGGTCGGCGTCGGCGCGGATCGCCGGCGGCGGCACGGCGGCGGGATCGTCGGGATCGCCCGCCGGGGCGAACACCAGCCCGCGCGCGGCCACCGAGAACCGGAACGATGCGTCGTCGCGGTCGCTGAAGTCGCCGCGTCCGCGCGCGGTGATGCGGCCGTCGAAGACGTCGACCACCAGCGGTGCGGCCTCGAGTACCTGGTTGTCCAGCGCCAGACGCGACGGCTGGATCACCGCGCTGAAATCGCCCC
>LXQJ01000012.1:28398-40190 GCA_001683895.1 Luteimonas sp. ANT-B3E | reverse complement strand
GCGCGCGCCCGCCGGTGCCAGCGGCACGCAGGTCGAACGCGAGCGGCTCGCCGGCCTCGCCGCTGCCGGTGATCAGCGATGGATCCAGCGCCGTGGTCGCCGCGCTCAGCTGCCAGCGCGGATCCTCGCGCCCGCGCAGGCTGAGCAGCACGCGCATGCGGTCGGGCGCATGCGCGGTGACCGCGACGTCCATTGCCGCCAGGTCGCCGCGAGCCACCAGCCCGATGCGTGGCCGCGTGCGGCCCAGTGGCGCCGGCAGCAGCGCGCTGGCAGTGAGGTCGGTGTCGTAGTCGTCGCGCGGCGCGTAGTGGCCCTTGGCGGTAAAGCGGCCGCGGTCGCTGTCGACCACCATGTCGGTCAGCGACACCTTGCCCTGGCGGGCGTCGAGGCCGCCGCGGATCGATGCGATGTCGATCACCGGCGCGCCGACCCGGGTGACCACGAGTCCATCGACCGCGATCGCGTCCGCCTGCAGCGCCAGCGGCAGTTCGATCTGCGGCAGTACGTCCGGCCAGCGAGGCAGTTCGAAGGGTTCGTTCGCGGGTTCCCCGAGTTCCAGGGTGGCGTCGGTGATCTGCAGGGTGTCCAGCCGCAGCAGCCGACCCAGCAGGGGGCGGATGTCAGGGTCGACGGTCACGCGCGCGGCTGTGAAGGTCAGCACGCTGGGCCGCTCGCAGCTGCCGAATGCCACCGGCTCGCCGTCGACGTCGGGGCAGGTGCGCATGACGAAACGCATGCCGTGCAGCGTCAGCGGGCCCGATGCGCGGCCCTCGGCGCGCTGCCAGCGCAGCTCGCTGCCGGCCGGCAGGCGCGCGGCGATCTGCGACAGCAGGAAGTCGCGGCCGCCGAACGACATCAGCAGCCAGTACAGGCCCGCGACCGCGACCACCACCAGCACCGCGCTGCCGATGGCGCCGCGCACCGCCAGCTTGCGGCGCCGCGCGTGGCGCTTCGCCTGCAGCACGGCGATGCGTGCCTCGCGCTCGTCGGGCGTCAGGTCGTCGGGCAGCGGCTGTCGGCGAAGGGCCACGTCAGAATTCCCCGCCGATGCTGAGGCCCAGGGTGAAAGCGGAATCCGGGTTGTCCAGCCCACGCGCGATGTCGATGCGCACCGGGCCCACCGGTGACCGGTAGCGCGCGCCGATGCCGACGCCGGTGCGCCAGTCCGGCGAACCGCCGTTGAACGCGTCGCCGCTGTCGACGAACACGGCCGCGCCCAGCGGGCCGCGGAAGTAGCGCTCGTATTCGACGCTGGCGGTCACCAGGTTGCTGGCGCCGAGGGAGAACGCGCGGCGGCCGGGCGACGCCGGCAGGCGCGGGCCGACCTCGCGGAACTCGTAGCCGCGGATGCTGCGATCGCCGCCAGCGTAGAAGCGCAGGCTCGGCGGCAGGCCGACGATGTCGCTGGTGAAGGTGCGACCGAGCTCGCCGCGCACGATCAGCCGGCTGTTGTCGCCGAGGCCGCGGAACCACGTGGCGCGCAGCTGCGCCTGGCTGAAGCTCGCGTCCGAGCCCGCGCCCTCCGCGCCGCCCCGCACCATCATCCGCGCGCTGTAGCCCGCGCGCGGGAAGGTGCGGTCGTCGACGTTGACGTATTCCGCGCGCAGCGACGGATAGGTATAGGTGGCGTAGCGGTAGAGCAGCGGTTCGTCGGCGTCCTCGGGCGCGGGCTCGAACGCCCAGCGCTCGCGCAGTGCGTGGACCGATGCCACCAGGTTGAGGTTGCGGCTGTACTGGCCGCTGCGGCTGGCGACGAATTCGATGCGCCGCGAATCGATGTAGTCGGTCTGCTCGTCGGCGCCCTGCAGGCTGGCGGTGTACCAGCCGTCGAGCCACGCGAAGGCGGGAATGCGGTACTGCAGCGTCAGCGTCTTGCGGTTCTGGGCGTAGTCCAGCTGCGCCAGCGCCTTGTGTCCGCGCATGTTGACGTAGCGCCGGTCCAGTCCCAGCCGGATGCCGGCGCCGCTGTCGGTGCCGTAGGACACGCCCGCGGTGTAGACGTCGCGCTTGGCCGGTGTCAGCGTGACCTCCACCGGCACCCGCCGGTCGACCGCCGCCGCCGGGTCGCTGCGGATGTCGATGCGGCTGAAATAGTCCAGCGCGGTCAGCGAGGTGCGCAGGCGATCGAGGCGGCCCTGGTGGTAGTACCGGCCTTCTTCCCAGTAGACGAGGTTCTCCAGCAGCCGCGCGTGCACCACGGGCTCCGGTTCCTGGGTGAAGGTCGTCGCGCCCATGGCGTAGCGCTCGCCGCTGCTCCAGACCAGGTCGATGTCGGCGCTGGCGGCTGCGCGCGTGACCTCCACCCGGTGCGATGACAGGTCGGCGTCGAAATAGCCGCGCTCGGCGAGGCGCCGGGTGATGCGGGTCTTGCTGGCCTCGTACTCGGCGTGGTCGAAGCGGCTGCCGCCGCGCGGCACGAAGTCGTCGAGATCGTCGGCGAGATAGCGGTCGGCGTTGCCTGGTCCGATGATGGCGATATCGGCGTTGCGGACGCGCACCGGCGCACCCGGGTCGACGGTGATGCGCACGGTGACGTCGCTGCCTCGCACGGCGGCGCCCTCGCGGTCCAGCGGTGGCGGTTCCGCGTCCTCGCGCGATGGCGGCGCGTTGGCGTCGTCGGGAACCTCGGTGATCGTGGTCACCGGGCCGTCGCCGCCGGGCAGTTCGCCCGCCGCCGCCGGCGCGGCGACGTCACGGACGGTGCTGGTGCTGGCGCTCTCACCGGCGGCGACCGTGCTGGTGGTGCGGGTGGTGCTGCCGTCGGCGCGCGTGCGTTCGATGGTAATCGTGGGCGAGTAGTAGCCGAACGGCGCCAGCGCCTCGCGGGTTTCGTTCTCGGCCTCGCGCAGCAGGTACGCCAGCCGGCGGCCGGAGGTCTCGCGGTCGATCGCGTCGACCAGGGACAGCGACACCCGCACGTTTTCCGTCATCGCCTCGTCAAGCCCGACGATGTCCACCCGCGTGACCTTCGCCGCCATCGCTGCGCCGGAGGACAGGAACAGCGCGGCGACGAGGGCGAGGCGGGCTTGGGGCGGCATCCATGCAGCATACCGGGGCAGTGTCAAAGGCCGATTCACCCGTGGACGTCCGGTATCCCGCGCATGGGCACGTTGCGCGTGGTGGATTCCACGCGCGTTCGTCAACGGATGCGGTGCCGGCTCGCGCGCGCTCCTGCGCGTGCATGGCCGACGGTGGCGGCGGTCAGGCGGACAGGTGCTCGATCGCGGCGACCCGGCCCAGCCTGTCGGCCACCCGGCGCAGCAGTGCCAGCCGGTTGTCGCGCAGCGCGGGATCGTCGACGTTGACCATCACGCCGTCGAAGAACGCATCCACCTGCGGCCGCAGCCGCGCCAGCCGCGCCAACGTCGCCGGGTAGTCGCCGCGCGCCAGCGCCGGCGTGATGTCGGCGTCAAGCGCGTCGACCGCCTCGGCCAGTGCGCGCTCTGCAGGCTCGAGCAGGAGCGCGTGGTCCACCGTGTCGACGACTCCGTCGCCGGCCTTGCGCAGGATGTTGCGGATGCGCTTGTCAGCTGCGGCCAACGCGGCCGCTTCCGGCAGCGCGGCAAAGCCGCCGATCGCGTCGATGCGCCGGTCCATGTCGTGCAGCGAGGCCAGCCGCAGCGCGGCCACGGCGGCGAAGTGCGTCGCCGGCACGCCGCGGTCGGCGTAGTAGCCACGCAGGCGGTCGACGATGAAGTCGTAGACCTGCGGCGCGAGGTCGTCGACCGTGGGCGAACGGTGCGTCGCGGTCGCGGTCGTCGCCTGCACGCCCTTGCGGCGGGCGTCGTCCAGCGTCTTGGCCAGCCGCATCGCCTGCACCGACGACACGCTGCCGGCGACGCCGCGGACCGCCAGTGCCAGCAGCGCGTGCAGGTCGAGCTCCAGCCCGCCCTCCACCACGCTGCGGCCCAGGCCCAGCGCGCTGCGCCGCAGCGCGAACGGATCCTTGTTGCCCGTGGGCTTCAGGCCGGCGGCGAATCCGCCGGCCAGCGTGTCCAGCCGCTCCGCGATGGCGAGCACGCGGCCCAGGGGCGACGCGGCGATCGCATCGCCGGCGAAGCGCGGCCGATAGGCCTCGTCGATCGCTTCGGCGACCGCGTGGCGGCCGTCGTGCCCGAGGTCGGCGAGCGATGCGTCCTGCATTGCATAGTGGCGTCCGGCGATGCCCTGCAGCTCCGGGAACTCGTTGACAAGCCGCGACTGCAGGTCGGCCTTCGACAGCTGGGCGGCGCGCCGCGCCAGCGCTGCGTCCACGCCCACCTGCGGCGCGATCGCACCGGCCAGCATCGCAACCCGCGACACCTTGTCGGCGATCGTGCCCAGGCTGGCCTGGTAGGTGACGTGCGCCAGGCCCGCGTCCATCGACACCAGGCCCTGCTTCATGTCCTCGACGAAGAAGAACCGCGCGTCCGAGAACCGCGGCCGGATCACGCGCTCGTAGCCCTGGCGGATACGCGAATCGTCGGCCGGCGCGATGTTGGCCACGCCGACGAAGTGGCGATCGAGCGCGCCCTGCGCGTCGTGCACGGGAAAGAACTTCTGGTTGGCTTCCATCGTCGCCACCAACGCCTCGTGAGGCACGGCGAGGAACGCCGGCTCGAACGCGCACAGCACCGCGTGCGGCCATTCGACCAGGCACAGCACCTGCGCCAGGTTGTCGGCGTCGATCCGCGCATGGCCACCGGCGCCCGCCGCCGCGGCGGCAACTCCGTCGACGATCGCCCGCCGGCGCTCGTCCGGGTCGACCAGCACGCGGGATGCGCGCAGTGCATCGACGTAATCCGCCGGGCGCGCGATCCACACCGTCTTGTCGTGCAGGAAGCGGTGGCCGCGGCTCATGCGGTCGGCGCGGACGCCGAACAGCTCGGCGTCGACCACGTCGTCGCCCAGCAGCAGGACCAGCCAGTGCAGCGGCCGCGCGAACGCGTGCGCGTGCGCGCCCCAGCGCATCGGCCTGGGGATCGGCATCGCCCCCACGGCCTCGCGCAGCACCTCCGGCAGCAGTGACGCGGTCGCCGCGCCGGGCCTCACGGCGCGGTGCACGAAGCGCTCGCCGCGCGCGTCACTGGCTTTCTCCAGCGCCTGCCAGTCGACGCCGGCCTTGGCCGCGAAGCCCAGCAGCGCTTTCGTCGGTGCGCCGTCGGCGTCGAGCGCGATGTCGAGGTAGGGGCCCGCCACCTCGGAGCGCTGCTCGGGCTGTGAGATGGCCACGCCGGGCAGGAGCACGGCAATGCGACGCGGCGTATACAGCGGCGTCGCCGCCTCGCGGTCGGACGCGATGCCGCGCCGGTCCAGCGCCGCGACGACGCCGTCCAGCAGCGCCTGCGCCAGGCCAGGCAGGGCCTTGACCGGCAGTTCCTCGGTCCCGAGTTCGATCAGCAGCGGCGTCATGTCGGTCATCTGCTTCAAGCCGCTTCCGGCGTGCGCCCGAGCGCGGGGAACCCGAGCGCCTCGCGCTGCGCCAGGTACGCCTTCGCGACCGCCTGCGACAGCGTGCGCACGCGCAGGATGTAGCGCTGGCGCTCGGTGACCGAGATCGCGCGGCGGGCGTCCAGCAGGTTGAAGCTGTGGCTGGCCTTGCAGACCTGCTCGTAGGCCGGCAGCGGCAGGCCCAGCTCGACCAGGCGCAGGGCCTCGGACTCGCAGGCGTCGAAGCGGTGCAGCAGTTCGGCGACGTCGGCGTGCTCGAAGTTGTAGGCGCTCTGCTCCACCTCGTTCTGGTGGTAGACGTCGCGGTAGGTGACCGGCGTGCCGTCGGGGCCATGCGTCCAGACGATGTCGAACACGCTGTCAACATCCTGCAGGTACATGCACAGCCGCTCGAGGCCGTAGGTGATCTCGCCCAGCACGGGGCGGCACTCCACCCCGCCCGCCTGCTGGAAGTAGGTGAACTGGGTGACCTCCATGCCGTCCAGCCACACCTCCCACCCCAGGCCCCAGGCACCGAGCGTCGGCGACTCCCAGTTGTCCTCGACCAGCCGCAGGTCGTGCACCTGCGGATCGATGCCCAGCGACTTCAGCGACGCGAAGTACAGCTCGACGATGTCGTCCGGGCTGGGCTTCATCGCCACCTGGTACTGGTAGTAGCGCTGCAGGCGGTTGGGATTCTCGCCGTAGCGGCCGTCGGTGGGGCGGCGGCAGGGCTGTACGTATGCGGCGTTCCACGGCTCCGGGCCCAGCGCGCGCAGGAAGGTTGCAGGGTGGAACGTGGCGGCCCCGACTTCGAGATCGAGGGGTTGCACCAGCACGCAGCCCTGCGCCGCCCAGTAGTCGTTCAGGCGCTGGATCAGCTGCTGGAAGGTGGGGGCACTCATGCGTTCCGCGTCGGGCTATGGCGAGGGACGCGCTAGTATAAGGGCCGCCCCCGCGCGCCTTGCGCGCGCCCGCCGGAGCCCGATGGAATCCCCGCGTCCCGCGCGCGACCGCGCCGCCCCCACCGACGTGCTGCTGCCGCCGGGGCGGCTGCTGATGGAGCCGATCGTTGCCGCGCTGGTCGCCGACGGACTGCTTGCCGAGGCCGATGCCGAGCGCGCGCGCGCCGGCGCGCGCCACACCCGCGCAATCGACGCGATCCATCCGCTGGTGCTGCTGGCCAACCTGAAGCTGCCGGCGCAGCGCCCACTCGGCACTGACCTCAGCCTCGAGCGGCTGACGCAGTGGCTGGCGACCGTCAGCGGCCTCGACTACCTGCGCATCGACCCGACCCGGGTCGACGTCTCCGCGACCGCGGCGCTGGTGTCGCAGGCCTACGCGCAGCGCCACCGCATCCTGCCGGTGGAGGTTTCCGACACCCATGCCACCATCGCCACCAGCGAGCCGGCCGACGTCGCCTGGCTGCCCGACCTGCAGCGGCTGCTGCGGCGCGAGATCACGCTGGTGGTGGCCAACCCGCTCGACATCGGCCGCTACACGCTGCAGTTCTTCGGCGTCACCCGCTCGGTGCGCGGCGCGCGCGACTCGCGCGATCCCGACGCCGCGCTGCCGAGCTTCGAGCAGCTGGTCGAGCTGGGCCGTGCCGGCGACGTCAACGCCGACGACCACCACATCGTGCACATCGTCGACTGGCTGCTGCAGTACGCCTACGAGCAGCGTGCCTCCGACATCCACCTCGAGCCGCGCCGCGACGTCAGCCGCGTTCGCTTCCGCATCGACGGCCTGCTGCACAAGGTGTTCGAGCTGCCCGGACCGGTCATGGTCGGCGTGGTCAGCCGGGTCAAGGTGCTGGGGCGGATGGATCTGGCCGAGCGGCGGCGGCCGCAGGACGGGCGCATCAAGACGCGGTCGCCCGGCGGGCGCGAGGTCGAGATGCGGCTGTCGACCATGCCGACCGCGTTCGGCGAGAAGTGCGTGCTGCGCATCTTCGACCCCGACACCGCGTTCAAGCCGCTGGAGGCGCTCGGCTTCGACGCCGGCGAGGCGCGGGCCTGGGACGCCATGGTGCAGCGGCCGCACGGCATCGTGCTGGTCACCGGCCCCACCGGCTCGGGCAAGACGACCACGCTGTACTCGACGCTGAAGGGGCTGGCGACGCCCGACCTCAACGTGTGCACGGTCGAGGACCCGATCGAGATGGTGTCGCCCGAGTTCAACCAGATGCAGGTGCACGCGGCGATCGACCTGACCTTCGGCGCCGGCGTGCGCACGCTGCTGCGGCAGGACCCCGACATCATCATGATCGGCGAGATCCGCGACCTCGACACCGCGCAGATGGCGGTGCAGGCATCACTCACCGGGCACCTCGTGCTGTCGACGCTGCACACCAACGACGCGCCGTCCGCGGTGACCCGGCTGCTCGACCTCGGCCTGCCGCACTACCTCATCGCCTCGACCCTCAACGGCGTGCTCGCGCAGCGGCTGGTGCGCACGCTGTGCCCGCACTGCAAGCAGCCGCGCGCGATCGCCGACGACGAGTGGCACGCGCTGCTCGGCGCCGGCCGAACGATCTCCGAGGGTGAGACCTATGGCCCCGTCGGCTGCCTGGAGTGTCGCAACACCGGCTACTACGGCCGCGTCGGGCTGTACGAGCTGCTGCCGATCTCGCCGGTGCTGCGCGCGCTGGTGCGCGCCGACATGGACCTGGCGGCATTCTCGCGCGCGGCGGTCGGCGAGGGCCTGCGCACGCTGCGCATGGCCGGCGCGGCCAAGGTCGCGCAGGGCGTGACCACGATTGCGGAGATCGTCGCGGTGCTGCCGCCGCAGGAGTGATCCGGAAGCGCTTCGGCGGCGGCGATGCGCAGCATTGCGTCGGGTACGATGGCCGCTGCCTGGCGCCGCCACGGCCATCCGATCGACGAGGACACACCGCTATGACGACGCGCGCAATGGGCCCCGGTGCGGGCTGGACCTGGCTCCGTCGGGGGGTCAACCTCGGCGCCGCCAACCCACGCGCGATTCTCGGCGGCGCGGGTCTGATGCTGCTGGTGGCGCTGGTGCCGACCGTGCTGCAGCTGGCGGTGCAGGGTACGCTGGGTGCCGCCAGTACGGCCGCGATGGGCGGGCTGCTCGGTTTCTCGCTGCTGTTCTCGCTGCTGGTGATGCCGCCGGTGATGGCCGGCTATCTGCGCCTGATCCACGCCTCCGAGACCGGGGGCGCGCCGCGCGCCGGGGAGATCTTCGACGTGCTGCGGTCGCCGCCCGAGGCGCTGCGGATCATCGGCCTGGTGCTGCTGCTGATGGTCCTGGGCATCGTGCTGTTCGGCGCGGTGATCGCCGGCTTCGGCCTCGATATGCTGGAGCAGCTGTCGACCGCGGTGGCCGCAACCCAGTCGGCCACGCCGACGCTGCCGCAGCTGCCGCCCGGGTTCGGCATGCTGATGGCGCTGATGCTGCTGCTGGCGCTGTTCTTCAACGGCGTCTACGCGATCGGCATGTGCCAGGTGGCGCTGGCGGGGCGCGGCGTGTTCGGCGCGCTTCGCGACGGCCTGGTCGGCACGCTGAAGAACCTGCTGCCGCTGCTGGTTGCGGCGCTGATCGCGGCCATCGGCGGTTTTGTCGCGCTGCTCGCGCTCGCGCTGGCGGTCGCGCTGCTCGCCTTCATCGGCGGCCTGGTGCACCCGGTGCTGGCGGTCGTGCTGGCGGCGCCGGTCTACCTGCTGGCGATGGTCGCCGCGTACGTGATCATGTTCGGCGTGATGTATTTCTACTGGCGCGACGTCTGCGCTGACCCGGCAATGGCCGAGGCCCTGCCCGTGCAGCGCGACGACCAGGTGGAGCTCTGATCCTGCCTCAGCGACTGCCCGGACCGACACGCAGCGCGGTATCCAGCGCCGCGGCCAGCGCCGCGTCGACCACCGCGTAGGCGGCCACCGCCAGCCACCCGGCCCCCAGCAGCAGCACAGCGCCCTGCAGCAGCAGCCACCCGTGCATCCACGCCGGCAGGCGCCCGGCGCCTGGTGCCTGCACCACGCGGGTGGCGCTGAGGCGGTCGTGCAGCGACAGCCGCGCCGGCAGCGCCACCATGGCATGACCGACGTTGAGCGTCAGCCACGACGCGGTGCCGGCCAGGTGGCGGCCCGCGGCGCGCATCGCGCGCAGCCGCGCGCCGTCGGCGTCCACCACGCGCAAACGCGCGGCGCGCTGGCCGGGCGTCGCCTGGGCCGCCGATGCTTCGTACGCGACGTGCCAGGCCAGAGACGCCACCGCGATGGCCGCCACGGGCGGCCACGCCAGCGCCCACAGCGCGCCCTGCAGGGCGGCCGCGGCGGCCTGCAGGCCGGCGTCGGTCAGCCAGCGACTGGCTAGCAGCGACAGCGGCATCGTCGTCGACAGCGCGTCGGCCGCCAGCCGGGCCAGCGTGGCAGATACGTCCTGCCACGCCAGAGCCACGCGCGCGCCGGCCGCGGCCAGGGTGCCGCGCAGAAGGAGCGCGATCGGCAGCGCAAGCAGCGCGAGATCCAGCGTCCATGCCGCCGCACGCGGCCATGCGCGTGCCGGTGCCATCACCGCGGCAGTTCGCCGTCCGCGTCGTCGTCGCCACGCTCGGCATCGCGCGGGGTCACCATGCGCGCGGCAATGATGCCGGCCTCGTACAGCAGCATCATCGGGATCGCCAGCAGCAGCTGCGACACGACGTCGGGCGGGGTGATGATCGCCGCCAGCACGAACATGCCGACGATCGCGTAGCCGCGCGCCTCCTTCAGCTGGGTCGGCGTCACCCAGCCCAGCAGCACCAGGATCACCAGCGCCACCGGCAGCTCGAAGCTGATTCCGAACGCCAGGAAGATCACGATCACGAAGCTGAGGTAGGCGTTGATGTCGGTCATCATCGCCACGCCTTGCGGGGTGACCGCGGTCAGGAACCCGAACACCGACGGCAGCACGACGAAAAACGCGAACGCGCAGCCGGCGTAGAACAGCACCAGCGACGACAGCAGCAGCGGGAAGGCGAGCCGCTTCTCGCGCTTGTACAGGCCCGGTGCGACGAATGCCCACGCTTGGTACAGCAGCCACGGCATGCTGACCACCAGCGCCACGAAGAACGCCAGTTTCAGCGGCGCCAGGAACGGTGACGCGACCTCGACCGCGATCAGCTGCGCGCCGTCGGGCAGCTTGTCGATCAGCGGCTGCGCCAGCATCGCGTACAGCCGGTTGGCAAACGGCAGCGTCGCCGCCAGCGCGACCGCCAGGCCGACGATGCCGCGCAGCAGCCTGGTCCGCAGCTCGAGCAGGTGCCCGAGCAGATGACCCTCGCCGCCCTCGATGTCAGCGTCGTTGGCCATCGGCCCCGTCATCCGTGGAGGGAAGTTCCGATGGCACAGACAGCGGGCCGCCGGGGGCGTCATCCAACAGCGGCGACGCCAGCGGGTCGTCGGCGGGCCGCGTCGCGGACAACGGCAGCATCGCGTCCTCCGCCGGCCACGACTGGACAGCATCGTCGTCGTCGCGAGCCGGCGCGGCGCCCTCTGCGCCAGGGGTCGCCGTGGTGTCGTCTGCCGGCGTCTCGAATGGGGTGGAATCGCGACGGCGCATCGTCGGGTCGAGCCCGTCAAGGGCCTCGTCGCGCATCAGCTGCAGCTCGCGTCGCGCGTCGTCGCCGGCCGCGCGCATGCTCTCGTCGAGATCGCGCATCGCCTCGCGCGTCTGCTGCAGGTTGCGCTTGAGCTCGTCTGCCGCGAGCTCACGCTCGAGCTCGCCGCGGACCGACGCCCACTGCGCGCGCGCGCGCCGGATCCAGAGACCGGCGAAGCGCGCCGCCTTTGGCAGCCGTTCGGGCCCAAGCACGACCAGCGCCACGACGCCGATCAGCATCAGCTCGCTGAAACCGAAGTCGAACATGGCTCAGCCCGCCCGGCGCGGCGCGCGGCGTCGCGTCGCACGCGTCGCTGTGCGGAGGCGGTGCATCGGAGCGCTGGCCCGGTTCAGCGCGGAACGTGGTCGTCGTCGCGCCGCGCTGATGTGGCGTCGTCGCTTCGGGTCCCGCTCTCGTCGCGCCGTGACTGGTCGCCCAGCTGCCCCGGGGGGGCGTCGTCGTCGTGGATGCCCTTCTTGAAGCCCTTCACCGCCTCGCCGAGGTCGCGGCCGGCGCCGCGCAGGCGCTTGGTGCCGAAGACCAGCAGCACGACCACCAGGACGATGACCCAATGCCAGATGCTGAAGCTGCCCATGGCGCGTTCTCTGCTGTGTGGTGCGGCCCCGCAGGATAACAACTCGCGCCGCCGGCCGGGTGTCGGTTGGATGACGGTGGCGCGCGTCTACCCTGCCGTTGCCGCCGCGCGCTGCGGCCGGGTCAGGGCAACGGCTCGACCACCCTCGGGCCGTCGGTCACCGGCTCGAACGGCTGCGGTAGCGCCTCG
>LXQJ01000012.1:0-28321 GCA_001683895.1 Luteimonas sp. ANT-B3E | reverse complement strand
GGCGGCCGTGGCTGCTGTGGGGTGTCGGGCCGCGCGGCCAACTGCCTGCCGGTGGTACCGCGGTTGGCGCGCGCGGTCGCGGTGGCCTCTTCCAGCCGGTCGCGGAAATCGACGACGGCATTCGAGGGCTGCCCGGTGGCTCGACCCTCGAAGATCATCCGCGGCGTCGTGTCGCGGCCGTACACGGCCTCGTTGGCGGCGTAGTCGATCGACAGCACCGCCCCGTCCAGCGCCACGCCGGCGAACAGCCCGCGCGCGCGCGACCATGACCAGATCTCGGCCTGCATCGCGCCGTCGGTCGCCGTGGCGGCGTTCCGGCCCAGTGGCCCGGCGGCGACGGAAGCGTCGGCACCGAGGGTGAACTTGCCATTGACGATCGACTCCAGACCGCGGTCGCTGCGGAACGCCAGCACCACGTCCGCCGACTGCACGCCGGCCTGGAAGCCGATGCTGCCACCGGTCAGGCGCACGAAGCTGGGATTGGACCAGCTGCCGTCGGGCTGCTTGACCGACAGCAGGCCCATGCCCCGGCGCCCGCCGAGGATCAGGCCGGCCTTGATGGTGTCGGGCACAACCACGATCGCGCGCGCCTCGTCGAGCAACTTGTCGGGGATGCCCGACTCCGGGATCGCCTGGATGTCGGTCAGCACGCGCACGGCGTTCTGCGCGCGCGCGTCCTCGCGGGGGCCGGCCAACGCCGGCGCGGCGGCAAGCGAGGCAGCCAGCGCCAGCGCCAGAAGCGGGGCGCTGCGCGGGTGGCGGGCGTTGGGGGTCATGGACATCGGAGGCTCCGGTGATGATGGAATGCGGGCGCGGCGCCAGCTGCCAGCGTGGGGTGGGGCGGCAGCGGCGGTCAGTGGAGCGGATCGGTGCCGGTCGAGGCTAGGGACCGGGCAATGAATCGGCGATGAGCCGGTCCGTTGCCCGCCGCCAGGGTGCCTTCGCCCGCCGCGCCTGCCATCCTAGCGGCATGGACACCCTTCCCGGCCGCGACGGCCACGACGCCGTGCTGATCGTCAATCTCGGCACGCCCTCGGCGCCGACCGCGGCCGCGGTGAAGCGCTATCTCGCCGAGTTCCTCCACGACCACCGCGTGGTGCAGCTGACGCGCTGGATCTGGTGCCCGATCCTGCATTTCCTGATCCTGCCGCTGCGCAGCCCCAAGGTGGCGCACAAGTACGCCGAGGTGTGGATGGACGGCGGCTCGCCGCTGCTGGTGCACACACGCAACCTCGCCGCGGCGATGGACGCGCGGACGGGCGGGGTGCCGGTGTCGTTCGCGATGCGCTACGGCACGCCGCCAATGAAGGGCGCGCTGCAGGCGCTGCACGACGCCGGCGCACGGCGCGTGCTGGTGCTGCCGCTGTACCCGCAGTACTCCACCACAACGACCGCATCCGTAGCCGACGTCGCCCACCGCGAGGACACGCCGGCGCGGATGCGCGTGATCGAGGACTACGCGGTCGACGCCGGCTGGGTCGACGCGATCGTGCAGTCGATCCGCGCGCACTGGGCGCTGCACGGCCGCGGCGAACTGCTGCTGTTCTCCTACCACGGCATCCCGCAGCGGCTGGCCGACGGCGGCGACCCGTACGAGCAGCGTTGCCGCGCCAGCACCGCGGCGGTAGTGACGTCGCTGGGGCTGGATACGCACGAGTGGACGCTGTCGTTCCAGTCGCGGTTCGGCCGCGAGCCGTGGCTGAAGCCGGCCACCGACGACACGCTGAAGCTGCTGGCCGAGGGTCGCAAGCGCCATGTCGACGTCATCTGCCCGGGCTTCGCGGTCGATTGCCTGGAGACGCTCGAGGAAATCTCGATGGAGAACGCCGGGATCTTCCGGGAGGCCGCGGAGCATCAGGCGCGTTCTCAGGGCATCGTGGACCCGGCGCCGGCGCGGCTGGCATACATCCCCTGCCTCAACGACGCCCCTGCGCACGCCGACGCGCTGGCCGCGCTCGCGCTGCGCGAGCTGGCGGCATGGGCCGACGAATCTCCGGAGGCCTGATTCTTGCAGCCGTTCTCGCTCGATACTGCGCAGGGCGTGGTAGGCGGCCTGCGCCGCGCCGCTCCGACACCCGATGCGCCGCGCGTGCTGGCGCTGCACGGCTGGCTCGACAACGCCGCGAGCTTCCTGCCGCTGTCCACGCACCTGGACGGGATCGAGTTGGTGGCGGTCGACCTGCCCGGCCACGGCGCCAGCGCGCACCTGCCGCCGGGCGCCGACTACTCGTTCGCCGCCGCGATCCACGCGGTGCTCGACATCGCCGACGCCCTCGCCTGGCCCCGCTTCATGCTGCTGGGGCACTCGATGGGCGCTGGCATCGCGAGCATGGTCGCCGCTGCGTGTCCGCACCGGGTGCAGCGGCTGTTGGCGATCGAGGCGCTGGGCGCGCTTGCGGAGGTGCCGGGTCGCACGGTGACGCGCATGCGCGACGCAGTCGCGGCCACGCGCGCGCTGCCGGACAAACGGTTGCGCGTGTTTCCCGACCTGGCGCTGGCGGTGCGCGCGCGGATGCAGGCCAACGGCCTGACCGAACCGGTCGCGCAGCTGCTGGTGGAGCGCGGCGTGGTCGCGGTCGACGGCGGCTGGACCTGGAGCAGCGACCCGCGGCTGACGCTGCCAACCATGGTGCGCATGACCGAGGAGCAGGTCGCCGACCTGGTCGCAGGCATCGACTGCCCGACGCGGGTCATTCTGGCGTCGCCCGCGCAGCCGTACTTCCCGGACCCCCTGCGCGCCGTGCGCATCGCGCTGCTGCCCGACGGCGACGGCGTGGTGATCGCCGGCAGCCACCACCTGCACATGGAGGATCCGCTGGCGGTGGCCGAGGCGATCGGCGACTTCTTCGTGCACGAAGGGTCGGCGGTCGACTGAGGCGACGCGGACGGCGACGGCGTCCTGCCGTGGCAACACGCCGCGGCATGCTCAGCCGCGCGCGGCGTGCCCGCTGCCCGCGAGCATCCGCAGCTGCGCCTTCAGCCGGCGCCCTTCACTGCGGAAGTAGTCGCGCTCCTGCCGCCACCGCGGGCAGCGCGCGCCGACCTGGTGCCAGAACGCCGGCGAGTGGTCGGCGTGCACCAGGTGGCAGAGCTCGTGTACCAGCACGTACTCGAACGCCGACGGCCGCCCCAGCACCAGCGCCAGGTCGAGCGCCAGCGCGTCGTCCGGTGCCAGCGACCCCCACTGCGACGACATCATCTTGAAGCGCACGCGCGATGGCGCACGCGGCAGCGTGGGCAGGTAGCGCGGCATCCAGCGGCCGATGTCGGCGCGCGATTCGCTTTCGTAGAAGTCCCGCAGCGCGCGCGACAGCGCCGCCGGCCCGGCGCTGGCCGGATGTCGGAACACCAGCCCGTTGCCGTCGCGCAGCACCTGCGCGAACCGCCCGCTGTCCCAGCGCAGCGGCACGTCCTCGCCGCGCAGCGGCAGTTGGCGCGTGCGGCCGCTGGCCAGCGGCGCGAGGTCGCCGATGGCATGCGCGCGCACCTGATCGGCCAACCAGGCGCGGTGTTCGTGCAGGAAGCGCTCCCCCGACACCAGGCTCGCGCGCGGCGGCAGCGTCAGCCGCGCACCTCGCTCGTCGACCGAGATCCGCAGCCGGCGCGCGCGCGGGTCGCGCACGCGCAGCACATCGATGCTGTCGCCGTCGTCTAGCGCGAGCGCGACCACATCGCGCTGGACGTTGCGGGGGCGCGGCGCGACGGGGCGGGGGAACAGCAGGCGCAGCAGTGACATGCGCGCATGCTACCCGCTGCCCCCGCGCGTCGCGACGGCGACAGCCGCGCTCGCGTGGTGTAGGACGACGCGCGCGTCGCCATCGCCGCGGTCAGGCGTCGACGCGCGACAGCTTCAGCGCCGGCTCCAGCACCGCGAACAGCCGCCGCAGCTCCGCCGCCATCAGCGCGAAGCGCGCGTCGAGCTCGGCGCGCATGTCGTCGTGGTCGTTGGACTCCAGCTGGCCCACCGCGCCGTCGAGGAACTTGAGCTTGCGCACCACCAGGTCCTCGCCGAGCACGAACGACACGTGGTCGTCGAGCGTCAACGCCAGCCGCGTGACCTGTTTGCCGGATTCCAGGTGCTTGGCGATCTCCGCGCCCTGCAGGTCCTGGTGCTGGCACTTCACGATCGCGCCCTGCTCGGAGGCGTCCTTCATCTCGCACTCCTCGCCCAGCGCGAGCCCGTCGGGCAGCGGTTCGCCGGCGATCCAGCCGGTCAGCACCGACCTCGGCGCGACCTCGGCGTTCGGCGGAATCGCGGGGAAGCTGCCCAGCGCGTGTCGGATCTCCGATACCATCGCTTCGGCGCTCTTGCGCGACGAGGTGTCGACGATGCACAGGCCGTGGCCGAGGTCGAGCATCGCGTCGGTGCGCGACGGACGCACGAACGCGCGCGGCAGCAGCTCGTGCACCAGATCCTCCTTCAGGCGCTTGCGCGCGCGGCCGCCGGGCTTGCGGCCTTCCGTCTGCTCGAGGTCTGCGAGCCGCTTGGCCAGCATGTCGTTGACCACCGACGACGGCAGCAGCTTGTCCTCGCCGCCGACAGTCAGCCAGATCGCGTTCTCGACGCGGTGCGATAGGGTGTCGCCCTGCGGGCCGAACGGCGACACGAAACCGCGCGACGACAGGTCGAGCGGGCCGACCGGCTTCAGGGGCACCTCGGCCAGGCGGGTGTCGAGTTCGCTGAAGTCCAGATCGGTGGGGAAACGGAAGAACGTGAGGTTGCGAAAGAACATGGCGATCCGTGGCAGTGGGAGAGGTGACGCGCTGCCGCTAACGGCGCGCGGTTCGGCGCAACGAGGCGCGCTGCAAGCAGCCGCGGATCGGCGGCGTTGAGGTAGGCGCAGGTGCGCGCGATCCGCCCGCGCATTATCGCCCGCGCCGCGCCGCCGCGGACCCTCGCATCATCGATCGGAAGCGTGCAGGCACGACGACGGGATTGTCGCCGTCACGGGCGCATGCAAAGCTCGCCGCCATGCAGCAGCCACTCGATCCCGCCGAACGTTCCCGCCTAGCGCGGCGCCTGGTGGAGCTGCGCGGCGAGCATCGCGAGCTGGACGCCGCCATCGAGCGGCTGCAGGTCGAGATCGCCGCCGACGATCTGGCGCTGAAGCGGCTGAAGAAGCGCAAGCTGCAGCTGAAGGACTGCATCGGGCGCATGGAGTCGGCGCTGATCCCCGACGAACCGGCCTGAGGCCTCGCGATCAGCCCGGCGGCGCGCTCGCCGGGTCGAACGGCGTCGCCGCCTCCGGGCTGACCTTCTCGATCGTGTGCCGCAGTTCGCGGCCGAGGATCACCTTGGCGTCCTTGGCCCAGCTGTCGAGGCGCTGGTCGAATACCAGCTTGTTGTTGTGGTCCAGCCGCACCAGCTCCATCGCGCGCAGCTTCTGGATGAAGCCGCGGAACAGCGACTTGTCGAAGAACTCCGGCGCGGCGGGCGCGTACAGCAGGCTCAGCCGCTGCGCCGCGAGCTGGCACAGGCTTTCTAGTTCGCTGGCGCCTAGCGTGCCGGGGCCGTTCTTGGCCAGCACCGAGATCGCGATGTAATAGCGCTCGAACGCCTGCTGCAGCGGATGCCCCAGCGCCCGCAGCCGGAACACCTCGTCGCTCTGGCCGGCGTTGCGGGCGAGGATGCCGCCGTCATCGTCGCCGACGCGCTCCAGCAGCCCCTCGCGCACGAAGACCTCGATGGTGCGGTCGATGCGTTCGGCGAAGCCGTCTTCGTTCCACGGCAGGAACAGCTCCGCCTGCAGGAACGGGTACATCGCGCGGCCGATGCGCACCAGGCTGTTGCGCGCCATCCGGCGGTTGTGCAGGAAGCCGCACGCGATCCACGCCGAGGCGGTGAACAGGTGCACGACGTTGTTGCGGAAATAGCTCAGCAGCACCGCGTTGTCGTCGTCCACCGACAGTACGTCGCCGAGCGGATGCGGGGTGCGCGACAGCACGCCGATCTCTTCGCCGTGGGCCACGATCTGCGCCGGCGCGTGCGGGGTCACGGTGACGCGGTCGCTGAACGGCACCTCGGCCAGCAGCTTGGTCGACAGCGCGATCTGGGCGAGGAGGTCGGCCTCGCCCATCGCGTGTTTGGGCGTCGACAGCAGCGCCAGCGCCAGCAGGTTGATCGGGTTGACGTCGGCGGCGCGGTTGACATGGACCTGGATGCGGTCGGCGAGCGCGTCGACGCTGCGTCCCAGCCACTCCGGCTTGTCCTCCTCGTCCAGCGGCTCTCCGTCCCATTCCGCGGCGTGCTCGGCCAGCACGTCGCGCAGCGGGATGGGTTCGCCGAAGTTGACGACGACCTGGCCGAAGTTCTGCCGTAGCACCTGCGGGATGCTCCACAGCAGCGCCCAGATCGACTCCTTCGGCTTCGGTTTGCCGGTCAGTTCGTCGAGGTAGCTGCTGCCCTCCATCAGTTTCTCGTAACCGATGTACACCGGCTGGAACACCACCGGCCGCGTCGGCTGGCGCAGGAACGCGCGCACCGTCATCGCCACCATGCCGCCCTTTGGCTGCAGCAGGCGCCCGGTGCGCGACCGTCCTCCCTCGATGAAGTACTCGATCGCGTAGCCGCCGGAGACCAGCTGCGCGACGTACTCGGTGAACACCGCCGAGTACAGCGCGTTGCCGCGGAAGCTGCGGCGGATGAAGAACGCGCCGCCGCGCCGCAGCAGGTTGCCGATCACCGGCAGGTTGAGGTTGACGCCGGCGGCGATGTGCGGCGGCACCAGGCCGCGCGTGTACAGCACGTAGGACAGCAGCAGGTAGTCCATGTGGCTGCGGTGGCAGGGCACGTAGACGATCTCGTTGCCTGGCGCGATCGCCTTGAGGGTGTCGAGATGGTGCACCAGCACGCCGCGGAAGATCCGGTTCCAGACTGTCGTCAGCAGGAAGCTCGCAGAGCGCACCACCGGGTGTGAATAGTCGGCCGAGATCTCGTACGCGTACCCATGCGCCTTGCGCCACGCGTCTTCGACGCTGGTGCCGTCGCGGCGCGCGGTGTCGATGATCGTCTCCTTGACCGGCACCGATGACAGCACCTTGTCGACCAGCAGCCGCCGCGTCGACAGGTCGGGGCCGACGACCGCCTCCCGGATGCGGTTGAAGTGCGTGCGCAGCACGCGCGACAGCTTGCGCACCGTGCGCTCCGGCGGCAGGTCTTCGGCAATCACGCCGCGCAAGTCGACCGGCGCGGCGAACCGCACCAGCGTGTCGCGCCCGTTGAGCAGGATCGCCAGCAGCCGGCGGAAGCGCCCGACGATGGTCCAGTTCTCCGAGAACAGCACCGCGAACCAGCCGCTGCTCTTGTCGGGTGCGCGGCCGACGAAGATCGACACCGGCACCAGCTGCACGTCCAGCGCCGGGTCCAGCCGGTGGGCCTCGATCAGCCGCGCCAGCGAGTCGGAGTGGCTCTTCTTGGCTGTCGGCGGCACGGGTGGCGGGGGATTCGGCCCCAGCTGGCTGGCGAACTGGTTGGCGAACTGCGTGGCCATCGCCAGTGCACCACCCACGTTGCGTCGCGACAGCGCCACGTAGGCGCGCTTGCGCCCCAATGGGTCACCGGGCAGCGGCTGCAGCGGCGACGGTAGTCCCGATTCACGGCAGGCGCGGTCGAGGATCAGCGCATTCGACAGCCCGTAGTCCTCGAGCACGTAGCAGACCGGGCGACCGTCGACGCCCGCATCGGGCGCCGCGGGCTCGACCTGCAGCGCGATCCACGGCGACAGCACGCCGCCGAGCAGCTGCGCCCACAGCGGACGCCGCGTCGCGCGCGCGGCGCCGATGCGCTCGCGCTCCGTGGATCGGCCGTGCGGCATCGCGGCGACGGGCAACTGCCCCTGCAGCGGCGGCGCCACCGGCACGCGATCCTCGGGGTCGGCACCGACGTCATCGCGGCGCACGGACGTCGCGCCCGCGTCCCGGGGGCCGTCGCCAAGGCGCGCGTCGGGCGCGGGATCGAACAGGTTGGGCTGGCTGGGCATCGGCGGCATTATGCCGAAGGCGCCCGCCGTGCCTCCGGCGCGGCGCAGGGTCATCCGCCGGGCGCGGTCGCCGTGGCGATATCCGGGGGCGTCTCGTTGTCGCTGTCGGCACCGGGTGGCGCTGGCGGCGGCCCGCTGGCTGCGGCTTCGGCCCGCCGCAGGTGGTCGGCCACGTACCAGCGGCCGTCCCGTCGCAGCATCGGCACCATGGCGTCCACCTGCTGACCGCCCAGCGCGTAGCGCAGGCGCACCTGCGCGCTGTCGCCGGTCTGCGTCGTCAGCGTGGTCTCCGCCCCCGCGAGCGCGGCGTCGAGGTCGAGCCCGTAGCCGCGCAGCGCTTCCTTGGCGGCGCCGACCATGCTGCCCATGGCCCGCAGCGTCTGCGTCATGTCCGCGCCTGGTGTCGCCAGCCGCGCGTCAACGGGAAGTGCGCGGGCGGCCGCCGTCAGCTGTCGCAGCGCAACGTCGGCGCGGGCGCGGTCGCCCAGCGGAGCCCCGGTGCCCCATCGCGTGAGCGCGGACACCAGCTGCGCGTGGTGGTCCCGCTCCTCGTCGCCGTAGTCGCCGTCCTGCTGCACATACTGGGTCGCGAACCGGCCGACGACATTGGCCGCCGCGCGGAGGTCCGCTCCCGCGCCCGACAGCTCGCCGTCGAACCGCGCCAGCAGCGCCGCGTCGGCGCCGTCGGCGGCCAGCGCCGCGATTGTCTGCGGGTACTGCGCATCCAGCGGCAGCTCATCGAGCGGCCAGCGCGTGCGTCCTTCGCGCCACGCGACCTGCAGGCGCGCGTGCAGCGCCGGCGGCACACCGTCGCGCGCAAAGGCCTCGAGGTCGTCGGCCTGCAGATGGCGGGTCAGCTGCGCCAGTGCGGGTGCCGGTCGACGCGTATCGAATGTAGGCGCGGCTGCCGCGGCTGGAGGCTCCGGCGTGCAGCCCGATGCCATGGCAGCGGCGATGGCCGGCAGCGTCGCGGCGAGCAGCCGTCCTGCATATCGCGCGCGGCGCGGGGCGCGGTGAAGGGCTGGCGTGGAGCAGGGCATCGGCGCGGCCTCCGCGGGCCGCGGGGCGGCCCAGGCGTCGCCGCATCTTGGTCGGCAGGCGCCGTGACCGCAACCGGCCGGGCGCGGCAGTCCAGCGCTAGAGGTGGCGCACCACCCATCCGTGCGGGGTATCGCCAGCCGCGGCGTCCAACGCCGCCTGCGCGACCGCGTCGGCAGGCAGTCCCGACTTCCACGCCGAGGCGATCACCGCGAGGCGTTCACGCGTGGCGCGTGTATAGGCGCCCTCCAGCTCGCTGTGCGCGTCGGCCGCCAGCTTCTGTGGATACAGGGCGCGCGCGTCGCCGCTGTGGTTGAGCAGCGCGATCATGCTCCCGAGGCTGGCGCGGAACGTTTCCGCTCCCAGCGCGGTGCGCTGGGTCCGCTGCAGGTGCCAGACCGTCAGGTATTCCACCGGTCCCAGCATCCGCCGCGGCGTGGCGCCGAAGAACTGGCCGGAGAACGCGCTCGCCGCGACCGGCGTCGCCTGGTCCGGCAGCCGGGTCGCGCCCCACGAGCTCAGCGCGCCGCCAGGCAGGTCCATGCGCCGCAGTGCGGTGCCGAAGGTGTCGGCCAGCAGCCGCTGCGCACGTTCATCGCCACTTTCCGCCACCACGCCAAGGATGCGCAGGAACAGCGGATAGCGCTCCTCGCCGAGGCGCCGCACCAGCCGCTTCAATACGGTCAGCCGGTACTCCGGGTCCGTGTGCGCGACCAGTGCGGACACCAGGCGGTCGGCCGCGCTGCGCAGCGCTTCGGGCGACGGGACATCGAGGAGGGGTGCCGGAGGGATCATCGGGTGGCCAAGGAAGTCCCGACGATTATGCGGCGGCAGTGCATGGGACGCCGCGTCGGTCTGGTCCGCGGCCGCGTGCGCACATCATTGCATCAGTGATCCGGGATGACGGATCCGGATCGATCAGGAGAACGCCTCGAGCACGGCATCGGCAGCGGCGTCTGCGGCGGCACCCAGGCCGAGCGTGCCCAGTCGCGCCTCCAGCCTCAGGTCGCCTGCCAGCAGGCGATCGTCGACGGCCCTGCCGCCCCACGCGTCGGCCTGCAGCACCGTCTCGCCGGCATCGATCGCGGGCGTTGCCGGGGCCGGGGCCGCCAGCGGCGTCTGCAGTCCTTCCGAGGCTTCCGGGCCCTGCTGGCGGCGCAGATCGTCCAGCGACTGCCCACCAACCCTGTCGAGGGTAGCGAGGCCGAAGCCTGGGTCGGGACCGATGATGCTGCTCATGCCGGGCGTGGGAATCCGTTGGGGCCGCGGGCTGCGGCGACACAGGCAATGTACCCACGACCCCGGGGGCGCGCCATCTCGGGGTAACCCTAGATGACGATTGCCACCGCGCGGCGGGGCGTCCAGTCCGCCCCGCCGGCTGCCAGTGCGCCGACGCTCGCATGCTAGCCTCGCCTGCAACGCGCTGCCAGCGGCTCGCAGGCGCGTCCACACGAGGCGACGGCACGGCATGGCGGACAAGGACGAGGGCGCCGACAAGACCGAGCAGCCCACTTCCAAGAAGCTGCGCGACGCGCGCCGGGATGGCAACGTCTCCAAGAGCCGCGAACTCACCAGCACCGTGCTGTTCCTCGGGTGGCTGGTCGGCGGCTGGATGCTGATGGGCTTCATGTTCGCGCGCATCCGGATGCTGTTCGACGCCTCGATCGCCGCGATCCAGCAGCCGTTCGACGTCGCCGTCGCCGAGATCGGCGGGCTGGCCTTCCAGACTCTGCTGTGGATGTCGCTGCCGCTGCTGCTGGTGGCGCTGTTCCTGGGCGTGATGACCGAGTTCCTTCAGGTCGGCCCGGTTGCGACGTTCAAGAAGCTGATACCCGACCTCAACAAGCTCAATCCGGTCAAGGGCATCAAAAAGATGTTCTCGATGGACAACCTCGTCGAGCTGGTGAAGTCGGTCTTCAAGAGTGCCGCGCTGATCTTCATCGGCGGGTTCGTGCTGTGGGGGATGCTGCGCGACCTGCTGCTGCTTCCCCACGCCCCGCCCGCGGCGATCGGCACCGCGATCTGGCACGCGCTGGTGCGCATCGGCGTGTGGACGATCTTCGTGTTCTTCTTCGTCTCGGTACTCGACGCCTGGTACCAGAAGTTCTCGTTCCTCAAGCAGATGCGCATGAGCCGGCGCGACATCAAGCAGGAGGTCAAGGAGAACGAGGGCGACCCGTACGTCAAGCAGCGTCGCAAGCAGTTGCACCAGGAGTGGTCGCAGCAGACGATGCTCAATGCCGTGCGCGGATCCAACGTGGTCGTGACCAACCCCACCCACATCGCGGTCGCGCTGCAGTACGAACCCGGCACCACCGACCTGCCGGTGGTGGTGGCCAAGGGCGAGGGCTACGTGGCCGAGGAGATCAAGCGCGCGGCCGAGGAGGCCGGCGTGCCGATCCTGCAGAACGTGCCGCTTGCGCGTGGGCTCAACGAGCGCGCAAGGGTCGACGACTACATCGGCAGCGAGTTCTTCGAGGCAGTGGCCGAGGTGTTGCACTGGGCCGAGGGCGTGCGCCGCGGCGACCTCTGACCGCGCACCGCGGGCGTCCGGGCGCAGCGCCCAGCCCGCCTTGAGCCACCGTCAACCGAAGGCGGCGCGCAGCAGTGTCAACAGCCCGCCGTTGGCGACCAGCCGGTCGAGCACGATCTCCACGTACGTGCCCAGCATCAGCATGATGATGCCGGTCGCCAGCCACGCCTTGATCGGCAGCGTCAGCGCGAACACGTTGAGCTGCGGCGCGTAGCGGTTCACCAGGCCGAACGACAGGTCGATGATCAACAGGATCACGATCGCCGGCGCCGCCAGCACCAGCAGCGCCGTCATCAGGTAGCTGAACTGTCCGACGAACAGGTGGATGCCCCCGACCCGCATGTCGGGGAAGTAAGACATCACCGGCCACAGCGCGTAGCTGGACATCAACAGGTCCAGGAATACCAGAAACGCGCCGCTGGCCATGAACAGCCACGCCGCCAGCTGCGACAGGAAGTCGCCGTGCAGCGAAGTCTGGTGGCCCTGGATCGGGTCGAACACCGACGCCATCGCCATGCCGATCTGGGTGTCGATGACGTTGCCGGCGGCGCCGATTGCCCAGAACACGATGCCGAAGCAGAAGCCGATCGCGATCCCGAGGAACAGCTCCTTAAGCACGATCACCGGCCACTGCGGGGCGCCCACGGCCTCCATCGGCGCGCCGGCAATGGCTACCGGCAGCGCCACGATCGCCAGGCTGACCATGAAGCTGTTGCGCACCATCGCCGGCACCGTCTCCGGCGTCAGCAGCGGCAGCATCAGGAACGCGCCGATGATCCGCGGCAGCGTCAGCCCGAGCGCCAGCAGGGGGTTGCCGATGATGTCGAACGACATCAGCGCGCGGCCCGGCGGATGCGGGCGAAGGGGGTTGCGGGCATCACGTCAACGCCCGATCAGGCGCGGGAACTCAACGAAGATGCGGTCGGCGAACGTGTACAGCGTGCCGCCGATCAGCGCGCCGGTGGCGAACAGCGCCAGCACGATCACCAGCAGTTTGATCGCGTAGGCGAAGGTCTGCTCCTGCAGCTGGGTCGCCGCCTGCAGGAAGGCGACGCCGAGGCCGACGATCGCGGCCGCGCCCACCGCGGGCGCCGACAGCAGCAGCACCAGCCACAGCGCCTGCTTGGTCAGTTCGATGACTTCGTTCATGTCAGCCGCCCCCGTAGGTCAGCACCAGCCCGTGCACCAGCTTCGCCCAGCCGTCGATCAGCACGAACAGCAGCAGCTTGAACGGCAGCGACACCGTCGTCGGCGACAGCATCATCATGCCCAGCGCCAGCAGGATGTTGGCCACCACCAGGTCGATGATCAGGAACGGCAGGAAGATCAGGAAGCCGATCTGGAACGCCGCGGTCAGTTCGCTGACCGTGAACGCCGGCACGATCACGATGAAGTCGTCGACATCGAGCTCGGCGCGGCGATCGGGCGGCAGCAGCCGCTGCGCGCTGCGCAGGAAGAACGCTCGCTCTGCGTCTTTGGAGTGGCGGATCAGGAACCCGCGCAGCGGCTCCTTGCCGGCCTCGATCAGCGCGAAGATGCGCGCGGTGTCGACCGGGCCGCCTGCCGGGGCGGCTGGCAAGGGAGCGGGAGCCGGCGTTCCGGTCGCGGTGACGGTGATCGGCGCATCCGGATCTGCCGAGGCCTCAGGCGCGTCGTCATCGGTGCCGTTGCGGACGTTCGCGAACAGCCGCCCGCGCCGCCGCGGCGCGGCGCCGGCCCGTTCGCCTGTCGCGAGATCCGGCGCCTGGGTACCGGCGGCGCGGGCCTCAGCTTCGGCCTGCAGCGCATCGGCCGCGGCCGGGCTGGCCGGTGGCGGGTCTGCGGCGTCCGCGGCGGGGGCGGGTGCCGGGGCCGGGCCCTGCGGCGCCTGCTGCGCCAGACGCCGCGCGCGCGCCTGCGCACGTGCGTCGATCTGCGCCTGGACCGCTGGCGGCGGCGGCTGCCCCGCGATGCTGGCGTTGATTGCGGCGTGCGTGTCGAGAATCACCGGGTACATCACGTAGATCGACAGCACGATGGCAAGGCCGTTGATGACCACGTTGGGCGGCACCTGCTGCAGGCCCAGCGCATTGCGCAGCAGGCTCAGCACGACCACGATCTTGGTGAACGAGGTCACCATCACGGCAACGAACGGCGCCAGCGCCAGGCTGACGACCGTGACCAGGATCAGCGCAGGGGAGAAACTCTCGAAGTCCATGCAGCGTCAGCTCCAGGACAGCAGGCGGACGCCCAGCGTGTCGCCGACGGCGACCACCTCGCCGCGGCCGGCGATGGCGCCGTTGGCGCGGATGACGACGTTGGCGCCCTCCAGATGGGCGGGCAGCGCGAACACGTAGCCCGGCTGCAAGTCGGCAAGTTGGCCCAGCGGCAGCGAGATCTCGCCGATCTCGAACGTGATGCTCACAGGCAGCTGGCGCGCAGGATCGTCGTTGCTGACGGGGCTGGCGTCTTGGTCGGTCATCGCGGAAGGCTCCTGGCGGAAGGGGGGGGAGTGTGGAGGAGGCAGCGCCTGCGCGGGACCATCGACCCGCAGGCCCTCGGCGACCGCGAGCAGCGGCCACGAGCGGCCGGCGGCGTTCGCCGCGAACCGCGGCGGCTTGCCGCGTCGCCCGACGACGATGGCGTCGCCAGGGCGCAGTCCGCGCCAGTCACGCATCGGCATGTCGGTGATCGAGAACTGCAGCGACACCCGCGCCGGGAGGGCGCGGAACGCGCCCAGCGGAGGCAGCGGCTCGTCGGCAAATGGCCGTTCGGCGCGGGCAACGAATGCCGGCAGCCAGGCCGCAGGCACGCGGACGCTCCCGGCGACCGGCGCCACGCCGTCGCCGGCCTGTGCATCGTCGACCACGAACGACAGCCAAACGCCCTGCGCCTCGTCGGCCGCCGCGTTGGCGGCGGTGGCGTCGAGCCGCGGCACCAGCGACAGGCCGAGCGCATCGCTCAGCCGCATCAGCGACGCCTCGTGCGCGAGGCTCCATGCCAGCACGCGGGCACGACCGACATGGTCGCTCCAGCGCAGATGGTCGGCAGCGGGGTCGGTCGGCTGCGGCGCGAAGCGCAGCGCCAACGGCATACCGTCGGCATCGATCGCGATCGCGTCACCCGGCGGCGCGGACGCCGACTGCACACGCAGCACGCCCCCGTCGGCCAGCGGCCAGCGCCGCGGCTCGGCAAACAGCGAGCGCAGCGCTTCGGCAGCCGTGGGCGGCAGCGTTGGCACGCGACCGCGCAGACTCGTCGCCTCGCGTACCGAGGGCAGGGGCGCGTCGGGCGTGGGCGCCGCGGCGCGTCGGCGCGTCCGGCGCTCAGCCATGGCCAAGGGCGACCTTCATCAGCTCCGGCAGGGAGCGGACACCGAGTTTGCTCATCATGTTGGCCCTGTGCAGTTCGACGGTCTTGATACTGATGCCGAGGATGTCAGCGATGATCTTGTTGGGTTTGCTGGCGACGACCAGGTCCAGCACTTGGCGTTCGCGTGGACTCAGCCGCGCCAGCGATTCGCTTTGTACCGAGGTTGCGCCGCGTTGACGGGCGGAGCTGATGGAGGTGCGAAGCGCGTCCAGCAGCGCCTCCTCGCTGAAGGGTTTCTCGAGGAAGTGCGACGCGCCCTTGCGCATCGCCTCCACCGCCAGCGGCACGTCGCCGTGCGCGGTCACGAACACCAGGGGCAGGGTGATGCCGCGACGGATCAGCTCGTCCTGCAGCTGCAGCCCGCTCATCTGAGGCATGCGGATGTCCGACAGCAGGCATTCGGGAAGGTCGCCGTGGCGGCCACCGGCATGCGCCTCGAGGAACGCCTGTCCGGACGCGAACGGAAGCACCTCGAAGTCCGCGGTCTCCAGCAGCCACGCGGTGGAATCGCGGAACCCGTCGTTGTCGTCGACCAGGTAGATGCGTGCCTCTGCCATCGTCAGCTCCTTCCCTGCGCGCGCGGCAGCGTGAATCCGAAGATGCTACCGCCGCCATCGCGCGGCTCGAAGAACAGCCTGCCTTCGTGGTATTCGATGATCGACCGGCAGATCGCCAGTCCGATGCCGAGGCCGTCGGCCTTGGTGGTGAAGAACGGCGAGAACAGCTGCTCGCTCTGCTCCACGGACAGGCCAGGGCCGCGGTCGCAGACGCGGACCTCGATCTCGCCGTTCAGGTTCACGCGGCCCTCGATGCGCAGGCCGCGCGTGGCTACCGGCACCTCGCGCATCGCCTCGATCGCGTTCTTTACCAGGTTCAGCAGCACCTGCTCGACCATCACCCGGTCGGCGTAGACAGTCGGCAGTCCGTCGCCCAGCGCCACCTCGATGCGCAGCTGCTGGCGTTCTGCCTCCAGCCGCAGCAGCTCCAGAACGGTGGCCGCGATCGACGCCAGCTCGTGCGCGTCGCGGCGGGGCTCGCGTGCGCGGACGAATTCGCGCACGCGCGAAATCACCGCCGCCGCATGCTCGGCCTGAATGCGTGCCGCCTGCAGCGCGCGTTCCACCTGCACCGGCCCGCCGGCCTGGTCGACCAGGCGCAGGCTGCCGTTGAGGTAGTTGACGATTGCGGCGAGCGGCTGGTTGAGCTCGTGCGCCAGCGTCGCCGCCATCTCGCCGACCGACATCAGGCGCGATGTGAAAAGCAGCTTCTCCTGGCGGCGCTTGTGCGAATCAAGCGCTTCGATGCGCTCGCTGATGTCGACCGCGGTCAACAGTGCAGCGGCGCGACCGGCGATCGCGACCTCGCCCCAGTGCAGCGCGTACCAGCGGCCGCTGTGCGGCGCCTGGACATCCACTGTGACGCCGGAGGCGTCGTCGTCGCCGGTCTGCAGTTCCGACAGCAGCCCCGAGCGCGTGGCGTGACCGGCCAGCGCGGCGAACTCCTCGTCGAAGCGCCGGTTGCGCGCCATCAGCGTGCCGTCGTCGCTGGCGTATGCGGCACAGGCGAACGGCACCGCGTCCAGCAGCGCTACCGTCGCATCCCGCTGCTCCGCGCCGCCGCACGCCGTCGCGGCACGCTTCTTCGGTGCGCACGTGGCCGAAGCCCCAACCGCGGCGCGCCGCGGCGTCATTCGCGTGCCCCGTGGCGCGGCGCTGCCGCCATGCGGACGCCGGACGCGCGCATCGGGCGCAGTGCGCTGGGGTAGGCTTCGGCACGCACTGACCCGCCCACCACGCGGTGACGCGATGCTTCGACGAACGACAACGGGATCCCGATGACCACCAGCCCGCCGATCGCCCGCCGCCGGCGCCATGCGCCGCGATCCCGCTCCGCGTCGCGCGTGTTTGCCGCGCTGTCCACGACGTGGGCCTGCGCGTCCGCCACTGCGGCTGGTGCGACCGGAACGGCTTCCACCGCGAGGATGGCGACGCCATCGTTCGTGGGCGAGCTGCTGGCGATCCTGGTGCCGCTGGGGCTGATCATCATCGCGCTGCTGGTGGTGCTGAAGCTCGCACGCCGTCGTTTCCGCCTGACCGGCGACGGCGCCGTGCTGTCGGTGCTGCAGATCCTGCCGGTGGGACCAAGGGAGCGAGTGGTGCTGGTGCAGACGCGCGGAGGCCGCGTGTTCAGTATCGGGGTCGGCGCACAAACAGTGACATACATCACAGAGATGACCCCCGAAGACCTCGCGCAGCGCGCAGATGATGAAACGGTAACGCCGGTCGACGACATTCATACGTCGAAGCGTCGTTAATCGCCGGTGATGCCAAGCTTGCCCATGGCCCGCACCGTCCGCAGTGGAGCTGCAGACCCCTTTGCCATCGCCACCGACGCGCATGGAACGCAAAATTCACGTATTGCGATTGACAAACGACTATCGTAATTTGCCATAAAGTGACGCATCAGGTCAGGGGCTCGTATGCGGCAATGCCGGAACACGATCTACGCCACCGTGGAGACGTCCTCGCCTCCGCAGGCGTATGTGTCGGGGGGAGTGACGGCATGCGCGCGCTGATCGGCTCGCTGTTCGCGTCGCCCGCCGGCGCCGCGCCGCGCGGCCGGACCGGCTACAGCGACGTCATCCTGGCGTTCGCGGCGGTGATGATCATCAGCGTCATGATCCTGCCGCTGCCGCTGGTGGTGATCGACGCGCTGGTTGCGGTCAACATCTCGATCGGCTTCGGCCTGCTGCTGCTGGCGATCTACATCCCGTCGCCGGTCGCGTTCTCCAGTTTCCCCAGCGTGCTGCTGCTGACGACGCTGTTCCGACTGTCACTGTCGATCGCCATCACGCGCTCGATTCTGCTGCACGCCGAGGGCGGGCACATCGTCGAAACCTTCGGCTCGCTTGTCGCGGGCGGCAACCTGGTCGTCGGCCTGGTGGTCTTCATGATCATCACCGTGGTCCAGTTCATCGTCATCGCCAAGGGCGCCGAGCGCGTCGCCGAAGTCGCCGCGCGCTTCACCCTGGACGCGATGCCCGGCAAGCAACTGTCGATCGACTCCGACCTGCGCGCGGGCATGATCGACAAGGACGAGGCGCGACGGAAGCGCCGCCTGCTGGAGACCGAGAGCCAGCTGCATGGCAGCCTCGACGGCGCGATGAAGTTCGTGAAGGGCGATGCGATCGCCGGCATCGTCATCATCATCATCAACCTGCTCGGCGGCCTGGCGATCGGCGTCCTGCAGCGCGACATGGAGCTCGCCGAGGCGACCCGCGTCTACAGCATCCTGACCATTGGCGACGGCCTGGTGTCGCAGATCCCGGCGATCCTGGCGACGATCGCGGCCGGCCTCATCGTGACCCGCACGACCGGCGAGATCGACGATCGCCACCTGGGTGACGCGATCACCCGCCAGATCTCGCTGCAGCCGCGCGTGATGCTGATTACCGGCCTGCTGGCGCTGCTGATGATGCTGGTGCCGGGCTTCCCGAAGCTGGTGTTCGGGGTGTTGGGGATCGCAATGCTCACCGGCAGCGCGTGGCACTACCGGCACGATTTCGACCTGCTGCGCCGCGCCTTCCGCGTGAGCGATGCCGAAATGGTCGACGTGCAGAAACCGGTCGAGACCGACGAGATGGCGCCGCCGGCACCGCTGCAGCTCGAGCTGTCTCGCGGTCTGGCCGACGCGTTGGGGCAGGAGCCCGCGCGCGCGGTGATCGCGGCGCTGACGCTGCGTATGCGAGAGGAGTTCGGCGTGCCGGTGCCGGTGCCGTCGCTGCGCGTGCTGCCGACGCTCGCCGACGGCGAGTACCGCCTCACCGCATTCGGCGCGCGGTTGGCCTCGGGCCACCTGCGCACGGACGCGACGCTGCGAGTGACGCCCAACAACGCAGCAGAGGGTGCCCGACTGCCGGGCTTCTATCCGGAGCTGTTCGGCGAATGGGTCGCGCCCGGGACCGAGGGCGCGCTGTCCGCGCCTGATGTGCTGGCCGAGCACTGCCGCAGCGCCCTGCTGCGTCGCCTGGGCAGCTTCATCGGCATCCAGGAGACCTCCAACCTGTTCGGGCGCATGCAGCGCGACTACCCGGACCTGGTGAAGGAGATGCTGCGCGTCGTCGCGCCACAGCGGGTGGCCGACGTGCTGCGCCGCCTGGCAGAGGAGGGCGTGCCGGTGCGCAACCTGCGCGACGCGTTCGAGGCGATCACCGATGTCGGTGGCCGCGAGAAGGACGTGGTGCTGCTGACCGAGTACGTGCGCGTCGCGCTGAAGCGCGAGATCGCCGAGCGCTACGCCGATGCCGAGCGCAACCTGCACGTGCTGCTGATCCATCCCGAACTCGAGGACAAGCTGCGCCAGTCGGTGCGCGTCGCCGGCGGCGCCAGCCAGCTGGCGATATCGCCCGAGCTCGCCGCGCGGCTGGGCAGCGAGGTTCGCGGCCACCTCGCGCGCCAGCCGCAGGGTGTGCGCCCGGTGCTGCTGTGCTCTCTCGACGTGCGACGCCACCTGCGCAAGCTGATGGAGGTCGACTTCTTCGACCTGCCCGTACTGTCCTACCAGGAGCTGGCACCCGATCTCCGCATCGCCCAGGCCGGGCAGATCAACGCCTGACCTTCACGCAACGGCAATCCCCCGTGCGCACCATCCATACAGCGACACGCCGTCCCAGAGGAGTTCCCGCATGACCTCCACGACCGTCAACCCGGATCCCACCGCCGCCACGCCGGCCGCGCCTGGGGAATGCGTATTGCGCATCGTCGCCGGCCTGCATGCCGGTGCCAGCCGCACCCTCGCCAGCCAGGAGATGATCCTTGTCGGCAGCGGCGACGACTGCGACATCGTGCTCGCCGATGCCGGCGTCGCCGGCCACCACGCGCTGATCAGCCTGGTGGGCGGCCGGTTCTCAATACGCGCGCTGGACGCGCCGCTGCACGTTGGGACGTCGCTCGTGCATCCAGGTGATCCGATCGAACTCGATACCGTGCAGCGCGTGGGCCTGGGGCCGGAAGCGGCGCTGGCGTTCGGGCGTCGCGGCGACGCGGGATGGGCGGCTTGGGACGCAGATGCCAACGAGGGCGATGCGGCCTCCGCGAAGCCGCGCAGCGCCACGCCGTACGTTCGCCGTCTTCCGGCAGTCGCCGCAGTCGCCGCACTGTCGCTGGCGTCGCTGGCGATCTTCGCCGCGGTGATGCCGGCGCAGGAGTCCAAGGTCGATCCGACGCAGCGCCTGCAGGCGCTGGTCGCGGAGTATGCGATCGACGACGCCGCGACCACGCGCGACGTCGACGGCACGCCGGTCCTGTCGGGTACGATTCGCGATACGCAGTCGCGCGATGAGGTGCGCCAGCGGCTCGTCTCCGAAGGCATCGATGCGACCCTCGAGCTGCGGACCGGCGATGACATTGCCGCGGACGTCAGCGAGGTCCTGCGTTCGCAGGGACTCCCCGCGCAGACGCGCTACGTCGGTAATGGCGACGTCGAGGTCAGCGGCAGCTTCGAGGACGAGCCGCGCCTGCGCACCGCGGTGCACTCGCGCGCGATGCGTGACGTCAAGGGCATCAATCGGGTGCTGGCCAAGAACCTCGCGGCGCCGGCGCCGGATGATGGCGCGACGCCCGCCGCCGCCGCCACGGCGAAGCCGGTGCGCATCATCGCCATCGTGCGTGGCGAGGCGCCGCACCTGAGATCCGACGACGGCCGCGAATTCCCGGTCGGCGCCGAGGTCCCCGGGCGCGGACGCTTGATCTCGATCACAGAGAACTCGGCGCACGCGCTGATGCCCGATGGCCAGCTGCAGCGCATCAAGATCGAGCGCGCGGGGTCCGCGTCCGCGAGCGCCGCCGCACCCGCGACGCGCGGGGACCCCGCGAGCGCAGCGGATGGCCAGATGTTCGCCGGTGTGGTCAGCAGCGCGACCCCGCGACGGCAATAGGACGACCACCGGAGGGCTGGCGGCGGCGACCCCGCCAACCCGCGGCACGATCCAGGTCGCATGCGATTCCCTTTTCGATACACCCCTCAAGGAGAGCACCATGACGAGCATCCCCATGAATCCCGCGATCGGCAATTTCATCGGATCCGCGGCGGCAGGCAGCGGCGCCGCGGGCGGCGGGAAGTCGGCGAGCGCCGGCGACCGCACCAGCTGGTACGAAGCGATGTCGCGCGCCTGGGGCCAGACCCTCGACGGCCAGGCCGCGCAGATCACCAGCATGTCCAACGCCATCTCGCAGGGAGGCGACCAGCCGTCGGCGATGGTCCAGCTGACCGCTGCCAGCCTCAAGATGCAATTCATGTCCAACAACGCCTCTACCTCGCAGAACAGCGTTGGCCAGGCGCTCGAAACGCTGGGCAAGCGCCAGTAACCCGGGCGACCTGCGCCGTGCGGCGTCGCCGCGCAGCGCCAGGTCGACGTTCCAGCCATCGCATCCAGTCGGGAGACGAAGATGATCGAAGCAATCCAGGTCGCGGCGATGGACGCCGCACAGGCCTCCCCCGCGTCATCGCCGGCGATGACGCCGCAGGCGTCCGCGTACGACGTCCGTGACTTCGCCGCCACCCTCGAGCGCAGCGGCGGTGTGCAGCCGCAGAACGCCGCGCCCGCCACCACCGCCGTCGGGCCCGCGGAGCCATCGGAAGGTACCCGCCTGCTGATCTCGGCGATCAACAACCTCAACGGCGGCGCCGAGAACATCAACGCCATGTCGCAGACGATGAGCGGCAACATCGCGGACCTGACGCCGGGGCAAATGATGGAGATGACGATGAAGTGCCATCAGTTCCTGTTCCAGGCCGAGATGACCTCCAACGTCGCCAATCGCACCTCGGACGGCATCTCACAGCTATTCCGCCAGCAGTCCTGATCCACGGGGCAGGGAGATCGCAATGATACCGACCACGGGTTCCAGGCGGCTGTGCGCGCTGCTGATCGCAGTGCTCGCATGCCTCGTACTTGCCGGCTGCACGCGCACCGCGCTGTACAGCCAGCTCGAGGAGCAGCAGGCCAACGAACTGATGGGCGCGCTGCTCGCCGCCGGCCTCGATGCCGACAAGGCGCCGTCGTCCACCGCCACTGGCTGGGAAGTGCGGGTGGACCGGGGTGATTTCCCTTATGCAATGCAGATCCTGACTGCACGTGGGCTGCCGCGCGCGCAGTACGCCACGATGTGCGAGATCTTCAAGAAGGAAGGTTTCGCGTCGTCGTCGACCGAGGAAAAGGGGCGCTACATCTGCAGCCTGCAGCAGGAGCTGTCGCGCACGCTGTCGCGCTTTGACGGCGTGGTCGAGGCCCGCGTGCACATCGCGCTGCCCGAGCGCGACCCGCTCGGTGGTTCATCGCAGGAGTCGTCGGCGTCGGTGGTGATCTTCGAGCAGCCCGGTGCAGTGGTGCGCGACCGCGAGACCGATATCAAGGTGCTGGTCAAGGACAGCGTCGAGGGACTGAGCGACATCAACAAGGTCTCGGTGAAGTTCGCCACCGTCGCCGCCCCGTCGGCCACGCGTCCGCAGGGTGCAGGGGTCGCGCTGTCGTCGATCAACCCGCTTGCGGTGGGGATCGCAGCGGCGGTGATGGTGCTGCTGGGGCTGTTGGCGGCGTTCTGGGGCCGGATCCGCGGCGTGGCCCAGCCGCGCCCGGCAGAGGACGCGCCCAAGGTCTGGAACGGCTGACGGATGTCGCTGCAGGCGCTGCTGGCCGAGGTCGACCACGACTGGCATGCCGCGCCGGGCGGTGAGGCCACGTGCGATGC
Source organism: Luteimonas sp. ANT-B3E (assembly GCA_001683895.1). Lineage (GTDB taxonomy): Bacteria > Pseudomonadota > Gammaproteobacteria > Xanthomonadales > Xanthomonadaceae > Luteimonas. The sequence continues at coordinate 5,672 of LXQJ01000012.1, read as the reverse complement.
GGCTCTGCTGGCCCAGGCACGCGAGAGCGCGCTCGGGCGTCGTCTGCTGGCGCGCGAACTGGCCGCCGGTCCAGGCGCTGCCCTGTTGGCGCCGGCACCGGGCCGCGACGCTGGCGCGGTCGCGCGCCGGTGGCCACGAGCATCACTGTCGGCGCTGTCGCGTGACCTAGGCGTGCTGGCATTCGCGCCGGCGATCCGCGCCGAGATCCGCCGCGAACCGGTGCGACGGATGAAGGCCGCGCTCGGCAGCAGCTACCTGCTGGCGCTCGACCAGGGGGTCTGGAACGGTCGCGCGACGGCCGAAGTACAGCTGGCGCTGCAGGCGCATCTGGCGCGCGCGCTGCTCTCAGAGACGGCGCCGGCAGAGGCGCTGTTCGCGATGTTTGAAGGCCAGGGACGCGCCGAGCTTGCGGCGTGGGCGCGGCAGCGCGATCCCGCATTGGCCGACTGGGTCGCGCTGCTGCATCCACGCCACGCGCAGGCACCCGCGCACCTGCCGGAAAAGCCGGTGCTGCGCGTCGTCACGCACCACGAGTCCCGCGTTGCAGGCGCCTGACGGCGATGCAGCAGTGGCCCAGATGCAAGACGTCCACGACAGGGAATCCATGACGCCGACCTCCACCCGGGCCCCGCGGCCCGCGACCCCCTCGGTGACGACCGCCGTGCCGGCTGCGCCCACGTCGGCTGCGCCAGCCGCGGCAGCCGCGGCAGGCGAGGCGCCCGGCGCCACGCCTGCAGTTGCCCCGGCGCGCGACACGGGCGGCGGGGTTGCCGTTTTCGAGCGTCGCCAGTTCGAACGTGCGCTCGGCGGCACCGTGGTGCCGACCCTGGCATGGGCGAAGCTGGAGGCGTTGGACGCGTTGCTCGCGCGCGTCAATGGACTGTACGACGAGGCCGAGGCCGAGATCGCACAGGCCCGCGACGCCGGCCACGGCGCCGGGTTCGCCGAGGGCCTGGCGCGCGCGGAGCGGCAGATGGCGGAACAGCTGGCGTCGCTCAACGAGCGTCGCGCGCGCGTGCTCGGCGAGGCCAGCGGGCGCGTTACTGATCTTGCCTGCGCCATCGTCGCGCGACTGGCACCCGACTTCGACGCCCGCGTTGTCGTCCCCGGACTCGTGCGCCAGGCCGTCGAAGCGGCGCAGGCAGAGCAGTTCCTGCTCATCCGCGTCCATCCCTCCGTCCGCGAAACGGTTGCAGCGGGCCTCGGGGCGGTGCGCCAGGCGCATCCCGCTGTGGGGGTGATCGAGCTCGTCGACGACGTCAGCCTGGAGCCCACCAGCTGCATCGTGGTCTCGGAAGCCGGCGAGGTCCGTGCCGGCGTCGCGCAGCAGATCGACGCCATCCGCGCTGCGCTGGCCGGCGCCAGTGCCGGACAGGCGGGCGCGTGAGCGGCCAGGGCCTGGTACCGGCGCCGGCGGTGGATCCGCTGCTGGACGCGCTGGCGCGCGTGCAGTCGATCGAGCGTGTTGGCCGCGTTGCCGAGGCTTACGGCACGCTGATCCGCGCCACTGGCCTCAAGGCAGTGATCGGCGAGTTGTGCGAGTTGCGCAACGCGCGCGGCGACGGTGACCCGCACTTCCGGCTCGCCGCCGAGGTCGTCGGCGTGTCGAAGCAGCACACGCTCCTGACCCCGCTGGGCGCGCTCGACGGCGTGTCGGCGACGACCGAGGTCGTCGCCACCGGCAAGCAGGCGTCGGTGCGCGTCGGCGACGGGCTGCTCGGGCGCATCCTCGATGCGCACGGCGAACCGATCGACGACCTGGGGCCGATCGCCGGCACCGTGGAGGCGCCGATCTACGCCGCGTCGCCCAACCCGCTGACCCGCAGCCTCATCGAACGCCCGTTCTCGACCGGCGTACGCGCGATCGACACGACGATGACCGCGGGCGTTGGCCAGCGAATCGGCATCTTCGCCGTCGCCGGCGGCGGCAAGAGCACGCTGCTCGGCATGCTGGCGCGCGGCGGCGACGCCGACGTCAACGTCATCGCCCTGGTCGGCGAGCGCGGCCGGGAGGTCAACGAGTTCATCCACGACAACCTGGGCGCGGAGGGGTTGGCGCGGTCGATCATCGTCGTCGCGACTTCGGACCGGCCCGCGCTCGAGCGCAGCCGCGCGGCCTGGGTCGCGACCGCCATTGCCGAACACTTCCGCGACCGCGGCCAGCGCGTGCTGCTGCTGCTGGACTCGGTGACGCGCTTCGCCCGCGCACTTCGCGACGTCGGGCTGGCGGTTGGCGAGCCGCCGGCGCGCCGCGGCTACCCGCCGTCGGTGTTCAGCGCGCTGCCACGGCTCTTCGAGCGCGCCGGCAACAACGCCCACGGCAGCATCACCGCCTTCTACACCGTGTTGGCCGAGGACGAAGACGGTGGCGACCCGATCGTCGAGGAGGTGCGGTCGATCCTCGATGGCCACATCGTGTTGTCGCGCAAGCTGGCAGCGGCCTACCACTACCCCGCGATCGACGTGCTGTCGAGCCTCAGCCGCACCATGCCGCGGGTGGTCGACATCGCCCACCAGAAGGCGGCCGGCCAGCTGCGCAAGGTGCTGGCCAAGCACCAGGACATCGAGCTGCTGCTGCAGCTGGGCGAGTACAAGCGCGGCAGCGACCCCGAGGCCGATGTCGCGATCGAGAAGATCGGCCCCCTCCGTCGCCTGCTGCAGCAGTCCTCCGACGAGCTGGTGCCCATCGCCCAGTCTGCCGACGCGCTGCGGAAGCTGTTCCCGTGAAACGTTTCCCACTGCAGACGTTGGTCAGGCTGCGCGAGCATCGCACCGACAGCGCGCGCCTGCTGGTGACGCAGCGGCAGCGCGCGGCCGCGATGTGCCGCGACGCCTGCACCGGCATCGAGGGCGAGATCACGCTGCTGCAGGCCGACCAGCGCGGCCAGCGGCAGCGCCTGATGGAGCCGCCCCCGCCCGCCGCCCTTGGTACGTGGCCGGCGCTGCTGGCGCAGCGCGAGGCGCACGTCGAACTGCTGGGCGAACAGGTTGTAGCTGCCCAGGGCCGGCTGGCGGACGCACGCGAGGGCCTCCGCGTCGCGGAGGCGGCGGTGGACGAGGCACGGCGCGAATTCTTTCGCGCCAAGGGGCGGCAGGACGCGCTGGAAAAGCGCCGCGAGGTGTGGCGCGGTGAGCAGGTCGGGTTGGCGCTGCAGCAGGAAGAAGCGGCCACTGACGACCTGCTGCAGGGACGCGCCTCCGTCCGGACCCGCGTGTGACCACGACACTTCCACCGCCGAAGAGGAACCTGCGATGAGCATCCAACGCACCCAGTCCCAGCATGCGACCGACGCCGCACAGCGCCGCGAGGCCACCGAACGGCTGCAGGGCGAGCAGCGACCGGCGCCGCCACCGCAGCAGGTCAAGGAGTTCCATGGCGCGTTGCAGCAGGCGCGGGAGCTTGCCGGCCAACTCGCCCGCCACGATGATCGGCACGGCGTGGATGAGGCGATCGCGCAGGACGCCGTCGCCGGCAAGGAGGCGGTGGCCAAGGTGGTCGAGGAATCCGCGATGCGGCGCAACGAGGATCTCGATCTGTCGAGCTCGTCGCAGCCGTCGGCGGACGCCGCGGCGATGTTCCATGCGCAGCTGGCGATGCGCGACGGGGCGCCGGTACCGGCGCAGGTGCCACCGACCTCGACCGCTAACGACTTCTTCGAGCTGGTCGAGCGCCACGTGCGCCAGCTGGCGGTCGGCGGCAGCGGCCAGGCCGACGGCGACGGGCAAGTGCTGCTGCGGATGTCGGACAGCACCCTGCCCGGCACCGACCTGCTGCTGACGCGCGACGAGAGCGGCTGGGTCCTGCGCGCGGATGTGCGCTCGCGGGAGAGCTTCGACGCAATCACCGAGGCCGCGCCGGAGCTGGCGCGACGGTTCGCCGAGCGCAACCTCGGCACGTTGACGATCGACCCGCACTACAACGGTTGACGGGCAGCGGCCATAGAGGCCGGGAGAAACGGCGTCAATGCCTGGGCCGCGTCCGTCGCCGAGTCGCTCAGACGCGGTCGGCGTCAGCTGCTCCTGTTGTCGCGGCGCCGCGCCCGTTGCGTGGCCGCAGGCCGCGCCAGGCGGTGCGCGGCAGTACGAAGCGCAGCGTTGCGCGCCCGTCTTGCGCTGTTTGCCCGTCGTCGACGAATCCGAGCCGCCGCAATGCCTGCGGGACGGAGGCGTTGCGTGGGTCGCACAGACCGACCAGCCGCGGCAGGCCCAGCGCACCGAAGGCGTGCTCGCACAGTGCCGCTGCGCCCTCCAGCGCATAACCGCGGCCCCAGGCCCGCGGCAGCAGCCGGGCGCCGAGCCCGACCTCGCCTTCGCGCTCGCCCGGCGTCAGCGAGAACATGCCGATGAACCCCGAACGCTCGTCGCTGGCGTGCCAGTGGCCGAGGCCGGGGTGCGTCGCGTACAGGCGGTTGGTCCACACCACCAGTCCAGCGGCGTCGGCAACGCTGTCGAGGTGCCCGTCGAGCAGCAGCGCGGTGACCCGCTGCTCGCGGCCCAGCCGCAGCAGGTCGAGGAGGTGCCGATAGCCCAGCGTCTGTAGCCGCATCCGGCGCGTCTGCAGAAAGCACCGCACCGCGTAATCGGACCGGCGAAGCACGTCCTCGCCCAGTACAGGCGGCGGGACCACCGCTGCGGTCGTCGCGTGGCCCGCGCGCCGCGCCGGGTCGGCGGGGACCGTCGCGTCGGGGGTGTCCAGGGGTGGAGTCGCGGCCATGCGCCGTTATAGCCTCGTCGCATGCGCGCGGCCCGCCTCGGGCAGACCCGAGGTCGGGTACGACCTAGCTTCCGCGGCGCGCCGGGATGCGGACACTACGGGTCGAGACCGGTGACGCACCCGCGTATCCGGCCAGCTTCAGTCCTTCCCTCGTATCCACTCCCAGGAGATTCCTCATGTCCAGCGACGTTTTTTCAAGCATCGGCCAGATCGTCGGCGGCGCCATCGGCGGTCCCATCGGTTCCATGATCGGTTCCATGATCGGTGACATGGTCGGCAACTTTGTCGGCAGCATGCTCGGCGACCTGCTGTCGCAGTCCGGCCTGTCACAGGACGCGCAGAACATCTTTAGCCAGGCCTTCCAGGGGGCGTTCGACGGCGCGGTCGGCGGTCGCTGACTGATGTCGGGCCACGCGCAGGCGTCGCGCCAGGCCATGGTCGAAGGACTCGACCAGCTCAAGGCCGGCGGCGTGCTCGGCGAGGCCGACCAGGGGGCGCTGATCCGCCACCTGGACGAGCAGCGGGACACGATCGCGGCACGCATCGTCGAGATCACGCCCGAGTACCAGCGCCGCGTCGCCGATGATGGGCTGGAGGCGGCGAACGCCTGGCTCGCGGAGCAGGGCCGCCTGCTGGGCGAACAGCAGGGGACCGCGTCCCGGCATGCAGTGAGCCAGCTGGACGTGTCGCGCGACGCCTAGGGCGGACCGCGACCGGAAAGTTGCACAAGATCAGGCGGCGGTCGCGCAGGATGCGCGTCCGCTGTTTTTTTGCGCCGATGACGGCCGCCGCGGCGGCTTCATCGACGTTTGCCGCGAGGCGTGGCAGGCTCGGGCGTCAGCGCGATGCGACTGATGCCGCCGGCCGACCCGTTGTCCCGCAGCCCGCCAGGCCTCGTACCGTCCACCCCCCCCCCCCCCCCCCCCCCCCCCCCCCCCCCCCCCCCCCCCCCCCCCC
>LXQJ01000011.1:49135-65700 GCA_001683895.1 Luteimonas sp. ANT-B3E | reverse complement strand
CAAGCGAATAAGCGCACACGGTGGATGCCTTGGCGGTCAGAGGCGATGAAGGACGTGGCAGCCTGCGAAAAGCGTGGGGGAGCGGGCAACAAGCATTGATCCCACGATGTCCGAATGGGGAAACCCACTGCTTCGGCAGTATCCTGCAGTGAATACATAGCTGCTGGAGGCGACCCCTGGGAAATGAAATATCTAAGTACCCGGAGGAAAAGAAATCAACCGAGATTCCCTGAGTAGTGACGAGCGAACGGGGAACAGCCCTTAAGTTGAGATGGCTTTAGAAGAACAGTCTGGAAAGACTGGCCATAGATGGTGACAGCCCAGTATTTGAAAGGGCCATCTCAATGAAGACGAGTAGGGCGGGGCACGAGAAACCCTGTCTGAACATGGGGGGACCATCCTCCAAGGCTAAATACTCCTGACCGACCGATAGTGAACCAGTACCGTGAGGGAAAGGCGAAAAGAACCCCGGAGAGGGGAGTGAAATAGACCCTGAAACCGTGTGCGTACAAGCAGTAGGAGCCCTTCGGGGTGACTGCGTACCTTTTGTATAATGGGTCAGCGACTTACTGTTCGTGGCAAGCTTAACCGTATAGGGGAGGCGAAGGGAAACCGAGTCTGATAAGGGCGCATAGTCGCGGGCAGTAGACCCGAAACCGGGTGATCTAGTCATGGCCAGGGTGAAGGTTGCGTAACAGCAACTGGAGGCCCGAACCCACGTCTGTTGCAAAAGACGGGGATGAGCTGTGATTAGGAGTGAAAAGCTAATCGAACCCGGAGATAGCTGGTTCTCCTCGAAAGCTATTTAGGTAGCGCCTCGCATGAATCTTCTTGGGGGTAGAGCACTGTTATGGCTAGGGGGTCATTGCGACTTACCAAACCATGGCAAACTCCGAATACCAGGACAGAATGCATGGGAGACACACGGCGGGTGCTAACGTCCGTCGTGAAAAGGGAAACAACCCAGACCCACAGCTAAGGTCCCCAATTACCGCTCAGTGGAAAACGATGTGGAAAGGCACAGACAGCCAGGAGGTTGGCTTAGAAGCAGCCACCCTTTAAAGAAAGCGTAATAGCTCACTGGTCGAGTCGGTCTGCGCGGAAGATTTAACGGGGCTAAGCGATGAACCGAAGCTTGGGGTGTATCACTTTGTGATACGCGGTAGAGGAGCGTTCCGTAAGCCGATGAAGGTGGATTGAGAAGTCTGCTGGAGGTATCGGAAGTGCGAATGCTGACATGAGTAACGATAATGCGGGTGAAAAACCCGCACGCCGAAAGCCCAAGGTTTCCTTGCGCAACGTTAATCGACGCAGGGTTAGTCGGCCCCTAAGGCGAGGGCGAAAGCCGTAGTCGATGGAAAGCAGGTTAATATTCCTGCACCTCGCGTAAGTGCGATGGAGGGACGGAGAAGGTTAGGTATACCGGGCGTTGGTTGTCCCGGGGAAAGCAGGTAGGCGGATCCCTTAGGCAAATCCGGGGGGGCAAGACCGAGCAGCGAGACGAGTCCTCTTGGACGAAGTCACCGATACCACGCTTCCAGGAAAAGCTCCTAAGCTTCAGCTTACGCAGACCGTACCGTAAACCGACACAGGTGGGTAGGATGAGAATTCTCAGGCGCTTGAGAGAACTCGGGTGAAGGAACTAGGCAACATGGCACCGTAACTTCGGGAGAAGGTGCGCCCTTTTTGGTGGCTCATGCGAGCTATAGCTGAAGAGGGCCGCAGAAACCAGGCCGCTGCGACTGTTTATCAAAAACACAGCACTCTGCAAACACGAAAGTGGACGTATACGGTGTGACGCCTGCCCGGTGCCGGAAGGTTAATTGATGGGGTTAGTCTTCGGACGAAGCTCTTGATCGAAGCCCCGGTAAACGGCGGCCGTAACTATAACGGTCCTAAGGTAGCGAAATTCCTTGTCGGGTAAGTTCCGACCTGCACGAATGGCGTAACGATGGGGGCGCTGTCTCTACCCGAGACTCAGTGAAATTGAAATCGCCGTGAAGATGCGGTGTATCCGCGGCTAGACGGAAAGACCCCGTGAACCTTTACTATAGCTTCACACTGGACGCTGATGTTGCCTGTGTAGGATAGCTGGGAGGCTTTGAACTCTGGACGCCAGTTCAGAGGGAGCCACCCTTGAAATACCAGCCTGGCATCATTGGCGTTCTCACTCAGGTCCGTTATCCGGATCGAGGACAGTGTGTGGTGGGTAGTTTGACTGGGGCGGTCTCCTCCTAAAGAGTAACGGAGGAGCACGAAGGTACCCTCAGCACGGTCGGACATCGTGCAGTGAGTGCAAGAGCATAAGGGTGCTTGACTGCGAGACAGACACGTCGAGCAGGTGCGAAAGCAGGTTCTAGTGATCCGGTGGTTCTGTATGGAAGGGCCATCGCTCAACGGATAAAAGGTACTCCGGGGATAACAGGCTGATACCGCCCAAGAGTTCACATCGACGGCGGTGTTTGGCACCTCGATGTCGGCTCATCACATCCTGGGGCTGAAGCCGGTCCCAAGGGTATGGCTGTTCGCCATTTAAAGTGGTACGCGAGCTGGGTTTAGAACGTCGTGAGACAGTTCGGTCCCTATCTGCCGTGGGCGTTGGATGTTTGAGAAGGGCTGCTCCTAGTACGAGAGGACCGGAGTGGACGAACCTCTGGTGTTCCGGTTGTCACGCCAGTGGCATTGCCGGGTAGCTATGTTCGGAAGCGATAACCGCTGAAAGCATCTAAGCGGGAAGCGCGCCTCAAGATGAGATCTCCCGGGACACAAGTCCCCTAAAGGAACCATCAAGACTAGGTGGTTGATAGGCAGGATGTGTAAGCACAGCAATGTGTTGAGCTAACCTGTACTAATGATCCGTGTGGCTTGACCATATAACCTCAAGTGGCCTTGGCGCTCGACGACACGTTGACGCTCGGCTCAAACCAGTTCGCTACGTCCCAATCTATTCGCCGATGGCGTACCTCGTTCGAGGTGCGTTCTGAGGCAACCAACGAGAGCGTGTGCGCTTTGAAAGCCAATCCACCGGCCCGCGACCCTCCACAGTCTCCCTGGTGACAATAGCTGCATGGAACCACCCGATCCCATACCGAACTCGGAAGTGAAACGTGTATGCGCCGATGGTAGTGTGCATTTAGCATGTGAGAGTAGGTCATCGCCAGGGTTTTATCCCGAAACCCCGCAGCATCCGCTGCGGGGTTTCTTTTTTTTTGCGCGGTGCTTTTCAACGATATGTTGTCGGCGGAGCGGCGGAGCGGCGGTCGGGGACTGATCGACGTCGCGTCTCCGGTCGGTCGGGTTGTCGATCTCGAGCAGTGATCAGCGTCTTCGGAACTCCCAGCATGCCTGTGCCTGCACGCCAGGGTGCTCTGCTCCATGCGAAGATGCCGCTGGAATCAACATATAGCCGCGGGCTGCCGACTCGCCTGCACGTCCCCCCTACAATGGAAGCCCCGGCACGCTGGGGCCGACCACGTCCCGTCCATCAAAAGGAACTCGATCCGTGAGCATTGCAAAGACTTTTCCCACTGCGGCGAGCGTGGTGGTGGCTCTCGCAGCGAGTTTTGCGGCGGGTGCAGTGAATGTCCCGCGCGTCGACTTCCAGGGCGCGTCCAGCATGTGCAAGGCCGCCACGCCGGCATTCGCGGCAGCGGTGCGCTATCGCCCTCTCGGCTTGTCGAATGAGTCACCTTCGACGATTTTCGTGACCTGCAACTGGCAGGGTGACGATTCGCAGGCGACTGTGCGCGGCGCTAAGCGCGTGTGGCTGGTGGTGTCCAACGACAGCGCCGAGTCGCAGAACGTAGCGTGTACCCTAGTCAACGGGTTCCAGCAGGGTAGTACACTTTTGGCGACCTATACGCCAAAGAGCACGGCACTTGCCCCCGGCCAGAGCGCGACGGTCCAGTGGCTGCCGGCCGAAGTGGCTGGGGCCCCCGCGCGCATCGCGCTGCCGTCGGTGAGCTGTGCGCTCCCGGTGTCGGTGACCCTGCATTCCACGGGCAAGGAGTACGACGAAAACGTCGGCGCCTGAATCCTGGCGCAGGGCGCACTGCCCACCGCTGGCGACAGCAGGGCGTGCCCATCGCAAGATCACCAGCCGTTGAACGTCCCCACGAAGGATTCGCCATGACCGCTACGCTCCACCGTATTCCAGCCGCCTTCGGGCTGCTGCTCGCGTCGCTGTTGCCTGTCGTGACGGCGGCCGCGGCCGATGTGTTCCGCTATGACCAGCAGGGTGCGTCGGCGATCTGCCAGGCAGCGCTATCGGCGCAGGCGGCAAACCTGCGGGCCCGTCCGCTGGGCCTGACCAATGAGGGTACCGAGACCACGTTCGTGACCTGCACGTTCCAGGGAGACGACACGGTCGGAGGTCGCGGCGCAACGCAGATCGAAGCCAACGTGTCGTCCAGCGGCACGGGAGCTACGCTTATCAACTGCACGCTGGTGAACGGCGTTGCTTCAGGTGCCAGCACAGGTGCGACCTACACCACACGATCCGCTTCGGCCTTCCCGAACGAGCCCGGCAGTTCCATTGCGTGGCTGCCCGCGGACCTGCCCGCGGCGCCGCCGCGGATCTCCCTGCCTGCGATCCAGTGCGGCCTGCCGCCTGCGACGACCTTGCACTACCTCGGTCGCTACTACGAAGAGAACATCGGGAGCTGATGCGCAGACGGCGTCAGGCCAAGTCACGTTCCGTCGTTCCGAGCCCGCGTCGATCCACTTTCGCCGGAGCGTGCGTGGGCCGCGCCTCGACCGGCCCCAGGCCCTGCGAGGCGGCATCAGGTTCCCATCCCGGCCGTCGCCTTTGCCGGCAGGCCCAGGCGCTCGCGGTAAGTTGGCCGGATCAGCCGACGATCACGACGTCGGCCGGCCGGCGGGCGAACAGGCCTACCGACACCACGCCCGGAATCTGGTTGAGTTCCCGCTCGAGCGCGACGGGATCGATGATGGACAGACCGTGGACGTCGAGAATCCAGTTCCCATTGTCCGTGGTGGTCCCCTGCCGCCATACCGGCTGGCCTCCGGTGCCATCGAGGACCGCGCGCGCGACAAGGCTCCGCGCCATCGGTATGACTTCGATCGGCAGCGCAAAGCGCCCTAGCACCTCCACCCGCTTGGCAGCGTCGATCACGCATACGAAACACGTACTGGCCTCGGCGATGATCTTCTCGCGCGTCAGCGCCGCGCCCCCTCCCTTGATCAGGCAGCGTGAGGGGTCGCATTCGTCGGCACCGTCCACGTAGAGCGGCAGCGGGCCGTGGGCGTTCAGATCGAGCACTTCGATGCCGGCCGCGCGGAGCAGCGTGCTGCTGCTCTCGGAGCTCGACACCGCGCCCGCGATCCGGTCCCGGCGGCGGGCCAGCGCCTGGATGAAGTAGGCAACGGTCGAGCCCGTGCCCACGCCGACGACCATCCCGTCCTCGACGTACTGCATCGCCTGCTCGCCGGCGCGGCGCTTGGCGTCGGTCATCGTCGACTCATTCCAGGGCCAGAAGGGTGTTGTACTGCGCGGAGGAAACGGGGAGCACGGACAGGCGCGTTCCCCTGCGGATCAGCGCGAAATCATCGCCGAGCGAGGCCTCAGCCTCGCGTATCCGAGACAGCAGAATGGGCCTCTCTAGGGTCTCCACGTAACGCACGTCGACGAGGAACCAGCGTGGCTCCTCAGGTCGCGCCTTGGGATCGAAATATTTCGAGCGGCCGTCGAACTGCGTGGGATCCGGATAGGCGGCACTGGCGACCTCCGCGATGCCGTAGATTCCGGGCACGTTGCAGTTCGAGTGGTAGAACAGGACGCGGTCGCCTTCGCGCATCCCGTCGCGCATGAAGTTGCGCGCCTGGTAGTTGCGCACGCCCGTCCATGGCTCGACGCCCACGCGCGCCAAGTCGTCGATGGAAAAGTCCTCCGGCTCCGACTTCATCAGCCAGCAGCGGCGGCGTGGGGTCATGGGGAGTCGTCCATCGGCATCCAGGTCGCCACATCGGTACAGACGGCATCAAGCCGTACGTCCCACGGCTGCTCGTCCAACCCGTCGACACGTTGGCCTTCGAACGCCGCTCCCACGAGCAGCGGTGGCGGAACGCCGTCGCGGCGGAACGCGAAGCTGCGATCGTACCAGCCGCTTCCCATCCCCAGCCGCTGGCAGCGCGCATCGAACGCCAGCAGCGGCGTCACCACCATCGCCATCGCATCCGCATCGAGCAGCGTGTCGTCTTCGACATCCGGCTCCGGGATGCCATAGCGGTTGGTACGCAGGGCCGCACCCGGCTGCCACGCCGCGAAGCGCAGGACGCGACCTGGCGACAGCACAGGGAGGCAGTAGGTCAGCCCGGGAGGCAACCGCACCTGCCACGCATGCAGGGCGATCTCGCCGTCCATCGCCCAGTAGCCCGCAGCATGGCCGACGGTGGGCGCGGCCGGAAACACCAGAAGCCGCTGCGCCAGTGCGTCTGCGGCGGCGATGCGGACATCGGCGGGAAGCGCACGACGCCAGGCACGCCGGGCTTCACGCAATGCGGGTCGAGGAGAAGACGGTGTGGTCATGCGCACTGCGGCCGCAGCTGTCCTCGACGCGGAATCGGGGTGCGGCCTCCGCCATGACGATGCCTGCGAAACGACCTTGAACCCAGGGTTCAAGTGGGAACGCTCGGACTCCTTCGGGCTTCCCGCGACGAGGCGGGCATGCACACCCGGTTACCTGGCGGACCCGCGGTCGTGATTAAGGGACAAGGCGAATGTTTGCGCAGGCCGTCGGGCATGGCAGAGGACGCGTCGCCATTATAGCCGCGCGCGCCGAGTGGGGCTTCCCTCGTGGTTCACGCGTTCAGCCGCCTGCGGCATTCCACGCCACGCCTGCCGCGGCGTGTCAATCCTCGAGCAGTACCTCGATCCGGTGCCGCATGCGCTCCAGCGTGGCCGACAGCTCGCGGTCACGCTGCAGATGCGCGTCGCGCAGCTGCAGTAGCTCGTGGGCGAGGTTCAGCGCGGCCAGGACCGCGACGCGGTCGACCGCCGCCATCCGGTTGGCGCCGCGCACTTCGCGCATCTTCTCGTCGAGCACGCGCGCGGCGGCCATCAGGCTGTCGCGCTCGTCGGCACCGACGCCGACCGTGTATTCGCGATCGAGCACGCGGACGCTGACCGGCAGGCTGGGCTGGCTCACGTGTTCTGCTCCAGCGACTTCAGGCGGGCGATCATCGCCTCCACCCGCTGCCTTGCCTGCTCGTGCTTGGACAGCAGCTGTGAGCGCTCGCCTGCGGCCTGCTCGTGCAGCTGGCGCAGCGCACGGTTCTCATCGGCCAGCTTCTGCGTCCTGCCGGCGAGCGCGTCGAAGCGATCCGCAAGTGCGCGTAGCTGGGCGATCACGTCGGGGCTGTCCATTGAGGCACGATAGGCAGCAGGGGTAGGCCGGTCAAGACGCGCCTGCATGCGTGCCCCGGCGCATGCCGGGACCTGGCGTCCAGTGCCTCACGAACGCCAGACAGCCGTGCGCGTCGAGTGGCTGGGACAGCCAGTAGCCCTGGATCTCGTCGCAGCCATGGTCGTCGAGGAAGCGCATCTGGCCCTCGGTTTCGACCCCTTCGGCGACGACGTTGAGTCCCAGCGAATGCGCCATCGTGATCACAGTGGTGGTGATCGCCGCATCCTCGGGGTCATGGGTGACGTCGGCGATGAACGCCTTGTCAATCTTGATTGTCGTGATCGGGAGGCGCTTGAGATAGGCCAGCGACGAATAACCGGTGCCGAAGTCGTCAATCGCCAGCGACACCCCGAGTTCGCGGAACGCCTGCAGTTTGCCCGCGGTCTGCTCGGCGTTGGCCATCAGCACGCTCTCGGTCAGCTCCAGTTCCAGTGCCTGCGGCGGGATGCCGGTGTCGGCGAGGACACGCCGGACCACGTCATGGAAGTCGCCGCGCAGCAGCTGCAGCGCGGACACATTGACCGAGACCGAGAGGTCCGACAGGCCGTGCTGGCGCCAGCGCCGCAGGGCCAGGCAGGCCTCGCGCAGTACCCATTCGCCTATCTCCAGGATCAGCCCGCTCTCCTCTGCCAGCGGAATGAAGCGCGACGGCGGGATCTCGCCGTGTTCGTCGCTGGTCCAACGCAGCAGGGCCTCGACGCAGGTGATGCGCGCGCCGTCGAGTGCCAGCCGCGGCTGGTAGACCAGGCGCAGTTCGCCGCGGTCCAGCACCTTGCGCAGCGCGCCCGACAGCGTCGCACGCTGCCGGATGGCCAGGTCCATCGCGTCGTCATAGCGCATGTAGGTGCGCCGGCCTGCCGCCTTGGCCTGGTACATCGCGGTGTCCGCCTGCTTCAGCAGCTCGGTCGGGACCTGCGCATGGTCGGGGTAGAGGCTGATGCCGATCGATGGCGAGATCGCGATGTCCTGCCTGTCGTCGATCACCAGCGGCGCCTCGAACGCCATGATGATCTCGCGCGCCGTGCGGTCCGCTTCGTCGGGCGAGGTCAGGTTCTCGAGCACCACCGTGAACTCGTCGCCGCCCAGGCGCGCCACCGTGTGGTGGTGTCCTACGGTCTCCTGCAGGCGCACCGCCGCGGCACGCAGGATGCGGTCGCCGGCGGCGTGGCCCAGGGAATCGTTGATGTCCTTGAACCGGTCGAGATCGAGGAACAGGACCGCGATGCGGTTGTCCTCGCGGCGTGCGCGCACGATGGCGCGGGACAGCCGGTCCGCGAGCAGCGCGCGATTCGGCAGGTTGGTCAGGGTGTCGAAGTTGGCGAGATAGCGCAGCTCCTGCTCGGCGCGCTTCTGCTGGGTGATGTCGCTGAGCACGCATACGTAGCGCTGCGGGTCCGACGGCTTGCCGACCACGACGCTCGACTCGATGGCACATAGGAACTCCTCGCCGTCCTTGCGCCGCTGCCACATTTCGCCGGAAAATTTGCCCAGCCGCACCACGCGCTCGCGGATGTGGCGGTAGAACGCCGGGTCGTGTTGGCTGCTGTCGAGCACTTCTGCGCCCTGGCCAACGACCTCGTCCTCCTGGTAGCCGGTCATGCGGGTGAAAGCTGGGTTGACCGAAATGAAGCGGAAATCGCCGTCGAGCACCGACACCGCCTCGTTCATGCTCCGCAGCACTTCGCCCGTTACCTGTCTGTCACGCTCCCCGGTCCGGTCCAGCGTGACATCGGAGGCGGTGCCCGCGATCCGCAGCGCGCGCCCCTGTGCGTCGCGTTCGACCGCGCGTCCCCGCGCACGCACCCACATCCAGCCGTCGCCGCGCGGATGGCGGATGCGGTGCTCCGCATGCACCATCGCCGATTCGCCGCACGCATGCTTCTCGATCTCCGCAAGGGTCCTGGGCAGGTCATCGGGATGAATCAGGTCGGCCGCCAGCGTGATGTCGACCTCGAGCCCCGCACCGCGACCGTGCACGCCTTCGGGGGCCAGCAGCCGCTGCAGCTGTCCGCTGGCCAGGTCGTATTCCCAATAGCGCTCTCCTGTCGCCCAAAGCGCCAGCGCCAGGCGCTCCTCGCGGTCCTGCAGCGCCGCGAGGTGCACCCGGGTGCGTCGCCTGAAGGCCCACGCCACCGCCGCCGCCGCGACCATCCCCAGCACCGCCGCGGCGATCAGCCCGGTGATTCCCAGTGCGGTCAAAGACATGATTCCCGGTCCACGAAGGAACGTGGCGTGCGGCAGTGTAGGCGCGCCTGCGGCACCGCGCCAACCCGCGACTCGCGGCGCGGCGTTGCTACACTGCGGGGCCTGGTTGCAGCGGAATTCCACGCGTGTCCGAGTCCCTTCCCGACGTCTCCGAGATCGATGCCGCACTGCGCGCGCGGACGATCGCCGTCGGTGCCTCCGAGCTCCACGGCAGCCTCAGCGGATGGATTGCCGGGGGTGGCGCCACGGATGCCGGCTGGCTGGTGGAGGTGCTGGTCGACGACACCCTGCCGCGGCTCGGCGAGGACGACGTGCTGGAGCGACTGCGCCGCGTCACCGAGGTCCAGCTCGAGGACCGCAGTTTCGGCTTCGCGCTCGTCATCCCCGGCGAGGACGCGTCGCTGGCCGAGCGCAGCGGCGCGCTCTTCGACTGGTGCCGCGGCTTCGTGGGCGCTTTTGGCCTCGCCGCCGGCAGCGCACCGCCGCTGTCGGAGGAGAGCAGCGAAGCGCTTGTCGATCTGGTGAAGCTGTCGCGCGCAACCGCGCAGGAGGACGGCGACCAGGACGACGAAGACGCCCTGGCCGAGATCGAGGAATTCATCCGCGTCGCGGCGCTGCTGCTGCACGGCGACTGCGCCATGGGTCCGCGCCATCGCGGTCGCATGAACTGACGCGTGCAACCTGCAGCCAGCACCTTGCTGACGCGGTACCCCGACGCGTGACCCGCGCCGCCGCCAATGCCACCGGCATCTCTGCAGCGGCCTACGCCAAGCGTCGCCGGCAGCTGATGCGCATGGCGGGGGACGAGGCGATCCTGATCCTGCCAGCGGCGCCGGAGCGCATCCGCAGCCGCGACACGCACCATCCCTACCGGCAGGACTCCGACCTCTGGTACCTCGCCGGCTTCGATGAGCCCGATGCAGTGCTGGTACTGGTGCCGGGCCGGGCGCACGGCGAGAGCCTGCTGTTCTGCAGGGAGCGCGACGCCGAGCGCGAGGGTTGGGACGGGCCGCGCGCCGGGCCGGAGGGTGCGGTCGATCGCCACGGCATGGATGACGCGTATCCCATCGACGACCTTGACGAGATCCTGCCCGGCCTGATCGAGGGTCGGCGGCGGGTGTACTACCACTTCGGCCGCGATTCCGACTTCGACCTGAAGCTCATCGGCTGGCTCAACCGGGTGCGGGCGCAGATGCGCATGGGCGCGCAGCCGCCGCACGAGTTCCTCGAGCTGGGCCACCTGCTCGACGAGATGCGGCTGTTCAAGTCCGGCGACGAGCTGCGGCTGATGCAGCGCGCCGCCGACATCAGCCGGCTGGCGCACGAAGCGGCGATGTCGCTGGTGCGGCCGGGGATGCGCGAGTACACGCTGCAGGCGGAGGTGGAGGCGACGTTCAGGCGCCACGACGCGGAGCCGGCATACGGCAGCATCGTCGGCGCCGGCGCCCATGCCTGCGTGCTGCATTACCGCGGCAACCGGTCGCAGGTGCGCGACGGTGAGCTGGTGCTGCTGGACGCTGGCGCGGAATACCGGGGCTACGCTGCCGACATCACGCGTACGTTCCCGGCCAACGGCCGCTACAGCCGCGAGCAGCGCGCGCTGCATGAGCTGGTCGCCGACGCCCAGGACGCCGCGCTGGCGCAGGCGCGGCCTGGCGTTGCCTACGAGGCCGGGCACCTGGTGGCCATCGAGGTGCTGACGGAGGGCCTGCTGTCACTGGGGCTGTTGCGCGGCAAGCTCCGCCAGCGGATCGACGACGGCAGCTACCGGCGCTACTATCGCCACAAGACCGGGCACTGGCTGGGGCTCGATGTCCACGATGTCGGCGAGTACCGGCTCGAAGGCGAATCGCGGCTGCTGGAACCGGGGATGGTGTTCACTATCGAGCCGGGCCTCTACGTTTCCGCGGACGACGCCTCGGTCGCCGCCCACTGGCGAGGCATCGGGGTCAGGATCGAGGACGACGTGCTCGTCACCCGGGACGGGCACCGGGTGTTGACCGCCGGTCTCGCCCGTCGCGCCGACGAGGTCGAATCCTTCATGGCGGAACGTCGAGTAGCTCCCTAGACTGCGCGCCATCCCGACCGCACGCAGCAGGCACCTGGCATGGAATCGTTGGCGAATCCCGAGATCTGGATCGCGTTGGCCACGCTGACCGCGCTCGAGCTGGTGCTCGGCATCGACAACATCATCTTCATCTCGATCCTGGCGGGGAAGCTGCCGGTGGAGCAGCGCGACCGCGCGCGCAAGGTCGGGATCCTGCTGGCGGCGGTGTCACGGATCGCGCTGCTGTTCTCGATCGCGTGGATCATCAGCCTGACCGCACCGCTGTTCACCGTGTTCGGCAAGACCTTCTCGTGGCGGGACCTGATCCTCATCGGAGGCGGCCTGTTCCTGATCGCCAAGGCCACGCATGAGATCCACCAGAAGCTCGAGGGCGAGTCCGAGCACGTGGCCCCCACCGCGACCGCGACCTTCGGTGGCGTGATCGTCCAGATCCTGCTGCTCGACGTGGTGTTCTCCCTCGACTCCGTGATCACCGCGGTGGGCATGGTGGATGAGATCTGGGTCATGGTGACGGCGGTGCTGATCGCGATCGCGTTCATGATCACCTTTGCCAAGCCGATCGGCGATTTCGTCGAGCGCCATCCGACGGTCAAGGTGCTCGCGCTGAGTTTCCTGATCATGATCGGGCTGGTGCTGATGGCGGATGGCTTCGGCCAGCACATCCCCAAGGGCTACATCTACGCGGCGATGGCGTTCTCGGTCTTCGTCGAGATGATCAACCTGTGGATCCGGCGGCGGTCGCGTCCCGCCGCCCCGGTGAAGCTGCACGAGCGCTATGCCAACGGCGGCAAGGCCGACGGGACGGCGCCGGCCGTGTTGTAGCGACGAGTCGCTGGCGTCAGGCGGCGGCGAACGCCTCGCGCGTCAGGTTGACGGGCGCATCTTCGGTACAGACGACGTCATCCTCGATGCGGATGCCGCCATAGGGCAGGAAGGCCGCCACGCGATCCCAGTCGATGCCGTCGGCAACGGCGCACCGGCGCAGCGGTTCCAGCAGCATGTCGATGAAGTAGATGCCCGGCTCGATGGTCACGACCATGCCGGCCTCGAGCACGCGCGTCAGGCGCAGGTGCGGATGGCCGTCCGGGCGGTCGATGGTGCCGCCGGTGTCGGAGGCCATGAAGCCGCCGACGTCGTGCACCTGCAGGCCGATGCCGTGGCCGAGCCCGTGCGGGAAGAACGCGCTGCTGACGCCGGTCGCGACCGCGGCCTCCGCGGACATGCGCAGCACGCCGAATTCGCGCAGCACGCCAGCCAGCGCGAGGTGGGCGTCGAGGTGGAGCTGCCGGTAGTCGCGACCGGCGCGCACCTGCAGGCACATCGCCTGCTGCGCGATGTCGACGGCGTCGATCAGCGCCTGGAACTCGCTACCGGTGTCCGCGGCATGGCTGCGGGTGATGTCGGACGCATAGCCGGAGTGGCTGGCGCCGGCATCGATCAGGAAGCTGCGCGCCGGCGCCGGGGCCACGCGCTGCTGCCCGGTGTAGTGGAGGACCGCGCCGTGCGTGTCCAGCGCCACGATGTTGCCGTAGGGAAGCTCAGCGGCGTCCTGCCCGACGGCCTGGCAATACGCGAGGTGGATGCCGAACTCCGAGGCGCCGGCACGGAACGCGCACTCCGCGGCGCGGTGGCCGCGCACGGCGAGCTGCGAGGCAGCGCGCAGCATCGCGACCTCGTACGGCGTCTTGTACGCGCGGTGGTAGTCCAGGTAGTCCAGCACGGGGCGCGGGTTGTTGGGCACCATGTCGCCCAGTGCGCTGCCAGGCTCGCCCAGCACCGCGCAGCGGGCGGGGTCGCGCGGCAGGTGGCTGCGGGCCGCGTCGGCGGTCCGCACGATCACCACCTCGAGATGTTCCGTCCAGGCGCCCGATGGTGCCTCCGGCACCACATGCCAGTAGTCGACCGGCTGCAGGTACACCAGCTTCGGGCGCTCCCCCGGGGTCACTACGATCCAGCTGCCCGGAGCCCGCGTCAGCGGCACCCAGGCCTTGAACTGCGGGTTGACCGCGAACGGATACTCGCGATCATCGAACAGCTGCATGTGCGCTCGCCCGCTCGGGATCACGAGGTGGTCGAGGCCCCCACGCGCCAGCGCCTCTGCCGCGCGTGCCTGCAGCACTGCAACATG
This sequence comes from Luteimonas sp. ANT-B3E, assembly GCA_001683895.1. Lineage (GTDB taxonomy): Bacteria > Pseudomonadota > Gammaproteobacteria > Xanthomonadales > Xanthomonadaceae > Luteimonas. The sequence continues at coordinate 51,875 of LXQJ01000011.1, read as the reverse complement.
GTCCCCGTAGGTGCGTCGCGGATCGCTGTCGGTCATGTCGGGCTCGGCGCAGGATGAGCCGCCATTTTGCCGCAATGCCGCGCAAGGCGACCCGACGCTACTCGTACTGGCTGCCAGGTGCCTCGATCCAGGCGCGGAGGCGGCTGCCCTGCGACTCGGTCAGCCCGATGAAGCGGAAGCCGGTCCACGCCTGCCCGGGTGCGCTGGCGCGATCGTTCCACAGCAGGTGGGCGCCGACCTCGACGGGTACGTCGCTGCCGGAGGCATCGACCAGCAGGAACCGCAGCTGGTACAGCGCATCCTCGACCAGGTTCTCGCTGGCCAACAGCAGCAGGCCGGTCTCCGACATGTTGCCGACCCGCCCGACGACGCGCTCGGTCATGATGTCGCTGACGAGAATGGTGTCGGCGGCCTTGCGCCGACGCGCACGGCGGAACTCGTTGATCATGCCGGCACTCCACCGAGCTGCGTCGCGTCGCCGCGGCCGGCGAAGCTGCGCAGGGCGCTCATCGCAGCCTGCCAGGCGCGGTCGACCAGGCGTCCGCGCTCGGCGGTGACGATGCGTGCCTGCCCCGCGACAAGCATGCGTGCCAGGCTGTCAAGCGAATGTTCGCCGACGCGCTGCCCGCGCTGGTTGACGAACAGCGCGTTGTCGGTGACTGGGCTGAACCACGACATGCGGCGCCGGACCACGTCGCCCTGCTGGTTGGTCACGAATTCGATCCAGCTGCCGAATGGCATCACCCGAAGCTGCTCGTAGCGGCCCTGCTCCTCCGGCGTGCGTGGCGTCGGAGGCGGGCGGCGCGGCGATGCACCGTCCTCGCCGAGCCGCGTCCGCGCCTTCAGCTTCATTGCCAGCTCGGTGCGTGACGCAGGGTCCTCGTCCTCGGCGCGGCAGCTGGTCAGGCGCTGCGCGATGACGCCGGCTTCCTCGCCGTGGTAGCCCACCTGCGCCAGCGCCGATTCGATGTGCTGGGCCAGCGCGGGGTCGGCGTTGGCCTCGCCGCGACTGCAGGCAGTGATGACCTGGCGGGTGACTTCCACCTGCCGCTTCCACTCGTCGGAGTCTTCCCCCTGTCGCAGGAGCGTCAGCGTCAGCACGTCGGCCCAGGCCTGGCTCAGCAGCGCGCGCGAAAACTTCGGCAGCCGCTGGTCGCCGATCATGTCGGCAAGCGTGCGGCTCGCGCGCAGCTTGGCAACCTCCAGCTTTTCCTTGCCGCGGGCGGCCTCGACGTGGCGGCGCTCCAGCATCTCCGCCTTGCGCACCTGTGCCTGCAGGTGGCCACTGAGCTGCTCGTTGCTGGCTTCGAAGACCGCGGGATCGCCATCGAAATTGTCGACCACGTGGGACACAGCCTGTTGCAGCGGCAGCAGCAGCTGGGGGTCGAAGTCATCGGGGTCGAGCCACTTGGCGGCGGTCTCCGCGACCGTGTTGAGCAGCTGTCTCGCCGGGTGCTGGCTGCGCACGAAGAACGCCGGGTCCTGCAGCGCCAGGCGCAGCAGCGGCAGCTGCAGGCGGCGGATCAGCGCGCTGGCGGGCGCGTCGCCGCGGACCTCGCCTTCCAGCTGGCCGTACAGCAGGTGCAGCAGCTCGAAGGTGTCGTTGTCCTGGTCCGACAGCGTGGCGCCCTGGCCACGCTGCTGCCGCGCCTGCGCCAGCAGCGTCTGCTTGATTTCCATCAGCCCGCGCTGCTGGCCCATCGGCGACGGCGGCTGCGCCTGCAGCGCTCCGAGTGCGTTGACGACGTCGCTGGTGCTGAGCTGCAGGCGCGTGTCGCCGGGGCGCTCGGGACGCAGCTTGCCAAGCAGCTCACGGCGGCCGGACATCAGCTGCCGCAGCATCGCGAACGCCGCCTCCTCGTCGTCGTTGGCGAAGGCCGTGGTCGACTGCGCCATCCACGCGGTGTGCGGGCGCTGGCCGTCGCCGGCATGGCGCGCGGCCGGGGACGCGGCGGGCGGTCGCGCCTTGCTGCCCGCAGCGACAGTGGCGGTGCCCGCAGGCGGCCCCGTCTCGCCATCGGCGAGTCCGTCCCCTGGACTGCCCGGGCGCGTGCGCAGCGGCACGTAGGTCAGCCCGGGCAGGATGCCGTCGTCGCCCATCGCGGCGTCCAGCTTCTCCAGAATACGCGCGTACTGCGACATCACGTGGCGGTCGAACAGCCGGTACAGCAGCAGCCGCGCGTCGTGCGAGATCTCCAGCGCCAGGCTTGCATTGCGCATTGCCCGGCACAGCGACTGTGGACCCAGTGGGATGCGCATGGCATCGAACGCCGGGCAGCCGGCGAGCACGCCGAAGCGCTGCCCCAGCAGGTGCAGCGCCAGGCTGGCGCGGCCCTCCTGCCGCGACGCAATCTCGCGCAGCACGCTGTCCTCGTCCATCACCGCGTCCTCGACCAGGGTCAGGGTGCGGTAGCTGGTGCCGGTGGACGGGGTATCGGCAGCCGGCGGCGGGGTCGCAGTGCGGATGGCCGCCAGCAGTGCCTCGAGTTCGAGCATGAACTGCGGCACGAGGTCGGCGCGGTTCATCCGGAACGTGCGCAGCGTCTGCATGTAGCCGGACTCGCTGCCAGGGTTGCGCGCTAGATCGGCAAGCCGGAACAGCTCCTGCTCGAACTCGTTCAGCAACATGCCGAGGCTGGGGTCCAGCTCCTCGGAGACGATCGCGAGCGCGTGCTCCAGCGCCTTGCGCACGCGGCGTGGCAACCCGGCGGCGGCCAGGCTGCGGGGCGCGGAAGCGCCG
>LXQJ01000011.1:21834-48980 GCA_001683895.1 Luteimonas sp. ANT-B3E | reverse complement strand
CCCCCCCGCCAGCGAACGGGCAGACGTCCCCCCTGCCTCGGGCAGCGTCCCGACTGCGCCATGGTGACGGCACGCGGCCAGGAGTGCTCAATCCCTGCGAATGCGCTACAGAAAAAGTGCAATCACGTCGTTGCCGAACCGCCGCCCCAGCGCGGTCGGGCGGACGCGCGCATCGCCGACGTCCAGCCAGCCGCGGCCTCCCGCCTCTGCCAGCGGTTCCGCGATGGACGACCGCGGTAGCCCGGTGCGCACCTCGAAGTCCGCGAGCGCGAACCCGCCGTTCAGGCGCAGCGCATTGAGCATGAACTCGAACGGGAGACGCTCCAGTCCGATGCGTTCGTCGCCACCCACCGCCGCCGGGCTGCCGGCGCTGGCCAGCCACGCGGCCGGATGCTTGTGCTTCCAGCGGCGCAGTACTGACTGCTCCGCGCCGAGCGTCAGCTTGCCGTGCGCACCCGCGCCGACGCCGAGGTAGTCGCCGAAGCGCCAGTAGTTGAGGTTGTGCGCGCACTCGCGGCCCGGCCGGGCATAGGCGCTGACCTCGTACTGCAGGTAGCCGGCGTCGGCGAGCTGCCGCTGGCAGTGCTCCTGCATGTCCCAGGCCGCGTCCTCGTCCGGCAGGCCGGCCGGCGGGCGGGCGGCGAAGACGGTGTTGGGCTCCAGCGTCAGCTGGTAGTGGGACACGTGCGCCGGCGCCAGTGCGATCGCGCGGTCAATGTCATCGGCGGCCATGGCCAGCGTCTGGCCGGGCAGGGCGTACATCAGGTCGAGGTTGAGGTTGTCGTAGCCCGCGTCCTGCGCCTGCCGTACCGCGGCGACCGCCTGCGCGCCGTCGTGGATGCGTCCCAGCGTTGCCAGCACCGTATCGTCGAAGGTCTGCACCCCGAAGCTGAGGCGGTTGACGCCCGCGGTGAGGTAGTCGGCGAAGCGCCCGTGCTCGGTCGTACCGGGGTTGGTCTCCAGCGTGATCTCCAGCCCCGGCGCGAAGCGCAGCCGCGCACTCGCCGCTTGCAGGAAGGCGTCGATGCACGCCGCCGGGAACAGGCTCGGGGTGCCGCCGCCGAAGAATACGCTGTGCACGGTCCGTCCCCACGCCAGCGGCAGGTCGTGATCCAGGTCGGCGACGAGCGCATCGACGTAGGCTGCGAACGGCAGCGCGCCGCGCGCCTGGTGCGAGTTGAAGTCGCAGTACGGGCACTTGCGTACGCACCAGGGCAGGTGCACGTACAGCGACAGCGGCGGCGGGATCAGGGCGGGCATGGACGCGGCGCGGATGCGTGCGCGCGCGCCAGCCAGGCCGGCAGCCCGGCGCGCAGCTGCGCAAGCGCGCGTGAGCGGTGGCTGCGGCCGGCCTTGTGCGCCGGCGACATTTCCGCGGCGGTCAACCCCAGCTCCTGGTCAAGGAAGACCGGGTTGTAGCCGAAGCCGTTCGTGCCGCGTGGCGCGATGGTGATCGTGCCCTCCCAGCTGCCTTCGGCGACCAGCGGCTGCGGATCGGCGGGATCGCGCAGCAGCACCACCACCGCGTGGAAGCGGGCGCCGCGGTCCTGCGAGGGCACGCCGGCGAGCGCCGCCAGCAGCCTGGCGTTGTTGGCGGCATCGTCGGTGGGGGTGCCGGCATAGCGCGCGCTGTACAGGCCGGGCGCGCCGCCGAGCGCATCCACCACAAGGCCGGAGTCGTCGGCCAGCGCCGGCAGGCCGGTGCACGCCGCCGCATGGCGCGCCTTGATCAGCGCGTTCTCGACGAAGGTCAGGCCGGTCTCCGGAACGTCGTCGACGCCCAGATCGCGCTGCGCGACGACCTCGAATGGCGCATCCGCCAGCAGCGCGCGCAGCTCGGCGAGCTTGCCGGCATTGCCGCTGGCCAGGACGATCCGCACCGCCGTCGCCTCAGCGCGCCAGCGCCGCCGCCTGCGCGGCGAACAGCGCGCCGATGCCGTTTTCGGCCAGGCCCAGCATTGCGTCCATCTCGTCGCGGCGGAAGGCGTGGCCCTCGGCCGTGCCCTGCAGCTCGATGAAGCCACCGCCGTCGTTCATGACGATGTTCATGTCGGTGTCGCAGTCGCTGTCCTCGGCGTAGTCGAGGTCGATCACCGGTACGCCGCGGTACACGCCCACCGACACCGCGGCGATCGCGCCGTGGATCGGATCGCGCGCATTGGCGCCGCCCGCGAGCTCGCGCCGGGCCTGCAGCCAGCGCACCGCGTCGACCAGCGCGACATAGGCACCGGTGATCGCCGCGGTGCGGGTGCCACCGTCGGCCTGCAGCACGTCGCAGTCCAGCGTGATGGTGCGCTCGCCCAGCGCGGTGCGGTCGACGCAGGCGCGCAGGCTGCGGCCGATCAGGCGCTGGATCTCCAGCGTGCGCCCGCCCTGCTTGCCGCGCGAGGCCTCGCGGTCGTTGCGGGTGTGCGTGGCGCGCGGCAGCATCCCGTATTCGGCGGTCACCCAGCCCTGGCCCTTGCCGCGCAGGAATCCCGGGACGCGGTTCTCGACGCTGGCGGTGCACAGGACCCGGGTCTGGCCGAACGACACCAGTACCGAGCCTTCGGCGTGGCGCGTGTACCCGCGCTCGATGCGCACCTCGCGCAGCTGGTCGGGCGCGCGGCCACTGGGGCGGATCGAGTCGGGCATGGGGATTACCGCAGGCAAGGCGTGCGAGTTTACCATCGGCACCCGACTCGCCCGGATGTCCCGATGATCCGCAGCATGACCGCCTTCGCCGCCGGCGAGCGCAGCACCGCCTGGGGCACGCTCGGCTGCGAGGTACGCGCGGTGAACCATCGTTTCCTGGAGCTCGGCATCCGCACGCCCGACGAGCTGCGCGCGCTGGAGCCGGCGCTGCGCGAACGGGTCGGCGCGCGCGTGTCGCGCGGCAAGGTCGATCTGGTGATGCGCCTGCGCGGCGTCGATGGCGTCGGGTCGCTGCAGCTCAACGACGCGCTGCTGGCGCGGCTGTCGACGCTGGCGCGCGACCTCGACGGCCGCTTCCCCGCGCTGCGGACGCAGCTGGTCGACCTGCTGCAGTTCCCCGGCGTGCTGGAGTCCGGCGCGGCCGATCCGGCCGCGCTGCACGCCGAGGCACTGGCGCTGGTCGACACCGTGCTGCAGGAGTTCGTGGACGCCCGCGAGCGCGAGGGCGGCAAGCTCGTTGCGGCGATGGCCGAGCGCGTCGAGGGCATCGCCGCGCGCGCGGCGGAAGCGCGCACGCTGATGCCGCAGATCGGTGCCGGGCAGCGCGCCAAGCTCGCCGCGCGGCTGGCCGACCTCGATATCACCGTCGACCCCGGCCGCGCCGAGCAGGAGCTGGTGATGTGGCTGCAGAAGCTCGACGTCGACGAGGAGCTCGACCGGCTCGACAGTCACGTCGTCGAGATCCGCCGCATCCTCGCCCAGCGAGAGCCCGTGGGGCGACGGCTGGACTTCCTGCTGCAGGAGTTCAACCGCGAGGCCAACACCCTGGGATCGAAGTCGGTCGACGCGCGCACCACCAATATCGCGGTGGAGCTGAAGGTGCTGATCGACCAGGTCCGCGAACAGGTGCAGAACATTGAGTGACGCCGTGGCGAGTGCCGATGCGGGCGGTATGCGGACGGAGCGCGCGGGCGCGCCGCGGCGCGGCACCCTGTACATCGTCGCGGCGCCGTCGGGCGCCGGCAAGTCGAGCATCGTCAACGCGTGCCTCGCGCGTGATCCCGGCATCTGCCTGTCGATCTCGTTCACCTCGCGCGGGGCGCGTCCCGGCGAGCGCCACGCCGAGCACTACCACTTCATCGCCCGCGATGCGTTCCAGGCGATGATCGATGCCGGCGATTTCTTCGAGCACGCGCTGGTGCACGGCGACTGGAAGGGCACCGCGCGGCAGTCGGTGGAGCCGCAGCTCGCCGCGGGCCGCGACGTGCTGCTGGAGATCGACTGGCAGGGCGCGCGCCAAGTGCGCGCGCAGGTGCCGGAGGCGGTCAGCGTGTTCATCCTGCCGCCCTCGCGCGCAGCGCTCGAGGAGCGCATGCGCAAGCGGGGGCAGGACAGCGAGGACGTGATCGCGCGCCGGCTGGCCGCAGCGCGCGAGGAGATGTCGCACCACGACGAGTTCGACTACGTGATCGTCAACGAGCACTTCGATACCGCGGTCGACGAGATGTGCGCGATCTTCGTCGCCAGCCGGCTGCGCCGGGAGGCCCAGGCCGAGCGCCATGCCGGGCTGCTGGCGGCGCTGCTGGCAGCCGGCTGAGGCGGCGCAGGCGGAAGTGGCCGACGCTGCGGCCTGGCCGTGGCCGCGCGGCACGCCGGCAGAGCCTGTTCCCCGCATCGGGTCCCCAGCTCCAAGCCACTGATTTGGAAGGGTGCGCGGCTTGCCCCGACGCCGCGGCGCGCGGTACACTCCTCGGTTCCTGTTCCTACCGAGTCGACGGCCCGCCGGCCGCCGGGAAAGCCATGGCCCGCATTACCGTTGAAGATTGCCTGGAAGTGGTCGACAACCGCTTCGAACTCGTGATGATGGCCGCAAAGCGCGCGCGCCAGCTCGCAAACGGCGTCGAGCCGCAGATCGACAACAGCGAGAACGACGACAAGCCGACGGTGCTGGCGCTGCGCGAGATCGCCGCGCGCCGCATCGACCAACCCTACATCGACGCGGTCGAGAAGACCGAGCGCGAGCGCAAGGAGCGCGAGGCGCTTGAGTGGGCCGCCGCCGAAGTCGTCGCCGACGACGACCTGTCCAAGGGCGACGACTGAGCGACACGTCGCGCGGCCCGCGCCGCGCCGGTCGCGCTGTCTGATGCGTCACTGCGGCCCCGCTTCGGCGGGGCCGCTGCGTTTCCGCCTGCCGTCCGCGGCCCATTCCCCAATCGCGGCGTTTCGCCGTAGGCTCGCGCCATGACCCCCGCCGAGGCCGCCCTGGTCCAGCTGCCGGTGCCCGACGACGATGCGGTGCCGGAGTACATGCGCGCGCTTGAGCGCGCGGCCAGCTACCTCACGCAGGCGCAGCGCCGCCAGCTGCGTCGCGCGTGGGCGGTGGGCGCGGTGGCGCACGCGGGGCAGACGCGCCGCAGCGGCGAGCCGTACATCACCCATCCGGTCGCCGTCGCCGGCGTGCTCGCGGAGCAGAAGGTCGATGTCGAGAGCCTGATCGCCGCGATCCTGCACGACACCATCGAGGACACCCCGCTGACCCGCGCGGCCCTGGCCAGCGAATTCGGCGAGACGGTCGCCGAGCTGGTCGACGGCGTCACCAAGCTCGACAAGCTGCAGTTCGAGGATCGCGAGCACGCGGCGGCGGAAAGCTTCCGCAAGATGCTGCTTGCGATGGCGCGCGACCTGCGCGTGATCCTGATCAAGCTCGCGGACCGGCTGCACAACATGCGCACGCTCGGCGCGCAGCCGGCGCCGGCGCGCGAGCGCATCGCGCGCGAGACGCTGGAGATCTACGCGCCGATCGCGCAGCGCCTGGGCATGAACCTGATCAAGACCGAGCTGCAGGACCTCGGCTTCCACGCGCTGCACCCGCTTCGGCACCTGGTGCTGGAGAAGCGTCTGCGTACGCAGCCGCTGGTGCGACGCGAGTCGCTGGCCAAGATCGAGGCGCAGCTGGCGCAGCGCCTGACCAACGACGGCCTGACCTACCGGCTGGTGAGCCGGGTCAAATCGCCCTGGAGCATCTACAGCAAGATGCAGGCGGAGGGAAAGACCTTCAGCCAGGTCATCGACGTGTTCGGCTTCCGGATCATCGTCGGCTCGGTGGCCGAGTGCTACCACGCGCTCGGCGTCGCGCACGCTGTGTTCAAGCCGCTGGACGGGCGCTTCCGCGACTTCATCGCGATCCCCAAGGCCAACGGCTACCAGTCGCTGCACACCGTGCTGTTCGGTCCCTACGGCGCGCCAATCGAGGTCCAGATCCGCACCGAGGAGATGGACCTCGTGGCGGAACGGGGCATCGCCGCGCACTGGGCCTACAAGCATGGCGGCGCGGCGCCCAACAGCGCGCAGACGCGCGCGAGTTCGTGGATCGCGGACCTGCTGGAATCGCAGAGCGCCACGGGCTCGTCGCTGGAGTTTCTGGAGAACGTCAAGGTCGACCTGTTCCCCGACGAGGTCTACCTGTTCACGCCCAAGGGCGACATCCTGTCGCTGCCGCGCAACGCGACCGCGCTCGACTTCGCATACGCGGTGCACACCGACGTCGGCAACCGCGCCGTTGCGGCGCGCGTCGACCGCCAGCTGGTGCCGCTGCGCACGCAGCTGGCGAGCGGGCAGAAGGTCGAGGTGATCACCGCCAAGTCTTCGCTGCCAAAGCCGCAGTGGCTGGAGTTCGTCGCCACCGGCAAGGCCCGCACCGCGATCCGCCAGCAGTTGAAGCACCTTGAGCACGAGGACGCGGTGCAGCTGGGCCACCGGATGCTCGACAGCGCGCTGGAGAACCTGGACAGCTCGCTGGAGCGGCTATCCAAGGCGCAGCTGGAGGCGTATCTCGGTGATCACCGCTATCCGCGGCTCGAAGCGTTGCTGGCCGACATCGCGCTGGGCAACAGGATGCCCGCGCAGGTCGCGCAGTCGCTGGCGTGCCGGGGCGAGGACGCCAGTGAACCCGTCGCGCGGATCCAGGCGCCGGGCGACCGCATCATGATCACCGGCAACGAGCGCGGCGTGGTGACGTTCGCCAGTTGCTGCATGCCGATCCCCGGCGACGAGATCATGGGTTATCACAGCGCGGGCCGCGGCATCGTCGTCCACCGTGTCGACTGCCCAAACGTGGCCGAATACCGCAAGTCGCCGGAGCGCTGGGTCGCGATCGGCTGGGACCGCGACGTGGTCGGCGACTATAACGTGGCGCTGCGGATCGAGGCCGAGAACCGGCCGGGCGTGCTGGCCCAGATCGCGGCCGCGATAGCGCACGCCGACTCCAACATCGACGGCGTCGAATACATCGATCGCGATGCCAGCATCGCCGCAATCCGTTTCGCGATCGAAGTGCGCAACCGCGACCACCTTGCCGAAGTGATCCGGCGTACGCGGCGTCTCGCCGTGGTGCACGGGGTGCAGCGCTTCTGACGTGCCCCGTACCGCCCGACGTCGGGCACGGTACTGCGTGCAGGCCGGCCCGGGAGCCACATTTCACCGATAGAGAAAGCCAGCCGCGGCCGTCATACTCGCGGGCCGCCACCATCGCCGCCCGGAGCCGCGCATGCCACGCCAGCCGATCTACTCCGACCGCGCGCCCGCCGCCATCGGGCCCTATTCGCAGGCCGTGCGCAGCGGTGCGCTGGTCTTCCTGTCCGGCCAGATCCCGCTCGATCCCGCCACCGGCGCGCTGGTCGATGGCGACCTCGCCGCGCATGCACGTCGTGCCTTCGACAACCTGCGCGCGGTCTGCGAGGCCGCAGGCGGCTCGCTGGACGACGTCGTGCGCGTGGGCCTGTACCTGACCGACCTCGGACGGTTCGCCGAGGTCAACGCGGTCATGGGCGAGTACTTCGCCGAGCCGTTCCCGGCGCGCTCGACCATCGGGGTCACGGCGCTGCCGAAGGATGCGGTGTTCGAGGTCGATGCCGTGATGGTGCTCGGCTGACGATGGCGCATGCCGCGCGCCCGCGCACGGCGTCGCCATCGCTTGCGCCGTCGGGCGACATGCCGCTGCGGCGATTGCCCGGCGTCGGTCCCAAGGTCGCGGAGAAATTCGCCAGTCGCGGCATGGATACGCTGCAGGATCTCTGGCTGCAACTACCGCGGATGTACGAGGACCGCACCCAGCTGATGCCCATCCGCGACCTGAGGCCCGGGATCGCGGCGCAGGTAGAGGGCCGCATCGAGGCGGTCGAGCGCGGCTTCCGCTATCGGCCCATGCTGCGGGTCGCGATCGGCGACGAGTCGCGCGCCACGCTGGTGCTGCGCTTCTTCCATTTCCGCGGGGTACAGGTCGCCCAGTTCGTCCCCGGTGCCCGCCTGCGCTGCTTCGGCACGCCGCGGCCGGGGCAGAACGGCCTGGAGATCGTCCACCCGAGCTATCGCCTGCTCGATGACGCGGCCGACGCCGGCCTCGGAGATCGCCTAGACCCCGTGTACCCCGCGATCGAAGGCATCGGCCCGGCAACGCTGCGCAGGCTGATCGGCCTCGCGCTGGAGCGGCTGCCCGACGACGGCAGCCTCGAACTGCTGCCACCGGCGCTGCTACGCGACGCCGCACTGCCTGGGCTGCACGAGGCGCTGCTGTGCGTGCACCGGCCGCCGCCTGACGCCGATGTCGACGCGCTGATCGCCGGCACCCATCCGGCACAGCGGCGGCTGGCGCTGGAGGAGCTGCTGGCGCACCACCTCAGCCTGCGCCGCCAGCGCATCGCGCTGCAGGCGCACTCCGCCTCGCCGCTGCGTGCGACCACGCTGGCGCGCCAGCTGCGAAATGGGCTGCCGTTCGCGCTGACGCCGGCGCAGGAGCGCGTGTTCGCCGAGATATCGCGCGACCTGGCGCGGCCGGTGCCGATGCTGCGGCTGGTGCAGGGCGACGTCGGCAGCGGCAAAACGGTGGTCGCGGCGCTGGCGGCGCTGATGGCGGTGGCCGAGGGCCGGCAGGCGGCGCTGATGGCACCGACCGAGCTGCTGGCCGAGCAGCACCTGGCCAACCTGCGTGCATGGCTGGAGCCGCTGGGCGTGCGCGTCGCGTGGCTTGCCGGCAAGGTCACCGGGCGCGCGCGGCTGGCCGCGCGCGCAGCGGTCGCCAGCGGCGAAGCACAGGTGGTGGTCGGCACCCACGCCTTGATGCAGGATGGCGTCGTCTTCCAAGACCTGGCGCTGGCGATCGTCGACGAGCAGCACCGCTTCGGCGTCCACCAGCGGCTGGCCCTGCGCGACAAGGGCGGTGATCCCGGCGCCGCCACGCGCCGCGTGCCGCACCAGCTGGTGATGACCGCGACACCGATCCCACGCACGCTGGCGATGACCGCATACGCCGATCTCGACGTCTCGGCGATCGACACGCTGCCGCCGGGGCGCACCCCGGTCACCACGGTGGTGCTGAGCGCCGACCGCCGCCCGGAGCTCGTGGAGCGCATCCGCGCCGCCTGCGCCGAGGGCCGCCAGGCCTACTGGGTCTGCACCATCATCGACGACAGCGACGAGGTCGAGGCGCAGGCCGCGCAGAGCACGTTCGAAGCGCTGGCGGCGGCGCTGCCCGGGCTGCGCGTGGCGCTGGTGCATGGCCGGCTCAAGGCGGTAGCGAAGCAGGCGGCGATGCAGGCCTTCAAGGACGGGGCGGTCGACCTGCTGGTGGCGACGACGGTGATCGAGGTCGGCGTCGATGTGCCCAACGCGTCGCTGATGATCATCGAGAACGCGGAGCGGCTGGGCCTGTCGCAGCTGCACCAGCTGCGCGGCCGCGTCGGCCGCGGCGCGGCCGCGTCGAGCTGCGTGCTGCTCTACCAGTCGCCGCTGTCGGCCACGGCGCGCGAGCGGCTGGAGACCATGCGCCAGACCAGCGATGGCTTCGTCATCGCCGAGAAGGACCTGGCGCTGCGCGGTCCGGGCGAGCTGCTCGGCACGCGCCAGACCGGGCTCGCGGCGTTCCGCGTCGCCGACCTGGCGCGTGACGCCGACCTTCTGCCAGTCGTCCACCGCATCGGCGAACAGCTGCTGTACGACGCGCCGGAGATCGCCGACCGGCTGGTGGCGCGCTGGATCGGCGGTGCCGCGCGCTATGCCGATGCCTGATTCCGCGGACGCGCCGCGTCCGTTCCCGCATGAGGACCCCGACCCGATGACCGACGCCGCCGACACGCGCATCCCGCTGCTGATCGACACCGACCCCGGCGTGGACGACGCGCTCGCGCTGCTGATGGCGTTCGCGGATGCGCGCCACCATATCGTCGCGCTGACCGTGGCCGCCGGCAATGTAGGCCTGGCGCACACGGTTGCCAACGCGCTGACGCTGTGCGACGTGGCAGGGCGCCGCGACATTCCGGTGCATGCAGGATGCGCGGAGCCGCTGCTGCACGCGGCGCCCGACGCGGCCTACGTCCACGGCCAGGACGGCTTCGGCGACGCCGGTCTCGCACGCTCGCCGCGCGCGGCCGATCCGGAGCACGCCGCGCTCGCGATCCTGCGGCTTTCGCACGCTCATGCCGGCCGCCTGCTGCTGGTCGCGCTGGGCCCGCTGACCAACGTCGCGCTGGCGCTGAAGCTCGATCCCACGCTGCCGACGCGCGTCGCCCGGCTGGTGGTCATGGGCGGCGCGGTCACCGCGCACGGCAACATCACGCCCGCCGCGGAATTCAACGTCTACTACGACCCCGAGGCGGCGGACCTCGTGGTGCGCGCGTTCCCGTGGTTCGACCTGTGTGACTGGGAGGCGGTGCTCGCCCACGGGCTGCCGCACCACGAGGTCGAACGCTGGCTCGCGACGGAAAGCCAGCGGGCGGCGTACTACGCCGCGATCTCGCGGCAGACCCGCGCGTGGTCCGCGGACCGTCGCGGGGACCGCTGGTTCGCCGCGGATGCGCTGGCGATGGCATTCGCGCTCGTGCCCGAGGCCGCGCGCGACGTCGACGAGCGTCCGCTGGAGGTGGTGCTGGGGCACGGGCCCGGGCGCGGATGCACGCTGGTCGACTGGAACCGGCAGACCGGGCGGGCCGACAACGCCCGTCTCCTGCGCGCCTACGACCAGACCCGCTTCGAGGCGCTGGTGCGCGGAGCGCTCGGGGCCCATTGAGCCACCGGTTGCGCCGGCGCGGCGGCCCCGTCTACAATGCCGCTCTTCCCTTGCTCACAGACCGGTGCCCGCCGCCATGAAGGCCGACATCCATCCCGAATACCGCGACGTTGTTTTCCAGGACGTCACCTCGGACTTCAAGATCCTCACCCGCTCGACGCTCTCCAGCAAGGAGTCCGTGAAGTGGGAGGACGGCAAGGAGTACCCGCTGATCAAGGTGGAGGTGTCCTCGGCCTCGCACCCGTTCTACACCGGGCAGAACAAGCTGATGGACACCAGTGGCCGCGTTGACAAGTTCCGCAGGCGCTACGCGAAGTAAACGGCGTCGCGCAACGCGCGACATCCCGCTGGTACAAATCGACGGCTGCCCTGTGCGGCCGTCGTCGTGTCCGGAGTCCTCGCGGCGTCGGCGTGTCGCTGGCACGCGCCGTTTCGCGGGGCCGGCGCGCGGATCGCCTATGCGATAATTGCTGCATCGCGCCAGACGCGATGCCAGTCCGGTCAATGACCATTCAGTGATGCCCTAAGGCCGCGTTGCCGCGCGCCCGGCAAGCATGCAGGCCCGAGGAGCACGTTCCGTGTCCAGCAACGACAAAGCGCAACACCCGTCCACCGGCGACCAGGTGACCCTGCAGGCGGGCGACCGCAGCGTGTCCCTGCCGCTGCTGCGCCCAACCATCGGCGCGGACTGCGTCGACATCTCGCGGCTGCCGAAGGAGACCGGGCTTTTCACCTACGACGCCGGGTACACCGCGACCGCGAGCTGCAAGTCCGCGATTACCTATATCGACGGCGACAATGGCGTGCTGCTGTACCGCGGCTACCCGATCGAGCAGCTCGCGCAGAATTCGAGCTTCCTCGAGGTTTCGTACCTGCTGATGAACGGCGAGCTGCCGACGCCGTCGGAGTTCGCGGCTTTCGACGACGAAGTCACGCATCACACGATGATGCACGAGTCGCTGAAGAACTTCCTCGGCGGCTTCCGGCACGACGCGCATCCGATGGCGATGCTGTGCAGCTCGGTGGCGTCGCTGTCGGCGTTCTACCACGACACGCTCGACCTCAACGATCCCGAGCAGCGCAGGCTGGCCGCGATCCGGCTGATCGCGAAGGTGCCGACGCTGGCCGCGGCCGCGTACCGCTACTCGGTGGGCTGGCCGATCCGCTACCCGCGCAACAACCTCGACTATGTCGACCGCTTCCTGCACATGATGTTCGAGGTGCCCAGCGAGCCACTCGAGCTCAACCCGGTCGTGCGCAAGGCGCTGGACCTGCTGTTCATCCTGCACGCCGACCACGAGCAGAACGCGTCGACGTCGACCGTGCGAATGGTCGGTTCGACCGGCGCCAATCCGTACGCCTGCGTTGCCGCCGGGATCGCGGCGTTGTGGGGACCGGCGCACGGTGGCGCCAACGAGGCGGTGCTGAAGCAGCTGGCGGAGATCGGCGACGCGAAGCACGTGGACAAGGCGCTCGCGCGCGCCAAGGACAAGGACGACAACTTCCGCCTGATGGGCTTCGGCCACCGGGTGTACAAGAACTTCGACCCGCGCGCCAAGATCATCCGCGAGATGACCCACGAGGTGCTGGGCGAGCTCGGCATCGACGACCCGATGCTCGAGGTCGCGATGCGGCTGGAGGAGGCGGCGCTCAAGGACGACTATTTCGTCCAGCGCAAGCTCTACCCGAACGTCGATTTCTACAGCGGCATCATCTACAAGGCGCTGAAGATCCCGACCGAGATGTTCACGGTCATGTTCGCGATCGGCCGCACCGCGGGCTGGGTGTCGCATTGGCTGGAGCAGCAGACGGACCCGGAGTTCAAGATCGGCCGCCCGCGGCAGATCTATACCGGCGCCGATACGCGAGATTACGTCGCCCGCGACAAGCGCTGAGGATCCGCGGCCGGCGCGCGGCGAGCGTGGCGTGCGGATCGGCAACTGGCGGGTGTGAAGCGCCCACCGTCCCGCGTCCCCGGGGTCGCTGAGGCGCTAACGGCCCCCGTGCAGGTGCGCGTCGGCGGCGGCAGGACCGGTGGGTTCCCCCGCGGCCAGCAGCAGGCCTACCTGTTCGATCCGCGCGCGGCGCAGCACCGTATTGTCCAGTGACGACACCAGCGTGCGCCGCAGCGCGTCGCGAGGCAGCGCCAGCACTTCCATCGCGGCGTCGCCCGCATCGAACAGCCATGCCGTGACTTCGTCGCGCGCGCCGCCGCGCCACGCGACCGTGCGCGTGACCATGTCCGCGGGAATGCCCGCATCGGCGAGCGCTCGGCCGACGGCGTCGACATCGTCGTGGTGCAGGTGCAGCGTCACCGGCGTCCGCGGACCGGCGCCGCCGTCCAGCACCGGTCCGACAACCCGTGGCGCGAACGCGGCGAAGAACGCCATCGCCTCCAGTGCGGTCTCGCGGCGGCGGCGCAGCAAGGCGTCGGGACGGCCGTCGTTGAACAGGCGCTGGCGCTCACGAACCGCGTCCTCGATGTCCCGCTGTCCGGGCAGCGAGGCTTGGTCATGGATGCCGAGGCGGTCGGCGGCCTTGCTTCGCGCCAGTACATGGTCGCGCACCGCGCCCTCCGTAATCAGGCGCGCCGCCTCGAGCGCGATGCGATGCCGGCTTTCTTGGAGGCGGGTCCCCGCGTGTTGGCGGTCGCGACGCATCAGCCCTCCGGCGGCGGGTGCAGGGCACTGCGGCTCGCCCATGATGTGTTCAGAAGATGTCGAACGCCTCTTCAGCGGGGACGTCGTCGCGCAGGTAGTCGACGTCGCTTTCCATCCGCTGCAGGTCCTCGACCTTGACGTATTCGATGATGCCGCCCGAGCCCTCGCTCGGCTGCAGCCGGCCGCTGGCCGACACCGAGACGCGGACCATGCCCTCCGGCGGCTCGTTGGCGGCGATCGGCACGTCGGCCAGTGCCACGCGCATGAAGTCGATCCAGATCGGCAGCGCGGCCCTGCCGCCATATTCGCGGTAGCCGAGCGACCGGTTGTCGTCGCGGCCAACCCACACCGTGGTGACGAGGTTGCCGCCGAAACCGGAGAACCAGGCGTCGCGGTGGTCGTTGGTGGAGCCGGTCTTGCCACCGACGTCCTCGCGCTTCAGCACCCTGGCCGCGGTGGCGGTACCGCGCTGGACGACGTCGCGCATCATCGACACCAGCTGGTAGGCAACGCGCTCGTCGATCGCGCGCGGTGCCAGCACGACGTCGACGTCGGGCGCCGCGATGGCAGTCGAGGCCTGCGCGTCGCCGTCGGCCGCCGCGGGAGACGGCCTGGTGGCCGCAGACGCCGGCGCGGCGACGGCTGGACCCAGGTCGAAGCCGTCGACGATCGTCGAGGTCGCGCGCTCCTGCCCGGTGCGCGCGCTGCAGGCGCGGCAGGCGCGGGGCGGATTTTCCTTGAACACGGCCACCCCGCCGCGGTCGCGGACCTCGTCGATGAACCAAGGCGTGACGCGGAAACCACCGTTGGCAAACACCGCGTACCCGCGCGCGATCTCCAGCGGCGTCAGCGACGGCGTGCCGAGCGAGATCGACAGGTTGGGAGGCAGCTCGGCTTCGTTGAAGCCCATGTGGCTGATGTACCGGCGGGCGTAGTCGACGCCGATTGCATCGAGCAGGCGGACCGACACCAGGTTGCGCGAACGCACCAGCGCCTCGCGCAGCCGCATCGGGCCCGCGAAGCGGCCATCGTCGTTCTGCGGCCGCCAGTCCTGCCCGCGGCGCATGCGGAACACCACCGGCGCGTCGAGGACGATCGACGCCGGGTTGAAGCCACGCTCGAAAGCGGCCG
Organism: Luteimonas sp. ANT-B3E; assembly: GCA_001683895.1. Classification (GTDB taxonomy): domain Bacteria; phylum Pseudomonadota; class Gammaproteobacteria; order Xanthomonadales; family Xanthomonadaceae; genus Luteimonas. Next base: position 34,496 of record LXQJ01000011.1, on the reverse strand, counting down.
CATAGATGAAGGGCTTGAAGCTGGAGCCTGGCTGGCGCCGTGCCTGGGTGGCGCGGTTGAACTTCTGCCCGGCGAAGCTGAATCCGCCGACCAGCGCACGCAGCGCCCCGGTTTCCGCTTCCAGCGACACCACCGTCGCCTGCGCGCGCGGCAGTTGCTCCAGCCGCCAAGAGGGGACGGCGGCCGGGTTGGGAGTTCCTTCCGCGCCGACGGCAGGTAGGATCCGGCGTACCCGGGCCAGATCGCCGCGCGACAGCAGTGCCGCCGGGGTGCGGTTGGTCCAGCGGCTGGACGCCGCGTCAAGGGTGATCGTGCTGGCATCCGCCAGCACCACGTCGGCGCTGCCTTCGCCGCTGCGGACGACAATCGCCGGCAGCATGCCAGCCTGCGCGGGAATCCCACGCAGGCGCGCGGCGACGGTCGCGGCGGCCTCCCCGTCAGCCAGCTCGAAGCTCTGCTCGACCTTGTTCCAGCCGTGGCGGCGGTCGTAGACCGACAGCCCGCTGCGCAGGGCGGCGTCGGCGGCGGCCTGCATCGTGGGATCGATCGTGGTGGTGACGTGGTAGCCCTTGGTCAGTACGTCGCCGCCGAAGCGGGCGATCATCTCCTGGCGGACCATTTCGGCCACGTACGGCGCGTAGACCTCGACCGGGCGCTCGTGGGGCGAAGCGTGCATCTCCACAGCCTGCGCAGCGACGGCCTGAGCCGTGGTGATGAAGTCGAGCTCCTGCATCCGCTGCAGCACGTAGTCGCGGCGCTCGCGCGCGCGCTCGGGATTGCTCAGCGGGTTGCCGCTGGACGGGAACTTGGGGATCGCCGCCAGCGAGGCGACCTCGTCGAGATCCAGGTCCGCGAGCGGCTTGCCATAGTAGAACTCCGAGGCTGCGGCCACGCCATAGGCGCGGTTGCCGAAGAAGCTCTTGTTGAGGTAGAGCTCGAAGATCTCGTCCTTGCTGAGCTCGCGCTCCATCTTCATCGCCAGCAGCATCTCGGCGAGCTTGCGGGTGTAGCTGTACTCCGAACTCAGGAAGAACTGGCGTGCGACCTGCTGGGTGATCGTCGACCCGCCCGGCACTCGACGGTCGTCGGTGGTCGCCAGCAGCCAGATGGCCCGGCTGACACCGCGGTAGTCCACGCCGTGATGCTCGTAGAAGCGGTTGTCCTCGATTGCGATGAAGGCCTGCTTCAGCGCGTCAGGCACCTGCGCGATCTCCACCGGATAGCGCCGCGTTTCGCCGAACAGCGCCATCAGGCGGCCGTCGCTGGCGTACACGTACAGCGGTTCCTGCAGCTCGATGTCGCGCAGGCCCTGGACGTCCGGCAGCTTCGACGAGATGGTGTAGTAGAGCGCACCCGCGGCCAGCAGCCCCAGCACACCCAGCCCCACCACGGCAGCCAGCGACCAGCGCAGGAAACGACGAAAGCGTGGCATCGGGACGGGATCCTGTGTCGGCGCGGTGCGCGGCGTGCGGGGCGCGCAGTATAAGAGGAGGGCCGTGGCGCGTCCGAGGCCCGGACACCCCCGTCGCCGGTCGCCCCCGGCCGTCGAAGGGCGCACTGCGACACGCTCCCGTCATTGCGCAGTTGCCAATCGGTGAAAACTCCGTTATTTAATGCTCCGGGGCACGAAGCGCGCGTAAGCGCCCGTGACAAGGGGAGAAATCGTGGGGCTCATCACTAAAAGCCAGGCGCCGCTCGTCGGCGTCGACATCAGTTCGACGGCCGTCAAGCTGCTGCAGCTGTCTCGTTCAGGCGACCGCTACCGCGTCGAGCACTACGCTGTCGAACCCCTGCCACCCAACGCGGTGGTGGAGAAGAACATCGTCGAGGTCGAGGCGGTGGGCGAGGCGATCCGCCGCGCGATGTCGCGCTCGGGCAGCAAGGCCAAGCATGCCGCCGCAGCGGTCGCGGGCTCCGCGGTGATCACCAAGATCATCCCGATGCCCAGCGATCTGGACGACGACGACATGGAGTCCCAGGTCGAGCTGGAGGCCGTCAACTACATTCCGTATCCGATCGAGGAAGTGAACCTCGACTACGAGGTGCTCGGGGCGATGCCAGGCAACACCGAGATGGTGCAGGTGCTGCTGGCGGCGTCGCGCTCGGAGAACGTCGAGATGCGCGCGTCGGCGCTGGAGCTCGGCGGCCTGACGGCCCGGGTGATGGACGTAGAGGCCTTCGCGATCGAGAACGCCTTCGCGCTGTTGTCGGGCACGCTCAACATCCCGCGTGACGGAATCGTGGCGATGGTCGACGTCGGCGCGACGATGACCACGCTCAACATCCTGCGCAACGGCCGCAGCCTTTACAGCCGCGAGCAGGTCTTCGGCGGCAAGCAGCTGACCGACGAGGTCATGCGCCGGTATGGCCTCAGCTATGAGGAGGCGGGACTGGCCAAGCGCCAGGGCGGCCTGCCAGAAAGCTACGAGATCGAGGTGCTGGAGCCGTTCAAGGAGGCGCTGGTGCAGCAGATCAGCCGCCTGCTGCAGTTCTTCTACGCCGGCAGCGAGTTCAACCGCGTCGACCAGATCGTGCTGGCCGGTGGCTGCGCGTCGATCGGCGGCGTGTCGGAAATGGTCGAGGAGCAGCTGGGCGTGCAGACCATCGTCGCCAACCCATTGGCGCAGATGACACTCGGCTCCCGCGTGCAGGCGCACGCGCTCGCACAGGACGCCCCGGCGCTGATGATCGCCTGCGGCCTCGCACTGAGGAGCTTCGACTGATGGCACGGATCAATCTCCTGCCGTGGCGCGAAGAGCGCCGCAAGCAGCGCCAGAAGGAATTCGGCGTCATGCTCGGCCTTGCCGCGCTCGCCGGCCTGGTGCTGTGGTTCCTCGTCAACAGCTACTACAACAGCCAGATCGACGGCCAGAACGAGCGCAATGCCTACCTACAGCAGCAGATCCAGCAGGTGGAGGGCAAGATCACCGAGATCGAGGAGCTCGACCGCCAGAAGGGGCGGCTGCTCGCGCGCAAGGAAGTCATCGAGCAGCTCCAGGCCAACCGTTCGCAGATGGTCCACCTGTTCGATTCGCTGGTGCGCACGATCCCGGACGGCGTGGTGCTGACCTCGATCAAGCAGGAAGGCGAGAAGCTCACGCTCGACGGCCGCTCGCAGTCCAACGCCCGCGTATCGACCTATATGCGCAACCTGGAAGGTTCCGGCTGGATGACCAAGCCTGACCTGTCGATCATCGAGGCGACCGACGGCGTAACCGGTCTGCCCTACGCGTTCACGCTCGCCGTGCAGCTGGCCAATCCGAACGCGCCGAGGGACGAGGACGGTGACGGGATCCCGGACGCCGTGCCGCCGGTCGACACGGCGCCTGCCGACATGACCCCGCCTGCGGCCACGCCGGCAGCTGGTACGCCAGCCGCCGAAGCCTCGGCGACGCCAGTCGACGCCACTGGAGTCCAGTCATGAGCCAGAAACGCAAGATGTCGTTGAAGGAGCTCGACTTCAACAACACCGGCGCGTGGCCGCGCGAGTTCAAGATCGGTTTCTGTGTCCTCGTCGGCCTCCTGATCTTTGGCCTTCTGTGGTGGGTGCTGACCCGCGACAAGGGCGACGAACTCGAGGCGCTGGAGCGTACCGAGAGCGAACTGCGCGCCGACTTCGAGACCAAGCAGGGGCGTGCGGCGAACCTCGAGCCGCTGAAGCAGCAGCTGGCGCAGATGGAGCAGCAGCTGCAGCAGATGCTGCGGCAGCTGCCCAGCCGCACCGAGATGCCGGACCTGATCGTCGACATCTCGCAGACCGCGCTTGCGACCGGCATCCAGAACGAGCTCTTCCAGCCGGGTCCGGAGTCACCGAAGGAGTTCTACGCCGAGAAGCCGATCGCACTGCGGATGGTGGGCACCTACCACCAGTTCGGCGCCTTCGTCAGCGGCGTGGCGTCGCTGCCGCGCGTGGTCATCATGACCATGCACGACATCCAGCTGCGTCCCAAGGACGCGGCGAACAATCCCGCGGCCGGCATCCGACCGAACTCGAGCCTCGAGCTGGCGGGTACCGTGAAGACGTACCGCTACCTCGATGAAGACGAAGCCGCTGCACAGGAAGCCGCCGCAGCCGCCACGGCCGCGGCCGGTGGAGGACTCTGACATGACGTTTCCCTACAAGTCACCGCGCCTCTGGGGCGCGATGATGGTCGCGCTGGCGCTGGCTGGCTGCGGTCGCGGCGTGACCAGCAAGCCGGGCGACGCGCCGAACCTCGAAGAGTGGTCGGCCAACGTGATGGCACGTCCGGCGCCGCCGCTGGATCCACTGCCGGTGATGCAGCAGTTCGAGACGTTCGAGTACGCGGCGCAGGGCCTGCGCGACCCCTTCAGCGACGCATTCACGTCCGAAGGCGGTGGCAGCGGCCCGCGTCCGGATTCAAACCGCCGCAAGCAGACGCTCGAGCAGTTCCCGCTCGACAGCCTGGACATGGTCGGTACGCTGGGTGCGGGGGGCGGCCTGACGGCCCTGATCATGGCGCCTGACAAGGTGACGTACCGGGTCCAGCCCGGCGTCTACATCGGGCAGAACGACGGCCGCGTCACCGGCGTCCGTGAAGACCGTATTGAACTCGTCGAACTAGTGCCGGATGGCGCGGGCGGCTGGCTGGAAAGGCCTGCGTCGATCGCGCTCGAAGATAATTGATCAGGGGAAGCCAGATGACCGTCACCAACGCACCGCGCCTGCAGGCGAAAACACGTTCCGTCCCGCTGCGGGCAAGCGCCTTCGGTCTCGTCGTCGGGCTCGTCGCGGGCTTCGGCACCGTGCACGCCGCGCCGTCCACGCCGATGCTGCCGATCGCGGTTTCGCAATCCTCCGCCGGTGGCGCGATCGACCCGGGGAAGCGGGCACCCGCCGCGGTCACCGTGTCCAACGTCGACTTCAAGCGCGGCGAAGCCGGCGCCGGCAAGCTGATCCTGCAGTTCAGCGGCGACGGCGCGATGCCCGACCTGCAGACCCAGGGAGGCAACATCGTCGTGAATGTCGGCAACGCGAGCCTGCCGGCGTCGATGGCCCGTCCGCTCAACGTCACCGACTTCGCGACCCCGGTCCAGCGGATCGATGCACGCCAGGGGCAGAACGGGGCGCAGTTCACGCTGACCACGAGCGGTGAGTTCGAGTCGCTGGCGTACCAGACCGGCCGCGACTACATCGTCGAAGTGGTGCCGCGTGCCGCCGCCGCCACCCGTGCCGTCGGCGCCAGCAGCACGGTCGCCGCGACCGCGCAGGCAAGCGCAAGCGACACCCGCGCGTACCGCGGGCGCCCGGTGACCTTCAACTTCCAGGACGTGCCGGTGCGCACGGTGCTACAGCTGATCGCCGAACTCTCCGACCTGAATATCGTCGCCAGCGATACCGTGCAGGGCAACGTGACCCTGCGCCTGATCAACGTGCCGTGGGACCAGGCGCTCGACATCGTGCTGCAGGCGCGCTCGCTCGACCAGCGCCGCAGCGGCAACGTGGTCTGGGTCGCACCGCAGGCGGAGATCGCCAAGTTCGAGCAGGACAAGGAAAATGCCCGTCTCGCGCTGGAAGAGCGCGCCGAGATGGTCACCGAGTACATCCCGATCAGCTATGGCAGCGCCGAGGACATCGCGAAGCTGCTGACCGACGAGAGCAAGGGTAGCCAGGGAGCGGGCGCGGGTGCGGGCGGTGCCGGCGGGGCGCAGCAGAGCCGTGGCTTCCTGTCCTCGCGCGGCAGCCTCAGCTTCGATCGGCGCACCAACACGCTGCTGATCATCGATATCCCGCAGCGGGTGAGCGAGATCCAGAAGCTGGTGCTGATGCTTGACAAGCCCGTTGACCAGGTCGTGATCGAGACCCGCATCGTGATCGCGAACGAGTCTTTCGCCCGCGACCTCGGCGCGCGCTTCGGCGTGCAGGCTGTCAAGGACCGCCTCGTCTCGTCTGGCAACATCAGCTCGAACGCCTCGTTCATCAACTCGGCCATTGCTAGCCGCACCGATCCAACGGTCACGCCGGCGTTCCCGGGTGAGCGGTTGAACGTCAACCTCCCGGTGGCTGCGACCAACGCTGGCTCCATCGCCTTCACCATCTTGGGCAACACCATCAACTGGGAGCTGGAACTGCAGGCCCTGCAGCAGGAGCAGCGTGGCGAAGTGGTGTCCAATCCACGCGTCGTCACCAGCAACCAGCGTGAGGCGATCATCCGTCAGGGCCGCGAGGTCGGTTACCTCACCATTACTGGCGGTCAGGCCGGCAACATCCCGACAGTCGAGTTCAAGGAGGCGCTGCTCGAGCTCAGGGTGACCCCCACGATCACCGCGGACGGCCGCGTCTTCCTGAGCCTGTTCGTGAAGAAGGACGAGATCGAGGACTTCACCGAGACAGGCGTCGGGCAGGTACCGAACCTGGCGCGGCGCGAGGTGACGACTGCGGTGCTGATCGAGGATGGGCAGACGGTAGTGATCGGCGGCGTTTACGAGTTCTCGGACCGCAACTCGATTTCCAAGGTCCCGTTCCTCGGTGACATCCCGATTCTCGGCAATCTGTTCAAGACACGCGGCCGCTCGAAGGCGAAGGCCGAGCTCCTGGTCTTCGTGACCCCCAAGGTCCTGCGCGTCGCGCAGCGCCCGTAAACGGTCCACATCGGGTCAACGCGACGGAGCCTTCGGGCTCCGTCGTCGTTTTTGGCACGGCACCAGGGTCGTCCGCCCCGCGCGCCGGCATCGCTGCGGCAGCACTGCGTGAACCAAACCGCGCCCGACCGGTCAAACTGGCCCCGGCGCACCCCCGCGTCGCCGCAGTGACCCCCGTGGACAATTTCGACCGCTCTACGCCAGCGCCAACGCCACCCGGACAGGCCGCAGACAGTCTCCACGCTGCCTTCGTCGACCTGCGCCACCAACTCGGAGCGCGCATCGTCGGCCAGTCGGCGCTGGTCGAGCGGCTGCTGATCGCGCTGCTGGCCGACGGCCACCTGCTGGTCGAGGGCGCGCCGGGCCTTGCCAAGACCACCGCCATCCGCGAGCTCGCCGCGCGCGTCGACGCCGATTTCGCCCGGGTGCAGTTCACCCCTGACCTGCTGCCCGGTGACCTGACCGGCACCGAGGTCTGGCGCCCGCAGGACGGCCGCTTCGAGTTCCTGCCGGGCCCGATCTTCCATTCGGTGCTGCTGGCCGACGAGATCAACCGCGCGCCGGCGAAGGTGCAGTCGGCGCTGCTGGAGGCGATGGGCGAGCGCCAGGTCACGGTCGGCCGGCAGACCTATGCGCTGCCGGCGCTGTTCCTGGTGATGGCGACCCAGAACCCGATCGAGCAGGAGGGGACGTTCCCGCTGCCCGAGGCGCAGCTGGACCGGTTCCTGATGCACGTGCGCATCGGCTACCCCGAGGCCGACGCGGAGACGGCGATCCTGCGCCTGGCCCGTGAGCGCGCGCGCGACGCGCTGCAGCCGGCTCCCGTGCCGACGCGCCGGCTGTCGCTGGACGAGGTCTTCGCCGCGCGTACGGAAGTGCTCGACCTGCACTTGTCGCCGGCGCTGGAGCGCTACCTGGTGGAACTGGTGCTCGCCTCGCGCGACGCCGCGCGCTACGACCCGGCGCTGGCGCGGCGGATTGCGTGGGGCGCGAGTCCGCGCGGCTCGATCGCACTCGAGCGCTGCGCGCGCGCGCGCGCGTGGCTTGCCGGGCGCGACTTCGTCACCCCCGACGACGTGCGCGCGGTGGCGCCCGACGTGCTCCGCCACCGGGTGCTGCCGAGCTACGAAGCGACGGCCGAGGGCTGGGACGGCGAGCGCATCGTCGCCGCGCTTGTCGATCTGGTGCCGCTGCCCTGAGCGCAGGCGCACCAGCGACCGCAGTGTCCGCCGCACCGGCCGCCGACGACGACGGCGTCACCCCGACGCTGGCGGCGCTGGTCGCGCTGCGCGCCAGTGCGCAGGGCCGGCGGAGCGCGCGCAAGGGACGCCACGGTGCCGCCGGGCCCGCGCCGTCGCCACTGCGCGGGCGGGGCAGGGAGTACGCCGAGTCGCGCGAATACGCGGTCGGCGACGACGCCCGCCATGTCGACTGGCGGCTGACGGCGCGCTCCGGGCGACCGCACACCAAGCTGTTCCAGGCCGAGCGCGAGCGCCTGACGCTGATCGTCGCCGACACCGCGCCGTCGCTCTATTTCGGCACCCGGGTGCGCTTCAAGTCGGTACAGGCGGCGCGCGCCGGCGCCGTGGCGGCGTGGAGCGGCGTGCGCGACGGCGACCGCCTCGCGGCGCTGCGCGGCAGCCTGTACGAGACGCCGGTGCCGCCGGCGTCGGGTGCGCGCGGCGCGCTGCGGGTGCTCGACGCACTGGTGCGCTGGTACGGGTCACCACCGCCCGACGACGCGGGCCTGGCGGTGGCGCTGGACCAGGCGCAGCGCCTGCTGCGCCCGGGTTCCCGACTGCTGGTGCTCGCCGACCCGGCCAGCATCGCCACCCTGCCGCCGGTGCGCTGGACGGCGCTCGCCGCCCACCACGACGTGCACCTGCTGCTGCTGACCGACCCGCTGGAGGCCGATCCGCCGCGCGCCGCACTGCCATTCCAGGTAGGCGGCCCCAGCGGCCCGAAGCGCGTGACGCTGGAGCTGGGAGACGCCGGCCAGCGCCAGCGCTGGCTGCAGCGGTTCGCCGCGCCGGTCGCCGATGCGCTGGCCGCACTGCCGGCCCGCGGCGTGCACGTGCAGGCGCTGTCGACGATATCGCCCAGCGACAGCTGGCTCTCCGGTTTCGACGGACGGCGGCGGTGAGGGGCGACGGCCTCGTGCTGCGCGACATCCACGCCGCGGCAGCGCCGCCGTGGTGGCCGCCGGCGCCGGGCTGGTGGCTCGTTTCAGCGGCGCTGCTGCTGCTGGCGGCGTCGGTGGCGGCGTGGGCGTGGTGGCGGGCAAGGCGACAGCGGCGCATCGCGGCGCTGTTCGACGACGCGGTTGCTGCGGCCGACGGCGCGGCTGGCCGGATCTCCGCGATGTCGACCTTGCTGCGGCGCGCGGGCCGCCGCGTCGACCCCAAGGCTGACCGGCTGCAGGGCGCAGCGTGGATCGCGCTGCTCGATGCGGGCCTGAAGACGCCCGTCTTCGCCGGTGCACTCGGAGACCTGCTGGAGACCGGCGGCTATCGCGCCAATGTCGATGCCGGGGACGACGCCCTGGAGCGGCTGCGGCTTGGTGCCCGCGAGCGCTTTATCGCGTGGATGGCGCGCCGCGCATGACGCTGCCCTGGCACGACTTCGCGGGATTCGCCTGGCCGCTGTGGTGGCTGGCGCTGCCGCTGCCGTGGCTTGTGCGACGGCTGCTGCCCGCGGTTCGCCAGCGTGGCGCCGCGCTCCGCGTCCCGTACGGCGATCGCCTCGACGGTATCCGCGGCAGCGGGGCCGGTCGGGGCGCAGGTCGTCCGACATGGTGGCTGGTGGTGGCGTGGTGCCTGCTGTGCGCCGCCGCTGCCCGGCCGCAGCAGTGGGGCGAGATGATCGAGCCACCGCGCGCCGGCCGCGATCTCATGCTCGCCGTCGACCTGTCGGGGAGCATGGGCGAGGAGGATATGCGCCTCGGCGGCGCGCCGGTCGACCGGCTGACGGCGGCCAAGGCGGTGATCGCGGATTTCCTCGATCGCCGCGAAGGCGACCGCGTCGGCCTGCTGGTCTTCGGGCAGCGGGCGTACGCGCTGACGCCGCTCACCCTCGACCGCGCGTCTGTGCGTGAGCAGCTCGAGGACAGCGTGGTCGGACTCGCCGGCCGCGAGACCGCGATCGGCGACGCGATCGGCCTTGCGGTCAAGCGCTTCGGCGCCGCCGATACCGGTGCCGCTCCGGCGGGGCCGCGCGTGCTGGTGCTGTTGACCGACGGCGTCAACACCGCGGGAGTGGTCGATCCGGTCAAGGCCGCGAAACTGGCGCGCGACGCCGGCGTGCGCGTGCACACCGTGGCGTTCGGCGGCGACGGGTCGGGGCTGTCGATGTTCGGGTTCCAGCTGCCGTCGGCGGGCAGCGAGATCGACGAGGAGACCCTGGAGCGGATCGCGACGCTGACCGGCGGGCGCAGCTTCCGCGCCCGCGACACCGGGTCGCTGGCGGGGATCTATGCCGAGATCGAGCGCATCGAGCCAGTGCAGCGGCCCGCCGGCCGCGTGCGCCCGGTGCTCGAGCGCTACACCTGGCCGCTGGGCGCTGCGCTGCTGGTCGTGCTGCTGGGCCTGGCGTGGCCACGGCGGGAGGCGCCGTGAGCGACCACGCCGCGCTGCACTTCCTGCGTCCGCTGTGGCTGTGGCTGCTGCTGGCGCTGCCGTTGGCGGCGGCCTGGTGGAGGCGGCGCGCGCGCGCGCGGCATGCGTGGCGCGGCGCGGTCGACGCGCACCTGCTGCCGCACCTGCTGGAGGACGGCGCCGGCGCGGCGCGCGCGTCGGGCCTGTGGCTCGCGATCGCCGCGGCGACGCTGGCGATCCTCGCACTCGCCGGCCCCAGCTGGCGCAGCATGGTGCAGCCGCTGCAGCGCGGCGACGCCCCGCTGGTGGTCGCGCTGGACCTGTCCAGTGCGACGCTGGCCAACGACCTGCCGCCGTCGCGCCTGCTGCAGGCCCGCGCCAAGCTGCAGGCGCTGCTGCGCGGCCGCGACGGCGGCCAGGTCGGGCTTGTGGCGTTTGCCGACGACGCGTTCACTGTCGCACCGCTGACCGACGACCTCGCCAACGTCGCGCTGTTCATCGACGCGCTGTCGCCGGAGGTGATGCCGGTCGACGGCTCGCGCCCGGCGCGTGCGATCGAACAGTCAGTGGCACTGCTGCGCCGCGCCGGCTTCGTCGAAGGCGACGTGCTGCTGCTGGCCAGCGGGGCGGGCGCCAACGACATCGCGGCCGCGACCCGGGCCGCGGCGCTGGGCTTCCGGGTGTCGGTGATCGGCATGGGCACGCCGCAGGGCGCGGCCTACCGCGGACGCGATGGCCGGATCGCGCAAACGCGTCGCGACGATGGCGCGCTGCGCGCGCTGGCGGCGGCAGGCAACGGCCGCTACAGCCCCTGGCTGGCGGGCAGCGCCGACCTCGCGGCCGTCGGCGCGCTCGACGCGGCCGGCGACGCACGGGTCGGCGCCTCGCGCGACGGCGTGCGGGTGGCGCAGGACGGCGGCTACCTGCTGCTGCCACCGCTGCTGCTGCTGGTGCTGCTGGCCTTCCGTCGCGGTGGTGCCCGGGCGGCGCTGCTGCTGTGCCTGTGCCTGCCGGCGCTGCCGATGCTGCCCGCGCGTGCGCAGGACCCCGCAACGCCGGACGCGACACCATGGCAGCGCGCGGACCAGGCCGCGCATTCGCGCAGCGTCGAGGCCGAGCACGCCTACCGCCGCGGCGACTTCGCGTCCGCGGCGCGCGCCTGGCAGTCGCTGCCAGGCGCGGACGCGGCGTACAACCGCGGCAATGCGCTGGCGCGCGCGGGGCGCCTGGAGGATGCGATCGCCGCGTACGACGCCGCGCTGCGGGTGCAGCCAGCCATGCCCGACGCCGTGGCCAACCGAGCCGCGGTGCAGGCGGCACTGCAGCGGCAGCTACCGCTTGGCCCGCGCGACGGCAGCAGCGGCGAGCAGTCGGCGCAGCCCGACGAGGGACAGCCTCAGCCGAACGCAGGTGAACCGGGGGGCGAGGGCGGCGGGAATGCCGGCGACGATCCGCGTGAGGCCGCGCCAGACCCGGCGACGGACGCACCGCCCGATGCACCCGAAGACGCCGCCGCCGCGGCGGAGCGACAGCGTGCTGCGGACGCCGCGCAGCGCCAGCGCATGGACGAGGCGATGGATCCGTCGCCACCATCCGACGATCGGGGCACCGCGCCGGAGACGGACGCCGCGGAGGCGTCGGCAAGCCCGGAGTCCGCGGCCGAACGCGAGCAGCGGGAGGCGGACGCCGCGTGGCTGCGTCGCATTCCCGACGATCCGGGCGGGCTGCTGCGCGCCAAGTTCCAGCTCGAGCACGAGCGTCGGCAGCGGGAGGGGTTGCCATGACGCGCGGGGCCGGGCGGACATCCAGGGCGACGGTCGCCGCCGTGCCCCATTGCTCCACGACCGGGATCCGCCGCCGATGACCGACACGATGTGCACCGCTTCCTCGCCGACCGCACTGGCGCCAGGTCACGCGTCGACCCGGTCCAGCAGGCCGCCGGGGCGGCGGGGGCGCGTCCGGGTCGCCGCCGCACGCACGCTGCTGCTGGCGCTGCTGCTGGTTGCCGCGCTGCTGCCGGCGCTGGCGCAGGCGCAGACGCGCGCCTGGCTCGACCGTGACCGCATCGCGTTAGGCGAGACCGCCACGCTCAACATCGAGACCGACGCCGCCGGTGCGGACGCGCCTGACCTTGGCCCGCTGCAGCGCGACTTCTTGGTCGGCGCGCAGTCCAGCCGGCAGACATTCGCGGTCGTCGGCAGCGGCGTGCAGTCGCGGATGCTGTTCGCGGCCGCGCTCGAGCCGCGTCGGCCGGGCACGCTGTCGATCCCGGCGCTGCGCGTCGGCCAGGCGCGCACTGCGCCGCTGGCACTGACCGTCACCGCGGCAGCACCGTCGCGCGCCGGCGGCCTCGCGTTCATCGAGACCGAGGCCGACCACCCTGCGCCGTACGTGCAGCAGGCGGTCGGGTTCGTGGTGCGCCTGCACTACGCGGCGCAGCTGGTGTCCGGTCAGCTGGACCAGGACGCG
>LXQJ01000011.1:0-21706 GCA_001683895.1 Luteimonas sp. ANT-B3E | reverse complement strand
GAGATCGGCGCCCGCCGCTACACCGTGGTCGAGCGCCGGTTCCTGCTGGTGCCCGAGCGCAGCGGTCCGCTGGTGATCCCGCCGGCGCGGTTCCGGGGGCGCGGCGTCGGCAACTTCTTCGACAGCGTCTTCGGCGACGGCCAGCGCAACCTGGCCGCGACCGGTGCGGGGAGCACGCTCGACATCCGCCCGATTCCCGCCGCCGCAGCGCGGCCGTGGCTGCCGCTGCGCGCGCTGTCGCTGCGCTACGTCGCCACGCCCCGGCAGGCGCGCGCGGGCGACGCGCTGACGGTCGACATCGAGGTGACGGCCGACGGCGCCAGCGCGCTGCAGCTGCCGGAGATCGCGCTGGCTGCCGCGGACGGCGCGCAGATCTTCGCCGAGCCGGTGCAGGCCGACGAGTCCTCCGTGGACGGTCGCCCGCAGGTGCGCGCGACGCGGCGGTTCTCGGTAGTGCCCGCGCGCGCCGGCACCCTGCAGCTCGCCGGGCCGCGCATCGGCTGGTGGGACGTCAACGGCGCGCGACCGCGCGAGGCGGCGCTGCCGCCGATCACCCTCGACGTCGCGCCCGGGGCGGGTGCGCCGCCAGCGACCGCGTCCGCGCCCGGCGGCAGCGCCTTGAACGGCGGCGTGGCCGGTGACGGCTCGCCTCCCGGTGAGCGCTGGATCCGCGTCCCCGGGGTGCAGGGCGAGGTGCTTGCATGGGCATTCGCCGCGGCTGTGTTCGCGCTGCTGTGGCTGGGAACGTTGATGTGGGCGCTGCAGCGCCGCGACGACGGGGCGTCATCGGGTCGCGCGATGGCAGCGGTCGACGTGCGGCCAGCCCCGCGCGTCCCGTCCGGCACCACCACCGCGATGCGCACGCTGCGCCATGCGCTCGACACCGGCGACCTCGGCGACGTGGAGCAAGCCTTGCTCGCGCTGTCGACGCCGTCGGCGCCCGACCTCGATGCGCTGGCGGCACAGCTCGCCGACCCGGCCCAGCGCGCGGTCCTGGTGCAGCTGCAGCGCGCGCGCTGGCGCGGTGGCGACGTGCCGGCCGCGCGCGCCGCGGTCCGCGACGCGTTCCGTCCGGGACCGCGCTGGTCCGTGGTCGAGTCCGCGGCGCCGTCGCTGCTGCCGCCGCTGTACCCGCGCTAGGTATCGCCCGAGCAGCGCCGCGACGTGTGCCGGGCAGCATCGCGACTGGCGCGTCATCGCACCGCGCGGCCGCGGTTGCGGTTGCCGCCTTTGTTAAGCTGCGGCGTCCAACGGGAGCCTCGTGCATGAGCGATATCAGCGTGACCGGGGCAGGCCGCATGCCGCTGCACACGAAGATGCTGATCGGCTTCGTCGTCGGCACCGTCGCCGGCATCGCCGCCAATCTGCTGGTGGGCGACGCGCCCTGGCTGGACACCCTGGTCACCTACGTGACCGACCCTGTGGGCCAGCTGTTCCTGCGGCTGTTGTTCATGATCGTGGTGCCGCTGGTGTTCTCGGCGCTGGTGCTGGGCGTGGTCGAGATCGGCGACCCGGCCTCGCTGGGCCGCATCGGCATCAAAACCCTGCTCTGGGTGCTGCTTGTGACCTCGATCGCGGTCACCATCGGGCTGGTGATGGTCAACGTCGTGCGCCCGGGCATCGGCCTCGACCCGACGCTCGTCGCCGGGTTGATGGAGCAGTCCTCGGCGCGCGCCACCGAGATCTCCGCCGCGCGCGAAGGCGTCTCCGGCCTCGACGTGCTGCTCAACATCGTGCCGCGCAACCCGGTGCAGGCCGCGGCCAGCGGCGACCTGATCGCGGTGATGTTTTTCGCGCTGATGTTCGGCATCGCAGCGACCGTGCTGCGCACCGACGGCACCCGCAGCTTCGTCGCCGCCACCCAGGGCGTCTACGACATCTGCCTGAAGCTGATCGGCTGGATCATCGCACTGGCGCCATACGCGGTCGCCGCGCTGCTGTTCTCGATCACCGCCAGGCTCGGCCTGCCGATGCTGTGGATGTTGGCCAAGTTCGTCGGCACCGCGCTGGCGGCGCTGGGCATCCACTTCTTCATCGTGTTCCCGATCCTGCTGTGGACGCTGGGGCGGATGTCGCCGCTGGCGTTCTTCCGCGGCGCGCAGCCGGCGCTGCTGACCGCGTTCTCGACCTCCTCGTCGAGCGCATCGCTGCCGACCACGCTCAAGGTCGCGGTCGACAACCTCGGCGTGCCGCGCCGCGTCGCGCGCTTCGTCTGCACGCTGGGCGCGACCGCCAACATGAACGGCACTGCGCTGTTCGAGGGCGTCGTGGTGCTGTTCCTCGCCCAGCTGTTCGGCGTCGACCTGTCGCTTCCGCAGCAGGTGATGATCCTGATGCTGTGCATCTTCGGCTCGATCGGCGCCGCCGGCGTACCAGGGGGGTCGCTGCCGGTGATCGCGATGATCCTGGCGATGTTCGGCATCCCGCCCGAGGGTATCGGCATCATCCTCGGCGTCGACCGCCTGCTCGACATGTGCCGCACGGTGGTCAACGTCGGCGGCGACATGGTGGGCTCGGTGGTGATCGGCCGCAGCGAGGAGGGCGTGGTCGACTCCGACGCGGCATCCCTCGCGGGCAGCACGGTTGGCGATCCGCTGGCGACGCCCCGGGCCTGACCTTTGCGGGCGTGACGCCCGCAAACGCGCCGCCGCCGCCTGCGGTGCGGCGGTTGCCCGTGGGACAATCCGGACCCCGGCCGCCGCGCCGCGCCTGTCCACCCACCCATGACCCAGCCGACCCGCCGCGACCTCGCCAACGCCATCCGCTTCCTCGCCATCGACGCCGTGCAGGCCGCCAATTCCGGCCATCCGGGCATGCCGATGGGCATGGCCGACATCGCCGAGGTGCTGTGGAACGACTACCTCAACCACAACCCCGGCAACCCTGGCTGGTTCAACCGCGACCGCTTCGTGCTGTCCAACGGCCACGGCTCGATGCTGCAGTACGCGCTGCTGCACCTGTCGGGCTACGACCTGTCGATGGACGACCTGCGCCGGTTCCGGCAGCTGGAGTCGAAGACGCCGGGCCATCCCGAGAACTTCATGACCCCGGGCGTGGAGACCACCACCGGTCCGCTGGGGCAGGGCTTCGCCAACGCGGTCGGCTTCGCGCTGGCCGAGAAGGTGCTGGCGCAGCGCTTCAACCGGCCCGAGTTCGCGGTCGTCGACCACCGCACCTGGGTGTTCCTGGGCGACGGCTGCCTGATGGAGGGCATCTCGCACGAGGCGGCGTCGCTTGCCGGCACCTGGGGACTGGGCAAGCTGGTCGCGTTCTGGGACGACAATCGTATCTCGATCGACGGCAACACCGCCGGCTGGTTCACCGACGACACCCCGATGCGTTTCGAGGCGTACGGCTGGCGCGTGGTGCGCAACGTCGACGGCCACGACGCGGCGTCGATCAAGGCCGCAATCGAGGCCGCGATGGCCGACGACGACCGCCCGGTGCTGCTGTGCTGCCGCACCACCATCGGCCACGGCTCGCCGAACAAGGGCGGCAAGGAGTCGTCGCACGGGTCGCCGCTGGGCGCCGACGAGATCGTGCTGACGCGCACCGGGCTGTCGTGGGCGCACGAGGCCTTCGCGCTGCCGCCGGAGATCTACGACGGCTGGCGCGCCACCGGCGCCGGGCTGGTGCGCGAGGACCAGTGGAACACGCTCTTCGACCGCTACCGAGCGCGTCATCCTGCGCTCGCCGCGGAGCTGTCGCGGCGCTCGCACGCGGAGCTGCCCGAGGACTTCGCGGCCGCCGCCGACGCATTCGTCGCCAAGCTGCAGGCCGACGGCCCCGGCGTCGCCTCGCGCAAGGCCTCGCAGATGACGATCGAAGCCTTCGCGCCGCTGCTGCCGGAGCTGATCGGCGGCTCCGCCGACCTCGCGCATTCCAACCTGACGCTGTGGAAGGCCAGCAAGTCCGTGCTGAGTGACGACGGCGACGCCAACTACGTGTATTACGGCGTGCGCGAGTTCGCGATGACCGCGATCAGCAACGGCCTGGCGCTGCACGGTGGCTTCATCCCGTTCGACGCGACCTTCCTGGTGTTCAGCGACTACGCGCGCAACGCGGTGCGGATGAGCGCGCTGATGGGCGCGCACGCGATCCACGTGTACACCCACGACTCGATCGGCCTCGGTGAGGACGGCCCGACCCACCAGCCGGTCGAGCACCTGGCCTCGCTGCGCTACATCCCGCACAACGACGTCTGGCGTCCCTGCGACGCAGTGGAGTCGGCGGTGGCGTGGCGCGCGGCGATCGAGCGCGCCGATGGCCCCAGCTGCCTGGTGTTCTCGCGCCAGGCGCTGCCGCACCAGCCGCGCGACGCCGCGCAGGTCGGCGCGATCGCGCGCGGTGGTTACGTGCTGCGCGACAGCGTCGGCGCACCGGCGACGATCCTGATCGCGACCGGTTCGGAGGTCGGGCTGGCGATGGAGGCGGCCGAGCAGCTTGGAGACCACGTGCGCGTGGTGTCGATGCCCAGCACCGACGTGTTCGACCGTCAGCCTGCGGAGTACCGCGAGTCGGTGCTGCCCGGGGCCTGCCGTCGCCGGGTCGCGATCGAGGCGGGGACCAGCGACTTCTGGGGAAAGTACGTCGGGCTCGACGGCGCGGTAGTCGGCATGACCAGCTTTGGCGCCAGCGGGCCCATCGAGGCGCTGATGCCGCATTTCGGTTTCACCGTCGGGCGCGTGGTCGAGGTTGCTCAGGCGCTCCGCTGACGTCGCCCGCGCGCTGCCTGCGTCACGTGCCTGCTGGTTTGGCCGGGCGGCTGATGCCTCGCCAGGCCAGCGCGCTCAGCCAGCAGTCCTTGCCAGCGCCAGCCGGAGCAATCGCGCCGACAAGCGCTGGCCGATACCGCGCGGCGCATCGAGGCCCATGCGGTTGAGCGCGACGTCGTGCGCGTGGTCGCGCGGCTCGCGCAGCGCGGCGGTCACGGTGCGCAGCATCCGGCCGCGGATCGCGGTCTGCCTCTTCAGCCAACCCAAAGCCTTCGCCAGCTGCTGCTCGACTCCGGTGAAGTCGCTGCCCAGCGGGTAATCCGGCAGCGTGCCGTCGCCGCGCAGCGCAGACAGGCGCGCCTCCAGCGCGTCAGGCGTGTTGCGTGCCCAAGCGGAGGCTGCGCGCGTGCCGGCCAGCAGCTTGCCCGCGGCCATCGCCTCGTCGAGCAGCGGCTGCTGGAACGGCGTGGCGCACACCGCCGCCATCGCCAGCACGCAGTCTTCGTCGACGCGGCCGCGCACGTCGGCGATGCCGTACTCGGTGATGTAGATGTCGCGCAGGTGGCGCGGGATGGTCACGTGGCCGTAGCACCAGCGGATGTTGGACGCGGCGCTGCCCTCGGCGTCGCGCGCGGCACGCAGCATCAGCACCGAGCGTGCATCCGGCAGCGCGTGCGCCATCGCCACGAAGTTGTACTGGCCGCCGACGCCGGAGACCACGCGCCCGTCATCGAGCGCATCCGACACCGCCGCGCCGAGTGCAGTGGCCATCATCGCGGAGTTGAAGAACCGCGCCTCGCGCCGCTGCAGCCGTTCCAGCGTTTCGTCGAGGCCATAGAGCTGGTTGACCTCGCTGACGCGCTTCATGCCGATGCCGCGGCGGGTGCCTTCGTCGAGCGTGCGCAGCCATTCGTAGAACGCCGGCGAGCCGAGGTAGAACGCGCCGTGCAGGAACTCGCCGTCGCGCTCCAGCAGCTCGCGGTCCATGTCACTGGCGATGCCGTCGGCGATGCGCCGCATCAATGCTTCCTTGTCGACGACGCGACGGCGGATCACGCCCACCTCCACCAGCCGCCGGAAGCCCTCGTTGATCATCTCGCTGCAGCCGTACAGGCCTTCCTCGAACGGTCCCAGTCCGCCGCTTGCGAGCACCGCGGGATGCGATGCCAGCGTCGGGTCCAGCGCATCGAGCGCGCGCCGGTAGCGTGCGTTGTCGACGTGCCGCAGCGCGAGCGCGTGCGACAGTGCGTCGGCCAGCGCACCGATGCCGATCTGCAGCGTGCCGCCGTCGCGCACCAGTGCGCTCGCGTACAGGCCGATCGCATGGTCGGCGGTCGACACCGGCTGCCGCGGCAGCGCGAACAGCGCCGGATACGGCCCTGGCGGCGCGACCACGATGTCGAACCAGTCGGCATCGACCGCCGCTGTCCCATCCAGCCACGGCAGCTGCGGGTCGACCTCGGCGACTAGCAGCGGGCGCGGCAGCCCGCGCGCGACGATGGCGTCGACCGCGTCGAAGGTGAGGTCGGTGTTGGACGACAGCGACAGCCGCGCGCCGTCGGCGCTGGCGGCCACCTTCTGCACGATGCAGTTGACGCTGCGGTCGGCGAGCGCGCGCGCCACGTGCGTGTAGTTGAGGCTGGCGTAGCGCCGCTGCGCCTGGGTGGAGCCCAGCAGTGCGCCCGACTGCATGTAGAACTCCTCGACCACGACGTTTGCGGGCAGCGCGTCGCGGCGCTGCGCGGCGACATACGCCAGGCATGGGAATGGACAGGCGGTGGGGTCCGGCGTCGGCTCGGCGTCCCCGTCCTCCCCGACAGGGACGGTCACGGCCGTGCCGTCGGCCGCGGCATCGGCATCGGCATCCCCGGCGCCGGCGCCGGCGACGCCACCACCGTCGTAGAGTCGGGCGACGATCGGCCCGAGGAACCGGCGCTCCAAGTCGCTGCTCCCGGTCGGTGGGTCCAGCGACAGCGCGGTGTACAGGTGCAGCGTCCGCGCCGGGTCGGCCACCACCCGCGCATACAGCGCGTTGAGCAGCCGATGCGGCTTGCCGATGCCCAGCGGCGCGCCGACGTGCAGCGGGCCGGGAAGGCGCGCAAGCAGCGCGTCGATGGCGGTGTCGAGGGAATCGTGCGGGTGGGTCATCGCCGGAGGATACGGCGTCGCCCGTCGTGGACAGGCGCCCTTGCCCGGTACGCACGCCTGGTGCAGGAATCCCGTGGGCTGCGGTGACCGGCCGGCCGCGCCTCAACCGAGCAGCAGCTTCCCGGCCGCCACCAGCAGCACCAGCACCAGCGCATGGCGCAGGGCGCGCACGGGAAGCCACTTCAGGCCCAGCTGGGTGCCGATCAGGGCGCCGACCGCCACCATCGCAAGCCACTCCGGCAGCGCGTCGGGCAGCACCGCCTGCGCCTGCATCAGGCCGGCCATCGCCATCAGCGAATTGATCCAGACGAAGGCGACCGAAGTACCGCTGGCTTCGCGCGTCGGCATCCAGTGCGCGAACAACAGCAGCGGGGTCAGGAAGATCGCGCCGCCGGTGCCGGTGAGGCCGGAGAGCGCGCCGATGGTGGCGCCGACCAGCAGCCCGGGGACCCACGGTACGCGCTTGCCGGCGTCGCCGAGGTCGTCCGCATCGGCGCGCGACGCACCGCGCAGCACGCCGGCGGCCGTGACCAGCAGGATCAGCCCGAGCAGCGTCGCGTAGGCGTCCCTTGGCAGCGTCACCTGCGCGGCGAAGAACGCCGCGGGCGCCGAGGCAAGCACGAACGGCAGCACGTTGCGCCAGCGCACGTGGCCTGCGCGCCAGAAGCGGTACAGGCCGATGCCGCCCACCAGCAGGTTCAGCGCGAGTGCGGTCGGCCGCATCTGTTCCGGGGCGAAGCCGAGCAGCGCCATCGCCGCGATGTAGCCGCTGGCGCCGGCGTGGCCGACGGACGAGTACAGCACCGCGACGACGACGAACAGCGCGCCCAGGAGCAGCTCGGTGTCCGTCATCGCGCCGTCCGGTTCAAGCTGCGATCAAGACGGTGAGCGCCGCCACTTGACGCAAGCGCCGGGCGTTGCACAGCGGGACCGCTCCGGGACCTGCTCCAACGCCAGCGTCTCAGGCGCGCAGCGCGTGGTTGAGCATCGCTGCGAGCCGGCGCCCCGCCTCGCGGAGCCGGCGCTCGGCGATGGGGCGATGTGCGTCCATATAGGCGTCGTCGAGCACGCGGCGCGGTGGATACACGCCGGGCGTCTGGACCACGCGGCACGACTCCAGCGCCCACGCCACCGCAGGGCTCTGCGAGCGTGCCGCCGGATCCGCCGGCAGTGGGGACTGCGCGCGCAGCGCGGTGGCATACGCTGCCGGCGCCAGGCCACGGCCTTCGAGCACGGTGCCGTCCCAGATGCGGTGCAGGTTGCTGCCCTTGCCGCGGTAGTTGACCTGGTAGCGGTTGCCGCCAAGGTCGTCGCGTGGGCTGGCGTGCATCGGTTGATGCACGTCGCCGACGAAGTGGACCAGAAACTTCAGCGCCTCGCGGCGCTCGGCCAGCGAGCGGCGCGTGTCCGACAGCGCCAGGAAATGGCGGTTGATGGCGCCGACGACGCAGTCGTTGCCGGGGCAGTCGCGGGCATGGTCGTAGGCGCAGTCGCCGCCGCGGAAGTTGACGTAGTGCCACGGCGCGGTGGCCTTGCCGCGCTCGGGGTCGTCGTCACGCAGGCGGTCGGCCCATGTCGAAACCCCCGCCAACGTCGGATCCTTTTCACCTGCAAGCAGTGCGGCCACCTCGCGCCGCGCAGCGGGGCTGAGGTCGGCCTCCGCGAGGTGGCCGATGATGCGGTGGCCGTCGGCGCTCCACGCGTGCGCGGTACCGGGGGCCAGCAGGATCGCCCCCAGCAGTGCCAGCGGCATCAGGAGCGTCAGCCATCGCGTCATCGCGGTCGCACTCGGTCGTCGGGGACGCTAAGGTACCGGGCTTCGGACTCCGGTGTCATCGATGGGAGTGACGCGCTGGGAGTGGAGCCCGGGCTTCGGGCTATCGCGCCGGGATGCGGGGGTATCGCTACCGGTTTGATTGGGCATCCTGCCCAACTCACCGGCGGGCACATCCATGTGCCCTTTACGCGACACCCCCGCACCCCGTCGCAGCGCGGTCGCATCGACCGCTGCACTGCTTTCGTTGGGGCCAAGCGCAACGTCGCCTCGCGACAGCTGCGAACCGGCTTGGCCAACCCGTCGGCACGGTGACCAGACAGCTGCGAACCCGCTTGACGATCCGAAGCCACGTTGATCGTCAAGGAGGCGGGTGACGGGGTGCTGCGGAGAGTGGGCCATGGATGGCCCACGGCCCCGACTCCGGCCATGGATGGCCGGATGGAGGGGCGGAGCAGCACCCCGTCACCGGCCTCCTTCGCGCAAACCGCCGAAGCCGTTCCGGCTCTGCTCTGGCTCTGGCTCCCGCCCCGGCTCTGGCTCTGGCTCCAGCTCTGCCGGACGGTGGGGCAGAGCAGCACCCCGTCACCGGCCTCTCGCGCAGCCAGCCGAAGCTGCTCCGCCCTCAAGTCTGCTGCGTTGACCGCCGAGTCAGCGTCGTCCCGGCAGCCGCCGCGAGGGCGGCAGCAGGATCGCCTCGCCGCCGGCGCAGGCCACCAGGGTTTCGCCTGCGGCTGGATCGATCGGCACGCCGCCGGTGAACGCGGAGAACGCCGGCAGCACGGTGATGCCGGGCCGCAGCCAGAAGGCCGGCAGGCGCCGACCCAGGCCGGGCATGCGCACCACCGGATGCAGGTGGCCGCACAGCGTATGCAGCGCGGGCGTGCCTTCGCGTGCGAGCGGCGCGTCGTCGGGGGCATGGCGCAGCGCGAACGGGCCGTCGTCGACCGCGTCGCCGAGTAGCACCACGTCGAGCCCCGCGGCGGCCAGCGCGCGGTCGTGGTTGCCGGTCAGGATCGCGACCTCCACCGCCGCGTGGCGCGCGCGCCAAGCGTCCCACTGGCCGCGCCAGTGCGTGTCGGTCAGCGCCCCGTGCAGCAGGTCGCCGAGTACCCAGAACTCCCGTGCGCCTGTCGCCTCGAGCAGTGCGCCGATGCGCGCCAGGTCGTGGGCGCTGCCGCCTGCTGGCAGCGCGATGCCGGCGCGGCGGAACGCGTCGGCCTTGCCCAGGTGCAGGTCGGCGATCAGCAGCCGGCGTCGCGCGGGCCAGTACAGCGCGCGTTCGCCGTGCAGCTCCACGGCTTCACCGCCCAGCGTGGGGGTGACGGGTACAGGGACCGGCTGCGGCAGCTTCGCAGTCGCAGTCGCAGTCGCAGTCGTCGTCTTCGGCGCGGTCGCGGTCGCAGTCGCTGGCGCAGGCTCATTTGGACCCATAGGCACGGCCGTCGTCTCCGTCGTCACTGACGTCGACGTGGTCGCTGGCACTGTCATCGTCGACACACGGTCCGTGGGCAGCGTGTCCGGGGCCGCGAACACGTTCCGATCGACGTGATCATCGCGTGCACTCATGCCATCACCCGCTGCCGGCCCTTCGCCGCGCGGGCGGTGTGCTTCTTTTCCAGCTGCGCGGCGGCGCGCTGCACGCGGGTGCGCCAGTCCTCGGTGCTCAGCTGGCCGCGCAGGTTCTCGGCCCACAGCGGGAACGACAGCGGGGTCAGCGATGCCGGCCGCTGCAGCGCCAACGTGCGACCGGCGCAGTCGTCCAGCGCGTCGGCCAGTCGGCCAAGATCAAGCTGCGTGGCGAACACCTCCGTCTCCGCCTGCGCCAGCAGCAGATGTGTGGGGTCGAAGCGCCGGAGCACGTCGTAGATCAGCCCGCTGGACGCCTGCAGGTGGCGCATCGAGCGCGGCGCGCGGCCAGGCAGCGACGGCGGCAGCAGGCCGGCGACGCGCGCGATGTCGCGGAACTGCCGGCGTGCGAGCTCGCCGAGGTTGAGGCTCTCGCGCAGGTCGTCCATCAGCGCATTGGGCGACAGCAGCGTGCGCAGCAAGGCCGCGTCCAGCGCCACGTCCTGCGCCGGGGACAGCACGAAGCCGTAGTCGTTGGCGGCGAACGAGAACGTGTTGCTGGCCACCCGGCCCCAGCGCAGCGACAGCAGCGCCGCGAGTCCCTCGTTGGCGGCGCGGCCGGCGAACGGATACACGAACAGGTGGCGGCCGTCGCGCGCCTGGATCCACTCCGCCAGCAGCGTGCCCGGCGCCGGCAGCGCCGACAGCGACGCCTGCAGGCCGAGCAGCGGCGCCAGCGCGCGCAGCTCCGGCGCGTCGTCGTCGCCGGCAAACATGCGCTCCACTTCGCGCCCCAGTGCCGACGACAGCGGCATGCGTCCCCCCTGCCACTTCGGCACCGCGCCGCTGCCCGACGTCGCCTTGCGCACGTAGGCGGTCATGTCCTCCAGCCGCACCAGTTCGAGTAGCCGGCCGGCGAACTGGAAACGGTCGCCGGGGCGCATGCGCCCGACGAAGCTCTCCTCCACCGAGCCCAGCCCGCCGCCGCGCAGCAGCTTGACCGCGACGCTGCCGTCGCTGGTGATGGTGCCGATCGACAGCCGCTGGCGCAGCGCGACGCGTCGGTCGTGCACCACGTAGCGGCCGGCGTCGTCACGCACCACGCGCTGGAACTCCGGGTAGCTGGACAGCGCGCGCCCGCCCTGCACGATGAATTCCAGCACCGCATCCCAGGTCACGGGATCGATCGCGGCGAAGGCATGCGTCCCGCGCACCTCCGCGTACACAGCGTCGCGGTCGAAGCCGCCGCCGAGCGCCAGCGTCACGCAGTGCTGGGCCAGCACGTCGAGGCTCATCCGCGGCGGCGGCCGCGATTCGATCGCGCCGCGCGCGATCGCTGCGCGCGCCGCCGCGTACTCCACCAGCTCCAGCGCGTGCGACGGCACGCACACCACGTGCCCGGCCTCGCCCGGGCGGTGGCGCGCGCGCCCGGCGCGCTGCAGCAGCCGGGACACGCCCTTGGGGCTGCCGACCTGCAGCACCTGGTCGACGGCCGGAAAGTCGACGCCGAGGTCGAGGCTGGAGGTGGCGACCACGCAGCGGATGCTGCCGTCGCGCAGGCCTGCCTCCGCGACCGCACGCAGCTGCGGGTGCAGCGAACCGTGGTGCAGCGCCAGCGTCGCCGGGTCCTCCGGCCACACCGCGGCCAGCGCCTGGTGCCACAGCTCCGCCTGCGAGCGGGTGTTGGTGAACAACAGGCTGGTGCGCTCCGCCAGCAGCCGCTCCAGCACCCGCGGCAGCTGCGCGAGCCCGAGGTGCCCGGCCCACGGGAAGCGCTCGCCGTCGGCTGGCAGCAGCGTGTCCAGCGTGAACGACCGCGGCGCGGCGCCGGAGACGATCGCCGCGCCCGGCGCGTGTGGCAGCAGCACGTCGCGCGCCTCGTCGAGGTTGCCCAGCGTCGCCGACAGCCCCCAGGTGCGCAGCGCCGGCGCCGTCGCGCGCAACCGCGCCAGGCACAGCTGCAGCAGCACGCCGCGCTTGTTGCCCAGCAGCTCGTGCCACTCGTCGACCACCACGCAGCGCAGGGTTGCGAAGTGCTGCGCGCTGTCGGGGTACGACAGCAGCAGCGCCAGCGACTCCGGCGTGATCACCAGCACCTCGGCGCGGCCGTCGCGCGCCAGCCGCTTGTCGCGCACGCTGGCGTCGCCGGTGCGCATCGCCACCAGCCAGTCCAGCCCGAGCGCGTCGATCGGCTCGCGCAGCGCGCGCACGGTGTCGACCGCGAGCGCGCGCAACGGCGTGATCCACAGCACGCGCAGCGCGCCGGCGCGGCCGCGGCGCGGGCGTGGAGGCTTGACCTTGGCGCCAGTGATCGCCGCTGACTCGCTCCCGGCAGTGGCGCCCGCTGCATCCGGGGCCGGGGCTTCCGCTACGTCGGCGGTGGTCGTTCTTGATGCCGTCTGCGCGCGCGCCGCGTGCCGTCGTGGTCCGGGTGAGGCCACTTCGACCGGCGACGGGGCCTCTGCGTCGCGCGCCGCCAGCGCCTCCAGCAGCGGACCGCCGAACGCGGCCAGCGTCTTGCCGCTGCCGGTCGGCGTATGCAGCAGGCCGGACTCGCCGGCGAGGTAGCGCTTCCACGCCTCGCGCTGGAACGCCGCTGGGTGCCAACCCTGCGCGGTGAACCACGCCTGCAGCGGCACATCAGGCGCCTGCGCGCGTCCGCGCGCGCGACGGCACGGCGGGGTCGGCGACTCCGCGGTCATCGCGCCAGCGCCTGCAGCGTGTCCAGCCGGTCGGCCTCGGCGACCGGCTTGTCGCGCCTCCAGCGCAGGATTCGCGGGAACCGCACCGCGATCCCCGACTTGTGCCGCTTCGACACGTTGACCGCCTCGAACCCAAGCTCGAACACGTGGTGCGCGGTCACCGAGCGCACCGGGCCGAAACGCTCCAGCGTGTGCGAGCGGATCCAGCGGTCCAGCGCCAGGATCTCCTTGTCGTCCAGCCCCGAGTACGCCTTGGCCACCGGCACCAGCGCGTCGCCGTCCCAGACGCCGAAGGTGTAGTCGGTGTACAGCGTGCTGCGGCGGCCGTGGCCGCTCTGCGCGTACAGCAGCACCGCGTCGATGGTCAGCGGGTCGATCTTCCACTTCCACCAGTCGCCGCGGCGGCGCCCGGACTGGTACGGCGCCGACAGCCGCTTGACCATCAGGCCTTCCACGCCACGCGCTCGCGCCTCGTCGCGCAGCGTCGCCGCGTGCTGCCAGTCGTCGGCAACGACGCGCGGCGACAGCACGATGCGCGGATCGGCGTGGGCGGCCACCAGCGTCTCGAGCAGCGCGCGCCGGGCGTGCTGCGGCCGCGCGCGCAGATCCTCGCCGTCGAGCTCCAGCAGGTCGTACACCTGCACCCGCACCGGCGTGTCGGCCAGCGTCTTCGCGCCCGGCTTCAGCCGCTGGATGCGCGTCTGCAGCGCGGTGAACGGCATCGGCGCATCGTCGCCCGTCCGCCACGCCAGCAGCTCGCCGTCGAGCACGCAGTCGCGCGGCAGCGCCGCCGCCGCGGCCTCGACCTCGGGGAAGCGCCCGTCGAGCCGCTCCTCGCCGCGCGACCACAGCGCGACCTCGCCCTCGCGCCGGATCAGCTGCAGGCGGATACCGTCCCACTTCCACTCCAGCAGCCAGTCGCCGATGTCGCCGAGCGCTGCGGCGACCGCTTCCGCGGTGGCGGCGGGGACGAGGGGCGCTTCGGAGGGATCGATGTCCTCCATATCGGCGGCGGCTGCCTCCTGCGCGGTGTCGCGTGGAGCGCCGTCGACGTCGGCGCGGTTGCCGTCAACGTCATGACCTGCGGCGCTGTTGGGGTCTGCCGCCGGAGCGACGTCCGCCGCCGTTGCCGCAACGACCGCCGCGACATCCGCAACGGCTCCTGCCGCCACCGCCCGTGGCGCGCGCAGCGCGGCCTCCAGCGGCGACGCAAGGAAGAACGGGAACGGCTGCCGGCGGTCGCCCGGCAGCTCGGCGTCGGTCAGCAGGTCGGCGAGGAACGCCGGCGTCGGCGACCACGCGCCCAGCATCCGCTGCGCGATCCGCGCGATGTCGATGCCGCTCATCTCGGCCAGCGCCTGCTGCACCAGCCGCTGCGACACGCCCACCCGGAGTGCGCCGGTCAGCAGCTTGTTGAACAGCAGGCGCTCGTCGAAGCGCAGCGTGCGCCAGGCGTCGACCACCACCGCGCGCCGCACCTCCACGTCGCGGTTGGCGACCGGCAGCAGCCGGGCCTCGATCCAGTCGGCCAGCGCGACGTCGGCGGCGCGCTCGCCCGGCGGGTCGTCCAGCAGCAGCGCCAGCGTCTCCGCCAGGTCGCCGACCTGGTCGTAACTGTCGGCGACCAGCCAGTCCGGCAGGCCGGATTCCTGCGCGATCCACTCGCGCAGCTCGCCGGTGGCGGCGATGCGGCGCCGCGGCCCGGTGATCTTGCCGCCCGCCAGCAGCGACAGCGCCCACGCCGCATCGCGCGGCGGCGCCTCGCGGAAATACGCGACCAGCGCCGCGCGCTTGTCCAGCGTCGCGGTGCTCCGGTCGAGCTCGCGGTACAGGCGCGCGAACCGCCTCACGCGCGGTGCCCCGGGCTGCCCGTCACTCTTCGCCCCCGAAGTCGGTGCGGAAGGCCTCGGCGGCGATGCCGTCCTCGTTCAGCGCGCGGATGATGGCGTCGGTGTTGCCGTGGGTGGCGATGACGCGGCGCGCCCCGGTAGCTCGCACGGTGCGCATGAGGTCGGGCCAGTCGGCGTGGTCGGAGACCACGAAGCCGCGGTCGTAGTTGCGCCGGCGGCGGTTGCCGCGCAGCTGCATCCAGCCGGACGCGAAGCCCTGTTGCGCGCGCCGGAAACGGCGGATCCACGGGCTGCCGGCGGCCGACGGCGGCGCCAGCACCAGCTGCCCGGCGTAGTCGGCGCGGCGGTCGGTGTCGACCACCGGCACGGTGGCGAGCATCGGCACGCCGGCGGCGCGATAGACCTCGACTCCGACTGCGACTGCGCCGTGCAGCAGCGCCGGTTTGTCGGTGTGCGCGGCCAGCTCGGCCAGCACGCGCTGCGACTTGCCCAGCGCGTAGCAGTACAGGATCGCGGCCTCGCCGCGCTCGCCGCAGTGGTCGCGCCACGCGACGATGTCGCGCGCGACCTCGGACGTGTCCGGCCAGCGGTAGATCGGCAGTCCGAACGTGGCCTCGGTGATGAAGGTGTCGCAGCGCACCACCTCGAACGGCGCGCAGGTCGGGTCGTGCTGGCGCTTGTAGTCGCCCGACGCGACCCATACCTCGCCGTCGACCTCCACCCGCACCTGGGTCGACCCCAGCACGTGGCCTGCCGGATGCAGCGACACGCGCGCGTCGCCGAGCACGAACACCGCGCCCTCGTCATGCACCCGGTAGTCCTGCTCGCGCAGCCGCCACTGCAGGATCGGCAGCCCGCTGCGCGCCACGTGGTACGCGCCCATGCCGGAGCGCGCATGGTCGGCGTGCCCGTGCGTGATCACCGCCCGCGGCACCGGTCGCCAGGGATCGATGTGGAAGTCGCCCGCGGGGCAATACAGGCCTTCGGGGCGCAGCTGGATGAGGTCGTGCGCGGGCATCGCCTGCAGTCTGGCGGCCGCGGCGTGCAGGCCATGTGCCAAGGATGCGGGGTGGGCGTCTCAGCGGGTGCGATGGTTGCTCGGGAGGTCATCGCGTTTCCCCGACAGCATGGGTCACATGGCTGTTGCCTGGAGTCAGACGAAGATCGCCGGAATCGGCTCCGCATCTTTCGCCGGCCATGACGGGCGGGCCGATCTCAGCTGCCGCTGCACGAACACTTGCAACTGGTATTGCAGCGTGCCGATCGCGACCGTCAAGATACGAAGAGGCGGAGCGACGTCGATCAGCAGACGTCGATTAGCACAAGTCTAGGAGACAGACGATGACCGAGAGCAACAGCACGGTCGCGCCGCCAGCCGCCGCTGGTCAGCGCCGCGAACAGATGTTCCCGACACTGGCGCTGGATGAGCTCGCGCGCATCGCCCGGTTCGGCCAGCCGCGCGCCTTTGCAAAGGGCGAGGCGCTGTTCCTGACGGGCGATCACGGTATCGGGTTGATGGTCCTGTTGAGCGGTCGGGTCGCGATCACGCAGATCGACGGGGCGGGACATCGGTCTCCTGTCGCCGAACATGGCCCAGGGGCCTTGATCGGCGAGATCAGCGGGCTGACCGGCAAGCCAGCGCTGGTCGACGGCGTCGCCACCGAGCCGGGCGAGCTGTACATACTTGGCCCCGCCGATCTGCGCGCGCTGATCGTCGCCGAAGCGGAGCTGGGCGAGCGCATCATGCGCGCGCAGATCCTGCGCCGTACGAGCCTGATCGAGAACGCGGCGGGCGGGCCGATCATTCTCGCGCCTGGCAACGATCCGGGGCGCGTCCGTGTCGCCGGTTTCCTGCGCCGCAACGCCTTTCCGTTTCGCGTCCTCGATCCCGGGATCGACGGAGAAGGGGCGGAACTTTCCGCGCCGTTGCAGCCCGCTGTCGACGACCTGCCGCTTGTCATCCTTGCCGACGGCCGGATACTGCGGAATCCCAGCGACAGTGAGCTCGCCGTCGCGCTGGGGATGGTCGGCAGGGCCGATGACGCGCCAGGCGGCGGTGTATCTCGCCGGTCACGCCGCCAAGGTGTGGATGCTGGTCCGCGGCGAAGGCCTTGCCGCGACCATGTCGCGCTATCTGATCGACCGCATCTCGGCCAATCCACGCATCGCGCTTTTGCCGCACACGGAAATCAGTGCGCTGCACGGTGACGCTGGCGGGTTGCAGCACGTGAGCTGGCGTCACCGCAAGACCGGCGACTCCGTCGAACGTCCTATCCGCAATGTGTTCCTGTTCATCGGCGCGGATCCCGCCACTGGCTGGCTCGGTTCCTGCGGCCTGGCGCTCGACGCAAAGAACTTCGTCGCCACGGGGGCCGCGGATCACGCGACCGACCACCCGGGCATCTTCGCGATTGGCGATGTACGTTCCGGTTCGGTCAAGCGCGTGGGTGGCGCCATCGGCGAAGGCGCTGCCGTGGTTGCTGAGATCCACGACTACCTGGCCGGCGCATAGTGGCCTCGAGAGTCGAGCCATGCATGGCGCGCGGCCGAAGTATGGGTAAAGGGTGCATCGCATCGAGCGGTGAAGTTCGAGACGGCGATCCGGGTCGGCGAGGACTGAGTGCCGATCGCGGCACTGGTTCGACCGATCGCAGCCACCTTGCCCGGAACGCAACGAGGGTCGACCGCCATGCGCACGATCCGGGCCAGCACGACACAGGCGATCGCCGGTGCGTGATCAGCCCTCCGCCGCCCACGGCGATTCCGCGAACGTCGTCGCCAGGTGCTCGATCAGCAGCTGCACGCGGGCGGGGCGCTGGCGGCCGGGCGGGGTGACGATGTGCAGCGCGACCGGTGGCGGCGACCAGCCGGGCAGCGCGGTCTCCAGCAGTCCGTCGCGCAGCTCGCGCCAGACCATGAATTCCGGCTGCAGCGCCAAGCCGAGTCCGGCCAGCAGCGCCGGGGTCAGCGCGTCGGCGTTGTTGACCCGCAGCGTCGACGACACCGGCACGGTGACATCCCCGTGCCGCGGGTGCGAGAACCGCCATGCGCCGCCCGAGCGCGCGTACGCGTACGACAGTGCGTGGTGGGTCGCGAGCTCGCGTGGATGCGTCGGCCGTCCGTGCGCGACGAAATACGCGGGCGCGCCGACCAGCAGGATGCGCACCCCGCACAGCCGCCGCGCGAGCAGGCTGGAGTCGGCCAGCGCCGAGATGCGCAGCGCCAGGTCGAAGCCGTCGCCGACGATGTCGGTCATGGCATCGCTGAAGTGCACGTCCAGCGCGATCTCCGGATAGGCCGCCATGAACGCCGGCAGCGCTGGCGCCACGTGGGCGATGCCGAACGACATCGGCACCGCCATGCGCACGCTGCCGCGTGGACGCGGTGACTGCGCGGTGAGTTCGGCCTCCACCGCCTCGCCCTCGGCCAGGATCCGCGTGGCACGCTCCACCGCGCCGCGGCCGCTGTCGGTCAGCGACATGCGCCGCGAGGTGCGGTGGAACAGGACGGTCTTCAGCCGCGTCTCCAGCCGCGTGATCGCCTTCGACACGGTGGCCTGCGACAGCCCGAGCTCGGCGGCGGTGCGGGCGAAGGAGCCGGTCTCCGCGACCTTGGCGAAGATCGCCCAGCCGTTCAGGTCAGGCAGGGTCATCGTGACGCTCCGGGAAAGGATGCTGTTCCATTGTTTCTATTCTATTCGGGTTGCGGGTTGCCTATCGTTTGCTCCAGCGAACTTCCGCGCAGCAGGAGCCCGACATGATCGAACACCGCCCCTTCGCCAGCCTCGGCGGCGCCCACCACGGCTGGCTGGACGCGAAGCACCACTTCTCGTTCGCTGGCTACCACGACCCGGCACGCATGGGCTGGGGCGCGCTGCGGGTGTGGAACGACGACGCCATCGAGGCGCGCACCGGCTTCCCGCCGCACTCGCATGCCGACATGGAGATCATCACCTACGTCCGCGAGGGCGCGATCACCCACGAGGACAGCCTCGGCAACAAGGGCCGCACCGTGGCCGGCGACGTGCAGGTGATGAGCGCCGGCAGCGGCATCCAGCATGCCGAGTACAACCGCGAGTCCGAAACCACGCGCATCTTCCAGATCTGGATCGTGCCGGACCGCCGCGGCGACGCGCCCGCGTGGGGCGCCAAACCCTTCCCGAAGGGCGACTGCTCAGGGCGCTTCGTGGCGCTGGCCAGCGGCGCCGCCGCCGATGCGGACGCGCTGCCGATCCGCACCGACGCGCGCGTGCTCGGCGCCACCCTGAAGGCCGGCGAGAGTACCGAGTACGCGTTCGCCGACGCCAGCCGCCGCGGCTACCTGGTGCCTGCGCACGGCCGCGTCGAGGTCAACGGGCTGCGGCTGGCCGCGCGCGACGGCGCCGCGATCCGCGACGAGGCGCTGCTGCGGATCACCGCGCTGGAGGACAGCGAGCTGGTGCTGGTCGACACCGCGGGCTGACCCGGTCTGCCGGTACCCGCCGTGGCGTCAGTCGAGGAACTGCAGCCGCGCGAGATCGGCGTACAGCCCGCCCTGCGCCAGCAGCGCGGCGTGGGTGCCCTCCGCGACGATGCGGCCGGCGTCCATCACCACGATGCGGTCGGCCTTGAGCACCGTCGCCAGGCGATGGGCGATGACCAGCGTGGTGCGGCCTTCCATCAGCCGCTCGAGCGCATGCTGCACCGCGCGCTCGCTCTGCGCGTCGAGCGCCGACGTCGCCTCGTCCAGCAGCAGCACCGGCGCGTCCTTCAGCAGCGCGCGCGCGATCGCGATGCGCTGCTGCTGGCCGCCCGACAGCCGCGCGCCGCGCTCGCCCAGCGGCTCGTCGTAGCCCGCGGGCAGCGCGCTGATGAAGGCGTCCGCCTCGGCGGCGGCGGCGGCGGCGCGCAGTTCGGGGTCGCTGGCCTGCAGCCGGCCATAGCGGATGTTGTCGCCGGCGCTGGCGGCGAAGATCGACGGCTGCTGCGGCACCAGTGCGATCACCTCGCGCAGCGCGGCCGGGTCCAGCTCGCGGATATCGACGCCGTCGAGCGCGATCGTGCCCGCCTGCGGGTCGTGGAAGCGCAGCAGCATCGCGAACACCGTGCTCTTGCCCGCACCCGACGGCCCGACCAGCGCTACCGTCTCGCCCGGGCGCACGGCCAGGCTGAAGTCGACCAGCGCCGGTGCGTCGTCGCGGCCGGCGTAGTGGAAGCCGACATGGTCGAACCGCACCTCGCCGGCGACGCGCGCCGGCAGCGGGCGCGGCGCGGTCGGCGCGCGGATGCCGGGGCGCTCGTCCAGCAGCTCGGCGATCCGGCCCATGCCGCCTGCGGCGCGCTGCAGCTCGTTCCAGACCTCGGCCAGCGCGCCGACCGAGCCGCCGCCGAACAGCGCGTACAGCACGAACTGCCCCAGCGTGCCCGCGCTCAGCGTGCCCTCGACCACGTCATGCGCGCCGGACCACAGCACCAGCGTGATCGCACCGAACACCGCCGAGATCGCGACCGCGGTGACCAGCGCCTGCACCCCGATGCGGCGTCGCGCGGTGGCGACCGCCTCGGCGACCGCGCTGGCGAAGCGGCCACGCTCGTAGGGCTCGCGCGCGTGCGCCTGCACGGTGCGGATCGCGCCCAGGGTCTCGGCGGCCAGCGCGTTCGCGTCGGCGACGCGGTCCTGGCTCTGGCGCGAGATCTTCTCCAGCCGTCGGCCGCCCAGCACCAGCGGCAGCACGAACAGCGGAATCCCGACCAGTGTGAACGCCGCCAGCCGCGGGCTGGTGACCACCAGCATGGTGACGCTGCCCAGCACCATCACCAGGCTGCGCAGCGCCACCGACATGCTGGTGGCGACCACGCCGCGCAGCAGCTCGGTGTCGGCAGACAGCCGCGACACCAGCTCGCCGCTGCGGGTGCGCTCGAAGAACGCCT
Organism: Luteimonas sp. ANT-B3E; assembly: GCA_001683895.1. GTDB lineage: Bacteria > Pseudomonadota > Gammaproteobacteria > Xanthomonadales > Xanthomonadaceae > Luteimonas. The sequence continues at coordinate 1,039 of LXQJ01000011.1, read as the reverse complement.
GGTCGAGGCTGACCAGGTGCGCGTACAGGCGGTTGCGCAGGTCGGCGACCACGCGCTCGCCCAGCAGCGACACGAAGAAGAACCGCGCCGCGGTCGCGAACGCCAGCGCCAGCGTGACCACGAACAGCAGCGCGAACGCGGCATCGATGTCGCCGGCGCTGCCGAAGCCCTCGTCGATCATCCGCCGCACCGCGATCGGCAGGCTGAGGGTGGCAGTGCTGGATGCCGCCAGCGCGAGCAGCCAGGCGATGAACAGCGTGCGCTGGCGGGCGACGAACGGCCACAGCGCACGCAGCGAGCCGAGTTTGGGCTTCGGCGCGGCGGCACTGGCGTCGGCAGGCGGCGCCGGCGTGGTGTGCGCAAGCGGGGGGCGGGACGTGGTGGCGGGCTCGGACATCGCCCATTGTCGCCGGTGGCGCCGGCAGCGTCTGCGTGCAGCGGCACGCGGCGGGGCCCCGGTTGCATCCCGATGCGCCTGCTGCTGCCCGTCAGTCCAGCAGCGGGCGGAGGTCGGCGGGCAGCGGCAGGTCCGGGTAGCGACGGCGGAACTCGGCGAGGCTGTCACGCGCCGCCGGCAGCTGTCCGTCGTCGCGCAGCTCGCGAATGCGCGCCATCCACGCATCGCGCACGTCGGGCGCATCGAACGTGGCCGGCGGCTGGTCGTCGAGCGGCTGGTCGTCGGGCCATGGGTCGCGGTCCCGCCCGGCGACGGGTGCCGCCGCGCGCTCGGCGCGTGCAGCCGACGCTGGCGTCGCGGTGCGCGAACCGGTGACCTCGACGCCGTCGGCGACGGTCGACGGCACCGACGGGGGCGGCGGTGCCGGTGGCGCCGGCGGTGGCGCGACCGCGCGCTGCGCCGTGGGCCGCGAGATGTCGGCGACCGGCGCCGGCGCGGGCGTGTCCATGGGACTCGGCATATCGAAAACCACCGGCCGCTGCTCCCTTTCCGCTGCCGGTGCTGGCGGCGGCGAGGGCTCCTCGGCGATTTCCCGCCCCGCGTCCTGTGCCGCGTCCTGCGCCGGAGCGGCGGGCGCCGCCG
>LXQJ01000010.1 GCA_001683895.1 Luteimonas sp. ANT-B3E | reverse complement strand
GGGCCCCCCCGCCACAGCATCGCACCCGGGGCGGCGCCCAGGCCGCGTGCGGCGTGATCCATCGATGCCGGGATCCGCGCCAGCCCCGCCTCGAGCCCGCCGGCCGCGATCGCGGTGAAGCGCAGCGCGCACACCAGCACCAGCGCCACCAGCGACCCCATCAACAGCTGCCGCGGCGCGATCCCAACCAGGCCCAGCAACGCCGAGGCAGCGTCGTCGAACCACGCCATCGGCGCCAGCAGCGCGATCGCCAGCACCGTCCCCGGCAGCGCGTAGCCCAGGCTACCGAGCCGCTGCGCGAATCCCGCCAGCCGTGCGCGCCGGCGCACCTGCGCCAGCCGCAGCGCCCAGGCCAGCACCAGCCCGGCGACGACCGCGACCAGCGTCGCCGCGACCGCGACCCGCAGCGTATTGCCGGCCGCCGTCAGCAGCTGCAACGAGAGGCCGCTGGCGCCGATGCGCTGCCAGGCCTGGGTCGCGAGGAACACCGCCGGCGCGACGAATCCCAGCACCACCGGCAGCGCGCATGCAGCCGTCGCCGACCACGCGCGTGCGCCGGTCAGGCGCTGCGGCTGCAGCGGACGCGCGCGCTGGGTGGCGGCAAAGCGCTGGCGCCGGCGGCCGTGGCGCTCGACCGCCAGCACCGCCACCACCACCAACAGCATCGCGCACGCGATCTGGGCCGCGCCCGGAAGGTCGCTGCGCGTGATCCAGGTGCTGTAGACGGCGACGGTCAGCGTCTGCACGCCAAGGAACTCGGACGCGCCGATGTCGTTCAGCGCCTCCAGCAGCGCCAGCGCGGTGCCGACCGCGATCGCCGGCCGCGCCAGCGGCAGCGCCACGCGCACGAACAGCGCCGCGCCGCCGGCGCCCAGCGAGCGCGCGGCCTCGACCAGGCTCGCGGCCTGGGTCATGAACATCGCGCGCGTGGTCAGGTAGACGTACGGATACAGCACCACGCCCAGCAACAGGATGCAGCCCGGCAGCGAGCGGATGTCCGGCAGCCGGAAGTCGCGCGGCCCCTCGTACCCCAGCAGCGCGCGCAGCGCGCCCTGGACCGGCCCCAGCGGGTGCAGCAGGTCGAGGTAGGCGAACGCGACGATGTAGGTCGGCACCGCCAGCGGCAGCAGCAGCGCCCACGACAGCACCCGGCGCCCGGGAAAATCGTACGCGCTGACCAGCCACGCGCACCCGGTGCCGATGGCGACCACCAGCACGCCAACCCCGGCGAGCAGCAGCAGCGTCACCCACGCCGCGCGCGGCAGCACGTGGACCGCGATGTGCGACCACAGCCCGCTGCTGCCCTGCGCCGCGGTCCACGCCAATGACAGCAGCGGAAGCGCCATCGCGGCCGCCACCAGCAGTGCCGCCGACAGCCACGGCGAGGGCAGCCGGGGCCGCGGCCACGCCGGCGGCGTCAGGCCCGTGGTGGCAGCGGCCGCGCGCGCCAAGCCCGGCTCAGTTGTCGAAGCCGACGCGGTCGACGAGTTCGCTCGCCAGGCGACGATGGCGCGCGATGTCGGTCAGCGGCAGGGTGTCGACGCGCAGGTCGCCGAAGCCCGCGACCACCGGATCCAGCGCGACGCCGCGCTTCACCGGATATTCGTAGTTGGCGCGCGCATACCGGCTCTGGATGTCGTCGGACACCAGGTACTCCAGCAGCCGCACCGCGTTGGCGCGATTGGGCGCGTGGCGCGCCACCGCGGCGCCGCTGATGTTGACGTGGGTGCCGCCACCGGCGACCGATGAGAACACCGGGCGCACCACCTGGATCGCGTCGCCCCAGGCACGCTGCTCATCGCCGGGTTTGGCGTTCTTCATGCTCCCGACGTAATAGGCGTTGGCGATGCCGATGTCGCAGATGCCGGCGAGGATGTCGCGGGCGACGTCGCGGTCACCACCGGCGGCCTTGCGCGCCAGGTTGGACTTGACGCCGCGCAGCCAGGCCTCGGTGCGCGGTACGCCGGCGTGCGCGATCATCGCGGCGATCAGGCTGGTGTTGTACGGGTGCTGGCCGGAGCGGATGCAGACACGCCCTTTCCATTCCGGCTTGGCGAGGTCCTCGTAGGCGAAGCCGGCCAGGTCCAGGTCCCTGTCGGCATACAGCACCCGGTCGCGCAGCGACAGCGCATACCAGTGGCCGGTACGGCCACGCAGGTGCGCGGGGATCGCCGACTCCAGCACCGCTGAGCGCACGCCCTGGGTCTGGCGGGCGTTGACCAGGTCCAGCAGGTTGCCGCTGTCGACCGTCATCAGCACGTCTGCCGGCGAGCGCGTGCCTTCGGCGCGCACGCGCTCCAGCAGGCCGTCGCGCACGAAGACGGTGTTGACGCGGACGCCGGTGTCGCGGGTGAAGGCCTCGAGCAGCGGCTGCACCAGGCCAGGTTCGCGCGTGGTGTACAGGTTGACCTCGGCGGGGCGCTGCGCGGTGGCCGCCAGCGGCAGTGCCAGGACGATCAGGCATCCGGCACGGGCGACGAGCGCGCGCGCGCGGGACACGACGCTCGGGGTGGAATCAGGTCGGCGCATGGGGATCCTCAGGGCGTCTGGACGGCGCGCGGCGCGCGCTGGTCAGGTGCAGATGAGAATTATACGCATTTGGACAGGGTCACCGGCGACCGTGGGTGCGCGCCTCAGCGCCCAGGTGCCGTCTGGCATTGCTCGGCCTGCGGAAACAGCAGCATGGCATCGCCGTACGAGAAGAACCGGTACTTCGCCGCCACCGCGTGCGCGTAGGCCTCGAACACGCGCCCCTTGCCCGCGAACGCCGAGACCAGCATCAGCAGCGTGGACTCCGGCAGGTGGAAGTTGGTCATCAGCGCATCGACGCTGCGTACGCGGTAGCCGGGGAAGATGAAGATGCGGGTCTCCCCGGCGAACGGCTGCAGCGCGTCGATCCCACCCTCTCCCGGCCGCTCCGATTCCAGCAGCGCGGATTCCAGCGCCCGCACCACAGTGGTGCCCACCGCGATGACCCGGCCACCGGCTGCGCGCGTCGCGCGGATGCTCGCCACGAGCTCGGCGCCGACGTTGATCCACTCGCTGTGCATGCGGTGGTCGCGCACGTCGTCGACGCGCATCGGCTGGAAGGTGCCGGCGCCGACGTGCAGCGTCACGTGGCCGAACGCCACCCCGCGCGCGCGCAGCGCCTCCAGCAGCGCATCGTCGAAGTGCAGGCCGGCGGTCGGCGCCGCGACCGCACCGATCTCACGCGCGAACACCGTCTGGTAGCGCTCGGCGTCGTCGGTGCCGGGCTCGCGGCGGATGTACGGCGGCAGCGGCAGCCGGCCGACGCGCAGCAGCCACGACTCCAGCGCGTCGCCGACGTCGAAGCGCAGCCGGTGGAACGCGCCGTCGCGCTCCAGCACCATCGCCTCGCCGCCGCCGTCGAGCGCGATCGTGCTGCCTGGCTTCGGCGTCTTGCTGGTGCCGATCTGCACCCGCGCATGGTTGTCGGGCAGCAGCCGTTCGACCAGGATCTCGACCCTGCCACCGGTCGCCTTGGTGCCGAAGACCCGCGCCGGGATCACCCGGGTGTCGTTGAACACCAGCAAGTCGCCCGGCTGCAGGAGCGACGGCAGGTCGCGGACGTGGCCGTCGCGCAGCGGGGCGTCGGCGGCTGGCACGACCAGCAGGCGGCTCGCCGAGCGCTGCGCCAGCGGCGCCTGCGCGATCAGTGCTTCTGGCAGTTCGTAGTGGAACTCGGACTTCTTCACGCAGGTCTCGCTGTCGCCGCACGGCGTCCCGGCGCACAGTGTGCCGGACATGGCCACGCGCATCGGACAGGCTGCGGGGGTTACGGGCCTGCCCGCCGGATGGTAAACTCGCGCAACCGATTGAATTTGCTTGGAAAACTTGCGCGGCAAGGTGGCCAAGAGCGGCCCACCTCCAGGCGCCCACCCACCGACGCTGCCGATCGGCGCGTCGTACCTGCCTACCGGAGACCCCGATGACCATCACCGACAAGCTCGCCCCGCTCCGTGCCCAGGGCGGCAGCGTCCGCACCCGGGGCCTCGACGACACTACCCTCGCCCGCTTCTCGGCCACGCATCCGGAACTCGTCGACGCGGTGGACGCCGCCGTCGTCGAACACGCGCGCCTGCTGGCCGAGTTCCCCGAGGTGCTGGCGATGGACGAGGACGCGCAGGTGCGCACCGTGCTCGCCGGCTACGTCAACTTCTACGCCGACGACACCGTGAACCCCTACGTCGCGCTGGCCGCGCGTGGGCCGTGGGTGGTCACGCTCAAGGGTGCCGTGGTCCACGACTCCGGCGGCTACGGCATGCTCGGCCTTGGTCACGCGCCCGCCGCGGTGATCGCGGCGATGGCGCGGCCGCAGGTGATGGCCAACGTCATGACCGCCAACCTGTCGCAGCTGCGGCTGGACCGCGCGCTGCGCGCGGAGATCGGCCACACCCGCGGCGGCTGCCCGTTCGAGCGCTTCCTGTGCCTCAACTCGGGCTCGGAGTCGGTGTCGCTCGCCGGCCGCATCTGCGACGTCAACACCAAGCTCGCCACCGACGACGGCGGCGCGCACGCCGGGCGCCGGGTCAAGCGCATCGCGGTCAAGGGCAGCTTCCACGGCCGCACCGAGCTGCCGGCGCTGTACTCCGACTCCTCGCGCGCGACCTACCGCGAGCACCTCGGCAGCTACCGCCACCACGAGGGCCAGCTGATCACCATCGCGCCGTATGACATCGCGCAGCTGCGGCAGGTGTTCGCCGACGCCGAGACCGAGGGCTGGCACATCGAAGCGATGTTCCTCGAGCCGGTGATGGGCGAGGGAGACCCTGGGCGCGCGGTGCCGCCGGCGTTCTACGCCAGCGCGCGCGAACTCACGCTGGCGCACGGCACGCTGCTGCTGGTCGACTCCATCCAGGCCGGCCTGCGCGCGCACGGCGTGCTGTCGATCGTCGACTACCCGGGCTTCGAGGGCCTGGAGGCGCCGGACATGGAGACCTACTCCAAGGCGCTCAACGCCGCGCAATACCCACTGTCGGTGCTGGCGGTGAACGCGCGCGCCGCGGCGCTGTACCGCAAGGGCACCTACGGCAACACCATGACCACCAACCCGCGAGCGCTGGACGTCGCCTGCGCGGTGCTGGCCGAGCTGACGCCGGCGCTGCGCGACAACATCCGCGACCGCGGCGCCGAGGCGCTGCGGATGATGGAGCAGCTGAAGGACCGCCTGGGCGGCCTCATTACCGCAGTCCAGGGCACCGGCCTGCTGTTCTCGTGCGAGCTCGCGCCGCAGTTCAAGGGCTACGGCGTCGGCTCCACCGAGGAGTGGTTGCGCGAGCACGGCATCGGCGTGATCCACGGCGGCGCCAACTCGCTGCGCTTCACGCCGCACTTCAACGTCACCTCCGACGAGCTGGAGCTGCTGGTGTCGATGGTCGGGCGCGCGCTGAAAGAAGGTCCCAGCGAGGCGCAGTCCGAAGCCGCATGAGAATCGTCGAAGTGCGCCACCCGCTGGTGCAGCACAAGCTGGGCCTGATGCGCCGAGCCGACAACAGCACCAAGGCCTTCCGCGAGCTGTCAGCGGAGGTCGCCACGCTGCTGACCTACGAGGCCACGGCGGACCTCGAGACCGAGGACGCCGACGTGGAGGGCTGGGCCGGCACGGTGCGCGTGCGCCGCATCAAGGGCCGCAAGATCACGCTGGTGCCGATCCTGCGCGCCGGGCTGGGCATGCTGCCGGGGGTGCTGGAGCTGATCCCGGCGGCCAAGGTGAGCGTGGTCGGTATCCGCCGCGACGAGGCATCGCTGCAGGCGGTGCCGTACTACGAGAACCTGGTCGGCGACATGCAGGATCGCACGGCGCTGATCCTGGATCCGATGCTGGCCACCGGCGGCACGCTGGTGGCGACGGTGGCGATGCTGAAGGCCGCCGGCGCGACGCGCATCAAGGGCCTGTTCCTGGTCGCCGCGCCCGAGGGACTGCGGGTGGTCGAAGCGGCGCATCCCGACGTCGAAATCTACACCGCGTCGATCGACGACCGCCTCGACGACCGCGGCTATATCCTCCCGGGCCTCGGCGACGCGGGCGACAAGATCTTCGGCACGCGGGCGGACTGAGCGGCTTCGCGACGGGGACGGCCGAAGGTGCGGGCTGCCGGCTGGGGGCTGGGGGCTGGAGCTTTCGGATCGGGATGTATCACGAGCGCTTCCCACATGGAGGCAGAGCCGAAGCAAGGGCGACCTCGGTCGGTTGCCCGAGGGAGCCCGGTGAGAGGATGCTGCTCCGCCACTGCGCGATCCGCCCAGTGCTGGGACAGAGCTGCTTCGGCTGTTTACGTGAGGGAGGCCAGTGACGCGGTGCTGCTCCGCCCCTCCATCCGCCTCCTGGACGATCAACTTCGTTTCGGCTGGTCAAGCGGACTCGCAGCCGTCGGGTCACTGCGGCTCTGGATTGCCACGCCAACCGGTAGCAGCCCTGACATCTCCCAGAGAAGTTGCTCGATCGAGTCGAACAGGATTCTGGCGAGCCAGCCGTAGCGCACGGTCCGGTTGTAGCGTTCGATGTAGGCGTTCTGCTGCGGCTTGAGAAAAGTTCCAGTCAGACGCGTGGCAGACCCTATTCAGCTCGGCGCGGAACTGGAACGTAGCGCCAGGCCACTCACTGGTTAACGCAATATGAAAAATTCTACCGGCACTACGACGTTGGTTAGAGCACCGGATGATGCATCGGGTGGTGGCGGCACCGGTGAAGCTCGGCTTACAGTCGCCAGCGCCTCAGCATCAAGCATCGCATTGCCGCTTCCCTGAACAATTTCTGAGTTTGCAACATGACCGCGATGGTCAACGTCAAAACGTACATAACTCACACCCTGTTCGCCCCGCCGTTGAGCCTGGAGCGGGTAGCGACGGTGGCGTTCGAGATGGCCCAACAGGAGGCCATGCCAACTTTCGACGGTGTGTCTACTGTTGCCCGCTGCTGCGCGCGATGCAGCATAGGTGTCGCCTGTACGCGCATCGACACGAGGGGGCGCACTGGCCTGTGTCGCACCCTGCATTGATTCCGCGGCGGGCGTGAAGACCCCCGGGGACGGTTCCGGATCAGCCAGAGCCTGGCTGGCCACCATCGCCTGGGTAACCGGCGCGGCGGATGGTGATGGTAGCTGGGGCCTCGCTTCTGGCGTCGGCGGCGTAGGCTCGGGCCGTGGTTCGAATTGCAGCCGGGTCGGGCCGGGTGCCAACTCACGCGCTGGCGATGGCGGCGCCTGCGGCTCGGTGGCCAGCTCGACCGAGATCGCATCTCTTGCGCCGCTGGCAGGCGGGGGCGCGGGCGTCCGCAGCAACAGCGCCACTGCGAGCACTCCGCCATGCACGGCAATCGCGATCAGCAGGCTGCGTATCCAGCGGGGCCGATCGCCTGCGTCCGGATTCATTCCGGAGGAAGCTCCAGGCCAACCAGCGCCACCCTCGTGTAGCCTGCGTCGAGTAACGCATTCATGGTGCCCATCAATTCGCCGTAGGGCACGCTGGTGTCGGCGCGCAGGAAGATGCGTTCGTCGCGGTTGCCACCGGTCGCGCCGTCGAGTACGGCGGCAAGCGAATCGCGCGCCACGCGCTGCTCGTTGACCAGGAGCTGGCGGTCAGCTTGCACGGTGAGGTAAACCGGGTCGCCATCGAGCGGCTGCCGTTGTGCTGCGCTGGCAGGCAAGTCTACGGGAATGTCTACTGTAGCCAGCGGCGCGGCGACCATAAAGATGATGAGCAGCACCAGCATGACGTCAATGAAGGGCGTGACATTGATCTCATGCTGTTCGTGGAGTTCTTCACCATCGTCGCGACTCGTGCGGATCCCCATATCAGTCTGCCTGCGCGTCGCGATCGAGGTCGCGCGAGACCAGTTGCTGCAAGCCGGCCGACAGATCACCCATTGCGCCACGCACGCTAGCCAGCGAACGGGTGAAATGGTTGTACAGGATCACCGCCGGTATCGCCGCCACCAGACCCAGGGCGGTCGCTAGCAGCGCTTCGGCTATGCCGGGCGCGACCACCGCGAGATTGGTGGTGCCTGATTCGGCGATGCCGACGAAGCTGTTCATGATGCCCCAGACAGTACCGAACAGACCAATGAAGGGCGCAGTGGAGCCTATCGTCGCCAGCAGCCCAAGGCCCGCGCGCAGGGCCCGCGCCTGTGCGCTTTCGAGCCGTTCGAGCCGCGATGCTATGCGCTCGCGCACCCCGTCACGCGAGGACAGCCCCTCGGACAACCGCAGTTCGGCCTGCGCGGTTTTCACGAAGGCCTGCGCGATGCCCTCCTGCACCTCTGGTACGCCGGCAAGATCCAGCAGTCGCGCCGACTGCGACGCAGCCGCAGCCGCGTCACCCAATGCGCAGCGTACCCGCAGAAACTCGCGACGCTTGGCCAGCATGACCGTCCAAGTCAGCACGGAGGCCAATAACAAGGCAACCATCACCGCCTTCACCACGATGTCTGCCTGCAGGAACATGGCCCAAGGGGTCAGGTCGTGGGTGGCAATGGCAATGGCGGTGGGAGGATTCATGACGGTCAGAGTCCGAAAAGTGTGGGCAGGGGTGCATCTCAGGCCGCGCAGTGAAGCGGCGTGTGCGGATGGCAAGCCACCAGCAGGCCGCAGCGGTCAGAATCGATAGCCGAGCTCGAGCTGGAAGTGCCGGCCCAGCTCGTACTCCTCATAGCCTCCCGCCCAATTGTCGATGTGCGTGGCGACATTGCGTCGATTGAGCACATTGGTGATGTCGAGATTCGCAAACAGCGTTTCCTGCTTCACGCCAATGCGATTCTCCCAGGCCAACCGCAGGTCCCATGTCATCGCCGTCCCGAAGGCTCGCTGCATGTAGACGTCGATGTCGTCGCCCTCGTATTCCACTGACTCTCCCGTGTACCAGGCCGCGGTGAAAGGACCGCGCCAGCTCAGGAAGCTGCCCAATGTCAGGTTAAGCGCCGGAATCTGCGTCTGGCTGAAAATGCGTGCGGTCCAAGGCCGGGCGAAGTTCTCCACCGGGCGTTCGTTGTAACGGAAGACCTGCCCCTCGTACTGGATGAAAAAGTTGTACCCGTATCGAGCGCCATCGGGGTTGTTGTGCGAGCGCTCCACGTCAGTCCAGTTGGCGATCAGCTGCGCGCTGGTGAGCGTGCCCGCGATCTCGAGCACGCTGAGCGGCTGCACGCTGAGCGATACGCTGTCCGTGTCGCTGCGGCCGATGTTCTCGTAGTTGTAGTGAAATGTCTGGCGAACGGTCGGATCGGGATTGGCGCCATCCACCCGCACGGTGATGACCTGGTCCCTGCCCTTGCGATTGACGAATTTGAGGTCGAACGCCGTGTTCCACGTTACCTGCCGGAAGCCAAGCGTCAATTCATCGTCGTAGGGCACGTCAAGGTTGCCGAGCACGGTTGTGTTCAGGGCCGCCGGGATCGGCGTCGACCAGACTAGGTCAGGGCCACGTGACATTGTGTACTGAAGCGACTCGCGTCCTACCCGCAAGGCGCGATCGAATATGTTGCGTCCGTAGTAGCGGTTAGCGCCGGCGATCATGCGGCTACTGCCATCCTCGGCAAAGTCGTACTCGAAGGCCAGCCGTGGGGCGACCGTCGTCTGGTCGGTGTAGTCGTCGCCATCGATGCGGATACCGGGACGCAGGCGGACGCGGTCGAAGCGCATGTCATCCTCGGCCCACAGCGTCCATGCGTTCTGTTCGACGTCGATGCGGCCCGCCTTGAACAGACTGACCCGGTTGGCGTACTGGCCATCGCCTTGTCGGAAGCCTGAACTGGCCGGCATGGCCTCGGGGAAGGTCAGCGGGGAGGTGGAGCAGTGGCGGTCATCAAGCACCCCGTTTGTATCGATGCACGTGCGGGTGGGCCGGAGCGCGCCGACGCCGTGGTCGGTGTACTGCTGCCTGCGCTCGTAGAGGGCATCGGTCCGCGACAGGCCCGCGCCCACGGCAAACCGGTGCTCACCTCCCAGCATTTCGACCGGCATCCACTCGAACTTGCCCTGATAGCCGACGCTCTCCTGCTCCTGGTACAGGTCGCCGAAGGTGCCGTACAGTGCCAGGCCACCCGGTCGTCGCTCACCCCAGTTGATCTCGGGAGAGTGGCGCCAGCGGGCGAACCAGCCCGGGCCGCCCGTGCGCGAATGCTCCAGGGAAGACCAGTTGAGCTTGTGGGTCTGCACCACGCTCTCACCTTCGAATGTCGCGGTCGTGCCGACGTTGCTGCCACCGCCGTCGATGATGAAATCGCCATCAAGCGCGTTGCGGTTGAAGTGCTCGCTCTGGTGTGGCTCGTGATTGACGACCGTTTCCAGCATGAAGCGGCTGGTGGGCGTCCACACACCCTTGAGGAAGTAGTTGTCGATCTGGCGGAAGACATTGGTGAAGGTCGGGAGCGTCGCGCCACCCTGCTCCATGGACTCGTTGAGTAGGCGCTGGTTGAAGATGTCCGAGCGCTTACGCGTGAAGCTTCCGAGCAATCCAAAGGTGTCGGTGAGGTGGCCTTCAAGGTTCAAGCGCCAGGTTGTGGTCGCGAAGTCAGGCTGGTTGCGCACGTAGCCGTCGGCAATGGCAGGCGTCTCGTAGAACTCGTCCTCCTTCCAGTCGTCAAGGTGATACTGCGCCCAGGCACTGCGTGTGTGGGTCATCGACAGGCCGCCACGCAGTTCCTGGCTGGGCATGCGCGTGACGGCATCCACGACGCCGCCGTTAAAGCCGCCGTACTCGGCGGGGACGTTACTGTCATAGACATCAACCCGCTCCACCAGCCCGACATCCAGTGCGATGCCTTGGCTTGGATTGCCGCTCAGTTCGGTCGAAGAGGCATTGACAAAAGCGAACTCGCGGTTGGACGGGTTGATGTCGTTGTTGACCGACATGCCATCCACCATGAACAGGTTCTGCCAGAAGGCTGCGCCGTGGATGCTGATGTCGGCGGGTTCCAGATCGCCGGGCCGATTGCTGCTGTTGGCACCGCTGTCCAATTGCACTGCCGGGTTGAGCCGCAGCAGGCTGGTGATCTGTCCGTGGCTGGCCGGGATCGACTGCAGGTCGCGCTGGCTGTAGGCGGTCTTTCCCTGGAAGGATTCGTCGTCGCCGCCCCTGCCCTCAACCGACAATGGCGCAGTCACTGCCCCCGCCTCTACGCCATCGAGTTGCGTAGAACCCAGGCGATAACTGCCGTCGGCGGTCGGGATCGCGCTCCATCCCGAGCCCTGCAACAATTGCGCGAGCCCCGAATCGGCGTCGAGCGCGCCGCGCACCGCAGCAGAGCGTCCCGCCATGTTCCGTGGTACGACCATCTGGCGCCCGGACTGGCGGGTGAATTCCTCCAGCGCCCCGGTCAGCGGCTGCGCCGCGATGTCGAACTGGCGGATGTCTGTTTCCCCCTGCTGGGCAAGCGCAATCGAGGGCACAATCGCGCTCAGGGCCGTTGCGATCGCGCTGGCAAGTAGCAGGGATCGGGCGCGGTGGGACGTGTAGTGCTGCATGTGCTTCTCCGGAGGTTGATGCGTGTCGGCTCGGTCCGGGCGCGGTTGCGCGCAGACTGGGGCAAGAGGGTGGGAGCGCGGGGCTAGAGCGCGGCGTCGGCGGGGCTGCAGCGGCTTTCGCTGGGACAGAACCAGTCGCGCAGCAGCGCCGCGGCGCCGGGTTTTCCTTCGCCGATGTAGTCACTGCGGCGCGCCTTGTAGGCCTCGAGGATTTTCGCGGCGCGCGCCTTCAGTTCGCGATCAGCGGTGGATTCTTCTTCGCCACGGGAGACCGCGTAGGTGAACTGGCCATCATCACGCTGGAATGTGGGAATGGCGCGAAAATCCCGCACCACGAAGCTGCCAGTCACGTCCTGCAGTGTGGAGGCGGTAGCAAAGAACTGGACCGCTTCGTCCGGGTAGCCGAACAGATAGCCATACCCGGCGAAACGGGTCGCGTCACGGGCGTACTCCACCGCAGACACAACCTCCAGCGGGTTGGCCGACGGGGTGAATGCCCAGCGCGAAAAGAAGGCTGCCTTGTCGGTCAGCAGTTGGCGTACGCTCGGCAGGGCGAACACCACGGCATGCACTTGGCGTTCGCCGCCGCGGCTGATGGCGTAGTGGACCAGATCGGCGTGGATCTGCCCGCCGCATCGCCAGGTCGCAAGGATCGAACGCACATCTTCGATCTCCTCCAGTGCTTGGCTGCGTGTCCGGGCCCTGCGCGCGGTTTCCAGCTCGGCGCGGTCAGTAGCGTCCAGCGCATCGACGTTGGCGTCACCTTGAGTGGCAATGACGGCTTCAGCCTCCGTGGCGTCCATGTCCGGTGCGAACAAGGAAACATCTGCACGAAAGAATCCCGCACTCATTGGCTTGAGGCCGGTGGCGATCGTGAACAGGTGCTCGGTATCCAATGCCTGAAGCAGCAGGGCTTCCGACTTCTCGCGCAAGGGCGGCGAAAGCTGCTCCGTGCCAAAGCAACGCGCCTTTTCCGTGCTCGTCGCTGACGCATGGCCAGTCGCGCACAAGGCCAAGACAGTGAACGTTGCTAGCAGACGAGCGAATGCCCCCGTCAGAATTCCAGGCTGCATCGATGTCCTCTTCAAGAAGGTAGCCGCTGTGCGCGAGGCGAAGGTCGCGCACACACGGAGGCAGGTAGTGGGCCCTTGGTGTTGAACCGCAACAAGGACGAGCAGACTCCAACGCAACGAGTGTATGTTATAATATTTCTTCATACCGCCCTCATGTGAGCGATCCGTCGCGTAGCAAGGCCCTCGCCCTGGCCACGCGTGCCAGCACCGCGCCTCCTGGAGCGTCCACTTCGGTCACGGGTCCCCGAAACGCCACCCCTCAGCCCAGCTCGTTGTATCTTGGAGGCCTGCGGATCCTGCTGCTTGTGTGCGCTCGCTGGCGGTTCAGTGCCGCTGGCGCAGTCCGCGCACAGACCCAAGCCGCTGCGGCACAGCCGGATCTGGTGGCTTTTCTGGCGGCCCACTTCGCGGTGTACTCACTGTAGACAGCGCTGGACATGGTCAGGCGCACACCGGGCTTCGTGCTGGACGAGGGTGACGTGGACATCCGCGGATACGGCGCAGCCGGCTGGCAACGTTCTTATTCGCGGGGTGCGGCCTGCGTCGAAGGCTGGTATGGCGGATGCATTGAGCCGTATCGCTGCCAGCCAAGTGGCGCGGATCGACGTGGTCCGCAATGCCTTGACGGCCGAGGCGAGGGGCCAGACGCTGGTGATCAATGTCATCCGCGCGAAACGGACCCCTTCAGGCACATGGTCCGCGGAAGCCGAGCGCAAAAGCATCGGGGTGATCTATCCGAGGGTCGAGGCCAGGTGCGCACGAGAGGTTGGCGGCTGGGAAACGTCGACGCGGGTCGGTGGATTTTGGAAAGAGTTTCCGTTTCGCTTAGCTCCACTTCTGGCAACCGCTAAAACTAGGGGCTTACCGAGCTGATTCGCGATAGCAACGTATTCGACAAAGAGTACGAGACGTTCCGCTGGTACAACCAGCCGGGCCGCGAGTACCTAGTCACTGTTCGTTACTCCCCACATAGGTAGGTGACGGCAAGCGTTGACTGTCCTCGTCTAAGCGAAAAGCGTGACCGCTGTACCCCTGAGGGGCAGCATTACCGCTCATCGGAGGTCGCAGTGTCCTTTGTTCAGTCGCATCCTCTTTGGAAAGTGACAAGCCCGGAGGCGACGTCGCGCTTGCCTGCAACGAACGCAGTGCACCGGTCGATGTCACCGCGCCGCGACGGGGTGTGGGGTTTCCCGTCAAGGGCACATGGATGTGCCCGCCGGTGAGTTGGGCAGGATGCCCAATCGAACCGGTCGCGATACCCCCGCATCCCGACGCGATAGCCCGAAGTCCTGGCTCTGGCTCTGGCGCCGGCTCTGGCTCTAGCCCCCGCTTCGGCCCTGCCCATCGCTGTAACACCACCTCAAGCCGGAGCCGGCACCCAACCATCACCCCGGCAGCTGCAATCCCTCGATCGCGCGCAACACGCCGACCACCGCCATCGCCGCGATCACGCCCCACGTCGCCAGTGTGCCGAGGAACCGCCCGGCGGTGACGCCCGCGGATGCGCCAAGGCCCACGGCGTGCAGGATGCGCCCCGCCAGCAGCGTCGCGCCGAAGATCCACGTCCACAGCGGCGCCAGCCCCGAAAGTTCCAGCAGCCCGAGCAGCAGCAACGCCATCGGCACGTACTCGACGAAGTTGGCCTGCACCCGCATCCGCCGCTGCAGCAGCGTGTCGCCGCCGTCGCCAATGCCGATCCGGTGGCGGCGGCGGTGCCGCACGATCGGCACCACCAGCGCCAGCAGCAGCAGCGCGTGCAGTGACGCGAACAGCAGTGTGATCGTGGGCATCGCCGCGTACTCCTTCAGCCAGTCAGCCAGTCCATCAGTGGGTCGATCACAATCAGACGATGCGCGGCTGCGCGCCGCCCAGCGGGCGCGCGTGCAGCGATGCGGTGAGGCCCGTCGCCGAATACTTGCCGCGCTCGTCACAGGCCACCCGCGCCAGCGCGCAGTCGGGGTCGTGGGTGAAGAACAGATGCACGTCGCGCGCGTGCATGTCGGCGAGGAACGCGCGCTTCTCGTCCACCAGCGTCTCCGCGCAGCGGTCGAAGCCCATCGTGATCGGCACGTGCACCCATGGCACCCCGGGCACCAGGTCGGCGCAGTAGACGACGCCGCCGTGCGGCGCACCGTCGCGCATGTCGGGGCCGATGATCTCCGCCAGCATCATCCCCGGCGTATGGCCATCGCTGTAGTGGAAGCGCACCGCGTCGCCCAGCGACGGCGTGCGGTCGCCCGACACCAGCTCCAGCCGACCGCTCGCCTCCAGCAGCGCCGGCAGCTCCGGGATGAAGCTGGCACGGTCACGCGCATGCGGATGCCGCGCGCGCGCCCAGTGCGCTTCGCCGACGACGAAGGTGGCGTTGGGGAACAGCAGGCTCGGCGCGACGCCTTCCTGCCACGGCGCCAGCAGGCCGCCCGCGTGGTCGAAGTGCAGGTGGCTGAGGACCAGGACGTCGATGTCCTCGTGCCCGAACCCGGCGCTCCGCAGGCCGTCCAGCAGCACGTGTCCAACCTCCTGCACGCCGTAGCGGTCGCGCATCTCCGGGTCGAAGAACGCGCCGACCCCGGACTCGAACAGCACCGTGCGCCCGGCCAGCGGGCTGGCCAGCAGCGCGCGCGTCGCCAGCGGGATGCGGTTGCGCTCGTCGGGCGTCGCCCAGCGCATCCACATCGTCCGCGGCGCATTGCCGAACATGGAGCCGCCGTCGAGCTTCTGGGTGTTGCCGGCGATTGACCAGAGTTTCATCGCCGCAGTCTAGCGCCGCGCGGCGGTCGTCGCCCGGCCTCAGCGCTCCGGCGTGGCCGAGAACACGAAGCCGAAGTCGCCGCCCGCCGGGTCGTCGGCCGCCACGCGCACGGTCGCGATGCCGCCGTCGCGCGACAGCGTGCCCTCGCCGGTCGCGTCCGGATCACTGCTGGGCAGCCGCAGGCGGCTGCCGCGCCAGCCACGCACTTCGATCTTTGCGCCGGCTGCGGGGACTCGCAGCGAGCTGGCAATGTCGGAGACCGCGACCACGTTACGGCCGGCGCTGTCGTCCAGCCCGTCGCGCTTCAGCACCAGCAGCGGCTCGCCGTCAGCGTGGACTGCGAAGCGCCAGTCGGTGGTGCCGACGGTGCCGTCGGTTGCGACCACGATGCGCTCGAGCCGCAGCTGCATCACGCGGTGGTCGTCGCTCTCGGTTTCGGCGTGGGCGCCCGCGCGGCTGTCCGCGTCGGCGCCGTCATCAGCGGTCGTGCCGCGCTCGGGCACGGCGGCATCGCCTGCAGGCGTGCCTGTCGCCAGCGCGCCGGCGGGGACCGCGGTGGCCCCCGTCGGCGCCGCGGCGGCAAGCGCGGCGCGGCGCTTCTCGTCGAGCTCCAGCAGGTTGCCCACCAGCGTGGTCAGCGCCACCATGAAGAACACCACCGCGCCGATCTTCGCCGGCAGCTTGAGGAACCACGGCGTCGGGCGCTCCGACAGCGGCGGCTGGACCGGGTCCGACACCATGTCAGCGGTCAGCGGCCACGGCGCCCTTGCCCACCGGGTTGCGCGCATCGCTGCCCGCCTCCAGCACGTCGGCCCGGCGATCCCAGGACACCGCCTGCAGGTTGCCCCAGACGTGGCTGGAGCCGCGGCCATCGGCGGTGTCGCGCGGCAGGTTGACGGTGTGGCCCATCGCGCGCAGCGCATCGGCCAGCGCCGGAGCGAACGCCGCGCCCTCCGCCGAAATCGCGTCCGGCATCCACTGGTGGTGGTAGCGAGGCAGCGCGGCGACCGCCTGCGCATCGAGCCCGGCATCGAAGCCCAGCATGGCCAGCAGCACCATGGTGATGATGCGCGAGCCGCCGGGCGTGCCCAGTACCGCGATGCGATCGTCGGACACCATGAAGCTCGGCGTCATCGAGCTCAGCATGCGCTTGCCCGGCGCCGGTGCATTGGCGCCGTAGCCCATCACGCCGAAGGCGTTGGGCGTGCCGGGCTTGAGCGCGAAGTCGTCCATCTCGTTGTTCAGCAGCACGCCGGTGCCGGGCGGGATCAGCCCGGAGCCGTACAGCAGGTTGACGGTCTGGGTGCCGGCGACGCGGTTGCCGTCGGTGTCGATGATCGAGAAGTGCGTGGTCTCGTCGCTTTCCAGCGGCGTGGCGTCGCCCGACAGCGCGTCGCTGGGCGTCGCCCGCGCGGGATGGATGCCGGAGCGCAGGCCCGCGGCGTAGTCGCGGCTGGTCAGCAGCCGCTGAGGCACCTGCACGAAGTCCGGGTCGCCCAGATAGAACGTGCGGTCGCGAAACGCGCGCCGCATCGACTCGACCACCAGGTGCGTTCGCGTCGCCTCGTCGAGCGCCTCCAGGTCCCAGCCTCCCAGAATCTGCAGCATCTGCGCGATCGCGATGCCGCCTGACGACGGCGGCGGTGCGGTCACCACCTCCCAGCCGCGGTACGACAGCCGGATCGGCTCGCGCTCACGCACCGCATAGCCGGCCAGCTCGTCGGCGGTCCACCTGCCGCCCTCGGCGCGGACGCCGGCCAGCAGCCGGCGCGCGACGTCGCCGCGGTAGAAGCCGTCGAAACCGCGCGCGGCCAGCGCCTCCAGCGTGCGCGCCAGGTCCGGCTGCCGGAACACGTCGCCCTCGGCGATCGGCCGCCCGCCGGCCAGGTACACCGCGCGCGTGCCGGGGTAGCGCTCCATCACCTCGCGCTTCGCGGCGTAGCCGCGGCTCATCCGCGCATATACCGGAAACCCGTCGCGCGCGATCGCGATCGCCGGTGCCAGCGTGCGCGCCAGCGGCAGCGTGCCGTAGCGCTGCTGCAGGTGGACGAACGCCGCCGGCAGCCCGGGGATGCCGGCCGACCACGGCCCGGTCTCGGCCCGGTCGCGGTTGAAGCTGCCGTCGGGCAGGAGGTATTGCTCGGGCGTCGCCGCCGCCGGCGAGGTTTCGCGCGCGTCGACGAAGACGTCACGACCGCTGCGCGCGTCGTGCAGCAGGAAGAATCCTCCGCCGCCCAGCCCGGAGCTGACCGGCTCGACCACCGACAGCACCGCCGACACTGCAATTGCGGCGTCAAAGGCGTTGCCGCCGTCGGCCAGCACCTGCATGCCGGCGTCTGTGGCCAGCGCGTGCGCGGACGCGATCGCGGCGCCGGGCGGCGTCGTCGCTGCTCCGGATGCAGGCGCGGACGCAGCCGATGGGGTCGGAGGTGCCCCGACCGGCCTGCCGACCTCCTGCGCGAGCACCGGCGCGGCGACCAGGAGGCACAGCGACAGCAGCGCACCGCGAAACGTCCGGGACGGGGTCATGCAGGCTCCTGCTGCAGCCGGAGCAGTTTCTCCAGCAGCTGTTCACGGCTTTCCGGCAGCGCCGGATCGGGATCGATGCACTCCACCGGGCAGACCACGACGCACTGCGGCTCGTCGAAATGCCCGACGCACTCGGTGCAGCGCGCCGGGTCGATGACGTAGATGTGCTCGCCTTGCGAGATCGCTTGGTTCGGGCACGCGGGCTCGCAGACGTCGCAGTTCACGCACAGCGCATTGATCTTCAGCGACATGCGTCGATTGTAAGCGCTCGCCTGCCGCGCACCGCGCAGGCGCGGCGGTCGATCAGGGCCCTGGCCCGCGCCCGCCGCGGCACGCACTGTCGCAGTGGTACCGCGGTCGTGCCGCGGGCGGGCACGGCCGGGCCGCGGCGGTCAGGCGGCTTCGACGAAGACGTAGTCAACGCCAGCCGGCGCGACCGCGGCCTGCACGCGCGCGTTGTCGGCGGCGTCGCCGATGAACAGGACACGCACGCCCTTCATGGTGTTCGGCGGCACGTTGGCGAACGCGGCCACGACCATGTCGGCCATCCGCGCCGAACCCGGGGACGCATACGCCAGCATGTTGCCGCTGACGATGCCGCGCGCGACGTCCATTTCCACCTTCTCGGCGAGGCGCTCGTACTGCCCGTCGTAGTCCTCGGCGCCTTCCGCCGGCAGGAAGTACACGTAGGGATTGGTATTGAGCCCCCCCATGTTGCGGCCGACGACGTCCTGCACGTAGGCGGTCCATTCGGCGCGATCGGTGCCGGCGGGCGCGGTCAACGGGGCGCTCACGGTCTCCTGCGGTGCCTCGTCCCTGTTACAGGCCGCGAGGCCGAGCGCGAGGCAGGCGGACAGCATCAGGCTGGTCGAGATCTTCATGTCGGTATCCCCGGTCGGTGTGTGGAGCATGGTGGAAGGGTCTGGCGCCGGCGTCACAGCCGACTACGGCTCCGCGCGTCGCCATTCTGCCTGCAGTGCGCGCACGACGCCCGCCGGCACGAAACCCGAAACGTCGCCGCCCAGCCGCGAGATCTCGCGCACCAGCGAGGACGAAATGAATCCGTACTGCTCCGCCGGCGTCAGGAACAGCGTCTCGACGTCGGGGATCAGGTGCCGGTTCATGCTCGCAAGCTGGAACTCGTACTCGAAATCCGATACCGCGCGCAGGCCGCGCAGCAGCACCCCGGCACCCAGCTCGGAGACGAAGTGCGCGAGCAGCGAGTTGAAGCCGAGCACCTCGACGTTGGCGTGGGCGGACAGCGCCTCGCGCGCCAGCTCGACGCGCAGCGCCAGCGGCAGCGCGGGGCCCTTGCCCGGGCTTTCCGCCACGCCGACGACCAGCCGCTCGAACAGCGGCGCCGCGCGGTCGACGAGATCGACGTGGCCGTTGGTGATCGGGTCGAAGGTACCGGGATAGACGGCGATGCGATGGCGGGATGTGGTCATTCGGCGGCGTCGTGGCGCGTGTCGGGTGGCGCCGAGGGGGGATCTTGCCGGAGTGTAGCAGCAGCCGATCAGCGAGATTCAGCGGTGCCGACGGCGCGCTCAGGGCGCGGGGCGGCGCGCATCGGCGGCGCACGGCGATACAGCGCGAACCGCGTCTCGCGCGTAATGCCGGCGCGGTGTTCCACCCAGCCCGGGACGGGCGCCACGTCGCGGGACACCGGCGACTCCACGTACAGCCAGCTGCCTGCATGCACCCAGTGCTCCAGCGCAGCGGTGACCTGCTGCCAGTGATCGCCTGCGAAGGGCGGATCCACGAACACCACATCGAACCGCCCGTGCAGCGGAGCCGCCAGAACGACATGCGCGTCGGCGCACACCACGCGCGCTGCGTCGCCTGCGTGCAGCCGCGTGCACGCCGCGTCGATGGCGTCGGCCAGCGCCCGATCACGCTCCACCAGCAGCGCCTGCGCCGCGCCGCGCGACAGCGCCTCCAGCCCCAGCACGCCGCTGCCGGCGAACAGGTCCAGCACGCGGGCGCCGGGCAGCACCGGCGTCAGCCAGTTGAACAGCGTCTCGCGGGTGCGATCGGGCGTCGGGCGCAGGCCGCTGGCGTCGGCGACGGCCAACCGCGTGCCGCGCCAGCGGCCGCCGATGATGCGGACGCCGTTGGCGCCCGCGGGCGGCAGCGGCCGCGCGCCGCGGCTCACGGGGCGGCGGCCGGCAGCGCCTCTCGACGGTGCATCGGGACTGGTCGCAGCGGGGCCGGTGATAACATGCGCCGGCATTGTCGACGCATCGCCTACGCATTGCATCCCCCTTTCGAAACGGCTGCGACGTCCCCCTGCGATGGTCAGTTTCTTCCGCCGCAACAAGCCCGACACCGACGCACCACGCGCGCGCCAGGGACTCGACATCGAGGCACTGGCGGCGGCGTTCCCGCAGAACCGCCTGCAGGCCGAGGCCGATGCCGGCACAAGCGCCACCGGCTCCGACGTCGCAGAGGCGATCTCGACGCTCGAACCTGCCGTCGCACGCGCGGTAGAGGATGCGCTGGACGCGTTCGGCACCGAGCCGCCGCCGGTCGGGCTGGTCACCAGCCTCGATGGCATCCAGCACGAGAGCCACCATGTCGACGTCGCGCCGGCGCCGCCGCTGCCGCGTGTGCCCGATCCCGGCATGCCGGGTGCGCACGCAGCGGTGGCCGCGAGCGAAGCGGCGCCCGTGCCGCCCGCGACCAGCGACGACGCCGGTACCGACGCAGCGGGCACCCTGCCCGCCGCCGCCCCCGGCAAGCCCGGCTGGCGCGAGCGCCTGCGCGGCAGCGGCTTCGCGCGCGGCATCGGCAGCCTGTTCTCGCGCAACCCGGTGCTTGACGACGACCTGCTGGACGAGGTCGAAACCGCGCTGCTGACCGCAGACGTCGGCATCGGCGCCACGACCGAGCTGGTGGCGTCGCTGCGCAGGCGCATGAAGGCGCGCGAGTTCGCCGACGCCGCGGCGATGCTGCGTGCGCTGCGCGAAGACCTGGTCGCGATGCTGGCGCCGGTCGCGCTTCCGCTGGTGATCGACCCGGCGGCCAGGCCCTTCGTGATCCTGACGGTCGGCGTCAACGGCGTCGGCAAGACCACCACCATCGGCAAGCTCGCCAAACGCTACCGCGACGAGAACCGCCACCTGGTGCTGGCCGCGGCCGACACCTTCCGCGCCGCCGCGGTCGCGCAGCTGCAGGCCTGGGGCGACCGACACGGCGTCGCGGTGATCGCGCAGGGCCAGGACGCCGACGCCGCGTCGGTCGCATTCGATGCGCTGCAGGCGTCTCGCGCGCGCGGTGCCGACGTGCTCATCGCCGACACCGCCGGCCGCCTGCACACCCAGCAGGGGCTGATGGCCGAGCTCGGCAAGATCAAGCGCGTGCTAGGCAAGATCGACCCCGCGGCGCCGCACGAGGTGCTGATGGTCATCGACGGCACCACCGGCCAGAACGCCCTCAGCCAGCTGCGCCAGTTCCACGCCGCGGCCGGCGTCACCGGGCTGGTGGTCACCAAGCTCGACGGCTCGGCGAAGGGCGGCGTGGTGTTCGCGCTAGCGCGCGAGTTCGGCATCCCGATCCGCTTCGCCGGCATCGGCGAGCGCCCGGAAGACCTGCGCGTGTTCGATGCCGAGGCGTTCGTCGACGCGCTGCTGCCGGACGCGCTGGGCGGGTGAGCCGCCGACGGCGGCTGCTCGCGGCGGCGATCGCGGCGGCCGTGGTGCTGGCGTCGCTGCTGGCGCTGCGCACCGCGCTGCAGCCGGCGCGGGTGACCGCGTTCGCACTCGACGCTGCCGGCCGGGCGCTTGGGCTGGAGATCACCGCCACCGGTATCGGCGAGGTGCGCCTGCGCGGCACGCCCACGCTGGTCGCGCGCGAGGTCGTCGCCCGCCAGCCCGGGGCTGCCACGCCGGTGCTGCGCGCCGACCGGCTGCTGCTGTCGCTGCCGTGGTCCACGCTGCGCGACCGCGTGCGCACGTCCGACTTCGTCCGCGTCGAGCTTGATGCCCCGGTGCTCGACGCCGCCGCGCTGTCGGCGTGGCTGGCGTCGCGTCCGCCCGGCGACGGCACGCTGCCGAGGCTGCGCGACGGCATCCACGTGCGCAACGGCCGCATCGACGGCGACGGCTGGCGGGTCGAAGCGCTGGCGCTGGAGGTGCCGCTGCTGGCGCCCGCGACCCGCGTGCGCGCCAGCGCGCGCGGCACGTTCGTGCGCGGCACGCTGCGGGCCCCGTTCGACCTGGCGCTGGCGGCCACCCGGCCGGCGC
>LXQJ01000001.1 GCA_001683895.1 Luteimonas sp. ANT-B3E | reverse complement strand
GCGCCGACATCGTCGACGGCACCGACCATCGGCTGGTGTGGCTGGACCTCGCGGACTGACGCCACGGCGGCTCAGGTGGCCGGCGGCTCCACCAGCTGCGCGCTCGACGGCAGCGCCTCCGACGGCGCATCGGCCGCCGGCGCGGTCGGGCCGATCACCGGCAGCACGCGCGCCGGGGCGGCGTCGCTGCGCGGCCCGAAGCCGAAGCTGCCGTCGCCCTGCGTCGAGACCACCATCCGCACCATGCTGGTCGGCACCATCAGCTCCAGCGACACGTCACCGCCCTCGGGCGTGCGCCCGTGCAGCGTCATCTCCATCAGCGCGCCGCCGGTATCGATCTCGTGGCACTGCACGTGGCGGCCGGCGGGGCTGTCGTGCAGGAAGGGCTTGACGGCCTCGCCGAGCACGTCGAGCGCCTGCTCGAAGAAAAAGACCGCGTAACCCTGGTGTCCATTCATTGCGCGCGGGATCTGGCGTGGGGGCCGCGCATCATCGCAGCGCCACCGTGAGCGCCGCGGCGGCGTCGCGCGCGCGGCGCCGCGCCTGCTCGACGCCGTCGCCGCGGGCCAGCGTCACCGCCACCCGGCGCTGGCCTTCGACGCGCGGCTTGCCGAACAGCCGCAGCGACGTGCCCGGCACGGCCAGCGCCGCATCCACGCCTGAGAACTCCGGCACGCCGTGGCCCTGCGCCAGCACCGCGCACGACGCCGATGGCCCCCAGTGCGCGACCTCGCCGTCGTCACCGACGTGCACCGGCAGCCCGAGGATCGCGCGCACGTGCAGCGCGAACTGGCTGACCTCCTGCGACGCCAGCGTCACCAGCCCGGTGTCGTGCGGCCGCGACGACACCTCCGAGAACCAGACCTCGTCGCCGCGCACGAACAGCTCCACCCCGAACAGCACCCAGCCGCCCAGCGCATCGGTCACCGCTCGCGCGATGCCCTGCGCCCGCGCCAGCGCACGCGTCGACATCGGCTGCGGCTGCCAGCTCTCGGGGTAGTCGCCGTGGCGCTGCAGGTGGCCGATCGGCGCGCAGAACGCGGTGCCGCCGGCGTGGCGCACGGTCAGCAGCGTGATCTCGTAGTCGAAGTCGACGAAGCCCTCGACGATCACGCGCCCGGCGCCCGCGCGGCCCGCGGTCTGCGCGTGCGCCCACGCGGCGTCGACCGCATCGGCGGTACGCACCAGGCTCTGGCCCTTGCCCGACGACGACATCAGCGGCTTGACCACGCAGGGCACGCCGATCGCGGCGACCGCATCGCGGTACGCCTCCACGGTGTCGACGAAGCGGTACGGCGACGTCGGCAGCGCCAGCGTCTCCGCGGCCAGCCGGCGGATGCCCTCACGGTCCATCGTCAGCTGCGCGGCGCGCGCCGTCGGCACGAAGCGCGGCACGTCGGCGTTGCCGGCGCCCTCAGCCTCCAGCGCGACAAGGGTCGCGGTGTGGATCGCCTCGATCTCCGGCACCACCAGGTGCGGCCGCTCCTCCGCGACCAGCGCGCGCAGGGCGGCGCCGTCGAGCATGTCCAGCACGTGCGACCGGTGCGCCACCTGCATCGCCGGCGCATCGGCGTAGCGGTCGGCGGCGATCACCTCCACCCCGAGCCGCTGCAGCTCGATCGCGACCTCCTTGCCGAGCTCGCCGGCACCCAGCAGCAGCATGCGCAGCGCGGACGGGGACAGCGGGGTGCCGATCGGGCATCTCTGGGCTCGTTGCGGATGGGGCGGCCAGTCTAGTGGCTGGTCGCCGCGGGCCTTGACCGCGCCGACGCCGACATCCGCGATGACGCCCGCTGGGGCAGTCGAGCCGTCGTCCATGCTTGACACGGTGATATCATTTCGATATCTAATACCCATCGCCCCGGATTGCCCGGGCGTCTCGCCGAGAGACCGCCATGAAAGAGAACCCGACCCGCTCCCTGCCTGGCATCCCGATGCTGCTCGGTCTGCTGTCCCTCCTGCTCCTCGCCGGCTACCTGGGCCTCGACGGCATCCGCGCCGGCGGCATCTCGTCGGTCGGGGCCGCCGTGGTGCTGGCCGTGATGGCGATCTTCGGCATGGTCGGGCTGTACATGGTCGAACCCAACCAGGCCGCGGTGCTGAGCCTGTTCGGCAAGTACATCGGCACGGTCAAGGACAACGGCCTGCGCTGGAACAATCCCTTTTACGCCAAGCGCAAGGTCAGCCAGCGCGTGCGCAACTTCGAGAGCGGCAAGCTCAAGGTCAACGAGCTCGAGGGCAGCCCGATCGAGATCGCGGCGGTCATCGTCTGGCAGGTGGTCGACTGCGCCGAGGCGGTCTACAACGTCGACGACTACGAGAGCTTCGTGCATATCCAATCCGAGGCCGCGCTGCGCGCGATGGCCACCAGCTATCCCTACGACACGCACGACGACGGCCAGATCTCGCTGCGCAGCCACGCCGCCGAGGTCAGCGTGCACCTCAAGCAGCAGCTCGACGAGCGCCTGACCACCGCCGGCGTCGACGTCATCGACGCCCGCATCAGCCACTTGGCGTACGCCCCGGAGATCGCGCAGGCGATGCTGCAGCGGCAGCAGGCCAACGCGGTGATCGCCGCGCGCACGCGCATCGTCGCCGGCGCCGTGGGCATGGTGGAGATGGCGCTGGCCGAGCTGCAGAAGAACGGCGTGGTGCAGCTGGACGAGGAGCGCAAGGCGTCGATGGTCAGCAACCTCCTTGTCGTGCTGTGTGGGGACCGCGGCACCCAGCCCGTGGTCAACGCCGGCTCGCTGTACTGACGTGGAGGCGCACCAGGCCATGGCGCTGGTGTTCGCGGTGATGTCGCTGCCGGCGTTCGTTACTGCGCGCTGGCTTGGCCAGGGCCGCGTGCCGCTGGCGGGCGACAGCGGCGGCATGACCGCGCTCGACAAGGCGCGGCTGGACGACCGCCTGGCGCGACTGATGCGCATGATCGGCGTCGCGATGCTGGCGACCGGCGCAGGGTTGGCGGCGTTCGGCGACGACGACCGCCGCGTGGTCACGCTGGTGGTGGTGATGGTGGTCGCGGTGCACGCGGTGGGCGTGGCGATGCTGCTGGCGGTGATGGCCGCCCGGCGCCGGCGCCGGGGCGGCGGATGAGCGGCAAGAAGGCCTACCCGCTGCGCATCAACACCGACGTGCTGGCGGCAATGCAGCGCTGGTCCGACGACGAGCTGCGCAGCGTCAACGCGCAGATCGAGTACGTGCTGCGCGACGCGCTGCGCCAGGCCGGGCGGCTGCGTGGCGGCGGCGCGCCGGAGGCGGACGACACGCACGAAGGCCATGGCGCTGCCCATGGCAACGACACCGGAACCGGCGGCGGCCCGCGCTAGCGCGGCCGGTGACAACCGACCCCGGCACACACCACAGGGAGCAGGCGACATGAGCAACTGGGATTACCGCGTGGTGGAAATCAAACCCAACCTGGTCGGCACGCTGAAGCCCGAGGTGGTACAGGATGCGCTGACCAAGCTCGGCCGCCAGGGCTGGGAACTGGTCGCGTTTTCGCAGCCGCCGATGAGCGCGGCGATCGCCGTGCTGAAAAAGGAGAGGCCCTGATGCGCACTGTCCACTCCCTGCTGCCCGCCGCGCTTGCCGCCGCCATCGCCTTCGCCTGCAGTGGCATGCCGCCCGCAGCCCATGCCCGGGCGGTGACACCTGCCACCCCTGCGGTCCCTGCCACGCCGCCCGGCTCGATGGCCCTCGCGCCGGAGGCGGCGGACGCCGCTCTCGCAGTCGCCTCCCGTTTCCTCGACCGGTTCGACGCGGGCGATTTCGCCGGGGCGCGCGCGGATTTCGACGCGCGCATGGAGCAGGGCCTGGACATCGCGATGCTCACCGACGTCAGCGCCAAGCTGGACGCCGCCGGCGCCATCGTCGAACGCCGCCCCGCCACCGTCGTCCTGCGCGACGGCTACCGCGTGGTCGTCATCCCGGTGCAGCGCGCGGCCGCGGTCATCGACACCACCGTCGCCGTCGACGCCAACGGCCAGGTGGCGGGCGTCTTCTTCACCCCGGCGCAGGGCGGCAACGCCGAGTAGCAGGGTGGCGTGGGGGCGCGAGCGACGCGGCCGCGCGGACAGTGCCAGCGACGTGGCCGCCTGCCGCCGCGGCCGCTAAGCTCGCGCCATGCGCCCTGCCCCCCGCGTCCTGATCAATACACCCGACATCGAGCTCTGGCCCGGCGGCCTGCTGCGCGCCCGCGGCAGCCGCGACGCGCGCGCGCTGTCACGCGCGACCACGGTGCTGCGCCGCAAGCGCGACGGCGCCTACCTGGCCGCTGACCTGCCCGAAGGCCTGCTGCCACTGGTCCCGTGGCTGGTGCACGAGCCGGGGCTCGACGTTGCGCTCGCCGGGCTGGCCGCCGGGGCGCACGCGCGCCTGCGCCCGGTCGGCAGCGCCAGCATCGCCACGCTGCCGCTGCACCGGGTGCAGGCGCGGCTTCAGGCGCTCGGCATCGACGAACACGCTTACGCCGACCGCACCGGCCTCGCGCCGGTGGCAGAGCCCGCGCTGCTGGCATTTGCCGGCCGCGACCGCTACCGCCGGCCGCTGTGGCTGCTGCCCGACGCTGCGCGCGCCTGGACGCGCCTGCAGGCCGCCGCGCGCACCGGCGGCGTGGTGCTGGAGGCGATCTCCGGCTACCGCAGCCACGACTACCAGCTGGGCATCGTCGAACGCAAACGCGCGCTTGGGCTTTCGCTCGACGAGATCCTCACGGTCAACGCCGCGCCTGGATACTCCGAACACCACGGGGGCCGTGCGCTTGACATCGGCACCCCAGATGAACCGCCGGCCGAGGCGTCGTTCGCCGATACGCCCACGCACGCCTGGCTGCAGCAGCACGCCGGCGCGCACGGCTTCGTGCTGTCGTACCCCGAAGGGAACCCGCACGGCATCGTCCACGAGCCTTGGCACTGGTGTTTCCGCGGCTGAGAGGGGCCGCTCAGCGGTCGAGCGGACTCAGCACCCCGCCAGCCCCGCGATTCAGCACGTGCGTATAGATCTGCGTCGTTGCCACGTCCTTGTGGCCCAGCAGCTCCTGCACGGTGCGGATGTCGTAGCCGGCCTCGATCATGTGCGTCGCGAACGAATGCCGCAGCGTGTGCGGCGTCACCGGCTTGTCCAGCCCCGCCGCGCGTGCAGCCTGCGACACCGCGCGCTGCAGCACCTTCTCGTCGATATGGTGGCGCTTCTCGCCGCCGTCGCGCGGGTCGCGCCCGCGGCGCCCCGCCGGGAACACGTACGCCCACGCGAACTCCGTCGGCGCCCCCGGGTACTTCCGCGCCAGCGCGAACGGCAGATACACCCCCGCGAACCCCGCCTCCGCGTCGCGGCCATGCAGCACGCGCACGTCCTCGATCTGCCGCTGCAGCGCCGCGCGCAGGCTGCCCGGCATGACCGTGCGCCGGTCCTTCGCGCCCTTGCCGTCGCGGATCGTCAGCTCGTTGCGCGCAAAATCCACGTCCTTCACCCGAAGCCGCAGGCACTCCATCAGCCTCAGCCCGCTGCCGTACAGCAGGCTCGCCATCAACCACTCCCGCGCCGCCAACTGCCGCAACAGCAACGCCACCTCACCCTTCGACAGCACTACCGGCAGCTTGCGAGGCTGCTTGGCGCGCACCACGTCCTCCATCCAGGGCAACCGAATGCCCAGCACCTCCCGATACAGGAACAGGATCGCCGACAGCGCCTGATTCTGCGTGCTCGCCGCCACCCGCCCCTCGGTCGCCAGGCGCGTCAGGAACTGCGTGACTGCCACCCCGTCCAGCACTCGCGGATGCCGACCCGCATTCGCCCGGATATACCGGCGAATCCACCCCAGATACGCCTGCTCCGTCCGCAAACTGTAGTGTTTCAGCCGCAACCTGCGCCGAACTTCCTCCAACAGCCGCGGCCGATCCCCTTCGCCATACTCATCCCCCTCCGGGGTCCCTTCGCCGCCAGATGCCATCGCAGGGTCTCCTTACCCTAAAACCCCGATAGTGGAACAGCGCACCCCCACCCAGCCCCCGCGCATCCCGTTGATGCCGTGGGACTTTTCCGCGTTGACCCCTTCCCAAACCCGATACACACTCCGAGCAACACCCCTTCGTGGGGTCTACTGAGTGTTAGGCGCAATGGCAAACTTCACTTGCACTCTGACCTCGGCGTTAGCACTCTGCCTCAGCGGCTGCGCCACAATTGATCTGGGTTGTGAGCCCGACTGCCCACCCCCGGTGAGTCTGCCTGCGACAGCGACAGATCTCTTGGATAGGGTAATGCCAGGCTACACGTGGATCTGTACTGTGATGCCTAGTGCAGAGGAACAGCAATCTTGCCACCTGGAAAGGCGACAGCTGGTGCTAGGTTGCGCCGATCACATCGTCCCCGACCAGATGGTCACGGAGAGAGAGTACGAGAGTGCTCTAGGTAGGCTACATGTCTGCGTGTACCCGAAACGTTGATAGTTGCGCAGCGATTGCGCCTAACAATTCATTCAAGCCGAAGCCGCTTCGCGGCTCGGCTTAATTCAGGTGGTTAG